>NZ_CP068439.1:2630000-3353883 GCF_016757735.1 Aequorivita iocasae
TACTTGTTTTGCACCCACAAAATTCTGAAGTTGAATTAAACTTAACCTTTTTGCCAAAGGGAATTTACTTAATAACCCTGAGTGCAAATGAAGCTAAAAAGACGATTAATATTATTAAAGAATAATAATTTGAAGTAATGTTAAAAAAAAGCTGCCAATAAGTGGCAGCTTTTTTTTTAACATTCTGAAAAAAAGTTATTTATACCAATAATCCGGAGTTAAAACATTCAGAAAATTAAATGTGTTCGTATTTTTTCAGCAATAATAGAAAGATTTACTTTATAATAAATACGCTATAAGTACTGCCACAACTACAGCTGTCATTTTGGTAAGATTAAATTTGTGATTTTTTGAACTTTCAAAAAGTATCGTGGTTGAAACATGAAGAAAGATACCAATTACAACTGCAGTTATTTCAGTTTCATATAAATGAACAATATCGTAGTTTTTAGAAATAAAATTTCCCAGGGGGGTCATCAATGCAAAAAAGAATAAAAATAATAATGTTGTGGACCTACGATAGCCGGCTGTTATGAAAAAGAAAGAAAGAATAATTGCTACCGGAATTTTATGGATGATAATTGCGATCATCAGATTATTTTCTTCCGAAATTGGAAAACCTTCTATAAACGCATGAATACTGAGGCTTATAAATAAGATCCAAGGAAAATGCTTGTTTTCGGAATGTAGATGCACGTGCCCATGTTCTGCCCCTTTGGAGAAGAATTCAAGGAATATTTGCAATAAAATTCCTATCATTATGAAAACACCAATGTTTTTTGATGGTGTTTCAAAAACCTCTGGCAATAATTCAAATACAGTAATTGATAAAAGGAAAGCTCCACTAAAAGCAAGAAAAACTTCCATATTCCTCAATTCTCTTTTCTTAAGAAATAATGCAATTACATAACCAAATGCAACTGAAAGGAAAAGCAATAAATAATTCATCAATTAAAAATTAATATTAGGCGTTCGGAACTCTTTTTGTCAAATTTATTTAAATGATAATCACCAAATGTATGCTTAAGTTCAATAGCAGCTTCTTCAAAATATTCTTGAAAATCTGTTAAAGTCAATGCCTTTACGCGTTCGGTGAAGAGATAATCCTCGCCTTTGTCAGAGAATCTTATTTTTTTTACGATATATCCATCTTCTAAATATTTTTCAATATGAAATAGGATGTCGCCCACTTTTTTCTTTTCACTGGCAACCAAATTTTTAATTGCCAATTCCACATTCAGAAAATCAATTACACCACAGCCATTGGGGTTTAACTCAGCTTTTATGGACTTAATGGTACGTAGATTGTCTACTTCGTTTTCGAAATATCCAAAACTGGTAAAAAGATTAAAAACCGCATCAAATTTTTTCGGATAGGGTAAGCACATATCGTGGACTTCAAAGTGAAGGCCCGGTTTTTCATATTGTTTTGCGTGCTGAATGCTTTCTCTGGAAAGATCTACGCCCGTAACATCAAAACCTTGCTTATACAGATATTTTGCATGGCGCCCTTTGCCACAGGCCAAATCCAAGATAGAATCTGCTGGTTTCAAGTTTAAAAATTCGGTAAGCTGGTTCATAAAAAGTGCCGCTTCCCTGTGGTTTCGGTCTTTGTAAAGTATGTGGTAATAAGGAGTGTTGAACCACGAAGCGTACCAGTTGTCTTTTTCTTTTTGCATAGTTATCGTTTCGCCCTGCTAAAATACTGTATTTTTGCAGGAAATCTGTTTAATTATTATGACAAAGAATTTTAAAATGGTTGCCAAGACCCTTTTTGGGATGGAAGAACTGCTGGCACAGGAACTTCGCCAATTGGGCGCTTCTTCTATTGAGATTGGTACGCGAAACGTTTCCTTTGAAGGCGATACTGGATTTATGTACAAAGCAAATCTTTGCTGCCGCACGGCCATTAAAATATTGAAACCGATTACAGCCTTCAATATTTTTACTGAGGAAGATCTATATAAAAAGATTTATGAGATGCCGTGGGAAAACTTTATGGACGTGAAAGGTACTCTTGCCGTAAACGCAACTGTTTTTTCCGATGTTTTCACACATTCGCAATACATTGCCCTTAAAACGAAAGATGCTATTGTAGACAGATTTAGAGATAGGGAAGGGGTACGGCCTGATGTAGATTTAGACCACCCTACGCTTCGTATAAATATTCATATTGACAGAAATATTTGTACCGTTTCCTTAGACAGTTCGGGGGAATCACTACATAAACGTGGTTATAAAGTTGAAAGTACATTGGCACCCATAAATGAGGTGCTGGCAGCAGGTGTGCTTATGCTTTCGGGCTGGCAAGGGCAGTGCGATTTTCTGGATCCCATGTGTGGGGGAGGAACAATCCTTACGGAAGCGGCAATGATAGCTTGCAACATTCCCCCAAACTTAAACCGTGAAGAATTCGGTTTTGAGACTTGGCCAGATTTTGATGTAGATCTTTACGAAAAGATTGAAGAAGCCGCATTAAAAAAGGTTCGGGATTTTCCGCATAAAATTTATGGATTTGACACAGATCCAGTGGCTATAAAAAAGGCAAAGGAAAACATAAAAAGCGCAAACCTTCAGGATTTTATTGATGTAAAGCAACAGGATTTCTTTGAAAGTGAAAAGGAAAATGATAAACCGCTTTATATCGTTTTCAATCCACCGTATGATGAGCGTATTTCCGTGAAGGATGTGGAAACATTTTACAGTTCTATTGGTAACACTTTAAAACGTGGTTATCCTGGTACACAGGCTTGGATGATTACTTCAAATATGGAGGCTTTGAAATTTGTGGGGCTTCGACCTTCAAAAAAGATAAAGCTTTTTAATGGAAAGTTAGAATCTAAACTTGTACGTTATGAAATGTATGAGGGCAGTAGGAAGGCAAGTAAACAGTGAGCATTTGACAATTAGCAGTGATAAAAACTATTAATAGGTTTCTGCTATTCTGATTTTTCTTGGGAAACCTCTTTCTTTTTGAAGATAGGAATTAAATATGAAACTGAATATACATAACCTACCCCAAACTCACTATAATCATACGTTCTGTTGAAACCGGGAATATATAGGTTAGCAAAATTATCTGGTTCGGTTTCTGAGATTTTTCTTTTTAGTTGAACATTTATGGACAGGTAAAGATTGTTTACTATTTCAGTTTTAATTCCCAAAATAAATTCAGCCCAATGCGCGTTCAAACCACTGAATTCCTGGGGGTCATTAATAGTTTCCGCAGGAAAGGCGGGATTATCCGTATAGATTCTATAACTCAGTAATTCTTGTTTAAAGGTTGAGAAACCGTACCGTAAACCAAGTGTGATTGCATTTTCCATTCCCAACCAATTTTCATATGCATTGTAATCAAAACCTATTTTGGCGTAGCTTCCATTGGTTTTTGACGAAACGTAAGGCTCTACCCAATCTTTCGATTCGTTCCCCAATTCCACAGCGGCATAAAACTTTTTGGTCACCCTGAAATCGCCCATCACTTCAAAACCGGAATAGCCGTCTTCAATTAAAGTTCGCAACGGTTTTGCAAGATCTGCACCCACACGAATGCCATACTTTTCAATTTTCGGAACCGTGTCAGTTGCATTTTCTTTATTGTTTTGCGCCACGCTTGCGTGCGTACCGCAAAAAATACTAATGCAGCACAGTAATATGGGCGCTATTTTCATCATTAACGGTATCTCTTAGTAGTATAATTTCCTGAATCCAATTCTCGGCTCCTTCTTCTTCTAAATTTTTATCCAAATTAAAATATTCACTTTTGTAACCACAGGCGCGGGTAACATATAAATTGCGGCGTTGGTAAACGAACCTTACTTTATCAAAATTCTTAATGGTATCGCTTCCTGAAACAATGCTTCTTTTAAAAAGATAGTTAGTGGTGTCGGAATTTGTGTTCAGGGGGATTGCTATAGAATCTGTGTTTGCAAGCTTTACAACCTCAACAGAGTCAATATTATTTGTAATTACCGATAGCAAATTAACTTTCTTTGCATTGGCAGGATTTGTTATATCTTTAAAATTGATGATTAAATTTGGCGTAGTTGCGGTATCTGGTGGGCAAATATCATCTTTTGTACAGCCTTTAAAGGTGAAGATTATAAGTATGGATGCAATTATTTTTTTGATCATGTTTATGATTCTCGTTTTTTCAAAAGTACAACATTTTCTACGTGATGGGTCTGTGGAAACATATCTACAGGCTGTACTTTCAAAACCTTATAATTTGAATCCAAAAGCGCCAAATCACGCGCTTGGGTTGCGCTATTGCAACTTACGTAAACAATTTTAGGAGCGCCCAAGTTCAGTAATTGCGAAACCACATCAGCATGCATCCCGTCGCGGGGCGGATCGGTGATAACAACATCCGGTTTCCCGTGGGTATTGATAAATTCCTCATTAAAAACTTTTTTCATGTCGCCCACGTAGAATTCAACGTTTTGAATATTGTTTAATTGCGCGTTTTCTTTGGCAGCTTCAATAGCATCGGGGACTGCCTCAACACCAATCACCTTTTTGGCTTTTTTGGCGACGAATTGAGCAATTGTTCCCGTTCCCGTATAAAGATCGTAAACCAGTTCCTTACCACTTAACTCGGCAAAATTACGGGTTATTTTATAAAGCTCGTAGGCTTGTTCGCTGTTCGTTTGGTAAAAGGATTTGGCGTTTATTTTAAATTTCAAACCTTCCATTTCCTCAAAAATATGGTCTCTTCCGGAGAAAAGTTTAATATCTTGATCATATAGCGTATCATTCCCTTTTGAATTGATTACATATAACAGGGAAGTAATCTGTGGAAATTCTTTTGCAACAGCGCTTAAAAGTAAATTTCTGTTTTCTTCATCTTCGTGAAAGAACTGGACCAAAACCATTATTTCGCCCGTCGAAGAAGTACGTATCATCAGTGTTCTTAAAAAACCTTCCTGATTTCGAGTGTTAAAAAAAGAAAGATTTAATTTTTCGGCTTTGGCTTTTATAAAATCGCGGATGGCGTTACTTGGATCGGCTTGGAGATAACAGATATCGAGATCCAGAATCTTATCCCACATTCCAGGAATATGAAATCCCAAAGCATTTCGGTTTTCAATAACTTTATCGCTTTTAATCTGTTCCAAAGTCAGCCATTTGTTATCGCTAAAGGAAAACTCCATCTTGTTGCGATAGAAATATTGATTTTCGGAACCCAGAATAGGTTTAATTTCCGGTAATTCTACTTTGCCGATACGCTTTAAATTTTGTTCAATTTCTTTTTGCTTAAAAAAAAGTTGGTGCTCATAGCCCATATTTTGCCATTTGCAACCCCCGCAGGTTCCGAAATGTGGACAAACAGGCTCGACTCTTTTCTCGGAATATTTTGTAATCGTAATTGCAGAGCCTTCATAATATGCTTTTCGCTTTTTATGGGTCTGTACAATAACGGTATCGCCGGGTACAGCGTTGTCAATAAAAACTACTTTTCCATCCGGGGCCTTTGCCACGGCTTTTCCTTTTGCTCCCGCATCAATTACCTCAATATTTTCAAAAAGTACTCTGTTGTTTCGTCTTCCCATAGGCGCAAAAATAGTATAAATGGAACTTTTAAAACCTTTTGAAGCTTCAAAAAATGTGGGATTATTTTAGTAATTTGCACCCCTAGGGTGATTTCTCTCCATTAAGTAGGAATCAAAACTTTTTTACTTCAAATTTTTACAATTTTATGTCAGTCTTAGAGCAAACAGCTTCACAAAAAGCTATCGATTTAGAAAACAAATACGGAGCCCATAACTATCACCCATTGCCAGTAGTCTTGAGCAGGGGAGAGGGTGTGTATGTTTGGGATGTGGAAGGTAAGAAATACTACGATTTTCTTTCGGCCTATTCTGCGGTTAACCAAGGACATTGCCACCCAAAAATTGTGGGTGCAATGACTGAACAGGCAAAAAAGTTGACGCTTACTTCACGTGCATTTTATAATGATATGCTTGGAAAGTATGAAAAATTTGCCTGTGAGTTTTTTAATTTCGATAAGTTACTTCCAATGAATACGGGTGCCGAAGCAGTGGAAACTGCCTTGAAAATATGTAGAAAATGGGCTTATGAAAAAAAAGGCATTGATGAAAATGAAGCAGAAATAGTAGTTTGCGAAAATAATTTTCACGGAAGGACTACCACCATTATTTCTTTTAGTAACGATCCTGTGGCACGTAAAAATTTTGGGCCCTATACCAAAGGTTTCATAAAAATAGAATACGACAATCTTGAGCAACTTGAGAAGCATTTGGAAAGCAATAAAAATATCGCAGGTTTCCTTGTAGAGCCCATTCAGGGGGAGGCTGGAGTTTACGTACCTTCGGAAGGCTATTTAAGCAAAGCAAAGGCCTTGTGCGAAAAACATAATGTGCTTTTTATTGCCGATGAAGTACAGACAGGTATTGCCCGTACCGGTAAATTACTTGCTGTTGACCACGAAAACGTTAAGCCCAATCTCTTAATTTTGGGTAAAGCCTTGAGTGGCGGCGCTTATCCGGTTTCTGCGGTTCTTGCCAATGATGATGTGATGAATGTAATAAAACCTGGAAATCACGGTTCCACTTTTGGTGGAAACCCTGTGGCGGCTGCCGTTGCAATAGCTGCACTAAGTGTAGTTAAAGATGAAAAACTTGCCGAAAATGCTGAAAATCTTGGACAGATATTCCGAAACGAACTGAATATGTATATTGAAAAAAGCAATATTGCAAAATTGGTTCGTGGAAAAGGCTTGCTGAACGCTATTTTAATAAATGATTCTGAAGACAGCGATACTGCCTGGAATATTTGTTTAAAGCTGCGTGACAATGGTTTGCTTGCAAAACCTACCCACGGTAACATCATTCGTTTTGCACCTCCTTTAGTAATGAACGAGACACAGTTGCGGGAATGTGTTTCTATCATAATTGAAACGTTAAAGACCTTTGAGTAACTTTTTGCTAAGAAAATTTTAAATAAAAAAGCGGCCCAAAGGCCGCTTTTTTATTGTGTTGATGGCTACATACCGTATTCTTTCATAAGCTCTTCATTCATATTCATAATACCTTCCATTCCCAAAGTGGAAAAGAGGTAGATTACATATACCAAATAAATTGCACTGAGAATAATTCCAATAATGGAAAGTATTTTTCCAGTTTTAACATTTTGATAGCCTGTATAAATTTCTGGATTGGCCATATAGACTTTAGTGGCTTTGCCGGCCATTACAATAGCAACAATTCCAAAAATAAGACCTAGTCCATAACAACAACAGGTTACAATAGAAATAATTCCAAAGACGAGAATTAAGGTTGCGTTGGGTAGTTTTTGTTGTTCCATGTTTTCCAATAATTTAGATGTGAATTTAAATGTAGCAAAAAAATTAAAACTGTTTTTCAATAAGTTACATAAAATGGCTCATTTTGATGAAATAACTTATTATCATCACAAGGGCATTCAGAAGTATAAGTCCAATTTTTAAATGATAATCAAATTTAAATTTCACAAAAAAATTAAACAAAATTACAGCCAGCAGCAGAAAAATAGTATAAATGGCTGGATATATTTTAAAGGCCGCCTCAAACTGACCGGAAAAAAGAAGGGCTGTCGCACGTTGCATGCCACAGCCCAAACATTCTATACCGAAGATTTTCTTGTTTATACAAGGAATCATATAATCTTCTATGCCCTTTAGGAACATACAGATTATGATTTACTTATTATGAACGATGGCTTTATAATCAATAGCAATGTCATCTGCAGTCATTAGTTTTACCAAGTACACACCATCACTTAAATTACCCGTATAAAAACTGTACTTATTGTTTGCGCCCAGATTTGATTCGGAAATTACAAGTTTTCCATTCATATCATAGACAGATGCAGACTTTATAATATAACCTTCCGGGTTGTTGATTTCAAGTTGTTGAACTGGATTATTTTGAAATAGAGTCACATTGTCCAAAACAATTTTTTTAGTCTCCAATTCAGTTTCAGGAACATCGCGAATTACGTTTGCATTACGGAAAACAATAAAAAACCTGTTTTCATATCTGCCAGCAGGTAGATTTAATGTTGCACTACGGCCTCCGGTTATTTGCTGATAGTTATTTTCTACACGATCAAACAGATAGGCGTGTTCATAAGGCTTTTTAATTTCTTCAACTGCCTTAATATCAACTTTGCTCTGATTTTTTATTTTAAAAGCGATAGGAACTTGTTTTGATTGCTCATATTTAATACCATTAATAACATAAGGCTTGCGATTATTATCGTCACCGATTGGGAAATAAGCATCAGTCTGTAAATCTTGTGCGCTCAAGCCGTCCAATCCGCGATCGTAACCATCGGTAGCCTGGTCATAAAAGGCTATAACCATATCTCTGGTTACGGCTTCGTCAAAGATTGACCAAATGCGGATGCTTGGGGTACGATAGTCCGGTCTTGCAGTAGTAGGATCGGTGCGGTTTAAATCTTCATTTTCGGAAGTCTGGTCAGCAGAACTCCCCTCGGGTCTTTGAAATACAGAACCGGCGGTATCTTCTTTATAAAATACTCTGTATGAGTTTTTTATTTCAACATTTCCAGTTGCATTACCTACAAACATTATTCCTTGGCCTATAGGAGCGAAACGTTTGTTGTCGTCACTATTGGTACTAGATCCAGCTCCTCCTGTGGTCCCTCCAGCGGCAGTATAATAATAAAATGGTGCCGCTGAGTATGTTCCTAAATTATCTAAATCATAAGGGTCATTATCAGTATCTTCAGGACCCACGGTATAAACACCATAACCGAAAGGCTTTTGTGAGTAATAGTGTGAAGCTACGGTACGGTCTTCATCATAATACCAAAATGTTGAAAGTTCATTATTATCAGGTAAGTCATAAAATAACTTATTTAAATCCATTGCGGATGGATAAGGATTTCCACTCAGTGTCATCTGAGGAACCCCTGCAACAGGTGCGGCTACGGGAATGGAAAAATTTCCATTATTGGGTCTTCCTCTAAATTCATAAACTTGGTCTCCCCCTGGAGCACTTAGCCCAACGCCTTTCATAGTAAAGCCAAAACCGGGAGGCGCATTGTTTCCACTATTCATGCGTATATAATGTCCTTCGGCCTCAGTTCCGGGTTGAGGATGCGTATAAAGCCAACGGGTAGATACAGTTATGGGCGTAGTAGTGTCCAGACCATCACGTCCCGTTGTTATATTAACCTTACTAGCGCCAGTTAAACTACTAGCATTGGGTTCATATAAAAAATTAACACCAAAACTTCTATTGCCTGTAGGATTTGGTGAACCAATGTTTCCTGGATTTCCAATTGGCGAGCACCAATAATAATAAGCCCAGGCATTGGTTTCAGGTGTATTTTGTTGCACTGAAAGTTGACCGTCTCCACTGTTGTTAGAAGTAGTTCCGCCTTGTATTAACTGTCCATTATTTCGCAAATAAATACTGGCCTCGGTATCGTTAGCAGTTCCGTTTCTTGTTAAATTCACATAATCAGTAACATAGAGAACTTCATCATTTACATACACATAGCTATCTGTGCCAGAATTGGTATTAGGCTTCACGGATAACTGCGCAAAAGCACCAGCAGTAGTTAATAGTAAACTTGAAAAGAGTAGTAGGTTTTTCATATTTTTACGGTTTTTAAAAGCTTTGATGTGGGGCAAAAAAGCCTTTTTTCACGGTTTAAATTTAAAAATAATATTTAATATATTGAGATGTTTGCCCTAAAATACGTAAAATTTTAGTTTAGAGGTATTTATGGGCATTAAATAGTGCGTTTTTTTTTAAAAGAGTTTATAATATTTCATATGAAAATTGGTGATAAAGTTTCTGTTTTGGATGATGCCATTTCTGGCGTTGTTACTGGTGTGAAAGGGAATGAGGTAGCTATTCTGACCACCGATGGCTTTGAACTGGTTTTTTTAAAAAATGAACTTATTGTTGTGGACGGTTCGTTATCAAAACGCGAACTTGCGCAGATGGACGTGGAGGCTATAATTTCAGAAAAACAACAAAAAAAGCCTGGAAAAACCCAGCGCATCAAGTCCAAAGAACGCAACTTACCGCCTATGGAGGTAGATTTGCACATAAACCAGTTGGTGCCAAAAACCCGCGGATTGGATAATTATGAAATGTTGACTATTCAGTTAGACACCGCAAAAAGGCAATTGGATTTTGCCATTTCAAAACGCATTCAAAAAGTTGTCTTCATTCATGGGGTAGGCGAAGGTGTACTTAGGACAGAACTGGAATATCTCTTTAACCGTTACGAAAACATAAAGTTTTATGATGCAGACTATAAAAAGTACGGTCGTGGAGCAACTGAAGTTTACATTTTTCAGAATGTGAAATAGTGAAAGAAAATTAACTTATATTTCTTTTTGATCTATTCTTGCTAAAAACTAAGGTTTGCAGATTAGAATTCTGGCGTGGTGGTTTTGTTTACTGTTTTTATATTTAGAAGCATTCCCATATCCAATGTTTCTTGGGTAATGGTTTCGTCCCCACTTACCAACACTACATTTTTCAGAACAATTTCCGCACTTTTGGAAATGGTATATGTGTGCTCACGATACAGGTTTACTTGATAGTCTATTGCTATTTCAGGGTTAAGATAATCTGCACCTGCTGTAGTGTCTGTAACGTCGTTTCTGGGATCAAGATCCATGTTTTTATCTTCGTCACGGGTTAGGATGCCATCACCATCATCATCAGGGTCTAAATAATTGGGGATTCCATCGCCATCAGTGTCTAATGGACTAGTTAAGGGATTGTTGTCGCCATCAGCGTTTTCAATATCAAGTTCAAGTGCCGTGGGTACGTTGTCGCCATCATCGTCTACATCATATAAATCTGGTATGCCGTCTCCATCAGTATCACCGTCAAATTCATCATCTGCATCCACGCCATCGTTATCGTCAAAATCAAAAACTGTTGTAAATTCTGCAGTACCATCGGTAGCAACGTAGTTTGCGGTAACATTTGGGGAAGTAGGGGGCACACTTTGGCAGAAATAATCATCGGTCAGATCGCCATCGTAGGTTCTATAGTTTACAAAGTTAGCAGTCCCATTTAAGGTATAGGATGCCGTGCCCTGTGCTCTGTATAAACTATCGGTAACACCCAATTTAAGCGAGAGGCTTTCCCGTGCCTCAGGATTTATTTTATAGAAAACATAGTCTCCAAGCTCGCCACACACTTCCAATGAGGCATCGTCAAAATTGAAGGTTGTTATAATAATATCGCCGTCATCACAGCTTGTGAAAATAAAGGAGGCAACCAAAATCAGGAAAATCTTTTTCATCGTAAATTTAAAAGTCATCGTCGGTTTACAAAGTAACGCAATTCTTTTTAACTGAAATGCCGACAAAACTGTTTTAATATGTATTTTTGCGAACCGAAATAGAGGAAGAGCCCTGCTTCAAATAAAACTCGGCACTTGCCGGTTTTTATAAAAAATAACCAATGAAGAAAGTATATTTTGATAGCGCAGCAACTACCCAATTGCGCGACGATGTTATTACCTGCATTACAGAGGTTTTAAAAACTGAATACGGAAACCCTTCATCTACACACTCTTACGGTAGATCATCAAAATCATTGCTTGAAAATGCCCGCAAGGAAATCGCAAAGCTTTTAAATGTTTCTGCAAGCGAAATTATATTTACATCTGGTGGGACGGAAGCCGATAATTTAATTCTTTGCAGTGCCGTACGCGACCTTGGTGTAAGGCGCATCATTTCCAGCAGGATTGAGCATCATGCGGTTTTGCATACATTGGAATGGTTAAAGGATGAATACAATATCCAGCTTGAGTTTGTAAAATTGGACAAATGCGGGCATGTTGATTATGCTCATTTGGAAAATCTTTTAGCAGCTTCTTCAGAAAAAAACTTGGTAAGTTTGATGCACGTTAATAATGAGGTGGGAAACCTTTTGGATTTGAAGAAGGTTTCACATCTGTGTAAAGAATACAAAGCTCTTTTTCATAGTGATACGGTACAATCCGTTGGGCATTTTGAACTTGATTTTAAGGAAATACCAATTGATTTTGCCGCCGCCGCTGCGCATAAATTTCATGGGCCTAAGGGAGCTGGCTTTGCTTTTGTTAGGAAAAATTCTGGGTTGCGTTCACTCATACATGGAGGCGAACAGGAACGCGGTCTGCGTGCAGGTACAGAAGCTGTGTATGCCATCGCAGGCATGGCGGAGGCGCTAAAACTATCATACCATAAACTCGAAAAGGAGCGAAATTACATCATGGGCTTGAAAGATTATTTTAAGCAAGAGCTTTCAAAAAATATTCCTGGGGTAAAATTTAACGGAAGTTGTGACGATAATGAGCGCAGCACCTATACACTTCTAAATGTGTGTTTGCCCATTTCCACAGAAAAGGCAATGTTATTATTGTTTCAACTGGACTTAAAAGGAATAGCCTGCAGCAAAGGAAGCGCTTGCCAAAGCGGGGCAGAAGGTGGTTCGCACGTTTTGAATGAAATTCTTTCCGAAGAGGATTTGAGCAAACCTTCCATTCGATTTTCTTTTTCCAGCTTCAATAAAAAAGAAGAGGTAGATTATGTGGTTGATGTTTTAAAGGAATTTATCTCCGAAGGAATCTAATCCAAAAGAGAAAATTGTCATTCAATATCTGCCTAAAATTTTGCCGTAAGCCTTACGTTAAAAACACGTGGTGTTAAGTAATTCGGGATTGAGTATTGAACTTTGGTGTAAACATCTCTTACGAATGTGTTTGTGATAGAGTTTTGCACATCAAAGATGTTGAATATTTCTGCACCGATTGAAAATTCCTTAAAAGGTTTTAGCCAACCACTTTCCCTAAGTTTTGTATCGTCAACAATAACGTAGCTTACGCCAAGATCTGCACGTTTATAATCTGGCAGCCTAACTTGGTAGTCGTAAGGGTCTGCATAACTTGGTGAACCACCGGGAAGCCCCGTATTATAAGTAAGGTTTAAGTACATTTTAAGCGATGGAATTACTTTTACATAATCCTGGAACAGCATCCCAAACTTCAAACGTTGGTCTGTTGGCCGAAAAATATACCCGCGATCGTTAATATTTTCCTCGGTTTTTAAATATCCAAAACTTAACCAGCTTTCCGTTCCGGGCACAAACTCCCCGGCCAAGCGCAAATCAAGTCCGTAAGCGTATGCTACTGCACTGTTATTGGCGCGATAGCGAATGCGAACATTTTCCAAGGTGTATGGGTTCACATCGGTTAGATGCTTGTAATAAATCTCAGAATTGAGCCTAAAGGCACGGTCCCACATTTTAAAGCTGTAATCATTGCCGAATACAATATGAATGGATTTCTGCGCTTCCACACCTGGGCGAACGGTTCCGGTAGAATCCCGTAATTCTCTATAAAATGGAGGTTGATGATACACTCCGCCCGATAGGCGGAAAAGCATGTCCATTTCCCAATCCGGTTTTAAAGCAACTTGGGCCCGAGGACTAAAAACGGTTTGTGTGGTACTTGTTATATCCTTACCACTAACGGTCCAATTATGTGCACGAACACCCGCATTTAGCCAAAGTTCGCTATTGCCAAGACTGGTTTTTCTGCTCCATTGAGCATAGCCCGATATTCTATCTATTTGGGTATCGTTTTGTGCACGAACGTTGGTATATGGTACAATTGGAGATGTATCTGCTGCATACGGTTGATCGTTCGGTGGAAATATAGGCGGACGGATGGAAAACCCTGCCGAGTCAATAATTTCATATTCCTGAACCCGATCGCGAATGTCTTCGTGAGTGTACTTTATGCCGTACTCGATATTGTTTTCATCTAATGAAAGATTTCCTTTGTGCTCTACGTTAAGAATCAATGCGTCCAAATCATTCCGTGCGTGGGTAAGTTGGCTCCCAATGCCGCGCGTAAATTCTACCGTGCCCAAATCTTCGCTTCCAATTTCAGTATTTACTTCTCCCAATCGATATTCCGCAAGAATATCATAATATTCCTGTTCTGTAGTTTGGTAAAGCGAACCAATAAATTTTGCAGTGTAATTATCTGAAACTACCCAAGTAGATTTTAATGCGCCGAAGTAGGTATTGTATCGATCTTCTTCCCGGCCTTCATAAAAAACTAGCAGCGCGATAGGATCTGTAATCGTTCCAAAGTTTGTTTGCCTTGTTAAGGGTCTGTAATTGTATTCGTTTAGCGACACATTGCCCAAAAAGCTTAATTCAAATTTATTGGTGAATTTATAGGTAAGATAAGTCTGTGCATCTGCAAATTTAGGTCTGTAGTTTGTTTCGGTTTCCTTTGCGTTGACCAATAAACTGTTATCGCGATAACGAATTCCGAGAATTCCAGAAAGTCGCCCATTTTTTGAAATTCCTTCAACGGAACCACTTGCGCCCAAAAGGCTCAAATCTACCGATGCGCCAAAATCAACAGGCCGACGGTAGGTTATATCCAAAACCGAGGAAAGTTTGTCGCCATATTTGGCCTGAAACCCTCCAGCGGAAAATTCCACATTACTTGTAAGCTCGCTGTTTACGAAGCTTAAACCTTCCTGTTGCCCGCTTCTTATAAGAAAAGGACGATAAACTTCAATCTCGTTTACGTAAACAAGGTTTTCATCATAGTTCCCGCCGCGAACGGCATATTGTGTGCTCAGTTCATCGTTGCCGTTAACGCCTGGGAGCGATTTCAGAAGATTTTCTACTCCAGCATTGGCGCCAACCATTTTTCGTATTACTTCTGGTGAAATGGTGGTAACACCTTCCACGCGTTTGTTTTCACGACCCGAAATAACGACTTCGGGAATTTGTTCTACATCAATTTTTAATACTGGATTCAATTCGTAATCCTCATTTGGACTTAAATTAAAACGAAGCTTGGCATTTTTATGACCAACGTGGGAAAAAATAACAACCACCTCTTGGTCTGAGGGAATTTCCAAAAGATAATAACCATTTAAATCGGAAATAGTTCCCTGGTCTTCATATGTTACGTTTACACCGGCAAGCGGTGTGTTATTTTCATCCAGAATGACTCCTCGTACGGTTGCCTTTTGGGCAAATACAACGGTTGCGAAAAAAAAGAAAAGGAGTGTAAGCGGTAGTTTAATTGTTTTCAAAAGCAAGGGTTAGGGTTGTTTTCTGAAAAATTTTGCTTCAAATGTAGCACTATTTCCCACATTATCTATTACAATAACTTTCAAATTATTTTCTGTTTCTAGATTTACGTTATCATTGAAATTATAAGTTAGAACGTCTTTTTTGTAATCATATTCCATCAAAATGAATTTTTCATTGATAGTAGCCCGATAGGAACTAATTCCGCTAAGATCGTCCGTAATTTTTAGCTGTAGAAAATTTTGGTTGCTGATCCATTTTCCATCTGAAAAATTTACGGGTTTTATAGTGGGTGCATTTGTGTCTGAAGCAATAGTATAGCTTCCAAAGGTGCGTGTTTTGGCGGTAAGCTTATCCCCATTTCGGGTGGTGGAAGTATAGTAGGGCTGTCCGCGATAGTTAAGCCTTCCTATATAAAGCTTATCGCGGTCAGCTTCATTGTATGATGAAATATCGGCCGTAATTGAAATATTGCTGTGGATTGGAATTAAATCTTCGTGAAATTTCAGAACGTCACCTTCGTCTTTAATATTCAAATAAGTGTCTTCATATAAGCTATTTGCCGGAATGTAAATACTCCATTTGCCTTTTGTGATTGATGTTGCATGGTCTGCATAAATGAAATCATCGGTTTTCTCAATGTTTTTAGGCTCTAAAATTTCAAGCTTTGCACCTTCAATAGGTACTGAAATATACATACGATTGCCATTAAAATCATTGACCTCAATAGTGTAAATGGATTGAAGGCTATCTTGAACTGTTATGTATCCATTTTCGTCTTCCTCTATAATTATGCTCAGCGGATTGTTGGTTTCGCGGAAGAGCTTTTGTACCATACTTTTGTTGGTTTCATAATAATTATAATCTGTATACCGGTTTAAATATCGCGTTTCCGAAAAGGAAAATTTATCAAAAAGCACCTTAAATTTTTCGGTTCCGTTAAAACGGGTCTCAATGCTATATGCGCCATTTTTATTTGAAGCGCCATCTTGCTGGTCATAGGTAGTAATTCCGAAGCCAATCTTCCCAAAAGCCTTAATGTCCTCTGTTTTGTAATTGCCGTCCTTTTGTTTTATCATCCGCAATTTGGTGCGGTTTTGACCTTGGTTAACGTGTGCATCTTCCCCAATGGGATAAGCGAATATTGCGCTTACAATAGGTTTTTTTGAATCTGGAATTTCTATACCAAAGAGCAATGGGTTCATGGGGCGTTGTGAAGAATCCCTGATTTCGAAATGAAGGTGTGGGCCGCCGCTACCGCCGGTATTGCCAGTGTAAGCGATTAGATCTCCTTTTTTTACGGGTAACAAGCTTTGATCAGGAAAGAGTTCTAGTTCAAACGTTTCTTTGTTATACTGGGTATCTTTCACATACTTTTCAATATCGCCGGCAAAGCTCCGCAAATGTCCATAAACAGTGGTGTACCCATTGGGGTGAAGAATATAGAGCGCTTTTCCGTAACCGTAATGCTGCACATTTATTCGGCTCACGTAACCATCTGCTGGGGCATATACCGGCAGCCCTTCACGTTGTTCGGTTTTAAGGTCTAGACCACTGTGGAAATGGTTGGCGCGCATTTCGCCAAAATTTCCGGCTAGGACTAAATTTATGTCCAAAGGGTTGGAAAAATAATCTGTAGGAATACCGTTCTGTCCGTAAGCAACCGCGCCAAAAAGCAGTAGCATTGATAAAATTTTCTTCATAGTGTAAAAATAAGAATACGCTATAATTAAAAGGGGAGAGAATTGGTTTATTGTATCTATTTTTCAATAATACAAAAAATAATGGAAAACTGTTTGCTTATTAACGATGGTATGCTAACTTTGTGAAAGAAGTATTGAACACAGATTTTAATGAGTAATCTTTCTGAAATAGTTGATTCTCTTGAAAATAGAATTGGCGAGCTGCTCAAAAGGCACGAAAAATTAAACAAGGCCAATGTAGCGCTAGAAGAAGAACTCAAAATTTTACAGTCTAAACAGCAACAATTTGAAGAAGAAATTGAAACTTGGACCGAAAAATGTAACTCATTAAAAATGGCAAATTCAATGCTCGGCAGCGACCAGCATAAACGAGAAACTAAACTCAAGATAAACGCTCTCATTCGGGAAATTGACCTTTGCATAAGCCAGCTTTCCGAATAAAAATATAACAATGGCCGAACCATTAAAAATAAAACTATCAATTGCAGACAGGGTTTATCCCTTGACCATTAATCCTTCACAGGAAGAGGGGTTGCGGTTGGCAAGCAAAAAGATAGAAGAAATGATTAAGAAGTTCGAGCAAAGTTATGCCGTACGCGATAAACAGGATGTGTTAGCCATGTGCGCCCTCCAGTTTGCAGCCCAGGTAGAGCAAAAGCAAATTGATAATTCAAGAGATACGCAGGAAACAGAAACAAGGCTAAAGGCTTTGGACCGTTTGCTGCAGGAGCAATTATCATAACGTTCTTTAAATTAAATAAGGTTACTGCCTACATTAATACTAATTTTTGGTAAACTCAACAGGAATTCTTTAAAAAGGGTGAGTTGAAGTTGTAAAAGCGAGCCGTCTTTGAGCGGATACTTGACCAGCTTGTTAGCCCTAAACATTCATTTTAAGGAGTTTATTCAAAATAAATATATTGATGTAGGCTTTTTTTATACATATAATTCAACTAAAAATGGACATCATAACTATTGTAATTAGCGCCATAGTTGGTATTGCGATTGGTTTTTTTATTGCAAAAATACTCGAGCGCAATAACGCCTCCCAACTTATAATAAGAGCAAAAAAGAGCGCATCCTCAATACTGAAAGAGGCAAAATCAGAAGCCGAAACCATAAAAAAGGATAAAATTCTTCAGGCTAAAGAGAAGTTTTTGGAACTGAAGTCAGAGCACGAAAAAGTAATCCTTAACCGTGATAAAAAGATTTCAGAAGCAGAAAAAAGAACACGCGATAAAGAATCACAAGCTTCCAGCGAACTTGCAAAATTGAAAAAATTAAATGCTGAGCTTGAAGAAAAAAAGACCGATTATGACGAGAGAATTTCCTTACTCGACAAAAAGCAGAGCGAAGTAGAAAAGCTTCACCGAAGTCAAGTGGAACAGTTGGAGGTAATTAGCAGTCTTTCTGCTGAAGATGCAAAGGCGCAACTGATGGAAAGCTTGAAAGACGAAGCCAAGACGCAGGCAATGGCATATGTTCAATCTTCCATGGAAGAAGCAAAAATGACTGCCCAGCAAGAGGCCAAAAAAATTATAATCAATACCATTCAGCGTATAGGAACGGAAGAAGCAGTGGAAAACTGTGTATCTGTGTTCAATCTTGAAAGCGATGATGTAAAAGGTAGAATTATTGGACGTGAAGGTAGAAACATCCGCGCCATTGAAGCTGCCACGGGCGTGGAGATTATTGTTGACGATACACCAGAGGCTATCATTCTTTCCTGTTTTGATTCCGTGAGAAGGGAAATTGCGCGATTATCACTTCACAAATTGGTTACCGATGGGCGTATTCACCCGGCACGTATTGAAGAGGTGGTTCAAAAAACCACCAAACAAATTGAAGAGGAGATTATTGAAGTGGGAAAAAGAACCGTTATCGATTTGGGAATACACGGTCTGCACCCCGAACTTATAAAAGCCGTGGGACGTATGAAATATCGATCTTCTTACGGTCAAAATCTTTTGCACCACTCGCGCGAAGTGGCAAGACTTTGTGGTGTAATGGCTGCGGAGCTTGGACTGAACGCCAAATTGGCAAAACGGGCTGGATTGTTGCACGATATTGGAAAAGTTCCTGAAACGGAAACTGAAATGCCACACGCACTTTTAGGAATGCAATGGGCCGAAAAGTATGGAGAAAAACCAGAGGTTTGCAATGCAATTGGAGCCCACCACGATGAAATTGAAATGACCGGATTGCTCTCTCCAATTGTTCAAGTTTGCGATGCTATCAGCGGTGCAAGACCGGGTGCAAGACGCCAAGTGCTGGATAGTTATATTCAGCGGTTGAAAGATTTGGAAGATATTGCTTTCGGATTTGGTGGCGTAAATAAAGCATATGCAATCCAAGCAGGGCGAGAGCTTCGTGTAATGGTTGAAAGTGAAAAAGTGAGTGATGAAAAGGCAGCCCAGCTTTCTTTTGAAATTTCACAAAAAATCCAAACAGACCTGACCTATCCTGGACAGGTGAAAGTCACTGTTATTCGCGAAACACGTGCTGTGAACATTGCAAAATAAGACCAAGTATAGAAATAAAAAAAAGCTCCAAATGGAGCTTTTTTTATTTCTATTATTCAGGAAATTAGATTATTTAAAAACATTCTTTACAGTATCAATACCTTTTTTGATACTTTCAACAATAGGAGAATTTTCATCATAAATATCTTCATAACCCTTACTAGGTTCCTCAAAAAAATTTCCTGTTATAAATCGATAATGCTCGTCCAATTTGGCAATTGCCTTCATATCTGAATCTTCTAGTTCTATAGAGGCCGCTTTAAAATTTTCCTCTATGTGCTCCTTACTGGTTGATTTGGGGATTGCAGCGTTCCCGCGATGCGCATGCCAACTTATCAGAATTTGTCCGGCAGAGGCATTGTGTTTTCTTGCAATTTCTTTAATTGTTTTTATTTCCAAAAGATTGGGTTCGTCTTTTCCTTTCATGGCATCAGATCGATCTCCAGAACCCAAGGGGGAATAGGCGGTAATATGTATGTTTTCTGATTTGCAATATTTTAAAAGATCATCCTGTTGAAGCAGGGGATGAAGCTCCACTTGGTTCATTTCAGGCTTAATGGTCGCTTGGGCGATCAGATCTTTTAATTTTATATCACTGAAGTTGGAAACCCCAATGTGGCGTGCAAGGCCATCTTTCTTAGCTTTCTCCATCTGTTTCCAAGTTTCAATTATTGGCGCTTCCTCAGGAGTTAAGTAATCCTCAGGTTTTTTAGGAAATTCAACGCCATGTCTAAAAGCTACTGGCCAATGGATTAAAAATAAATCTAAATAATCGAGTTTAAGTTTCTTAAGGGATTCTTCCAAAGCGGGTCTTACCTGTCCTTCGGCATGCGAATCGTTCCAGAGTTTTGAGGTGATGAAAATGTCTTCACGAAATATTTCACCTTCGTCGAATATTTCAGAGAGCGCTTCACCTATCTCCTCTTCATTGCCGTAGGCGGCTGCGGTATCTATATGGCGGTACCCTGCGTGAATTGCATCTTTCACCGCCTTTTTAACTTTGCTGCCAGTGGATTTCCATGTTCCCAGCCCTATAGCGTGCATTTTATCTCCGTTGCTAAATTCTAATGTTTTCATTTTTTGTTTGATTTAGTTTTTCTTTTCAAAATACAAAAGGACAGTTGTAATTTGAAAGATTTGGGAAAGTTTAGGTTTTTTTTAACCAAGGCGAAACTTTAACCCATTGTTTTGTGCCTTAATGAAGTGTTGCACTTCAACTTATTTTCTTGGATGGTACCGATTGATGATTTCTGTCAAATGCGTTCGGTCTATATGGGTATATATTTCAGTAGTGGTAATGCTTTCATGGCCCAGCATTTCTTGTATGGCACGAAGATCGGCACCATTTTCTAGAAGATGCGTGGCAAAAGAATGCCGAAAGGTATGCGGGCTTATCGTTTTCCGGATTCCTGCTTTTTCAGCCAAACGTTTTACAATAGTGAATATCATGGCGCGGGTCAACGGTCTGCCATGCTGGTTTAGGAAAAGCGTATCCTTGGCGGCGGCATCAATTTCTTGATGTACCCTTACTTCCTTTCTATAAATAGTGATATATTTTTCGGTCGTTGTACCAATGGGAACTAAACGCTGCTTATCGCCTTTTCCCGTTACTTTAATAAATCCTTCATCAAAAAACAGATCGGAAATCTTTAGGTTGGTAAGCTCTGAAACGCGTAGGCCACAGCCATAAAGAGTTTCAAGAATTGCGCGGTTACGCTCGCCATGTTTGTTGCTTAAATCTATGGCATTTATAAGGGCGTCAATTTCATCAACAGCCAATGTATCCGGAAGCTTTCTTCCCAGTTTTGGGGATTCAATGAGTTCCAAAGGATTTGTTTTTCGATAATCTTCAAAGATTAGGTAATTAAAAAATCCTTTCAAACCAGAAATAAGCCTGCTTTGGGAGCGTGGGTTTACTTTTTTTGCGATCTCATAAATAAATTGCTGTAACGTTTCTTCAGAAATAAAAACTGGGGAGGTGTTTACTTGATTGGTTTCCAACCACTGTATCAGTTTTTTTACATCCAGCGAATAATTTATAATGGAATTTTCAGAAAGCCCACGTTCCAAACGCAAGTAGTTTTGATAATCCTTTAAACTCTGTTGCCACTTCATACTGCTATATTACCACTAAAAACAATAGTTAACAAAAAACTAAATGTATTTTAGGGCATAAGATTAAAGGTATCTTTGTGTTTTAATAAAAACTTTAAAATCCAAATTTATGAGAAATTTAATTGTAGCAGTTATTACATTATTTATTGGAACCACAACTTTTTCACAGGAAATTGACTTAGGGATTAAAGCCGGGGCCAACTTTGCAAATATCACGGATGCTTCAGGACTATCCAATAAAACTGGTTTTCAGGCAGGTATTTTTGCAGGGATAAAGTTTACCGATAAAGTGGGTATTCAAGCTGATTTGCTCTACTCCCAGCAAGGAGCTGAATTTGATGCTGGTGAATTTGACCTAACATATGTGAATGTGCCTGTGGTACTTAAATACTATTTAGTGCAAGGCCTAAACATTCAAGCGGGGCCGCAGTTTGGTTTTATTGTTGATGATGAAATAAAAACAGTATTTGGTGATATTGAAGAATCAATAGAGGCCGAAAAAACGGATGTTTCTGGAATAGTAGGGGCAGGGTATGATTTTCCTTTTGGGGTGCGTTTGGATGCTCGCTACAATTTTGGATTGACCAAAGTTGTTGATGGTAGCGACAGTAAAAACAGTGTTTTCTCTGTGGCATTGGGGTATTCGTTTCTTTAAAAAAAAATATTTTAAAATTTAGAAAATTTAAGCCACCTATTTAGGTGGCTTTTTTAGTATATTTTTTTATTAAAAAAATATATTGAATCAATTAAGTGATTTTTTTTTATCTTCGACTTTATTAACTAACATTTTAAAACAATTTAATTATGAAAAAAATTTTACTTTTTACAGCATTTGCAATTTTTGCATTTGTGAACTCACATGCGCAAGGAGAGTTTAGAATTGGTTTTAAAGCCGGTGTTAACGTTGCTTCAATAGGAGGGGATGATACGTTCGGAATTGGCAGCTTCGGTTCACGGACTGGATTTCACGTTGGTGCTCTTGTAGAAATACCAATAAATGAAAAATTTTCCGTTCAACCAGAACTTTTGTATTCAGCAAAAGGTAGTAATTATGATTTTTCTTCTGGGGATACCGATATTAAATTAGACTATATCGATGTGCCAATTTTAGCTAAATATCATATAATACAGGGGTTAAGCGCTGAATTAGGTCCAGTAATTGGAGTTTTGGTCAAAGCCGATGCTGATAATGGGGATGAAACTGAAGATATTAAGGAATTTTATAAATCAACAGATATTGGTATTGGTATTGGAGCCTCTTATAGACTTCCAATGGGAGTTTTCTTTAGTTTGCGTTACAACAAAGGATTGACCGACATAAATGACAATCCTGATACGAATGCAAAAAACCAAAACAACGTGTTCCAGGTTTCTGCTGGCTACTCGTTCTAAATTTCGAATTTTCCATTTTAAAAAGCAGGGCAAGGTTCCTGCTTTTTTTATTTATGGTCTGTTTTGTTTGTTTTTTTAAATTTCAGCTATCTTTAATGAGATAACCTTTAAAATCTTTAATTATGAAAAAACTCTTACTTTTTGTGGCAATTGCCGTAATGACTATTAGCAATGCCCAATCCCAGGAATTGCGGATAGGTGCAAAGGCTGGTGTGAATTTCGCCTCGGTAGGCGGGGACTTTACAGATAATTATGATGGGCGTACAAGCTTTCACATAGGTGGTTTGGTTGAAATTCCCATTTCCGAAAAATTTTCCATTCAACCTGAACTTTTATATTCCGGACAAGGTGCAAAATCTGAATATGATAACAGTTTTGGAGATAGTTTGGTAATCGGGAAGGAAAAATTAAAATTGGATTATATAAATATTCCCATTATGGCGAAATATTATATTATTGAAGGTTTGAGTGTGGAGGCGGGCCCACAATTTGGAATTTTAGTTTCTGCAAAAAATGAATACGAGGAGTCCGGCTTTAGAGGAGATATATCCGGGGAGGAAGATGTAAAGGATTTTTATAATACGTTAGATATTGGCTTTGGATTGGGTACATCTTATCGATTGAACAACGGGGTATTTTTCAGTGCCCGCTATGTGATTGGTCTAACAGATATTACTGATGATGGCGATGTCGATTTTGGATCTTTTGATATTGATGGTTATAAACAGCGCAATGGCCTATTGCAACTTTCAGCGGGATTCTCTTTTTAGATTAGAATCATATCGATATATAAAAGCAGGATCTATATTCCTGCTTTTTTTATTTTGATATATTTGCGACCCATAAACCACACTATGAAACTAAACCTACTTTTTATTCTATTCTTTATTTACTCAACCGCATTAATCGCCCAGACAAAAAAGTTTGAGGTAGGTCCTGTAATTGCCGTAGAGTTCCCATTTGCAACCAATGGCAATGATACTGATTTGGAATATGACTATTCCGTAAGACCTTCCGTAGGTGCAGCATTTAAAATTTCTTTTTCTGAAAAATTAAAACTGCAACCCGAACTGACTTTTCAGCTTCGGGAAGTAAAAGTGTATAGAAAAGGTAGTGATAATGCTTTACTGCGAAATTCTCCTGTATATATTGTAATTCCCGTATATGCAAATTATGCAATCAATGAAAAGTTTAGTTTGCTTTTTGGACCACGACTTGGGGTTGACCTTACATTTAGTGCTAGCTATAGTACAGGCTCAAACGGCACGTATAGCGAAACAACAGGTGAGAGTCCTGAGTTTGCTGGTGTGTTTGGGTTTCAATACACAACTCCCATCAATTTGTTCCTAAACGTAAAAGGAGTGTATGCTTTTACGAATCCCGATTATTCCGATGATATAAATGAAGGGGCAATAATGATAGGTGCCGGGTGGTTTTTTTAAGTCTTACCAAAACTCTTTGTTTAAAGCGCTATATTTGAAATGGTAAGTTTCTTTCTTTAAAAAAAAATAATAAATGAAAATCGTCATAATAAACGGCCCAAACCTAAACCTGCTCGGTAAACGCGAGAACGATATTTACGGCAACGAAACGTTCAATGATTTTTTTGAAAAGCTACAGAAAAGATATGCAAACCAAGAAATCTCTTATTTTCAATCCAACATTGAAGGGGAATTGATTGATAAAATACAGGAAGTAGGTTATACGTACGACGGTATTATTCTAAATGCCGCTGCCTATACGCATACATCCGTAGGAGTTGCCGATGCCGTGAAGGCGATAACCACGCCCGTTGTGGAAGTACATATATCCAATACTTTTTCAAGGGAAGATTTTAGGCATAAAAGTTATATCTCCCCAAATGCCAAAGGTGTAATAGTAGGTTTCGGGTTACAGAGTTATGAATTGGCTTTACAGAGTTTTATGAAATAGTATTGAGTACTTAGAATTGAGTAGTGAGAATAAAAAAACCGCAATATTGCGGTTTTTTATTTTAAATCACGATAGAGTCTCAATACTCAATACTCAAATCTATAAGTGAATCACTTCACCATAGGCATCCGCAACAGCTTCCATTACCGCTTCGCTCATCGTTGGGTGTGGGTGGATTGCTTTTAGCACTTCGTGGCCCGTTGTTTCCAGTTTTCTTCCCAAAACAGCCTCAGCGATCATATCGGTAACGCCGGCGCCAATCATGTGGCAGCCTAACCATTCCCCGTATTTGGCATCAAAAATCACTTTTACAAAACCGTCCTTTTCACCAGAGGCGCTTGCTTTCCCACTTGCGCTGAAAGGAAATTTTCCAACCTTCAGCTCGTACCCAGCATCCTTGGCTTGTTTTTCGGTCATACCAACGCTTGCAATTTCTGGCGAAGCATAGGTACAACCTGGAATATTTCCGTAATTAATAGGCTCTACGTGAAGGCCTGCAATTTTTTCAACACAGGTAATGCCTTCTGCCGAGGCCACGTGGGCGAGGGCAGGACCGGGCACAACATCGCCAATGGCGTAATAACCGGGAATGTTGGTTTGGTACCAATCATTAACCATTATTTTTCCTTTATCGGTAACGATACCAACATCTTCAAGCCCAATATTTTCAAGGTTTGAAGCAATTCCTACTGCCGAAAGAACGATTTCAGCTTCCAGGGTTTCTTCCCCTTTGGAGGTTTTTACGGTAGCTTTTACCAGCTTTCCCGAGGTATCCAATTTCTCTACGGAAGAATTCGTCATTACTTTTATTCCCGCTTTTTTGAAAGAACGCTCAAATTGTTTTGAAACGTCTTCATCTTCCAGCGGAACTAGATTTGGCAAAAACTCAACAATTGTTACTTCGGTTCCCATAGAATTGTAGAAATGGGCAAACTCAACGCCTATGGCGCCACTGCCCACAACAATCATACTTTTGGGTTGTTTCTTTAGTGTCATTGCCTCACGATAACCAATTACCTTTTTGCCGTCCTGTTTTAGATTTGGCAATTCGCGTGATCGGGCTCCGGTGGCAATGATTATATGGTCTGCGGAATATTCCTTTCCATCCACGTCAACTTTTTTTCCGGGTTTTATTTTTCCAAAGCCGTTTATAACTTCAATTTTGTTTTTTTTCATTAAAAACTGAACGCCTTTGCTCATACCTTCGGCAACACCACGGCTTCTTTCAATTACTTTTCCGAAATCTTTATCAAACTCCTTTACGGTAAGTCCGTAACTGTCTGCGTGTTTTAGATACTCAAAAACTTGGGCACTTTTTAAAAGTGCTTTGGTGGGAATACAGCCCCAATTTAAACAAACGCCTCCAAGGCTTTCCTTTTCAACAATGGCGGTCTTTAAACCTAATTGTGAAGCCCGTATGGCTGTTACATATCCGCCGGGGCCGCTTCCTAAAACTATTACGTCGTATTTACTCATTATGTAATTTTAAGTGTATTTCTTTTGAAGCAACGAATTTACGAAATACCAAGGGAATTACTCAATTCATATTTCCTATTTCCAAATAAATTTTCTGGGCTAAGGATGAGTAAAAATCTCCAACCGTAATCAAAGTAGTGCTTTACAGGAAGTTTAAACATAATATTAAAGCTTACATTTATTTTTTTGATGAAAATTTGCAAAGCCCTATGTGAATGTCGTACATTTAAAATTTGATAGTCAAGTCTCTCCACTATCAAGTCAAATTTCAAACCTTCGAAATTTGTATGCCGACTGTAAGCCGACTGTAAGCCGACTCTATGCCGATTCTATGCCGTCTTCATGCCGACTATACCCCATAGATACTTCACTGCTGCTCCCTAATCAAGCCTATAAATCTCTCTTTATAATAGAGTCTTAAAGCGCCAGGTCGATGAATGGCCACACGAGTTTCTGCTTTCCCAAGTTTTAGAAAAGTTTATGGATAGAAGGATTGCCAATAAAAATTGGATAAACGCTATCAATCGGAGTGGGGTCGTGATGGACAGAAAAAAGGCCAAATTAGAGAAAATCGATCTTTCAAACATTATAAAAACATCAAAATCCAAAAGTTTAAATTTATGGAATTTGATGTTTTATTTATTAGCTAAGGAAAGCTTGAGCTAAAACTAATATATTATTTCTTATTAAACCCTAATGAAAGAGAATTTACACAATACCGTTGTCCCGTTTCCGTAGGCCCATCATTAAAGATATGTCCTAAATGGCTGCCACAGTTGGAGCAGAGAATTTCGGTACGCATCATGCCATGTGATGTATCTTTCACATATTCTACAGCACCTTCTATAGAATCGTCAAAAGACGGCCATCCACAACTGCTTTCAAACTTGCTTTCGCTTGTAAAAAGCGGCGTGTGGCAAGCTCCGCAGACATAGGTGCCGTTTTCAAAATGCAGGTTATACTCCCCAGTGCGTGGAAATTCTGTTCCCTTTTCACGAAGAATGTGGTACCTTTTTTCGCCCAGTTGCTCGCGCCATTCGGCTTCAGATTTTGTTACGGGGTATTTATTTGGATTCTCCATTGTCGGGAATAAAATTTAGTGCCACACCATTTATACAGTGTCTTTTACCTGTGGTTTCTTCAGGGCCATCGTCAAAAACATGCCCTAGGTGCCCGCCACAAACGGCGCAATGTTCCTCGGTGCGGGTATAGCCCAATTTATTATCTGTTGAATAGGCAACGTTTCCTTCAATGGCCCGGTCAAAACTGGGCCAACCTGTGCCGCTGTCAAACTTGTGTTCGCTTTCAAAAACAGGTGTTCCACAGCCTGCACAAACGTATGTGCCCTTTTTATGATTGTCATTTAATTCACTTGAAAAAGCACGTTCCGTACCTTCGTGGCGCAAAACCCTATATTCTTCCGGTGAAAGCTGGGCTTTCCATTCGGCATCGGTTTTGTTTACGGTAAAGGTTTCTTTTTCGGGAGTCTTGCCTTTTTGTGCAGGGGAATTGCAGCTAAAAAACAATAGACTGATACATAATAGACTGAATGACTTCATAGATATAAAATTGATTTTTAAGAAATGTTTAGATATGCAACTTTGTCTTTGGAAACAATGAATACTTACAGTTTACAAAGACTTTGATACTAAAGTTCTATTTTTTCAATTTGTGAGCCATCGGTTTGCATTACTTCCAAAAGATCGTCCATTGAAGGATTTGTTTTTGCAAATTCTGCAGGCACCACGGCTATTCTAAATATTTGATTTGTGGTGGGATCGGGATTGTCTCCAATATTAGTAAGATCGAAATTTCCTTCAATAGTAAACTGGATGTCAACAAATGTATGATTGAAGTTATATTGGTACACATCACCAGTATCATCAAGGTAAAAAACGCTTTGCGGAAGCTGTGTCCATATATCAGCCGTTTCGCCATTTCCAATATCGCCACGTCCTTCATATCTATAAGCTAAGACTACATCACTTTCAAAAACTTCAAAAGGAAATTGAATAAATGATGTTTCATAAATATTCTCGGAAGGAATATAATTAAAATCAACATTTGCTTCAAAAACCTGAGCATACACCAAACCACCCGGTTCACCCGGAGGTCCTGGGTCACCTTCGCAGGAAGTAAATAAAATGGTTGATGAAAGGGCCAAAAAAAGAAGTATGTTTTTCATAATAAGTAATTTTAAAGATTATAGGTTTAGGCTGTTCAAAAGTCGTTCCAACTTTTAAAAGGCTATAAATTTAAAGGCTTCCAGAACACTTCACTATTAAGAAAACATTAAAGTTTAGAAAATTTTGGAATAATAGTTGAAAAATTAATTTTACAATAATTTTAATACCATACTACAATTTATATTCCTAGTTTTAACGTTAAATCAAAACCATCATCGCTATATGAAAGTTTTAAAATCATTATCCATATTATTTTTGGGAACACTAGTTGTAGCCTGTAGCACCAATCCTTTTACGGGAAAACAAACTTTGGCTTTAGTTCCCAATTCACAGATTTTACCAATGGCGTTTCAACAATATCAGGAATTTTTGACTGAGCATAAAGTTGTGACCAATACCGCTAATGCCCGAATGGTGAAAAATGTAGGGCAAAAAATTGCCGCCGCAGCAGAAAGATATCTAAATGCAAACGGTTACGCAGGTTATTTATCAGATTATCGTTGGGAGTATAACTTAATTGATAGTCCCGAAGTGAATGCTTGGTGTATGCCTGGCGGAAAAATTGTAGTATACACAGGCATATTGCCAATAACCAAAGATGAAGCAGGATTAGCTGCAGTAATGGGCCACGAGGTTGCCCATGCCCTTGCCAACCATGGACAGCAACGTATGAGTGCTGGACAATTGCAACAATTGGGTGCGGTAGCCGGAAACATAGCTTTGGCAAATAACCCAGAAAATGCTCAAATTTTTAATACCGCTTATGGATTGGGCTCAAATCTGGGAGTAATGTTGCCTTTTAGTAGAAGCCACGAAACAGAGGCCGACCATATTGGATTAATTTTGATGGCCATAGCCGGATACGAACCAAGCGTTGCTGCAGAACTATGGCAGCGTATGCAGGCACAGGAGCAAGGAACACCGCCAGAATTTTTAAGTACTCACCCATCCAGCAGTACAAGAATTCAGAACATCCAAGCTTGGGTGCCAGAAGCAAAGGCAGAGGCAAGAAAATTTGGTGTTACTTCTTTTAAAAGATAAATTTGGATACATAAATTTTAAAATCCCGCTCCACGCGGGATTTTTTATTAGATTAGTGGCGTCAAAAATTTAAAAATAAGATGCCCAACTTACCCAAAGGAAGTAAAAGACTGCTAAACGCCTGGGCTTTTTATGATTGGGCAAATTCTGTTTATAGTCTTGTAATCGCCTCGGCTATCTTTCCCATTTTTTATCAAACGCTTTTTAAATCAGCGGGAGTTAGCACGGTCTCTATTTTTGGAGGAGCGATCAGGAGTACACCGCTAATCAGTTATACTACCGCTGCAGCCTTTTTAGTAGTTGCAATTATTTCACCGCTGCTTTCAGGTATTGCCGATTATGTTGGGAACAAAAAGAATTTTATGAAGTTCTTCTGTTATCTGGGCGCTATTTCCTGCATGGGGCTTTACTTTTTCAGTATTGAGAGCATTCATATTAGTCTTCTTTTTTATTTTGGTGGATTGATTGGTTTTTGGGGAAGTCTCGTTTTCTATAATTCGTATCTTCCGGATGTTGCCTTTCCCGAACAGCAGGACAGGGTAAGTGCACGTGGCTATTCATTAGGATATATAGGAAGTGTTGTACTGCTGCTTTTCAATTTGGGAATGGTCATGTTTCCTGAAGCTTTCGGTTTTGGGGAAGGGGGAGAAGCAAGTATGAAAGCGATGCGCTGGTCTTTTGTTACCGTAGGGGTTTGGTGGATTCTATTTAGCCAATATTCCTTTTATTTTCTTCCGAAGGGAAACAAAAGCGGAAAACGAGTTAGTACAAAAATACTTTTGAACGGTTTTAAGGAATTGAAAAGCGTTTATGGCTCGCTTTCCGAAAACATCCAACTTAAAAGATATTTGGCTGCGTTCTTTGTGTACAGTATGGCCGTACAAACTGTGATGCTTGTGGCTACTTACTTTGGTGAACAGGAAATTGCTTGGGGCGCTGACAATGCAAAGACAATGGGATTAATTATAAGTATTCTAATTATTCAATTGGTGGCGGTGGGTGGTGCAATTTTAACTTCCAGAGCATCAGAGAAATTTGGCAATATTCCGGTACTTGTTGTTATCAATATTATTTGGGTAGGTATTTGCGTGGTGGCATTTTTCATCCAAGAGCCGCTTGAATTTTATATTACGGCAGGAGTGGTTGGCTTGGTTATGGGTGGAATACAGTCCCTTTCTAGATCTACCTACTCAAAATTCTTGCCCGAAACGAAAGACACTACTTCCTATTTTAGCTTTTACGATGTTGCGGAAAAAATAGGGATTGTTATAGGAATGCTTATTTATGGATTTATTGACCAGATAACAGGAAGTATGCGCAATTCAATATTATTTTTGGTTCTATTTTTTATGGCTGGGGTATTTTTACTATTAAGAGTGCCAAGAAATAAAAACCATTAAACAATTTTTGTTTAAGTTTGCGTTTATTACCTACAAACTACTTATTTATGAAGAAAATGTATTTATTGAAGGGAATGCTATTGGTTTTTTTGGCATTTCAATTTTTTTCCTGTGAAAACGAGCCCCTCACAGGCGAATTTGTACAAGAAGAGCAAAACGATGCTGAAGAAGGCCAGTTTAGAGCGCAGATTGAAGGTCAGCAATTTATTGCAAATACAGTATCAGCAACCCTTACCACCGATAATGAACTTGTTATAACAGGCACTAAACCGGGAGGGGAAAGTATTGTTCTTACGATAGCAAATGCAGCTGTAGGTAGCTTCAATTTAACTTTAGGCGGTACCAATGAAAATAGCGGCAGCTATTTTGATGGATCGGCAAACGTGCTTCCCTATATTTCGGCAGATGCATTGGGCGGTTACGGCCTTATGAATATTACGGAACTTGACGCCAGTACTAATACCATTACGGGAACTTTTAGTTTTGTAGGCTTTCGCATAAAAGTAGATGGCGATGGAAACCCCATACTCGATGGAAACGGTGATCCTATTTTGGAAAATATTGAAATTTCCAACGGAGCTTTCAATGGTATAGAATACGTAATAGACGACACTGGCGGAGGTGGCGGCACAGGCAACCCTAATGATGAATTTTTTGCAAAAGTTGATGGCGTTGATTTTATTGCTGATACAATTACGGTTACCGAACCGATGGTGAGTGAAGTACACATGATAAAAATTGAAGCGAAATCACAACTTGGTGAAATGATGCGCATAGATGTACCGCGTTCATTGGGCGTGGGAACCTTTGATATGGTTAACATCTCAGACGGAACAAAATTGATAGCACTTTACAATGCAGGCGGAGGTGCCGAAAACCTTACTTCAAATCCTGGGACTATAACAATTTCAGAATTTGATTTGGAGGCTGGAATTCTAAAGGCGTCCTTTTCATTTACCGGTACAGATCCATTAAATCAACTTCCGGATGTTGTAGATGTTACAGAGGGAAGTTTTACAGTGTACTTTGAGGGCGTCCCGGGAGCAAATAATATGTTTACGGCAAACGTGGACGGAACGGGCTATACCCCAGACAATATTGAAATTACAACCTCAGTGGTAAATCAATATCCACGCATTACCATTACAACTACTATCGGTGATAAAAAAATGGAATTAACCTTTCCGGCGACTGTTACTGAAGATACTTTTGAAATGGGCACAGAAGTAATTGACGGGGATGAAATAGTAGCAACATACACACCATTGGTGGGAACTTCAATAACCTATGTGTCTAATCCTGGTATAATTACAATTACAAATTATGATATTGCTAATGGTATTATTGAAGGAATTTTTAACTTTACCGCAATAGATGCAACCGGTCAAGATCCTACTGTTTATCAAATAACTGGCGGATCTTTCTTAGTGGTTCTTCCATAAGAGTAGAAATTTATACAAATAAAAAGCCGTTTTTGGAATTCCAAAAACGGCTTTTCATTTTTCTAACAATTTGTTACAGGGATTTTACCTTTCCAGAACCTATTACTTTTACGTCGTTTGAACTTGGATTGCCCAAATAATAGATGGTGCCTGAACCTTGTATTCTTGCTTTCAAACTGCTCTTGGCAAAAACCGTGACATCTCCCGACCCAGAAAGATAAATTTGTGCATTTTCAGCTACAAGTTCCTTGCCTGAAAAATTTCCGCTGCCGGTTGTTTTAACCTCCATATCTTTTACTCTTCCTGAAACCTGAATTTCACCTGAACCGTGCACCTTTGCATCCATTGCATTTGATTCTACTTTCACATTTATTGAACCAGAACCCAGTAAATTTAGTGAGAGCGCGTTTCCTTCCAGCACATCATTACTTTCAACCACGCCCGAACCTCGCATCGATATTTCAGAAATATCTTCAAATGGAATGGTAATCTTAATTTTTTTAAAATTATGTAAGGTAACATTGTTGACCATGGAAATGGTAAGAGTTTCCCCATCAGATTTCACAACAATCTTGTCCTGTACATTCGCTTGGGCTGTAACTTCTATATTGCCTTCAGTTCCTTTTTCTAGATAAACATCCATAGGCCCCGAGACCTGGATGATATTATAGGGTTCGGTCTTAACTGTTTTTGTTATTACATTTTCTTTTTTATTGTTGAGATTTCGGTTTTGGGCTGAAAACTCAATATTTGCTGATAAAAATACCGTCAGTGCAATAAAAATTTTAAATAATGGTGTCATAATTATATAATTAAATTGGTTACTTAATATAAAAGACTTCCTTTTCACCCGAATGTTACACTTCAGAATAAAATAGAATTATAGATGGCATAACTCTTGAAATACAAAAAAGAGAACCTTTGATACAGTTGAAAATCAGAGGTATTTTAATAAGAAAATCTTAAATATTAATCAATAATACATTGTGCTCATTACATTTGTGACACAATGTCCTAAATATATATATGGCCCATTCAAAACTTACATCATTAGACAAGTTGTCATTTCAAGATTTAAAGGAAGACGCAGAGTTTATCCCTCTCATGTCTGCAGAAGATGAAGATGCAATGCACAAGGAAGATCTTCCGGAAATACTGCCCATTTTGCCCTTGCGAAATACAGTATTATTTCCGGGTGTTGTGATTCCAATTACTGCGGGACGTGACAAATCCATAAAGCTTATTAACGAAACCAATAAAGGAAACAAGGTAATAGGTGTAGTTTCCCAAAAAGACGAAAACGAGGAAGAGCCAGGCATTGCAGATATCAATACCATAGGTACGGTAGCACAAATACTTCGTGTTTTAAAAATGCCCGACGGCAATACTACAGTAATCATTCAAGGAAAAAAACGTTTTGAGGTTGCTGAAATTCTCACGACAAGCCCATATATGACGGCAACCATTACTGAAGTTGCCGAAGCCCGACCTGAAAAAGAAAGTGAAGAGTTTAAAGCTATAATAGACTCCATAAAGGAAATGGCCTTAAAGATTATTAAGGAAAGCCCAAATATTCCCTCGGAAGCTGCTTTTGCAATAAAAAATATTGAAAGCTCTAGTTTTCTAGTGAATTTCGTTTCTTCAAATTTGAACATCGCTGTTGAAGAAAAGCAAACACTTCTGGAAATAAACAATTTGAAAGATCGTGCACTGGAAACGCTTCGGTATATGAATATGGAGATTCAAAAGCTTTCACTTCGAAATGACATTCAATCCAAGGTTCAAAGTGATATTAACCAGCAGCAACGCGAATATTTTCTTCAGCAACAAATGAAGACCATTCAAGAGGAACTAGGAGGATCTTCTATGGAGGAAGAAATAGAGGAGATGCGCGAACGTGCCACCAAAAAGAAGTGGGGCAAGGATGTAGAAAAACATTTTCAGAAAGAGCTTTCAAAAATGCAGCGCATGAATCCACAGGTTGCAGAATTCAGTATCCAAAGAAATTATTTGGATTTGCTGTTAGATCTTCCGTGGAACAAATACAGTAAGGATAAATTTGATTTAAAGCGCGCGCGAAAAATTTTGGACCGCGATCATTATGGACTCGATGATGTTAAAAAACGGATCATAGAATATTTGGCTGTCCTGAAACTTCGAAATGATATGAAATCACCCATACTTTGTCTGTATGGCCCTCCCGGAGTTGGAAAAACCTCTTTAGGAAAATCCATCGCGGAAGCCCTGGGCAGAAAATATGTGAGGATGAGTTTGGGTGGACTTCGCGATGAAGCTGAAATAAGAGGACACAGAAAAACCTATATAGGCGCCATGCCAGGACGCATTATACAAAGCATAAAAAAAGCGGAAACAAGCAATCCTGTTTTTGTTTTGGATGAGATTGACAAAATTTCAGCAAGCAACCAGGGAGATCCTTCCTCGGCAATGCTAGAAGTACTTGACCCAGAGCAAAACAATGCCTTTTATGATAACTTTTTGGAGTTGGGTTACGACCTTTCCAAAGTAATGTTCATCGCTACTTCAAACAGTTTGAGCACCATTCAGCCGGCATTGCGCGACCGCATGGAAATTATAAATGTTACGGGTTACACTATTGAGGAAAAGGTAGAAATTGCAAAACGCCACTTACTTCCGAAGCAATTAAAGGAGCACGGAATGGATAGTGAGGCTTTGAAAATTGGAAAACCGCAGTTAGAGAAAATAGTCGAAGGCTATACGCGTGAAAGCGGGGTTCGTGGTCTGGAAAAGCAAATTGCCAAAATGGTTCGTTACGCAGCAATGAAAATTGCAATGGAAGAAGAATACGAAGTTAAAGTAACCAATGATATAATCATCGAGGTGTTGGGCGCTCCCAAATTAGAACGTAACAAATATGAAAATAATGATGTGGCTGGTGTAGTAACCGGACTTGCATGGACTAAAGTTGGCGGAGATATCCTTTTTATTGAATCAACACTTTCCAAAGGAAAAGGAACATTGAATATGACTGGAAACCTTGGTAAGGTAATGAAGGAATCTGCCACTATCGCTTTGGAATATATTAAATCCAATGCTGAAAAGTTGGGTATTAATCCAGATATTTTTGACAGTTATAACGTTCACATTCACGTGCCTGAAGGCGCAACACCCAAAGATGGGCCAAGTGCAGGAATAACGATGCTTACTTCATTAGTATCTCTTTTTACACAAAGAAAAGTGAAAAAATCCATCGCTATGACCGGTGAGATTACACTTCGAGGAAAAGTACTGCCCGTGGGAGGAATAAAGGAAAAGATTCTTGCTGCAAAACGAGCACGTATTAAGGAAATTCTACTTTGTGAAGACAACAAGAGCGATATAGATGAGATAAAACCTGAATATTTAAAAGGACTGACTTTCCATTATGTAAAAGATATGAGTGATGTATTGGAATTAGCGCTGACCAAAGAAAAGGTCAAGAATGCTAAAAAACTTTAAACCGTATCCAGAATAGATGATTAATGTATATTTGTTATCAGCGACTATGCATTAATCATCAATCATTTCTTTCCTTTGTAAAAATAAATTATACTTGCATTCGTTTAGTTTTTAGTTACGGTAACTCACGTCTATGACCCAAAAGGTTTTCTTAGTTGTTTCCTTATTAATATCTCAGCTTTTGGCGGCTCAGATAGGAGGTAGGGCAACTTATCAATTTTTAAACCTAGTAAATAGCCCACGGATGGCTGCGTTAGGGGGAAAAGTAGTAACAAACTATGATTATGACCCCACCCAGCCTTTGTTAAATCCAGCCAGTATTAATCCAGCAATGGATAACCAACTTTCTTTGAACTACACAAATTATATTGGTGATGTAAATTATGGTACTGCCACCTATGCTTATCTATGGGATAGAAGAACACAGGTATTGCACGCTGGAGTTACTTATGTGAATTATGGGAAGTTTGATGGGTATGATGAACTTGGAAACCCGACGAATAGTTTCAGTGGTGGGGAAGTAGCACTTTCCTTGGGTCATGCCCGAAACATTGCTTTTACAAATTTCCACGTAGGTGTAAATGTGAAACTGATTTCTTCAACTTTGGAAAATTATTCTTCTTTTGGAGGAGCACTGGATATTGGCCTTATGTACGTTTACGAAGATTGGGACCTTCATATTACAGGAGTTGCAAGAAATCTTGGAACACAGTTTACGCCCTATCACGAAGAATATGAGCCCCTTCCTTTCGAACTTATTTTTGGAATTTCTCAGACCCTTCAGAATGTGCCTATTCGCTGGCACTTCACTATGGAAAATATGCAGCAATGGAATATAGCATTTTCTAATCCTTCCAGAGAAGAAACCGACTTGGAGGGAAATACCCAAAAGGAAAACATTAATTTTATCGATAATGCTTTTCGGCATATGATTGCGGGTATTGAAGTTTTTCCCGAAAGCGGGTTCAATATTCGTTTGGGATATAATTTTAGAAGAGGTGAAGAATTGCGAATAGCAGAAAAGCGTGCATTTGCAGGGTTAAGTGCAGGATTCGCAATTAAATTGAATAAATTGAGATTGAGCTATTCCTATTCAAAATATAGTACCGCAGCTTCCTCAAGCTTTTTCGGACTAAATATAGACTTACAGTAATGCAAAAAATTACTATTGCCATAGACGGATACTCCTCTACCGGAAAAAGTACGGTTGCCAAACAATTGGCAGATCATCTAGGCTATGTTTATGTTGATAGTGGGGCTATGTACCGGGCAGTAACGCTATATGCCATGCAAAAAGGTATTATCTCAAAAAAGCATTTTGATGTTGAAAAACTAAAAAAGTCGCTTTCCGAAATTCATTTAAAATTTCACAAAGAAGCAGCTTGGAACAAGGCACATATCTTTTTGAACGGAAAGGACGTAGAAGACAAAATAAGGAACCTTGAGGTTTCAGAATTTGTAAGTCCGATAGCAACAATCCATGAAGTACGTGCAAAGTTGGTTGCCCAACAGCAACAAATGGGTTTGGAAAAAGGTGTGGTAATGGATGGAAGAGATATTGGCACCGTAGTATTTCCGCGTGCGGAATTAAAAATTTTCATGAATGCTTCTGCTGAAGAGCGCGCGCAAAGAAGATACAAAGAGCTTTTGGCACGAGGCGAAAAAATTCATTTAGACGAGGTTTTGAAGAATATTCAGGAGCGCGACCATATAGATACTACAAGAGCTGACTCTCCATTGCTACAGGCCAAAGATGCCATAGTGATTGATAATTCTGAAATGAATCTGCAAGATCAGTTCCACACTGTACTTCAGCTTGCTAAAGACCGAATTGCGGGTCGCATATAATTTCTTTATATTTCTAGAATCTTTTTTATTAAGCTATAATTCAAACTGATATACAATGGCTTCATTTTTTCAGGAATTTAAAAATTTCGCCATAAAAGGCAATATGATTGATATGGCGGTAGGTATTGTTATTGGCACCGCCTTCAATAATGTAATAAGCACAATCGTAAAAAAAATAGTAATGCCCCCGCTGTCATTGCTTACCGATGGAGTAAATCTTGCCAACAAAAAATACGTTCTGCGCCCTGCAAGCGGCACATCAGAAGAAATTGCTATTGGTTATGGGGAACTGATGGAAGTATTGATTGACTTTTTCATCATTGCATTTACCATATTTGTCGTCATTAAGTCTATCAATCGCTTCAAGAAAAAAGCGGAAGACCCTAAGGATAAATCTGTTGAAACGCCCAAAGACATCCAACTTCTTTCAAATATCAAAAAATTGATGGAAGAACAGAATGCTTTACTTAAAAAAAAGTAAGAAATTTCTAAATAAAATTAGAGAAAAAGAAAAGGAGAACAAATACATTTAGTAATGCGTAAAATCAAATTTTCAAAATATTCCCATGAATATAAATTTGGCTTGCTATCGCTATTGATATTTTTGATTCTTTCTACTTTATGCGTTCTTACATATTACTGGACCCTTCAGGATCAAAAGGAGGATAAGCTTAAACAACTGGAGGTTCTTGGAAGTTTGACCTATCGGGATTTTGAAAAAATAGTGCACCACAACATTAATTCGTTGGAAGATTTGGCTGGAAGGATTATGGAAAGCAATGGGGCATTTGCAAAATATCTACAGTCAGACACTGAAAGGATAATTCGCCAAAATCAAGGAATAAAGTTTATTGAATTTATAAATGAGAGCGGAATTATAACTTTTATAAACCCTCTGGAACCGAATAGAAAAGCCTTAAACTATGACATAAAGTCTCATTTTCGATATTCTGATTGGATTGCAGTTTCAAGAGATACCCTAACAAATATTACTCCTTGGATAACCCTTACCCAATCGGGAAAGGCATTTTTGGTTGATGTACCTATTTATTATGATGAAAAATTCAAAGGCACAATTTCAGCCGGAATGGATTTTAAACCCGAATTTGATAATTTAAGTTCCAAACAGAATCTTTACAGTATTTTGATTAAAGATGAAAAGGGAAATATTTTTTACAGCTACAACAATCCATCTCCAGAAATTTTTGAATCGGCCCAAATCTTTTCAAAGACCTTAAGTCCGCTTTCCAATAACATTTCCGGGAGCTGGAAGTTTGAATTTATGTTTGATTCCAAGGATGAATTAAAAGCCACATCCTTGCAAAACAAAATATTGGCTCTCGGTATTTTTTTATCGTTTACCATCGGACTATTAGCCTATTTTTTTCTTATGGCCAAACAGCAATATATTCGTTATAAGTTGATAAACAGAAAATTAAACACACTAAACGAAGATTTAAGAAAAGAGCGAATTAGAGCAGAAGATGCTTCAAGGGCGAAAACACAATTTCTGTCCAATATGAGCCATGAAATTAGGACACCTTTAAGTGCAATTTTGAGTATTTCTGAAATATTAGAAGGGAAAGAACTTTCATCCAGTGAAAAGGAATTTCTGAAATTAATGCAAAATTCCTCAAAAACGCTTTTAAATCTTGTGAATAACATTCTTCACATAGATAAAATAGAAGCCGGAAAGATGGAGCTTTCCAGAGAACTTTTCAATCCGTTCCTAACGCTTAAAAAGATTGTTGAAATCTACGCTCCAACCGCTACAATGAAAGGAATTGAACTTATCACCAATTTTGATAGTGTAAAAAATCCCAAAAATGTTATGGGAGATCTCTCACGCACGGAACAGATTTTTACCAATCTCATTAACAATGCGACAAAGTTTACTGAAAAAGGAAAAATTGAAATTTTATATGAAGAAATATCATTGGAGGGTAAGCTAAAACTTATTTTTATCGTAACTGATACCGGTATTGGGATTGAACCTTCAAAAATGCCACAACTTTTTGAACGATTCACGCAATTGGATTTCGGAATTACAAAAAAGCACCAAGGCAGTGGTCTAGGATTAGCGATTACTAAAACACTTACTGAAATGATGGGTGGAACACTGGAAGTGAAGAGCAAATTGGGTGAAGGGTCAACTTTTACGGTATCTCTACAATTTCCAATAGCGGAACACCAAGAAGAAATTATTAAAACAAGAAGTTATAGAGACTTAAGCTATTTAAAAGTTTTAGTGGTTGACGATAATGTATTAAACCAAAAAATTCTGGTCAAAATACTTTCCAAAAATAACATAGAACCCGATGTATCAAAAGATGGTGACGATGCCTTATTGAAATGTGCATCAAAGCATTATGACCTTATTTTTATGGATGTGCATATGCCCGGAAAAGATGGATTTGAAGTGGTAAAACACTTACGAAAAATGGACAATACGGCGGTTATTCTGGGCTTTTCTGCAGATGTTACGAAAGAAGCAATAGAACGCGGCATTAAAGCTGGCATGAACGATTACCTCACAAAGCCGATAGAACAGGAAGCCCTATTTGCCACGTTGAATAAATACTTTTCCTAAATTGATTTCTTAGCTGTAGCCCTGCTCTTTTTAGTTTTGCCTACTTCACTGAACTCAAAGGTGTAACTGTCTTTATCAGTAGTTAAAATTTTAATGTGAATGGCTTTCTTTTCAGCCTGGTTTTTCGGGTTTATTTTTTTTAAAACGTACTCACAATCGTTTATCCAATGAATGGATGAAGAATCTTTTTTCCCTTGAAAATAATCAATCTCTATAGAATCATTCCGCACTATGGTGGTTTTGAATACTTCAGTGCCGGAAAGGGCTTCAAATTCAAATGTTCCCGTTTTAAAATCCGCACAATTCCGCTCAGATTCATAACAACCTATTAATAGAAAAAGAGTGCATAAAGCTAAAAAAAATCGCATATTTATTTTTTTTTGCGAATTTCCGAAAAAAATACTGAAACTATTCAGTTTTGGTATGTATTAAAAGTTCCGTCTTTATAAAATATTACAATCCGTTCAATTTCCTTTTTATTTTCATTGAAATTTGCAGCTTTAGGCTTATCAGTAACGTACGCTTCGGAAAATAAACTAGGAGGTTCCTTTTCTATCGTTTGTTTGTTTTCTATAACAGTTTTCGCATCATTCTTTTCAGAAAGAGTAGGGAAGCTTCCCTTTCCAAAAAGCAACCAATCCATATCTACTTCTGGAAATTTTTGACAAAGTTTCATCACAAATTCCAGGCTTGGTTTATTTCTACCCGACAATAAATGTGAAATAGTGGAGCGATTAAAATCTATTTCCTCGGCAAATGCCGCTGCCGATAAATTGAAATATTCCAATATTTTTTCAAGTCTTTTTGTAAAATCAGATGTGTTTACCATTGTAACGAACTAGCCAGTATAATAAGGTTTACAAATGTAAAACATTTCTTTAACGCATCATAATTATTGATGATAAAACAATTTAATCATTAAACTTTATATTTATATATACTATGTTAAAATACTGAAAATAAATAAACTAAACTGTTTCATCGGCAACATTAATATTTTGAGCTGTATTCAACACTAAAAAACAAAATTATGGTTACAATTGTAATCGAATACCCTTATTTATTTTGTTTACGTTTGTAAACAAGGCATTGTTTAACTTTGTAAACTAATCAAATGGTATGGAAATAGAGCATTGGTACTCCAACAATTTTGAGACGCATTTAAGGGGCAGATATATTGCTATGAAGCATATTTATCCATTATTGGATTTGTATAAAACATGCTATGAGATTTCCGTTTCAGGAGTTTCTGAAATGGGACAGGATATTCCAATAATCAAAGTCGGGAACGGAAATAAAATTGTTTTAGGGTGGTCACAAATGCATGGCAATGAATCCACAACGACCAAGGCTCTTTTTGATTTTTTACGATTTATTCATCAAAAAGACAATTTCCAATCTGAAATTGAAAGTTTTTTAAGCACATATTCTTTTTTCATACTGCCAATGCTGAATCCGGACGGAGCAAAGCTTTACACGCGTGAAAATGCAAATGGAGTGGATTTGAACCGGGATGCCCAGGAACTTTCGCAAAAGGAGAGCCAAATTCTTCGAAATGTTTTTGAAAAAATAAAGCCCTCCCTTTGTCTTAATCTTCACGATCAACGGTCTATATATGGTTTTAAAAACGGAAAGCCAGCTGTTGTTTCATTTTTATCTCCAGCAGCTGACAAAAAAAGAACCTTAACTCCCTCTCGGAAATTAGCTATGGAATATATAGTGAAAATGAACCATTTGCTGCAGTATTATATACCTGGGCAGGTTGGCAGATATGACGATAGTTTTAATGAGGCCTGTGTAGGCGACACTTTTCAGAAAGCGGGCGTGCCTACCATTTTATTTGAGGCCGGTCACTGCGATACAGATTATCAGCGTGAAAAAACACGGAAGTATATTTTTTATTCCCTGCTCTCATTGTTTAATATACTTGAAACTGATAAGGAAATCATTAATCACAAAACTTATTTTCAAATCCCTGAAAATCTTAAAAATTATAACGATTTCATTTTGAGAAATGTAAAGTTGGAATCTGAAAAGAAGTTTATATCTGTGGCAATTCAATATCGAGAGATTTTGAAAAACGAAACCATTGTATTTGAGCCTTTTATTGATGAAATTGGAGATTTGAAGACTAAATTTGCCTATATCGAAAGAAACGCGCAAGGAGCTGAAATTTTAACAAATTCACAACAAAATTTAACAGTCGGTGAAAATATTTCAGAAATAATTGATAAAAATGATAAATCAGTGGTTTTTTTTCAAAAAATAAATTCTATGATAGCTTAAAACTTCATAGTTTTGCAAAAAAATAAATATATATGCCAAAGTTTAAATTAGACGATGTAGATCACAAAATTCTTGATCTTTTAATTGATAATACAAGAATCCCCTTTACCGATATAGCAAAGAAATTGGAAATTTCTGCCGGTACCGTACATGTTAGGGTGAAAAAAATGGAAGAAGCAGGTATTATTACCGGATCATCCCTCCAGGTAGATTACAAAAAACTGGGTTATTCTTTTATTGCTTATGTAGGAGTTTTTATCTTCAAAACATCCCAAACACAATTTGTTTTAGAGCGCATTAGTGAAATTCCATTTGTAACGGTAGCTCACGTAACTACAGGCAAATTCAATATCTTTTGTAAGATTAGAGCTCGTGACACTGCACACGCTAAGGATGTAATTTATCAAATTGATGACATAGAAGGGGTAAGCCGCACAGAAACCATGATTTCTATGGAAGAAAGTATTAACGACAAAAAAAGATTGCTCCATTCAATTTTTAATGAAATATAATTTCAAAATTTAATTTATTAAAAAACCTTTGCCAACTGGCAAAGGTTTTTTTTATCTTTAAAATAAAACTATGAGAGGTAGTGAAATTGATGCTTCAGAATACAATTCCTATTATCAGGGCTATGTAGACTTTGTAAATAACTTGCGTTTGCTTGATGCTTTTGAAAGGGGACTGGAAAATACTCAAGCCTTTTTTGCCAGTTTACCACAAGCAAAGCTACATTATCGCTATGCAGAAAATAAATGGACACCAAAAGATATTTTACAGCATATTATAGATACGGAAAGAGTTTTTGCATATAGAGCGCTCTACTTTTCAAGAGCCAATAATGCGAATTTGAAAGGCTTTGATGAAAATGAATTTGCCCAAAATACAGTTGCCAATACAAGAAGCATCGATGATCTTTTACAGGAATATACTGCGGTGCGCAACGCTAGCATCTGCCTTTTCAGAAGCTTTGACAAAGAGCGATTAAAACTTATTGGAACGGCAAATAACAGCATTATGTCTGTTGCAGCTGCGGGATTTATCATTTGTGGTCACGAAATTCACCATCAAATCATTATTAAAGAACGCTATCTCTAAATGAAGGTTTTTAAGCTATTAAAGGACACTTATCTTAGTTGGGACAAAAATGATCCTTGGGCAAAGAGTGCTGTTATTGCTTATTACGCCTTGTTTTCATTGCCATCCCTATTGATAATAACTGTTTATTTTGCTGGTGTGTTTTTTGGAAGGGAAGCGGTTGAAGGCAGGATAACAAAGGAGATTGCTGGATTAATAGGTCAAGAAAGTGCACAATTGATTCAAACAATGATTGTTAACTCCGCACTTTCTGACAACTCGGTACTCTTTATAATTTTTGGGATAGGAATGCTCATTTTTGGAGCGACAGGTGTTTTTTTTCAGCTTCAGAAAGCATTAAATGATATTTGGAGCGTTCGTGCAAAAAAGAATACCCTGCTAGATACCTTAAAGCGCAGGTTGATTTCCTTCGGAATGGTCCTCGCAATTGGTTTGTTGCTGTTAATATCATTGGTAATAAGTACTGCAATAAATGCTTTAAGTGATTTAATTGGAAATTATTATACAGACCTTTCCTCACAAATAATTCAAATTGTAAATTTTATATTTTCACAAATAATAATTACGGCGTTATTTGCCACAATTTTCACCTTACTGCCAGATGTAAAAATAAAATGGCGTACCAACCTTATTGGTGCTTTTATGACGGCCTTATTGTTTTTAGCAGGTAAATATTTAATCGGGTTTTATTTTTCTGCCTCCGACCCCGCCTCAGTTTATGGCGCCGCGGGAAGCTTGGTACTGATCCTTCTATGGGTATATTATACTTGTTTAATTCTTTTTTTTGGGGCTGAGTTTACAGTGAATTGGGCTCTCCTACGAAATATTACCATTGAGCCCACGAGCAACGCCACATTATCTTACGAACTTGAAATGCAGAAACTTCGCGAATACAAGCGAAAAGTAGAGGAGGATAAAAAAAAGGCCGAGACCTTGAAAAATAACACTTCGTCTTAGCACTTCTTAACAAAGATTAGTAAAAGATTAATATCAGAAAATTGATAGGTGAGACCCTGCTTAGTATCTTCACGTAGAATTAATTGTTTAACCAAAAAGAAAAGAAACATGAATAAGAGAATTGCAATTTTAGCTACTGACGGATTTGAAGAATCTGAATTGAAATCGCCTAAAGAAGCGATGGAAAAAGAAGGTTTTACCGTAGAAATAATTAGTGAAAAAGAAGGAAAGATAAAAGGTTGGGCAGACGGAAACTGGAGTAATGAATATACCGTTGACAAAACCATTGCAAACGCAACCGCATCTGATTATAACGCTTTGGTTCTTCCGGGCGGTGTAATAAACCCAGATAAACTTCGAAGAAATGATGATGCATTGAAATTTGTAAAATATTTCTTTGAACAAAAGAAACCGGTCGCTGCAATATGCCACGGCCCACAAACTTTAATCTCGGCTGGTGTAGTGGAAGGTAGAAAAATGACTTCCTTTAGCTCCATTAAAGATGACTTAATCAATGCCGGTGCAAACTGGGTTGATGAAGAGGTTGTGGTTGATGAGGGTTTTGTAACAAGTAGAAACCCCGATGATTTGCCTGCATTCAATTCAAAATTGATTGAGGAAATCAAGGAAGGAAAACACGAACTTCAACATGCATAAAGCGAGTTAAGTTTAAGAAATAAAAAAGAGGCTTTAAAAGCCTCTTTTTTTATGCAGGAAAGAATTATTCTTCTTCATCCATTTTCTTCTTGTCCGGTATTTCACTTATTGGCTCATTAAAATCAGCATCATCATAATCGTCCTCATCAAAATTGGCCATGGTTATTTCCAGGCGTGAGCTTACTTTAACTAAATATATGGTATCATCCGTTTTTACCTCTACTGCTTCAACGGTCTCGTTTTTAGCATTTTTAAAAGTTATTACGTGGTCATCATCATATCCATCCGGATATTTTTCCACTAACAGTGAAAGTATTTCAGGAGTTAACTTTCTATAATCTACAATAATTCGCTTCATTTAATATTCAATCTTATGGTTTGTGGTTATAAAACTATTCAAAAATTGAAGAGATAAAAATTTTTTCAATAAAATTTTCAGAAATTTTTATAATACTCAAAAGCACTGTAAATGAGCGAATTACTCACCTCGCAATCAATTTTGTACTGCCCAATGTCTTCCAAAAGAACAAATAAGACTTTGCCGTTTCTGTTTTTTTTGTCAAAAACCAAGAATTTTATCACAGCTTCAATATCACTTTTGGAAAAGTTCTGCCTTGGAAAGTAGCTTAAGATAGTTCGAGTAACATCATCTAATGTTTTTTTTGGAAACCCTAAACTTTCCGTAGAAATGTGGGTGGCTAAAATGATACCTATCGCCACTGCTTCTCCGTGGAGCAGTTCGGGCTTCTGGTCACTTTCCAAAAAATAGGATTCAATGGCGTGCCCCAAGGTGTGCCCATAATTAAGGGTTTTGCGAAGATTTTTTTCCAAAGGGTCTTTGGTTACTATTTCTTTTTTTATATCAACAGATTCGCGAATTAGTTTTTCAAATTCTACTTCATCTAAAACATTTACGCCCTTTATTCGCTCCCAATATTTTTTACTGTGGATAAGCCCGTGTTTCAGCATTTCGGCGAGACCAGAAGTTAAATGTGCTTTTGGCAATGTTTTTAGGAATTCAGTATCGATGAGGACCATTTCTGGCAGTGTAATTACGCCTATTTGGTTTTTTATGGAGCCTAGATCAACCCCGTTTTTTCCGCCAACAGAGGCATCAACCATTGCCAATAGGGAGGTGGGTATATTTATGAACCGAAGTCCACGTTTAAAGGTGGATGCAACAAAACCGCCCAAATCGGTAACAACGCCTCCGCCTAAATTAATGATTATACTGTTGCGGTCGGCGCCTTTTTCTGAAAGTGTGTTCCACACGTTCATGCAGGTGAAAATATTTTTAAAAGCTTCACCTGCAGATATTGTTAAAACCTCAAGTTTAAACTCAATGCATAGCTTTTCAAGAAAATATTCTGAGCAGTACCGTTTTGTATTTTCGTCTGTTAATATAAATATTTTAGAATCTTTCTGTTCGTACAAATAGTTTGACAATACTTTCCAGCCTAAGCTGCTATAATAAACCAATCCTTTTTCTTTTAGTGAATTTTCCATCAATTAGTTGATTGTTCTCATATATCCAGAAGCCAAATCTAACTATATTTGCACACTTTATTATAAATTTTATGATCGCAAATTCCCTTTTCGATAATACTGAAACCGCATTTAGATTAAAGAGCGATTCTGAACTGGAAAGAGCATATTTTCTTTTTAAAATGATTTCAAAAGAACCGTTGGTAAAAATTGGCACGGCAGTTACAAAATTTGCACTCAATGTAAATCTTCCGGTTGAAGGCCTAATAAGATCTACGGTGTTTGACCATTTTTGTGGCGGGGTAAGTGAAACGGACTGTATGTCTACCGTGGATAAGCTGTCTGACGTGGGAGTCTGTTCGGTTTTGGATTATTCTGTGGAAGGAAAAGAGGAAGATGCACAATTTGATGCCACGGCAAACAAAGTTATAGAGCTCACGCAATTTGCAAAAAACAAAAAGGCGATGCCTTTTTCGGTTTTTAAACCCACAGGTTTTGGGCGTTTCAAGATTTTACAAAAAGTTACCGAAAAGCAGCCTTTGACCGAAGAGGAGAAACTTGAGTGGGAAAAATTGGAAGCGCGATATGACCGTGTAGCAAAAGTAGCGCACGATTGTAATATTAGTTTGTTGATTGATGGAGAGGAATCATGGATGCAGGATGCCGCAGATGATCTTTGTGAACGGATGATGGAAAAATATAACAAGGAACGCCCAATAGTTTTCAACACATTGCAATGTTATCGCTGGGACCGTTTGGATTATTTGAAAAAACTTCACGGTAGGGCCAAAAACAAAGGGTACAAACTTGGGTTCAAAATTGTCCGTGGCGCCTATATGGAAAAGGAAAATGAACGTGCTGCCGAGAAAGGCTATAAATCTCCAATTTGCGAGAGCAAAATGGCTACTGACGCTAATTTTAATGAAATTTTAAAGTATATCCTGGATAATTTGAATGATATTGAACTTTTCGTGGGTACCCATAACGAATTGAGCACTTATTTAGCAATGGATTTAATGGAGGCGAAAAATATTTCAAAAAGTGACAACCGCATTTGGTTTGGACAACTTTTTGGAATGAGTGACCACATTACTTTTAATTTGGGAGCAGAAGGGTATAACGTTACTAAATATATTCCTTTCGGACCGGTAAAAGACGTGATGCCTTATTTAATTCGTCGTGCGGAAGAAAACACTTCTGTGGCTGGGCAAACAAGTAGAGAGCTTACCCTTCTTAAAAAAGAAAAAATACGTAGAAAATTGTAATTTAATTTTTTTAGTGGTTGGAAGTCACCTGCGCCTCTAATACTGTGGCTAACTTTTCACAATTTTCAACAGTTATTTTTATATTATTTTTGGAAATTTCTCCTTCTATTACGTAGTGCCTACAGGAATCAAGATCGGTTTTGCTTTCTGAAAAGAGAACATCGCCATCTTCCAAAAGAAAAGAAACCACTGAAGTATCCATTTTGTTTTCACGCAGCACATTTAAAGTGCTTTCAGAGAAAGCGCGCTCTTTTAAACGTATATTCTTAAGTGTTCTGGATTCTGGGCCATAGGCGCAGGAAGTTTTTTTTCCGCTGAGAACAAAAAATAAAAATACGATTCCAATTATGAAACCGCCAGAAAAATAAGCCAATCGGTATGCTAACTTCATTAAGTTTTGTTTTGGTATTTTGGGCCTGCCCCTTTATGTATTTCCTAATCGTATTAGAAAATTAACAGATTGATATCGCTATAAGACATATTGAACCAATCTGCACAAGCTTTATTTGTCAATATTCCGCGGTAAAAGTACAAACCATTTTTTAAACCATTGTCAAAGCGGATGGCATTTTCCAATCCACCGCTTTCTGCAATTTCTAGAATATAGGGGGTAAATATATTACTTATGGAAATAGAAGCCGTTTTTGGATAACGTGCAGGAATATTCGGGACCCCATAGTGTATTACTTCGTGCTTAATGTAGGTGGGGTTGTCGTGGCTTGTCATTTCAGTAGTTTCAAAACAGCCGCCCATATCTACGCAAACATCTATCACCACAGCGCCTTTTTTCATATTGCGCACCATTTCCTCCGTAACAATAATGGGCGCACGATTTTGACCACGAACTGCACCAATTGCCACGTCACATCGCAAAAGTGCTTTCATTAAATTTTTTGGCTGTATAGTTGAAGTATATAAAATCCGACCTACATTGGTCTGAATTGATCTAAGTTTTGTGATGGAACTATCAAAAACCTTAACATTTGCACCCAATCCCAACGCCGATCGTACAGCAAATTCACCTACGGTCCCCGCTCCAATAACTACGACTTCAATAGGAGGGACCCCGCTAATATTGCCGAAAAGAAGCCCATTTCCTTTTTTTGCGTTTACCATAAGTTCCGCTGCAATAAGAACTGATGCGGTACCTGCAATTTCACTCAATGCTTTAACGGCGGGATAGCTGTGGTCCTCATCTTTTATAAATTCAAACGCTAAGGCAGTTATTTTCTTTTTTGCAAGGGCGTCAAAGTAAGATTTCTGTCTCGTCTTTAATTGCAGGGCAGAAATTAATACTGTTTTGGGCTTCATTAAATCCAATTCTTCAAGGGTAGGGGGCTCTACTTTGAGAACCATGGGGCACCCGAACACTTTTTTTGTGTCGTTGGTAAGCTGTGCTCCGGCTTCCGAATAGTCTTTGTCTGAAAATCCGGCTTCATTGCCTGCTCCATTTTCAATGAGGACACGGTGTCCGTTGTTGACTATGGCGTTGACAGCGTCTGGAGTTAGGCAAATACGTTTTTCTTGAAAATAAGCTTCCTTTGGTATGCCAATAAAGAGCTCGCCTTTTTGTTTGGAAACTTCAAGGGTTTCTTCTTGGGGAAGCAATTGTGCTCTTGTGAAGGGTGATTTTGGCTTTGACATGGTACGAACTTGGCAGTTTTAATTTACGGAATTTTCACAATTTTGAAAAGTTAATTATCGAAAGAGATCTTTTATCTGCTGCCAAAAAGATCGTTTGTGCAAAAGTTCTTCCTCAAATGATTTCAAATCGTCCTGTCTCATTTGGCTAAAAAGCTTTGCTCTTATTAAATAAACAAAAGGAATAACAACCATCATTATCGGAATTACATATATAATTTCAACTTCATCAACACTGCCAAAATTTTGTTTTAGGATATTAAACAATTGAAAAACATACATGGATAAAGGCACAAGAATGATCCAATGCCACCAGTGCTTACAGGTAAAAAACCAAATTAAAAGTAAAAGCACAGGAATGATTTTGCCTGTTAAAAACCATGCATATTGATAAAGGGAAGGGAATTTAGTGGTAAATGTAAAAAAAGAAGTTTCCCAAACTTGTGTATCGCTTGGGAAACTTTCATACGCATAATATATAAATGGGGTGCATGCCATTATAAAAACAACAATGCCGCCCTGTATTAAGCTTTTTTTATCCGGCTGGCGGAACGGTAACCGTCCTCGCATCGATTTGTTGTGGGGTTTGTTCATCCTGGATTCCTTCTGGGGTACAAGAAGCGAATAATCCTACTGCAAAAATTGCGGCTACAATAATAACTTTAAAGTTTTTCATAATAATAAGTTTTTGTGAGGTTAATATGGGTCAAACTTACAATCAAAAAACTTAAGCATACTAATTATGTTAATTGTATCTTTACAGGTTATAATGCAATTAAATCCTTTGAAATTCATTCAAAAATTCAATTTAATGTTAATTTTTAACATTTACTGCAACCCTGCTTATAGTTGTTAATTCACCGGCAATGTTTTATTTGTTTTATTTCGCTTTTAGTTAGTTTTAATTTTTTTTCTTTTTAACTCCATGCTAAAGCTATAATTGTAATGTAGGTATTCTTTATACTAGATGTTAAAATGATAATTATAAAGTACCAAGGTACGTATAAATTTTGAAAATTTAGCGGGGGTCAAAAATCAGAAAAGATCTTTTATCTGCTTCCATATAGAATTTTTAGAACCTAGTTCCTCTTCGAAACTTCGTAAATCCTTTCCTATTAATTTATTCGAAAGCTGAGCTTTTATAAGATAAACAAACGGAACTATAACTAACATTATAGGAAAGAGCCACCATATTTCAACTTCATCGGTAATACCCACGTCATCATTAATAACGCTGAATAGCTGAAAGGCAAACATGCCTATTGGGATAAGAATCACGTGGTACCACCAATGCTTACAGGTAATAAACCAAATAACCAACAGTAGGAGGGGAACAAACTTCCCCATCATTGTCCATGCAGATACTTTTACTTCTTGGTACCAATTTGCTTGGTATGTAAATAAAAAAGTTTCCCACGTTTTTGTTTGTGGGAAACTTTCATAACTGTAAAAAATATACGGTGATGCTGCTATAATAAGCGCTATAATACTACCCGTTGCTAGGTATGATGATTTTACTTTTTTCAATTTGTTGGGGTGCTTGTTCATCTTGGATGCTTTCTGGGGTGCAAGAAGCAAAGATTCCTAATGAAAAAATTGCCGCGATAAAAAGTACTTTTAGAGTTTTCATAATTAATAGTTTTTGTGAGGTTAATAACACTTCAAACCTAGTATGAAAAAAGAAAAGTTTTTTAATTATTTTTAGTATATATTTATAAATTTTTTTGACAATAAATTCCCATCTCTATAATTTTTGCGATTTGGGGCAAACAACTAAAAAGTGATTTATAAAATATAGTATTTCACGCTGCAATTTTATTTCACCGGCAAAAATTTTAAAGTTCTACTTCCGTTATTATTAATTTTGATATTAATTTTATTAGCATCTTCAGGCAAAAGGCGATCAATTTTTTCGGGCCATTCAATAAAAATATAGGCTCCGCTATATAAATAATCCTCTAGGCCAATATCAAAAGCTTCAGCAATATCTTTTATCCTGTAAAAATCAAAGTGGTAAATAGCGCCCTTGGGGGTTTCATATTCGTTAACTATTGAAAAGGAGGGACTGCTTGAGGTTTCAATAACTCCCAGTTGTTTAACAAGCTCTTTTATTAAAGTTGTTTTGCCCACACCCATATCGCCATAAAAAAGAAATACATTTGAGGCTGAATTTTTTAAAAGTTGTTCAGCTATTTCGCCAATATCATTTTGGATATATGTAAATTCCATAGTTAAAACGGGACGAATATAGATAATTTATCAATTAAAAGCGAAATTATCTAGCAAATTGGTAATAATTCCTACACAGTTGTTTTAAAAAGAATTACTTAGGGGTAAAAACCGAAAATGGAATAATCATCTCTTCCAGCGACACGCCACCGTGCTGATAGGTGTTTCTATAGTAACTTACATAGTGGTTATAATTATTGGGGTAGGCAAAGAAATAGTCGCCTTTTGCAAAAATGAAAGAACTGCTCATATTTATAGTGGGCAAATAAATTGTCTTCGGATCTTTTGCCGCCAAAACCTCTTTATCTTCATATGTTAAGCTTTTGCCGGTTTTATACCGTAGATTAAGACTTGTATTTTTATCACCAATCACTTTTGAAGGGTTTTTTACATTGATTGTTCCGTGGTCTGTAGTAATTATCAGTTTGAAGCCGAGACGTGCGGCCTGTTGTATAATTTCTAGTAGCGGGGAATTTCTAAACCAACTTTGTGTAAGCGAACGGTATGATTTGTCATTTGAGGCCAATTCCTTAATAACCTCCATTTCGGTTTTGGAATGTGAAAGCATATCAACAAAATTATAGACAACCACAGTTAAGTCTTCATCCTTATGGCTTTTAAAGTTTTCCACTAGTTTTTTACCTTGCTTCAAACTTGAGATTTTATGATAGCTCCAGTTTAAATTTAGGCCCAAGCGTTTCAATTGTGCGGTTAAAAACTCTTCCTCTTTCATGTTTTTTCCGCCTTCATCCGTGTCGTTTAACCATAAATCTGGATGCAATTTCTCCATTTCGCTTGGCATAAGGCCAGAAAAAATGGCATTTCGAGCGTATTGAGTAGCAGTGGGAAGGATGCTGCAAAAAAGTTCTTCGGAAGTCTTTTTATAAATATTTGCAACCGTGGGCTCAAAGGCCTTCCATTGGTCTACCCTTAAATTATCTACAACTACAAGTAAAGTAGGAACACCCTGCTTCAGTTGAGGCTGAATTTTGTCTTTGAATAGCGTGTGCGACATGGTAGGCGCCTCGCTCGGGTCCTCAAACCATTTCGGATAATTTTTATCGATAAACTTACAGAATTGACTGTTGGCCTCTGTTTTTTGGGATTCCAAAATTTCAAACATTCCTGAATCCTCAATGTTTTCCAACTCCAGTTCCCAATAAACCAATTTTGTGTAAAGGTCTTTCCATTCCTCAAAACTATTCACCATAGAAAGGTCCATGGCAATTTTCCGGAATTCCTGTTGGTAATTTGAGGTAGTCTTTTCAGAAACAAGCCTACTGTGGTCCAGATTTTTCTTTAAGCTCAAAAGAATCTGGTTCGGGTTTACGGGCTTTATAAGATAGTCGGCAATTTTGGAACCGATGGCTTCTTCCATTATATATTCTTCTTCGCTTTTGGTAATCATTACCACAGGAATGGAGGCTTGCTGCTCCTTGATTTCCGAAAGTGTTTCAAGCCCTGTGAGGCCCGGCATATTTTCATCCAAAAAAACAATGTCAAAATTTTCTTTTTTTATTTCTTCAAGTGCTTCCGTACCGCTCTGTGCCGTCGTTACCTTGTAATTTTTGTTTTCAAGGAATAGAATGTGTGGTTTTAGCAAATCTATCTCGTCATCTACCCATAGTACTTTTATGTCGCTCATATATGTATATTTGTCTTTGTACTCCGAAGCTTTGGCAAAGAAGTATCGTTAAATTAAATTTATATAATTCTACTTTATTATTGTCGCGAAGAATTCCTTCAAAAATAGCCTTGAATTATTTCAAAAAAACAGTGAATCTATTAATTTAAAGTTAAAATTTGAAAACCCTCACAAAACATAAAATTATAAACGACCCCATCTATGGTTTTATTACCATGCCCAGCAAATTGGTTTTTGATTTGATAGAGCATAAATATTTTCAAAGGTTGCGAAGAATTTCACAAATGGGTTTTTCATACATAGTATATCCGGGTGCGCACCACACACGCTTTCACCATGCACTGGGAGCAATGTTCTTGATGCAAAAGGCGGTTCAAGTACTTCAATCCAAAGGGGTTGCGATTTCAATTAAGGAAGAGGAAGCACTTTATATTGCCATATTGCTTCACGATATTGGCCACGGGCCATTCTCCCATGCAATGGAAAATAGTATTGTGGAAAACATTAGTCACGAGCAAATCTCACTGCTTTTCATGGAGAACTTAAACCAGAAGTTTAACAAGCAATTAACGCTTGCCATTAAAATATTCAAGGACGAGCACCCGCGCAAATTTTTGCACCAGTTAGTTTCTGGGCAGTTGGATATGGACCGATTGGATTACCTAAAGCGCGACAGTTTTTACACAGGGGTCCCAGAAGGTACTGTTAATGCACAGCGATTGGTGACAATGCTCAATGTAAAAGACGATAAATTGGTAGTAGAGGAGAAGGGAATTTATTCCGTTGAAAATTTCCTCGTAGCGCGAAGGTTAATGTATTGGCAGGTATATCTTCACAAAACGGGCATTGTGGCCGAGCAGCTTTTGGTTCGGGTCCTTAAACGTGCCAAACAACTTACCGCCCAAGGAGTCAATCTTCCTGCGAGCGATAACCTTACATTTTTTCTGAAAAATACCATAAACTTAAATGTCTTTTCGGATGAAGTTCTTGAAAAATTTTCAAGTTTAGACGACTACGATATTATCTCGGGAATGAAAATGTGGGCGGGCAACGATGATTTTGTTTTGGGCAATCTCTCAAGAATGCTTCTTAACCGCGATTTGTTAAAGGTGAAAGTGAAATCTGAGCCCTTTACCACCGCGAAGGTTAAGGAGAAAAGAAGCAAGCTTGAGAAAAAATATCACATTTCAGAAGACGAAGCATCATTTTTCGTCTTTACGGGAAAGCTGGAAAACCAAGCCTACAGCATGGAAAAGGACACCATAAATCTCTTGAAGAAAAGCGGTAAAGTTATTGACGTGGCAAAGGCAAGCGATCAGTTGAATTTAGAGGCGCTGTCAAAATCTGTAGTGAAATACTATTTGTGCTATCCAAAAAACAATACAATCAGCCATCGGGGCTAAGCCCTTTTTTTCTATTTTTGCAAGAATGAAAACCAATGACCGACCTCTAATTCATTTAAAATATATTACTTTGCGGTTGCCTTTTATATGTACGTCGGTTAAAAAAAACCTTAATACCCCATGAAATTTACAGCAGCCCAAATAGCAGGAATCCTAAACGGTACCGTTGAAGGCGATGAAGGTGTTGCGGTTTCAAAGCTCGCAAAGATTGAAGAGGGTAAAAAAGGGAGTCTCACTTTTTTGGCCAACCCAAAATACACTCATTATATATATTCTACCGAGGCTTCAATTACTATTGTAAATAATGATTTTGTTGCAGAGAATAAAATCAAAACAACTTTAATACGCGTTGAGAATGCCTACAAAGCTTTTTCACAGCTATTGGAATATTATAATCAAGTAAAAATGAACAAGACAGGCATAGAAAATCCTGTCTTTATTTCTGAAAGTGCCAAGTACGGTGATAATTTGTATTTAGGCGCTTTTTCATATGTTGGTGAAAATGTAAAAATTGGTGATAATGTAAAGATTTATCCAAATGTTTATATAGGTGATAATGTAACCATAGGCGACAAAACTATCTTGTTCACTGGCGCTAAAATCTATTCCGAAACCGTAATTGGTAAATCCTGTGTAATAAACAGTGGTGTGGTGCTAGGAGCCGATGGATTTGGATTTACTCCCAATGAAAAAGGGGAATACAATAAAGTGCCCCAGACAGGCAACGTAATTATAGAGGACAATGTAGATGTGGGACCCGGTACAACCATAGATCGCGCAACTTTAGGATCTACGGTTATAAAAAAAGGGGTGAAGCTCGATAACCAAATTCAGATAGCCCACAATGTAACGATTGGTGAAAACACCGTTATTGCCGCACAAACAGGAATTGCAGGATCTACCAAAATTGGAAAAAACTGTATGATTGGAGGCCAAGTAGGTATTGCGGGCCATATCACTATTGGTGATAACGTAAAGATTCAGGCACAAAGCGGTATAGGCCGAAATGTTAAGGACAATGAGACCCTTCAAGGTTCGCCAGCTTTAAACTATGGCGATTTTAATAAAAGTTATGTATATTTTAAAAACCTTCCAAAAATAATGGAGAGGTTCAACGTAGTTGAAAAAAAACTTGACAATGAGTGAATGTTTGGTAAAACAGCGAACCATAGCTAAAGAAATTTCCCTTACGGGAGTAGGTTTGCATACGGGCAAAGAAGTTACAATTACCTTCAAGCCCGCCCCCGAGAATCATGGATACACTTTCGTAAGAATTGATTTAGAGGGACACCCAGTAATTGAAGCAGATGCCAATTATGTTGTAAACACGCAGCGCGGTACAAATTTGGAAAAGCAGGGCGTTAAAATTCAAACTTCAGAGCATGTGCTTGCTGCCTTGGTTGGGCTGGAAATTGATAACTGTACCATGGAGCTTAATGCTTCGGAACCTCCAATTATGGACGGTTCCTCAAAGTTTTTTGTGGAGGCCCTTGAAAAAGCTGGAATTGTAGAGCAAAATAAAGCGCGGGAAGAATATGTGGTAAAAGAAGTTATTTCATACCTCGACGAAGAGACCGGAAGCGAGATAATAGTAATGCCCGCGGATGAATACCAGGTAACAACCATGGTAGATTTTGGTACTAAGGTATTGGGAACCCAAAACGCATCTCTAAAGCATATTTCAGATTTTAAGGATGAAATTGCAAATGCGCGAACTTTCAGCTTTCTTCATGAAATTGAAATGCTTCTTGAGCACGGCTTAATAAAAGGTGGGGATTTAAACAATGCGATTGTTTATGTTGACAAAGAACTTTCACCAGCTACGATGGAAAAACTTCGTGTCGCTTTTGGAAAAGATTCCATTTCGGTAAAACCTAACGGAATTCTAGATAATTTAACACTTCACTATCCAAACGAAGCCGCAAGGCATAAACTTTTGGATGTAGTGGGAGATTTGGCTTTGGTAGGTACGCGCATCCGAGGAAAAGTAATTGCAAACAAGCCAGGCCACTTTGTAAACACACAATTTGCCAAAAAACTTTCAAAAATCATAAAACTGGAAGCTCGAAATAACATTCCTAAATTCGACATCAATCAACCGCCTGTAAAAGATGTAAATCAGATTATGGCCATGCTTCCGCATAGACCTCCATTTTTGCTGGTTGATAAAATTATGGAAATGACAGAAACCAGCGTTGTTGGTTTAAAGAATGTAACAATGAATGAACCCTTCTTTGTAGGTCACTTTCCTGGAGCACCTGTAATGCCGGGGGTTTTGATTGTAGAAGCTATGGCACAGACTGGAGGCATTCTTGCACTTAGCACGGTTCCAGATCCCGAAAATTATCTTACATATTTTATGAAAATAAACAATGTAAAATTTAAGCAACAGGTAAATCCGGGAGATACCCTTATATTTAAACTTGAATTAATGTCACCCATTCGCCGGGGAATAGTACATATGAGCGGTAACGCATATGCGAATGATAAACTGGTGACCGAGGCCGAATTGATGGCTCAAATGGTAAAAACAAAAAACTTATAAATGAACCAACCACTTGCATACGTCCATCCGGGCGCCAAAATAGCCAAAAATGTTGTGATTGAGCCTTTCACGACCATTCATAACAATGTTGTAATTGGAGAAGGAACTTGGATAGGCAGTAATGTGACTATTATGGAAGGTGCGCGCATCGGTAAAAATTGCAATATTTTTCCGGGAGCCGTAATCTCTGCCATTCCACAGGACTTAAAGTTTAAGGATGAAGACACAACGGTTGAGATAGGTGACGGAACTACAATTCGTGAATACGTAACTATAAACCGCGGTACTATTGATCGCGGTAAAACAGTAGTGGGTAAAAACTGCTGGATTATGGCGTATTGCCATATTGCGCATGATTGTATAGTGGGGGATAACTGTATTTTCAGCAACAACAGTACGCTTGCTGGGCATATAACTGTTGGAGACCATGTGGTTTTGGCAGGAATGACAGCCGTGCACCAATTTTGTATGATTGGCAATCATGCTTTTGTAACTGGGGGATCTTTGGTTAGAAAAGATGTGCCACCCTTTGTGAAAGCAGCGCGTGAACCGCTGAGTTATGTTGGCATCAATTCTATTGGGTTAAGAAGAAGAGGCTTCACTTCACAAAAAATTACCGAAATCCAAAATATTTACAGACTTCTGTATCAAAAAAACTACAATACCACCCAGGCCACCGAAATCATCGAAGCCGAAATGGAGGCTACACCAGAACGCGATGAGATTCTTCAGTTTATAAAAAATTCCAAAAGAGGAATTATGAAGGGCTATTTCAATTCAAACTAAACCGATATTTCAAAATATTAATCATACTTATTTAAAGTTTACAATGGCAACATCATCAGATATTAGAAAAGGACTATGCATCCGCTATAACAATGACATATATAAAATAATTGAATTCCTTCACGTAAAACCAGGAAAAGGTCCTGCTTTTGTGCGTACAAAACTAAAAAGTGTTACCACGGGGAAAGTGATTGATAACACTTTTTCCGCAGGCCATAGAATAGAGGATGTGCGTGTAGAAACACATAAGTTTCAATACCTCTACAATGAAGGAGACATGTATCATTTTATGAATACGGACGATTATTCCCAAATTCGTTTGATGAAAGATATTTTGGACACCCCAGAATTAATGAAGGAAGGCGAAATAGTGACAGTGTTAATAAATACGGAAGACAATGCGCCCCTTTCTGTTGAAATGCCTGCCCATGTGGTGTTAGAGGTAATTTCGACCGAACCTGGCGTCAAAGGAAACACAGCCACAAACGCCACAAAACCTGCAATAGTTGAAACCGGAGCCGAAATTAACGTTCCGCTTTTCATAAATGAAGGTGATAAAATTAGAATTGACACTGAAAAAGGGCAGTACCAAGAACGAATGAAAGAGTAAAATACCTTATCTAAAATTATAACGTCCAAATTAAACCACAAACTATTAACCTTTGAAATTCCCAACTCCCCAAACCCTCGAAAATATCGCAATCATAATTAGTTCAGATTATGTGGGTGAACCAACTTTTCCGGTGTTTGGGATGAATGAAATACATGTTGTTCAGCCAGGAGATATTGTTTTTGTGGATCATCCCAAATATTATGATAAAGCATTGCAGTCGCAGGCTACGGTAATTCTCATCAATAAAAAAGTAGATTGCCCCGCGGGGAAAGCTTTATTGGTTTCTGATGACCCATTTCGTGATTTCAATAAACTTACACGATATTTTAAACCTTTCCGAAGTTCCACTAGTGCAATTTCAGAATCTGCAGAAATAGGAGAGGGCACAATCATACAGCCAAATGTATTTGTGGGCAATAATGTAAAAATTGGAAGTAACTGCCTAATCCATTCCAACGTATGTATTTACGACAACACGGTTATCGGCAATAATGTTACTATTCATGCAGGTACGGTTTTAGGCAGCGATGCATTTTATTATAAAAACCGCCCAGAAAAATTTGATAAGCTATTAAGCGGAGGTAATGTGGTGATTGAAGATAATGTAGATCTTGGCGCATTGTGTACTATTGATAAAGGCGTAACAGCTTCCACCACCATTGGTGAAGGGTCTAAATTGGACAATCAAGTTCATGTGGGGCACGACACAATAATAGGCAAACGTTGTTTGATAGCCTCTCAGGTTGGAATTGCGGGATGTGTTTTAATAGAAGATTTTGTGACTATTTGGGGGCAAGTGGGAATTACTAGCGGAATTACCATTGGTGAGAAAGCGGTTATATCTGCCCAAAGCGGGGTAAGCAAATCGTTGCCCGGTAACAAGGCATATTTTGGTACCCCGGCAGATGAGTTTAGAAAAAAGTATAAGGAATTGGCGTCAATTAGGCTTATTCCAGACATTATAGAAAAATTGGACAAATTACCATGAGTAAAAAAGCAAAAGACGTAGTAAGGGATTTTTATAGATCAGATATTTTAAGGGACGAGACCGTAATGGAGCGTTTTTTCCACCCAGAATTGGTGCTTATCTGGAACAGTGCTAACGGTTTATCCATTATGCATTATGATGACATCGTTAATTTCTTCGGAGAAGTGAGAAGGTCTTACAACGATTTAAGATTAGAGGTGAGCCATTTGTTGGCTGATGACAATCATGTCACTATTCGATATAAATATTATATCAGAACCATGGAAAATCCAGATGAAGAGCTGGGCATCGCACATTTCATTGCCATTTGGGAGGTAAAAGACGACAAGCTCTACCGTGGTTACCAAGTGAGCCAACCAGTTACCGACAAAGACGATACCACCGAAAGTTACCATCGGGTTAAGGTATAATATCTTTTAAAACCCCTGCCAAAAGCTGTATCTTTGTGCCTAGTAATTAAATATTCGAAAACTTTTAATTTGAATAAAAAATAAAAATAAATAATTTCAAATAATTTAAAATGAGCGTTTTAGTAAATAAAAATTCAAAAATAATTGTTCAAGGTTTCACCGGAAGTGAAGGTACTTTTCACGCCGAACAAATGATTGAATACGGAACCAATGTAGTAGGAGGGGTTACCCCCGGAAAAGGTGGCCAAAAACATCTTGACAAGCCTGTGTTCAATACGGTTTCAGAAGCTGTTGAAAAAACAGGTGCCGATACCACAATTATCTTTGTACCACCAGCATTTGCAGCAGACGCTATTATGGAAGCCGCCGATGCAGGCATCAAGGTAATTATTACCATTACCGAAGGAATACCCGTAAAAGATATGATTACGGCTTCAAACTATATAAAAGACCGGGATTGTCGTCTCATTGGTCCTAACTGCCCAGGCGTAATAACGCCCGGTGAAGCGAAAGTAGGCATTATGCCCGGTTTTGTTTTCAAAAAAGGAAAAGTGGGTATCGTTTCAAAATCTGGAACACTTACGTATGAAGCTGCAGACCAAGTTGTAAAACAAGGCCTCGGTATTACAACCGCTATTGGAATTGGTGGTGATCCCATCATTGGTACCACTACAAAGGAAGCTTTGGAAATGCTTATCAATGATTCTGAAAGTGAAGCTGTAGTAATGATTGGGGAAATTGGAGGCCAACTTGAAATTGACGCTGCCAATTGGTACAAGAACAGTGGTATCAAAAAACCAGTAATTGGCTTTATAGCTGGCGAAACTGCACCTGCTGGAAGAACAATGGGTCACGCCGGAGCAATTGTGGGCGGAAGTGATGATACAGCCCAGGCAAAGAAAAAAGTAATGCGCGAATGTGGCATCCACGTAGTGGATTCTCCTGCGGAAATTGGAAAGAAGGTAGCCGAGGTTTTAGGCTAGTTTTTTTAAATCTTCAAAATAAGCTCTGCAAAATTCGCAGGGCTTTTTTTATGGAGAACCCGCAACCTTTTGTTATATTTGAATCCCCGCCTTTTGCGGTCTTTTAGTTCATAAATATATGGTCGAGCATGGTCAAGACTTTTTTAGTTTAAATCAAAATATTATTATATGAAATTATTGGAAGGAAAAACAGCAATCATTACCGGCGGTAGCCGTGGAATTGGAAAAGGAATCGTTGAAACCTTCGCCCAGCACGGCGCCAATGTGGCCTTCACCTATAGCTCCTCAGCTGAAGCGGCAAATGCGTTGGCTGATGAAATTTCAAAATCTGGTGTAAAGGCCAAGGCCTATAAAAGCGATGCGGCTTCCTATGACGAGTCACAAAAACTGGCAGAAGAAGTTTTGAAAGATTTCGGAAGCATAGATATTCTCGTGAATAATGCCGGTATTACAAAGGACAATCTGTTAATGCGTATTTCCGAAGAAGATTTTGATAAGGTAATTGAGGTGAATTTGAAATCGGTTTTCAATATGACGAAAGCTGTGCAACGCGCCATGTTAAAACAACGAAAGGGTTCCATTATCAATATGAGTTCCGTAGTTGGGGTAAAGGGAAATGCAGGGCAAACTAACTATGCGGCTTCAAAAGCAGGTATTATAGGTTTCACTAAATCTGTTGCTTTGGAGCTGGGTTCCCGAGACATCCGTTGCAACGCCATTGCTCCCGGTTTCATCGAAACTGAAATGACCGGAAAATTGGATGAAGCCATAGTACAGGGTTGGCGCGATGCCATTCCGTTAAAGCGCGGCGGTTCTCCCGAAGATATTGCAAACGCGTGTGTTTTCCTTGCCAGCGACCTTTCAGCCTATGTTACCGGGCAAGTGCTGAATGTTGATGGGGGAATGCTTACATAAAAAAGTTTTCAGTTTTCAGTAGCAGTATGTAGTAATCTAAACCCTGAAACTAGAAACCTTAAACCTGAAACCACTTTAGTGACCACAGAAACCATACTTTATATAATCCTCGCCGGAGTAGTATCCATTGCTCTGGCGGTTTTTATGTATGGCTATAAGTCAAAGCAAAAGGGCTTGTTGACTTGGGTTTTTGGAATCCTTCGTTTTATTACGCTTTTCTCTATTTTGCTTTTGATCATTAATCCAAAATTTAAAAGTGAAACCTATACCATTGAAAAACCGAAACTTCCCGTGCTTATTGACAATTCAGCCTCGGTAGGGGAGTTGTACCAAACGGAGAATGTTTCGGAATTACTTCAAAAATTAAAGGAAAACGGTGATTTAAACGATAAGTTTGATGTTTCCTATTATACCTTCGGAAGTGATTTTCGCGAAAGCGATTCTATTTCCTTTAATGAAAAGAACACAAACATTTCCAAAGCACTTACTTCAACTAACGAGCTTTTCAAAAACCAAACGGCTCCAACAATAGTAATTACGGATGGAAACCCAACGCTGGGCAATGATTACGAATTTTCTTCAGCCACTTTCCAAAACGCTATTTATCCAGTAATTCTGGGAGATTCCATAAAATACACAGATCTAAAAATTGAGCAGCTTAACACAAACAGATATACTTTTTTAAAAAACCAATTTCCTGTTGAAGTCATTTTAACCTATAGTGGCGTAGGCCCCGTAAATTCTGAGTTTGTAGTTACCCAAGGAACTGTAGGCGTGTTTCGTACAAACGTTTCATTTTCTGAAAGTGAAACTTCAAAGACCTTAAACTTTACGCTTCCTTCAAATTTGGTGGGACTTCAAAAATATACCGCACAAATACTTCCACTTGCAGATGAAAAGAACAAAATCAACAACAGCAAGCAGTTTGCTGTTGAAGTGATAGATCAGGCCACCAATGTTTTAGTTGTAAGCAAAATAGTCCATCCAGATTTGGGCGCACTAAAAAAAGCAATAACTACTAACGAGCAACGTACGGTTTCATTTAAAAAACCTGCAGAAGCTGTTTCAGTTTTAAATGATTATCAATTAATAATTCTCTATCAACCCGATAGAAGTTTTGCTGCGGTATTTTCAGAAATGGAGAAACTGAAAAAAAACAGTTGGGTGATCTCTGGCCTGCAAACGGATTGGTATTTTCTCAATGGGGCGCAAGACAATTTTACTAAAGAAACATCCAATCAAAGCGAAGACATACAGGCGCAATTGAACAGCAATTACGGCACATTTGCCGTGGAAGATATTGGTTTCAACAATTTTCCACCATTGCACACAGAATTTGGCGCATTGACCATACCCGTTCCAAATGAAGTGCTGCTTGAGCAGACTGTAAGCGGCCTTACAAATGGAAATCCACTGCTTGCCACACTGGAAATAAACGGTAAACGAGATGCCATTTTGGACGGGGAAGGCTTTTGGCGCTGGCGCGCACGCAGTTTTCTTGAAACGGAAAGCTTCCAAAGTTTTGATGATTTTATTGGAAATATAATTCAATATTTGGCCTCCAACAAACGCCGTACTAGACTGGAAGTGTCTTCGGAAACGTTTTATTACAACAACAAACCAATCAGGATTTCTGCCCAATATTTTGATAAAAACTATGTTTTTGATAACCGTGCATCACTAAATATTACATTAAAAAATAAGGATACCGAAAAGCAAACCGTGTTCCCTATGCTTTTGAGAAATAATTATTACGAAGTGGATCTCAATAGCCTTTCGGCAGGAGAATATAATTATACGGTTTCAGTTTCAAACGAGGCGGTTTCCAGCAGTGGCAGTTTCACTATTTTGGACTTTAATGTTGAGCAGCAATTCCTCAATGCCAATGTTTCCAAACTCCGCCGAATTGCAAAGCATACGGATGGTAGCGCTTATTTTATAACACAAACCGATGCGATGATACAAAGTCTGTTAGCCAATGATAACTTCCAAAACATTGAAAGAAGCGAACAAAAAGTGGTACCTTTGATAGATTGGAAATATCTCCTTGCTCTCATCGTTCTAGCCCTTGCTGCAGAATGGTTTGTTAGAAAATACAATGGCCTTATCTAATCAACCAAATACATATACAATGGAAAAATTACCTAAACTCACAATACCCGTAATCGTAGGAATTATTTTGCTCATAATTTTAGTGTCAAAGTCTTCTGTAACTATTGGCTCCGGTCACGCTGGGGTGCTGTATCAAACTTTTGGTAACGGTGTGGTTACCGACGAACCACCGCTAGGAGAGGGATTTCATATCATTGCCCCGTGGAACAAGGTTTTTGTCTATGAAGTGCGCCAACAAGAACTCAGTGAAAAAATGCAAGTACTATCTAGCAACGGATTGGAAATAAAATTGGACGCCTCGGCTTGGTATCAACCTATTTATAGTGATGTGGCCAAGTTACACCAAGAAAAAGGAGAAGACTATTTGCAACGCGTTATTCAGCCAGCCATTAGAAGTGCGGCCAGAAGCGTTGTAGGTCGTTATACACCAGAGCAGTTATATTCCACAAAACGGGACGCCATTCAAGAGGAAATTTTTGAGGAAACAAAAAAGATCCTTGATAAACAATATGTGCAATTAAACGAAATTTTGGTACGGGACGTAACCCTGCCACCCACTATTAAAGACGCCATTGAAAGAAAGTTAAGACAGGAACAAGAATCTTTAGAATACGAATTTAGGTTAGTGACTGCTGATAAGGAAGCCCAGAAAGTACGTATTGAAGCACAAGGTAAAGCAGATGCCAATAGAATTTTAAGTGCCTCGCTTACAGATAAAATCCTTCAGGATAAAGGAATAGATGCCACCCTCGAGCTTGCAAAATCACCAAATAGCAAAGTGGTTGTGGTAGGCTCTGGCGATAGCGGTTTGCCTTTGATTTTAGGGAATAATTAAAAACTTACTTCCGCTTCCATAGTCTAAAAATAAAAAATGCCGAAATTACTGCAATTCCAATAAGAATTGTCGCTCCCATAACATTTCCATAGATAACATATCCTGTGGCAAAGAGCGAAGTGTAAACAAAAACAATTCCCAGAAGCATCGAGGCTAAGTCAATGGTAAACACATCATGGCTTGGTCGCAAACTAATATTCGCTTTGGCTGCCACTTTTTTAAAGTTTTTCCAACCGTTGCCGTAGGGCGTAATTGCATTGTAAAAATTTGCTAGTGTCTTAGTATCCGTAGGACGGGTGAGGAGGGTTATCGCAATCCAGCTTACTGTTGTAATTGCAACGCCAATTACCAGTTTCTCATAGGGTTCCAGTCCCATTTCCACAAAATTGAAAACTATGGCAACTATAAATGAAACCGCCATGCCGGTAATTTCACTGTATGCGTTTACGCGCCACCAAAACCATCGCAATATAAAAATGAGTCCTGTTCCTGCGCCTATCTGCAATAGAATTGCAAAAGTTTCCAAAGCGCTGCTTAATACCAATGCGAGCAAAGCAGAAAAAGCCATTAACAGAATTGTGGAAATCTGTCCAACGCCAACCAATTCCTTTTCAGATGCTTCTGGTTTCACAAACCTCTTGTAAAAATCCAATGAAATATAGGAAGACCCCCAGTTAAGATGCGTGGAGATAGTGCTCATAAAAGCCGCAATCAAAGAAGCAACCACCAAACCAAGCAAACCTGCAGGCAATTTAGTAAGCATTGCAGAATAGCCCAAATCATGGCCCAAAACGGCATTTGGAAATTGCGCCTGAATATCGGTAAGTTGCGGATACACGACCAATGAGGCAAAAGCGATCAAAATCCACGGCCATGGGCGCAGGGCATAATGCATTATATTAAAGAGTAAGGTTGCGCCAATGGCATTTTTCTCATCCTTGGCGGAAAGCATACGTTGTGCGATATAGCCACCACCACCAGGTTCAGCTCCTGGGTACCAGACACTCCACCATTGTACGGCAATGGGGATTATTAATAGAACGAGTAAGGTGTTTGTATCGCCGAAATCTGGCAGAAAATTTAATTTATCCGAAACATTTTCATTGGAAAGAAGATTTTGCAAACCGCCTACTTCGGGTAAGTTCACAATGTAATACGCTGCCCAAATGGAGCCGATCATCGCTATAATAAACTGGAGGAAATCAGTAAAAATAACCCCTCGCAAACCGCCAATAGAACTATAGATAACCGTAACGATAGAAGCATATAGCACGCATTCCCATGGCTCAAGGTTAAACAATACGCCACCAATTTTTATAGCTGCCAAGCAGACCGAGGCCATAATCATTACATTAAAAAAAACACCCAAATACAAAGCCCGGAATCCCCGTAAAAAAGCCGCCGGTTTTCCACTGTAGCGCATTTCGTAAAACTGAAGATCTGTAAGTACTTTACTTCTTCGCCATAATTTTGCATATACAAAAACTGTCAGCATTCCAGTAATTAAAAACGTCCACCATACCCAGTTTCCCGAAACGCCATTTTGCCGAACAATATCTGTAACCAAATTTGGAGTATCTGCTGAAAAAGTGGTGGCAACCATAGAAATACCCAACAACCACCACGGCATATTTCTTCCTGAAAGAAAGAATTCCTGTGTATTCTTTCCAGACTTTTTGGCTACAACAAGGCCAATCACAAGAAATATAACAAAGAATGAAATGATTAAAATCCAGTCAAGCGTGGCTAAATGCATAAGAAGTATTGATTTTACAGCGGTTCGTAATTACTCCGGTTAAAGTAAAGAAATTGCTTTGAAAATTAATAAAGCGTTAAATTTTTATATTCACAGTCTTTTAAACAATCTTTTTGTTTAGATTTGTCGTCGTATTTATGAACAAATCAGTTTTACATCATCACCATATTTTCCTTCACGCGCTCGCGAGGTGATATGGCTATTGTGTAAATTCAACAATATTCGAAAACCCGTTTGAGCAATCAAACGGGTTTTTTTATTTCCCTAATTCAACTAGAAAAATTATAATGAAAAAATTAAAAATTGCAGTACAAAAATCAGGGCGTCTCCACGACGAATCGCTGGCGTTACTCAAAGATTGCGGTATTTATATAGACAATGGCCGCGACCAATTGAAAGCTTCGGCTACCAACTTTCCTTTGGAAATCTATTACCTGCGCAATGGCGATATTCCCCAATATTTAAAGGATGGCGTGGTGGACTGCGCCATTATAGGTGAAAATCTTTTGGTTGAAAAAGGCGAAGGAATTTCAATTGCCAGTCGCTTGGGCTTTTCGAAATGCAGGGTTTCGCTTGCTGTTCCGAAGACTTTTAAATACAGTTCCATAGAAGACTTTAACGGAAAGCGAATCGCTACGAGTTATCCTGAAACGACCCGTAATTATTTAGATGAAAAAGGGATAGAAGCAGAGCTACATATCATTAATGGCAGTGTTGAAATAGCTCCAAATATAGGGCTCGCTGATGCTATTTGCGATATCGTGAGCAGCGGCAGTACGCTTTTCAAAAACAATTTAAAGGAAGTGGAAGTCATTTTGAAAAGTGAGGCCGTACTTGCAGTTTCTCCTAATATTTCAGAAAGTACAACTAAAATTCTTGATAAAATTCGTTTTCGAATCCAATCCGTTTTACAAGGTCGCGACTCGCGCTATGTGCTCTTAAATGCGCCAAATGAAAAGATTGATGAAATAATCAAAATTTTGCCGGGAATGAAGAGCCCAACCTTGCTTCCGCTGGCAGAGGATGGGTGGAGCAGCATTCATTCCGTTGTAAATAGGGATGTTTTTTGGGAAGTAATTGAAGAATTAAAACAAGCTGGAGCCGAAGGAATATTAGTTTGTCCAATTGAAAAAATGATACTTTAAATTATAAAAGACGAACGACGAACGACGAACGACGCACTGAAAATAAAACTATTGAATTATAAAAATGAAAACTATAAAATATCCAAAACCTGAAATATGGTCTGAACTTTTACAACGCCCCACCCAAACGATTGCCGATGTGGAAGCGACCGTAAACGAAATTTTTTCCGAAGTAAAAGTGAAAGGTAATGCAGCAGTTAAAAAATACACCCAACTTTTTGATGGAATTTCCTTGGATGAAATAGTAGTTTCGGAAGAAGAAATTGCAAATGCAGAAAAAGAAGTACCCGAAGATTTGAAGGCAGCAATCAATCTCGCAAAAGCAAACATCGAAAAATTCCATAGCGCCCAAAAAACTGACCGTATTATAATAGAAACTACTAAAGGTGTATTGTGTTGGCAAGAAAAACGACCCATCCAAAAAATAGGGCTTTACATTCCTGGTGGGACTGCGCCGCTCTTTTCAACGGTTTTGATGCTGGCTATTCCAGCAAAAGTAGCTGGTTGCAAGGAAATTATTTTATGCTCGCCACCTGATAAAAACGGTAAAATCAACCCTGCAATTCTCTATGCGGCCAATCTTTGCGGAGTCACACATATTTTCAAAATTGGTGGAATTCAAGCTATTGGCGCAATGACTTTTGGCGCCGATACCGTTCCTGCTGTTTACAAAATATTTGGTCCGGGAAATCAGTTTGTAACCGTCGCCAAGCAAATTGCAACCAAACACGGAGTTGCTATCGATATGCCCGCAGGTCCTTCAGAGTTGCTTGTTTTTGCTGATGACACGGCGGATCCTTCCTTCGTGGCTTCCGATTTACTGTCGCAGGCTGAACACGGTGCCGATAGTCAGGTTATTTTAGTTACAACCTCAGAAAAGCTTTTGAATTCTGTAGAAAAGGAAGTGGAAAAGCAGATGGCGTCACTTCCCAGAAAATCGATTGCGGAAAAAGCAATACAAAATTCAAAAATGATTTTGGTGGAAAATAATGGACAAGCAATCAATCTCATCAATGAATATGCCCCGGAACACTTTATTGTGGTTTCAAAAGAAGAAGATTTTTTTATTGAGAACATTCGAAATGCCGGTTCAGTTTTTATTGGAAACTACACTCCCGAAAGCGCTGGGGATTATGCTTCGGGAACCAATCATACTTTGCCCACAAATGGTTATGCAAAACAGTACAGCGGGGTAAACCTCGACAGTTTTATGAAAAGTATGACCTTTCAAAAAATTTCAGCACAGGGAATTCAAAATATAGGGAAAACCATAGAAACCATGGCCGAAGCTGAAGGATTGCAAGCGCACAAAAATGCGGTGACTTTACGGTTGGAGAGTTTAAAAAAATAAAGCGATGAATAAAGATTTTAATATTAAGAGCCTTATCCGACCAAATGTGGCAAAAATGCAGCCATACAGCTCAGCCCGCGATGAATTTAAGGATTTTAACAGTGAGATGGTTTTCCTCGATGCCAACGAAAACCCGTTTGAAACTAATGTAAACCGCTATCCCGATCCGCAACAGCGACACCTAAAAAGCATTCTTTCAAAACATAAAAATATTCCAACAGATCAGATTCTTTTGGGAAATGGCAGTGATGAAGTACTCGACTTGATTTTCAGGGCATTCTGCGAACCCGCTAAAGATAACATAATCACTTTACCGCCAACCTATGGTATGTACGGAGTTTTGGCAGATTTAAATAATATTGAGAATAGGGAAGTGCTACTTGATGCAGATTTTCAGCTGGATTTGGATAAGATTTCAAGTACCGCAGATACGCGCACCAAGCTATTGTTTATTTGTTCCCCAAATAATCCAACGGGTAATTTGATAGCTTTGGAAAGAATTTTAAAGCTATTAAAAACCTTCCATGGTTTGGTAGTGATTGATGAGGCTTACATAGATTTTGCAAACGAGGAAAGTTGGATTTCAAAGCTGCGCAAATTTCCAAATTTGATTGTCACACAAACACTTTCAAAAGCATACGGATTGGCGGGAATCCGATTGGGAATTTGCTATGCTTCTGCGGAAATTATTTCGGTTTTGAATAAAATCAAGCCGCCGTACAACATAAATAAACTCACCCAAGAAACGGCAATTGAGCAACTTCAAAATACTGAAAGGATGTATAGGGAGATATCCTTATTAAAAACAGAAAAGGATACATTACTTAAAGCATTGGTTGAAATAGATTTTGTTAAAAAAGTATATCCATCAGATGCAAATTTCATCCTTTTAAAAGTTGACAATGCAGAAAGGCGCTACACACAATTATTGGCAAAAGGCATTGTAGTACGCAATAGAAGTTTGCAACCATTTTGTGAGAACACACTTCGTATAACGATTGGAACTCCTTCCGAAAACAAAAAATTAATAATTACCCTAAAAGAAATGCAACAATGAAAAAACGCGTACTGTTTATAGACCGCGATGGCACCATAATCAAAGAAACTGTAGACGAGCAGATAGATGCTTTTGACAAAATGATTTTTTATCCCAAAGTATTTAGCTACTTGGGAAAAATAGTAAAAGAGTTTGATTTTGAATTGGTGATGATTACCAATCAGGACGGTTTGGGAACGGATTCTTTTCCTGAGGAAACCTTTTGGCCAGTACATAATTTTATACTAAAAGGTTTTGAAAATGAAGGTGTTATTTTCAGTGAGGTATTAATTGACCGAACATTTCCGAACGAAAAGGCCGATACTCGGAAACCTGGAACTGGCTTGTTAAAAAAATATTTTTCCGAAGAATATGACCTGGAAAATTCCTTTGTAATAGGCGATAGGCTCACGGATATGGAACTTGCCAAAAACCTTGGCGCCAAAGGAATTTTCATAAACGATAATACTAAGTTGGGGACTTCCGAAATTTCGTTGAAAGTTGAAGAACTACAGCAAAACATCGCTTTGGAAACCAATGATTGGCAGCAGATTTATGAGTTTTTAAAACTGAAACAGCGTGTTTCAGAAATCCACCGAAAAACAAATGAAACCGATATTTCAATTAAATTGAATCTGGATGGCAGCGGGAAAAGTATTATAAACACTGGCATTGCCTTTTTTGACCATATGCTGGACCAATTGGCGCGGCACGGGCAAATGGATTTGGTAATAACCGTAACAGGAGATTTGGAAGTGGACGAGCACCATACCATCGAGGACACCGCAATTGCTTTGGGCGAAGTTTTCAACCAAGCCCTAGGGGATAAATTGGGAATGGAGCGCTACGGCTTCTGTTTGCCAATGGACGATTGTTTAGCCCAAGTTGCCATTGACTTCGGTGGAAGGAACTGGCTAGTTTGGGATGCCGATTTCAAACGCGAAATGATAGGCAAAATGCCCACGGAAATGTTCCAGCATTTTTTTAAAAGTTTTACCGATGGTGCCAAGGCAAATCTCAATATTAAAGCCGAAGGAACCAACGAGCACCATAAAATTGAAGCAATTTTTAAAGCCTTCGCTAAAGCCATAAAGATGGCTATAAAACGTGATGCTGAAAAAATGATTTTACCAACGACCAAAGGCTTGCTTTAAATACGATATACGAAATATGAAATACGAATTACGAAGTACGAGCGACGAGCTACGAGTTACGAAATATGAAATATGAAATACGAGCTACGAATTACGAACGACGGGAAATTAAAATAGGAAATATGAAAATAGCACTTATTAATTATGGAGCGGGTAACAGCCAAAGCATCAAATTTGCCTTGAAGAGACTGGGTTTTGAAGCAATTTTGAGCGATGAGGAAACTGAAATACGTAGTGCTGATAAAGTAATTTTTCCCGGCGTGGGCGAGGCGAGTAGCGCAATGCAAAAACTGAAGGTCTCAGGCCTGGACCAAGTCATTCCCACTTTAAAACAACCCGTTTTGGGCATTTGTTTGGGAATGCAGCTGCTCTGCAAATCTTCCGAAGAACGAAATACAAAGGGTTTGGGAGTTTTTGATGTGGAGGTAGTACGATTTCCCAAAGGTTTAAAAGTGCCGCAAATTGGTTGGAATCAGATTTCAAATTTAAAAACCAGCTTGTTTGAGGGTATTTCAGAAAACGAGTTTATGTATTTGGTGCATAGTTTTTACGCTCCGCTCTGTAAAGAAGCTATTGCAATTTCAGAATACGGAATTCAATATGCATCGGCATTACAGAAGGATAATTTTTATGGTGTACAATTCCATCCCGAGAAAAGCAGTACCGCAGGTGAACATATCTTAAAGAACTTTTTAAAACTATAATATGCGAATAATACCAGCAATAGATATTATTGACGGCAAATGTGTCCGACTTTCAAAAGGGGACTACAGCACGAAAAAGATTTATAATGAAAACCCATTGGAGGTTGCAAAACAATTTGAAGCCCACGGGATAGAATATTTGCATTTGGTGGATTTGGACGGTGCGAAAAGTAAACACATTGTGAACCATAAGGTATTAGAGGAAATCGCTATAAACACTACTTTAAAGATTGATTTTGGTGGCGGGCTAAAAACAAGCAATGATTTGAGGATTGCCTTTGAATGTGGCGCCAACCAAATAACTGGCGGTAGTATCGCTGTAAAAAGCCCAGAAACCTTCAATGATTGGTTACAAACATTTGGAAGTGAAAAAATTATTTTGGGTGCGGATGCCAAAGATGAAAAAGTGGCAATTAGTGGATGGATGGAAGCTTCAAATTTAGAAGTAATTCCCTTTATACAGAAATATATGGAAAGTGGAATTGAATATGTAATCTGTACCGATATCAGTAAAGACGGAATGTTGCAAGGCCCCTCATTTGATTTGTATGAAAAAATCATTACTGAAACCAAAATAGTAAAACTGATTGCCTCTGGAGGAATTTCAACTTTTGAAGAACTGCCAAAACTTGCTGAAATAGGCTGTGAAGGAGTGATTATCGGCAAAGCGATTTATGAAAATAGAATTAACTTGAAACAACTTGAAAACTATATTTTGAACGACGAGATTTGAGCTACGAGGTTTGAGCGACGAGCGACGAATGATGAGCGACGAGCGACGATTGACGAGCGACGATTGATGAACGATGAATAACGAATTCGAGCTACGAACGACGATCTATGAATGACGGGTTACGAGTTTTGAGGTGATAATTTTAAGAAAATTATTAATTTGAACCAGTCTATTATTAAAACGAAGAGGTACGCAAGATTTAAAAGCAAGAACTAAAAAGTTCACTTTGGACTGTTTGGGCCTATGTTCTAAAATTCCAAAGTCAAGGGAATTTGACTCAATTGTACGTCAACTTATTCGGTCATCGAGTTCTGTTGGCGCAAATTATCGCGCTGCAAACAGAGCAAAATCTGATCGTGATTTTATAAACAAGTTAAAAATTGTAGAAGAAGAAGCAGACGAAAGTATGTTTTGGTTGGAAATATTGTTAGAGATCAATTCAAACAACACCGAAACTATAAAAAAATTAATCGATGAAAGTGATGAGTTGGTAGCAATAACAGTAGCTTCTATAAAAACCGCAAGAAAAAGATTATGATAAATATTTCCAAATCCCGTCGTTCATCGCTCGTACCTCAAACTTCAATTCGGCGCTCGGCGTTCGTAACTCGTACTTCTTATGTTAACTAAACGAATAATCCCCTGCTTGGATATAAAAAACGGCAGAACCGTAAAGGGAATCAATTTTCTCGATTTGCGCGACGCCGGCGACCCTGTTGAGTTGGCAAAGTTCTATTCTGAAAACGGGGCAGACGAATTGGTTTTTTTGGATATTTCAGCAACCGAGGAACGAAGAAGAACCTTAGCTGAATTAGTTTTAAAAGTTGCTGAAACCATTAATATTCCCTTTACCGTTGGGGGTGGTATTTCTTCCGTCGAAGATGTGGAAATCCTTTTGAACAATGGCGCCGATAAGATTTCGGTGAATTCGTCTGCTGTAAGAAACCCACAATTGATAAACGAGTTGGCTTCAAGGTTTGGTTCACAATGTATCGTTGTGGCCATTGACGCTAAACAAATTCAAGGCAAATGGAAAGTACATTTGATGGGAGGGAAGAAGCCTACGGAACTAGATCTTTTTGAATGGGCTAAAGAGGTAGAAAAACGTGGTGCGGGCGAAATCCTTTTCACTTCTATGGATCACGACGGCACCAAAAACGGTTTTGCAAACGATGCTTTGGCAAAGCTTTCAACAGCACTGAACATTCCGATAATTGCCTCCGGTGGAGCGGGAACGATTCAGCATTTTGCCGATACTTTTATTAAAGGAAAAGCAGATGCCGCCTTGGCAGCCAGTGTGTTTCATTTTAAGAAAATCATTATTTCCGAATTAAAGAATAAACTGAAAACCCAGGGAATAGCTGTTCGAAGTACGAGATGCGAGCGACGAACTACGAACGACGAACTACGAGCGACGAACTACGAGCGACGAGTGAAGAGCGACGAAGTTTGAATAATAAAATGAAATACGAAATGGGAAATACGAAATGGGAAATACGAAATGGGAAATACGAAATGGGAAATACGAAATACGAATTACGAAATACGAGATGCGAACGACGAACGACGAGCGACGAGCGACGAAGGATAGTTAAACAAAAAACAAACAATGAATATAGATTTTAAAAAAGACAGGGACGGCCTTGTGCCCGCAATCATTCAGGATGATTTAACAAGTAAAGTGCTGATGCTTGGGTATATGAACGAGGAGGCTTTTTTGAAAACCAATCAATCAAAAAAGGTTACTTTCTTTAGTAGAAGCAAGCAAAGACTTTGGACAAAAGGAGAGGAAAGCGGTAATTTCCTGAAACTTGTCTCCATTGCTTTGGATTGCGACAATGACGCGCTCTTAATAAAAGTAAATCCTACGGGGCCTGTTTGCCACAAAGGAACTGACACTTGCTGGGAGGAAGATAATGTTTCTAGTTTTGGCTTTCTTTCAGATCTGGAAAACATCATTCAAAACAGAAAAAGGAATTCTGAAAATGAAGATTCCTACATAGCATCCCTTTTTCGAAAGGGCATCAATAAAATTGCGCAAAAAGTAGGCGAGGAGGCCGTGGAAGTGGTGATTGAAGCAAAGGACAATAATGACAATTTGTTTCTCAATGAAAGTGCCGACCTGCTCTTTCACTATATGATTTTGCTTCAGGCAAAGGGTTTTACCTTAAGCGATGTGGAGAAAACACTTCGGCAACGCCATAAAATGGAATAATCTTTTTACTTTTTCCTACCTTTAAAAAATAATCAACTTTTTTATGGCCGCACGAAGAAGAAAAAAAACACAAACCACAAAAATACAGCCCAAAAGGGCAAGAAACCTTTCCCCGGGAACGGTAACCTATACCGGTAAAAAAACTACTACGGTTACGAAACTGGACATTATAGATTATTCCAAGGAGCATTATGACCGTTTTGAGACCAACAATATACAAGAGGCTTTTACGTATGAGGATTCTGCCAATATTACGTGGATTAACGTAAACGGTCTTAGCAATACCGATGACATTGTTACTTTAGGCAACCATTTTGAATTGCACCCACTAATACAGGAAGATATAGTTACCACTAACCAACGCCCAAAAATTGACGAGTACGAAGAGTATTTATTTATTGTTTTCAAAATGTTGCACTATGATGATGCGGAACAGCTTATAAACGAGCATATAAGTATGGTTATTGGAAAGGATTACGTCATTACTTTCCAAGAGGCCGAGGGCGATGTTTTTGGAGACCTGCGTGATCGCCTTGCGCATGGTAGGGGAAGAATAAGAGGCTTGGGTTCAGACTATCTTATGTTTGCCATTATGGATGCGGTGGTAGATAATTATTTCACCGTTATTGAATTTTTAAGCAATAAAGTGGAAATACTTGAGGATAAACTTTTTGATGACAAGGAAGATGAAAATATAACCGAGGAAATCCAAGAGCTTAAAAAAGAAATACTAAGAATCAGAAAGGCAGTAGTGCCGCTTCGAGAGGTAGTAAATAGACTGGAAAAAATAGAAAACTCGCTTATTAATGAACGCACCAACAAATACATTCGCGATCTCTATGACCACATTATTCAAGTAAACGAAAGTGTTGAAATATATAGGGATATGATCTGGGGCTTAATGGATATGTACATGACCACCATTAGCAACAAAATGAACGAGGTGATGAAGGTGCTTACCATTATGGCTTCCATTTTTATCCCCCTCACTTTTATGGCAGGTATTTACGGGATGAATTTTGAACATATGCCCGAACTGCACTATAGATACGGCTATTACTACCTTTGGGGGGCCATGATTTTGGTGTTTTTTGGATTGCTTTGGTATTTTAAAAGAAAGAAATGGTTGTAACGCAGTCCGACTTACACCCTAGGTTGAATGTTTAATTGTTTATTTATGTAAGGGTTTAACTGGTGGATAGTTCGTCGCTTGTACCTCGTAACTTACCTTTTCTCAGAATCTAGAACATGCTCCAGAACCTCCCAAACAGTTTCAGCGACTATCTTATGACCCTCTGCCGTAGGATGAATTCCATCATTTTGGTTTAGCTTTTTAACTCCGCCAACGTCCTTTAAAATAAAAGGAATGAAGGCAATATTATTTTCTGCAGCCAGATCAGCAAAGATGGCGCGAAACTGCGTGGTATAATCCTGCCCCATATTGGGGGGCAACTGCATTCCTGCCAACACAATCTTTGTCTCGGGGCTTTTCGTTTTAACGGCGTCTATTATTGCTTGTAGATTAGCTTTGGTTTCAGAAATAGGCACGCCTCGCAGCCCGTCATTTGCACCGAGTTCCAAAACAAATATATCTATGTTCTGATTGAGGATCCAGTTGATTCTGCTTTTGCCGCCGGCGGAAGTTTCCCCGCTAACCCCAGAGTTTATTACTTCATAATTCAAACCCAAGGAGTCAATTTTAGATTGGATAATTCCTGGAAAAGCATCATTGGTATCATCCAGACCATAGCCAGCAGTTATACTATCCCCAAAAAATAAAATGGTCTTGCTAGAGGTATTTTCCGAAGTTTCAGTTTCGTTAGGGGTATTTTCGTTCGCTTCTATTGCAGATTTTGATTTTGTGTCATTTCCACAGGATAACAGTATAAAAACAAGTAAGAAATAACAAAACTTTAAGAGGTACTTCGACTTGGAACCTATTGTATTTAAAAGGGTTTGCGTAATTTTGAAATTCGGCATAAGGCGGCGGTTTATTAATAAAAATGAGTTCTCTCCCGAAATTTGGACAGCACTCGAACTAACATTGAAAAACTATAACGAGTTTTCGATTGCGCTCGAACAGATATATAAAAAATTTAAATGACAAAGATATTAAAGATTAACGGGCTGGAGAAAACTTATAAAAGCGGTTCGAAGCAATTAACGGTTCTTCATGATGTTTCCTTTGAAGTGGAAAAAGGCCAAATATTTTCCATCGTAGGCCCTTCGGGTAGTGGCAAGACTACTTTGCTGGGCCTATCCGCAGGCTTAGACACCCCGAGCGCAGGTAGTGTGGAATTATGCGGACATAATTTAAGTAGCCTCAATGAAGATGAACGCGCACAACTGCGCAATGAGGAAGTGGGGTTTATTTTTCAGGATTTTCAGCTCCTGCCAACCCTAACGGCCCTTGAAAACGTTAGCGTGCCTTTAGAACTGCAAGGGACTCATAAGGCTGTTAGCAGAGCAAAGGAACTTTTAGAAAAAGTAGGCTTGGGAGACCGCACACATCATTATCCGTCACAACTATCCGGTGGCGAGCAACAGCGGGTAGCAGTGGCAAGGGCATTTTCAAACAAACCTTCAATTTTATTTGCAGACGAACCTACCGGCAATCTGGACCAAGAAACTGGTGAGAAAGTAATACAGCTACTCTTTGACCTCAATAAAGAAGCCGGAACTACGCTCGTGATTATTACCCACGACTTAGATTTAGCTGCAAGGACCCAACAAATTTTAAGATTGAAGGGCGGCAGAATTTTAACTAATAAAACAACTGTTACAATTTGAACAAGCCCCAGTTAAAACCAAAGTTACATACAGCTTGGCTATTGAAAATGGCTTGGCGCGATGCCAAGGCAAGTAAGGCACGGCTGTTGCTTTTTATGGCATCCATTATCTTAGGGATTGCGGCTGTTGTTTCCATTCAGTTATTTAGCCAAAACCTTACCGATAATATCCAACGGCAATCAAAATCATTGATGGGGGCCGATTTTCTTATAGATACCGATCAGCTTCCCAGTGAACGCGCACAAGCAATTATTGATTCCCTAAAACCCGATGCTTCAGAAGTAAACTTTGTATCAATGGTAGCTTTTCCCAAGAACAAGGGCACCAAATTAGTTCGCGTACGTGGTTTGCAAGGCGATTTTCCTTTTTACGGAAATATTGATACACAGCCCGTTACAGCCGCTACTTCTTATCAAGGTTTAGGGGGCGCTTTAGTAGACGCCACTTTGATGTTGCAATACAACTTGACGGCAGGCGATTCCATTAAAGTAGGCGAAATAACTTTGCCCATAACGGGCGCATTAAACGCTATTCCCGGTAATAACGCGGTCTCCAGCTCAGTAGCGCCCTTAGTAATAATTCCGTATAGGCTGGTTGCCGACACTGAATTGTTACAGTTTGGAAGCCGAAAGGAATACCAGTTTTATTACAAACAGCCCAATACAGACCTTGTAGCTTTGGAAGTTCAATTGCAGCCCATGCTCGAGGCAGAAAACGCAGATCTGGATACCCATACCAGCACTAGCAGCCGTTTGGGGCGCAGGTATGATAATGTTGGTTCGTTTCTCAACCTTACTGCTTTCATTGCACTATTGCTGGGTTGTGTGGGGATTGCCAGCTCAGTGAATATTTACATCAAGGAAAAGATAAAGCCGATCGCCATCCTAAAATGTCTGGGCGCATCCAGAAAACAAAGCTTTTTGATTTTTCTGATTCAGATTGCTGGAATTGGAATTTTGGGAGGTTTTATAGGAACGCTGATCGGAATAGGGCTACAGGAGCTTTTCCCTATTGTATTAAAAGAGTTTCTGCCTTTTGATTTAACTATTAGTATCACTGCCCAACCCATAATCATGGGTATTCTCTTGGGCTTGGTAATGTCTGTATTATTTGCCTTACTGCCTTTATTACGCACATGGTATGTTTCGCCCCTGGAAGTACTGCGCTATAGCGGGGAATCCTCAAAACAGTCCAAAAAAGCCACCTATGGAGTTATTGTTGTGGTTGTTTTGTTTTTATTTGCCTTTTCGTATTGGTTACTTAAAGATTGGTTGTTTGCAATGGCCTTTATAGGTGGTGTTTTTTTAACCTTCGGGCTGCTTGCAGGTATTGCAACGGGTACCATGAAATTGGTAAAAAATTATTTTCCAAAGGGTGCAAGTTTTACCACACGTCAAAGCCTTCTGAATTTATTCCGACCCAACAATCAAACCATCGTATTGCTGGTAGCTATTGGCTTGGGCACCTTTTTAATCAGTACATTATATTTCACCAAGGATATTTTATTGAATAAAGCCACGCTGGGCCAAACCGCTGAAAGTGCAAACCTCATTACTATAGACGTGCAACCCGCGCAGGTAAAAGAGGTAATAAATACTTTTAAGGCCCATGATCTAGAAGTATTAAATAATATTCCGCTAGTTACTATGCGGATGCACAGTATTAAAAATGAATTGGTAAGCAGCATTCGCACAGATACTACAGCCCAAATAAAAGACTGGTTATTAAATCATGAGTTTAGAACCACCTATCGCAGTACCCTTACCCATTCCGAAGAGATTGTAGCAGGGGAGTGGGTGGGTGTGCAAAAGCTTGATGATACCGTTAAAATTTCTATCTCCGAAAATTTAGCCGAAGATGCCAATGTAACGCTAGGCGACGCCTTGATTTTTAATGTGCAGGGCGTACTTATGGAAACTGTTATTGGCAGTATTCGGAAAGTGGATTGGACAAGCCTGCAGCCCAATTTCTCTATCGTTTTTCCTAAAGGGGTCCTGGAATATGCACCACAGTTTAATGTATTGTCAACCTATACGCCCACCGAGGAAAGCTCGGCTAAGCTGCAACGCGACTTGGTCACTAAATTCCCCAATGTATCCGTTATAGATCTAAGGCAGGTGTTCAGTGTAATAGAAGATATACTGGATAAGATAACTTGGATTATCAACTTTATGGCATTTTTCAGTATCCTTACCGGGATTATTGTTTTGATAGGCTCCGTACGGACCAGCAAATACCAGCGCATAAAGGAAAGCGTCTTGCTGCGCACCTTGGGTGCCAAAAACAAACAGATACTAAACATAACCGCCCTGGAATATCTATTTCTGGGAATTTTGGGCAGTCTATTGGGGGTTCTTTTGGCCTTGCTTAGCAGCTTACTCTTGGCGGTATTTTTATTTGAGGAACCCTTTATTCCCTCGCTTATACCTTTCTTGGTTTTCTTACCGGGTATTTCCCTATTGGTTTTGGGGATAGGGTTGAGCAATATTCGTGAGGTTTTACGGAGTTCACCTTTGGAGATGCTACGGAGGAGTTAGGTGTGAGACGGGAGACGTGAGTCGTTTACCGTGGGGAGGAAGTCTGTTCTCTGTTGTCTGTTGTCTGTTGTCTGTTCTGAATTTCTTATATCATCAAGAAAATACTCAATTTTCATTACTCACTACTTTGAAATAACCCATAAAATAGTCCTCAAATCGTTTCAATAGCGGATGCATTTTTTCCGCATAGAGCACATATTGACATTTTTGAATACTTTGGGTGATGGACATTATAGCTTCATAAGATGATTTTTGCGTTAGAAACCCAGCGTCGTCGATACTGAGTATTTTTAAATCGGCAATACTTACCCCATTGGTCAAAAATAGCTTGTTCATACTTTTGGGCGTAGAAATAAGAATATCGACCCCCATGGCGATTTCTGATTTTTGTACATCATTATGAAGTTCCTCATAGCCCACGTACACCCGTAAGGAGGTATTTTTGGTATAAAAAAGAAAAGCCTCATATAGCTCCATCGCAATTTCCTTATTCTCTACTAGCACTACCGCCCTTGGGGCATTTCCACTTTCCTTACATTTCAATTTTTGCATCGTGGTAATGATAAGGGTGGTGGTCTTTCCGCTGTCCTTGGGTGCCACACAGTAAAGATTGGCACCACTTTTAATTATAGGAATGCTTTCAGTTTGAAAAGGAGTAGGCGTAGTTATTTGCAGTTGCGCTAGCTGCTCTAGTATAGCTGCATGGAGTTTTTTAAAGGACATATAAATTTTTATAAATGAAAACCGAGGGCACTGTAATTTTACAGTAAAGATAGTGCCTATTAATGACATAGATTTTTTAGATGCATATCATACCCCTGGGAAGGTAGGAAAGGGAATAGTTTAATAAAAATAAATTCTTTAACAAGAAATAGGGAGGTGGTCGGGTTAATTAGCCGTACATTCGCATTGTAACAGCTAGTGAACTTATCTTTTTTTAATCTTCGCAAATTTTAATTAATCCTTCGCTTCCTTCTATAATTTAACAGTCGTAGTGCCATAGGCGCTTTTAGGTACAAAGCCAAAAAAATTAATCAGGTTATCCTTCTTTACCGTTTTGAACAATTTGCCCCACACCACGCCATATTCTATCCATGGTAAAACCCATTTAGGTTCTATTCCAGGTTGTTGAATACCAATAAGTCAATAAAAATGAGTACTAATAATCCCAGATTTCCCAGGGAACTGAATGCTACCTTCTCCAAAACATTGCGCAGCAAGGTAAGCGCCTATTTTAAGAATAACAATACAAACAGAAATGCCAATGGCGCTATGGTAACAAAGACCATAGTAATGTTGAGCCTTTTCTTCGTGCCACTTATAATCCTTTCTACCGGTATAATTAGCTCGGTATGGTTGCTTTTTTTGGCTTATTTGATCGCAGGCCTTGGAATGTCGGGTATCGGGATGGGCATAATGCACGACGCCATTCACGGCTCCTATTCCAAAAATAAAAAACTAAATACCCTTTTGGGCTACAGCTTTAACCTTATAGGTGCAAACGATGCAGTTTGGAAAGTACAGCACAACTTCCTTCACCATACCTTTACCAATATTGAGCACGCGGATGATGATATTAACGCGCCTTTTTTTTTAAGGTTTTCGCCCCACGCCAAGCACTATTGGCTGCACCGATTTCAGCATATCTATGTATGGTTTTTTTATGGAATTTCCACCTTATCGTGGGTTACCGCAAAAGACTTTATAAGACTTAAACGATACAAGAAGATGGGGTTCTTTAATAAGAAACACGAATTCAGTAAGGTGCTGATGGCGATGATAGGGTGGAAGCTACTTTATTATAGCTATGCCCTCCTATTGCCGATGATAATGATACCCTTGGCGTGGTGGATTATACTGCTGGCTTTTGTCAGCATGCATTTTGTAACCGGACTTTTGGTGAGCACGGTATTTCAGGTAGCCCACATTATGCCCGATAACGAATTTCCTTTACCCGGTACGAAAGGAAATATGAGCGATGATTGGTACAGCCACCAGTTTAATACAACCACCAATTTTGCTCCAAAAAGCAGGTTCTTGTCGTGGATGATAGGGGGGCTCAATTTCCAGATAGAACATCACATCTTGCCGGATGTATGCCATGTACACTATAAAAACCTCACCAAAATTGTATCGGAAACTGCGGCGGAATACGGTATGCAATATAATGTAAAGAAAAACTTTGGACAGGCAATTGTGGCACATACTAAAATGCTCCGTTTGCTGGGCAGGCCACAGTTGGCCATTAATTAATAAAACAGAAATATAATAACAGAAATAATGATAAAGATATTTATAAATAAATTAATGAATATTAATAAAATAGAAACAATGAAAGAAGGAACAGTAAAATTTTTCAATGAAGCCAAAGGTTTTGGTTTTATAAAAGTAAAAGGTTCAGAACAAGACATTTTTGTCCACTCCACCAACCTTATTGATAATATCCAGGAGGATGATAATGTATCGTTTGATGTAGAAAAAGGCGACAAAGGTCTTAGCGCGGTAAAAGTTAGATTGCTTTAAGAGAGAATCCAAAGCAAAAGGAAAAAACCATCTTAACGGATGGTTTTTGATTTTTATAATCTTTTTAGTATTGCTGAGGCGTGAATTGTGAGACGTGAGACTTGAATCGTTTCTTAAATATTTTGTCCTTCGCCCTTGTCGTTCTTAGCTCGTATTTCTAATTTCTACTTTCAAATTTCGTAATTCGTCGCCCGTCGTTCTTCACTTTAGGGTTCAAAAATAAACTGAAAATAATCTACTTTTTCTTATAGGGAGATTCCTTCACATCATCCGATTCACCATAACCCACCGGATCGTTGGATTCTGGAACTTTTTTGGGATTTTCCTTTTTAGGCTTTTTTACCGATTCTGGATTGGAATTCGGTTCTTGGGGACTGTCCTGCTTTTCTATATTTTGCTCATTCTTATGTTTGGGGTCCAAAATGGGGGTTTTCTTATCTTTCATACTGTTTTCTATTTTAGAATTTTTTCCAATTATTCTTCTTCCTGCTTATCTTTTTTTGCACCTTTTCCATCCGTTTGCGATTTTGGGTTTAGGTTATCGTCCTTTGCGATTCCTTTAGCGTGGGGGATGGGGTGTTTTCCTTGTTTGTCTTCAAAATTTGGTGTTTTCATAGCAATTTGATTTTAAGTTATTTTAATACTGTTTTCTACAATATTTATACAAGCTATCAAATTCCCGGCGCTTTCCCTTGCTTGCTAACATTATTTAACAAACAATTCCTTCTTGAAAGTTAAAATGTATGGCCCCTTTATTGACTTAAAAGTATTTTGCACAGTTTAGTTGTAAACAAACAAAAAATAAATTTCCCTGCTACCGTACCTCCCAGTATGAAAAATTGGTGCTCAGCCTGAGGTGAGTGTCTCAAATCTATATCCCGATGCTTAGGGAATAAATTGCATTGTACACAATTTCTTGCCGGCAGTGGCCCAAATGCCTTTCCTCAAATAGGGGACGAAAGCAGGAGGAAGTAAAATAAACCATTTGCTTACTTTAAATACTGGATCAACAAGGCAATAACTACGCTTATGGCAAGCCCTATGTTCACCTTTCCAAAATCCTTGGCAATGATGATATAGGTATATTTAATTTTTTTCTTGTTCAACAAATAGGTTATAGCTAATTCCCTACCGGCAAGAATACCAATAAAGACCCATGTTGTGCTCATAGGTATGGAGTTTAGGTTTCCGAATACAAATAAGAAAATACCATAAATCAAATCGATAATTGTAGCAGAACGAATATTGTTGGTATTTGATTTTTGGTTGACTATCTCTTGAATTTTACCGCCTCTTTTTCTAAAGATATAGGCCATTATTAGAAGAATACAGCCTAATGAAACCAGTACCTGCTCTAGGGAAAGTTTTCTGGGCAGAAAAACATAAATATTTGCAAAATCTTGGATCAGCCATTGCGACCATAGAAAGCCCGTAGAAAACCATTGTGCCACCAACCAGTAATGTTTTTTTCTGTGCTTATCCAGTTTTGACAGGGATTGATTGGTTTCCAATTGTTTTGAAACAACCACATAAACAATAATGGCAAATACAAATGCAAGGGCATAACCATAGACAGATTTTAAGATCATTTTTTCAATAACTTGCCCTGTGGAAAACACACTTAAAATCATAAAAGTGGTACTAACAGGAACCCCCAGACGCGTTATGGCCAATAAAGCGGCGGGAGCCAAAAGATACCACCATTCCAATTTTTCCGGAAACGGTATATTGTTTAATCTGCCATAAGACACATCACCCTCATGAAAATACCATCCGTACAAAAGGGTGACAGATAAAATGCCAATGGCAAAAAGCCAGAGCCACCACCATTTTACTTTAAAGTTGGAAGAAATAAAAGTACCAAGTGTTTGGATAACATCGTTGGCAATCACTGAATAAGCCGCAATAATAAACCCAATATAACCAATAATTAATTCCATAGTATGCCGTTTAGCGCCCCGCAAATGTAGTAGGAATTGGGTTTTAAATAATGTGACGCAGGGCAAATTTTTTTCTATAATATTTGTGAATTTATTAACAAGCAATTGTCATACATTTATCCCCATAATTATCAACAATGTTGGGCTTTAGAATATTTATTTTCAGCCTTTTTATCTGGCTATCCTTTGTAGCTCCAACACAAAGCATTGGATTGCCTTCCATTGAGGAGAATCCATCAGAAATTTCCGTTTCGGCCAACGAAGCAAACAACAACGCCTTAATAGTTGACGGTTATTTTAAAACCCAGTATAGCAATGGGGCATTAAGAACTTTTAAGGTACCCTACAGCCCTTCGAATACTTCGTTGCAGCTTTTTATAGCCAAAAGCTATACTCATAAGCTTAGGTATTTTGAAATAGGGAAAAGCATCCCCTTGAGGCTGACTTCCCGAACGATTATCTTTCCCTTTCATTTTTATACATAAATACATCTTTATTATTTTTTTAGCTGTCCCCCAATCTCTGGGAATACAGCCCCCTACAACCAGTTCAGTTTAAAACTTAAAAAATAATAATGATGAAAATATCAATGTCCACAATTATCATAATTACCACCTTGTGCTGTGTGTTACCGTATTTATGGTTTGTAATTATTGCAAGAAATAGTACCAATAAGTTAAAAAAACAGATCAACAATGCCGTAAAAAAAGAAAACCTGCTATTTAGAACAAAAGAACAATGGAGCAACCATTTTATAGGAGTAGACGACGTCCAGAATACCCTACTGTTTTTAAGCGCAAATTCCTTGAAAACTCCCTATTTGAAAATAAACCTCCAAGATGTTAAGAGCTGTCAGATAATAAAGAAATCAAGAAATTATAAAAAGGAAATGAAAACGGAGACTGAATTACAGTCGTTGGATCTAGAAATCTCTTTTTATAGCAATAAAGAACCCTTTATGCTTAACTTTTATGATATGAATGATGAGTTTGCCGAAAATTTTGAGATGAAGCGAATAGAAAAATGGCAAGCGTTGATTCAGCAGAAAATCCTGAGCTTACAGGTAAATAGAAGGGCCGCATAATCATTGCATTTCAAGATAGACTGCCAATCAAGCCATAATTCATCAAATACATGATAAGTGTATTTATGGATTTTGGCTTGCAAGTGGCAATCCTAAAATGTGGGAAGTTTTAATAGGGGCACAAAAGCTAAAATTAATCCTTTGGTTGCTCGAACACTTTTAATACATCGTGACTATGGAAGTACTAAATAATCTAATAGATTTTGCGCTAAATATAGATCAACAAGTATTTCAATTGGTTTTTGAATACGGCATCTGGATTTACGTTGTTCTATTTTTAATTGTTTTTATGGAAACCGGGCTTGTGTTTATGGCTTTTTTACCGGGAGACGTATTACTCTTTACTGCAGGTGCTTTTTGCGCCGGAGTGCAAAATGATATGGGGCAAACTGCCGAATTAAATCTTGGTATTATTCTATTGTTATTGATTATGGCGGCGATTCTTGGTGATGGATTGAATTATTATATTGGGAAAAACATTGGCCTTAAAGTATTACAATGGAAAATAAGAAATAAACCTCTAGTACATCCAAAGTATATATTGAAAACCAATGAATTTTATGAACACCACGGAGCAAAAACTATAATTATAGCCCGTTTTCTGCCAATTGTCAGAACTTTTGCGCCATTTGTTGCAGGTATTGGCGCAATGGCATATTCTAAATTTTTGCGTTACAACGTGATAGGTGCCCTTATTTGGGTTTTGAGTTTAGTTCTTCTAGGCTACTTTTTCGGAAATCTCCCGTTCGTGAAAAACAATTTTGAAGCCGTAGTCGCTGGAATTATAATTCTTTCCTTGAGCCCCCTGCTTATGGAAATTGTTAGGACCAAAATTAAAAAGGTAACCGCCAATAAAAGTAAGCAGCTTACGACCAATAAATTTTAATAGCTATACAAGGGTTGCAATTGAAAGGCTTATTGCGAGGCCGATAGGGTGTGGCAATCTTTTGAGACTCGTTGCTATCATGATCTGAACTATACCTGAACAGATTAACTAGGTTGAATCTTCGATTTGCTTCAGTCGCTCCTTGGGGTCGCTCCTTCACAATGACTTCTCGACTCCTCACGAGGCAGGCTAACCAACTGAGGACGGCTGTTCAGAGTCGTCATTCATGGGGATGCGTTCAGGGTTAGAATAGGGGATAATGTGACGGGATGGTGTAGATTTTATATGTATTTTGTTTATTTAATACGCTATAAACATACTATATATACGCTGTAGATACGCTGTAGATACGCTATAAATACGCTATAAATACGCTTTAATATAGTTTGAATTAAGTTGAACCCAAGATGTTTTGTATCTGAGTGTATGTTTAAACTATACTATTATGGCAAAGCAAACAGGAAGTATTAAGTTAAAGGGAACCATTGGGGATATCAATTACTACAAATCCAACAACGATGGACATCTTGCTCGCGCGGCTGGGGGTGGGTTTCAAAAGGGTTCCATGCACAAGGAAAGCATGGTGCGAACCCTGGAAAATGCCACTGAATTTGGACGGTGCAGCAAAACAAAAAGGGTTTTCCGCATTGCTCTTGCTCCCTTTTTATGCGTGCGTAAGGATGGGGAGCTTCACGGACGGATGATGCAATTGTTTACTCAGATAAAAGATCTGGATCTTGTAAATAGCCGGGGCAACAGATGTGTGGGTCGCGGAGTGGAAACGCCTTCTGGAATTCAGTTACTTGATAGTTTTGCTTTTACTCCTTCTTGTATAATTTCTGAGGTTTTGGCGGCTTCACTGCATTATGATTTTGATTCCCGAACACTTAGCGTTACGAATTTTGACATCAAAAATGTTGATTTTCCTGCTGGGGCAACCCATATGGCGCTTACATTGGGACTTTTGCATTTTGATTTTGATACTTTAGGCTACCAACTAAAGAACAGTGTACCGCTATATATTGGCAAGGATTACAGCGCTACTTCCTTTGAGATGCAGACGGATTTGCCTGAGATGGAAGGGACGGCTGTGGCGGTTTTGGGAGTGAAGTTTTATCAGAAGTTAGAAAGTACATATTACTTATTTAAGAGTGCGAATGCCGTGGGGGTGGAGGTTTTGGGAGTGAAGGGTTTGACTGCGCTCAAGACAAGCTTCCACAATTAGCAATTATCAGTTCTCAGTTTTCAGTTCTCAGTTCTCAGTTCTCAGTTTTCAGTTCACTGTTTTCAGTTCTCAGTTCTGAGTTTTCAGTTTTGGGTTTAGGTACCGTTTTTGCGAGGCCGATAGGGTGTGGGAATCTTTTGAGATTGGTTGCTATCATGATTGGAACTATACCTGGGCAGGTTGCTTTTTATTAGTGTTTTTTCTTTTTTCCTTGATGAACCCTTCGACTGCGCTCAGGGCAGGCAAGAAACAAAAAAATCAAGGCTTACGAATCCGCCTTCCTCTCGCTGCGCTCATCGGAGGCGATAAAATTTCTTTATTTCCGGCGCAAAAATAAAGCCTTGGTGGTGCTATGATTATTATTAGATTATTTAATGTTTTGTACTTGCAACCACATTTTTAGATAAGAAGGATTTTTGCTTAATCCTCCAATAAATTCATTTTCTACGGAATCTTTTCGAAGGCCAATACTTTTCAATTAGCAATTAACAATTAACAATTAGCAATTAGCAATTAACAATTATCAGTTATCGGTTTTTTTTGTGTTTAGCTTTTAATGTTGTGAACAAAAGTCTTTGCGAGGCAGATAGGGTGTGGGAATCTTTTGAGGGTCGTTGCTATCTTGGTTGGAACTACACCTGGGCAGGTTAACTACGTAGAATCTTTGATTTGCTTCAGTCGTAAACTCCTTCGCAATGACGTTTGCGATGATTTGCAAAACTGGTCATTGCTAGCTTTGCGGAGCATTCTCTTGGCGGGTAAGCATTACCCGCTATAAACATTCAAAACATTTGTGCAGTTCCTTGGGTACATCCGCATCTTCTGATCCCTTTAAAGGCTGGGTGGGATAATCCTTGCTTTGCAGCACCTTATAAAATTCCAAAGCATACCGATCCAAATTCTTACGCCGAGCAATTAAAATTTCCCTTATTTCCTGGCCGTGCAATTGATAAATTTCCTGTGGCCAAGTGGCTAATGCTTGGTCTATAGCCGCATCTGTTAAATGGGTTTTGATATATGCTGCCTGCGCCTGGAATGTTTCCTTTGGTACCCCCTTTAAAAAATAGATATCAAAAGGATATACCAGCCCGGGCATATAATCTACTTCCTCGTGAAATGGACGCAATCGTGGCTGTACATTTTTGGATGCAATAATGCTGGGTAACAGGCCGTCAATGGTAAAAAAAGCATTGTCCCTATCACTGGCAAGGGGTATGGCGATATAGCGGTCATTCTTTTGTTGCAAGAACCATCCCCATTGCTTGGCGTGGCGATCCCAATCGCCTATTACGATATCAAAAAGCCTGTTTCTCACCAGCGCCGGGGTATCGATATGTAATTTATCCCGGTGTTTGAATTTTTGCTCCTGTAATTCCTCCGTGTCGATTATAGATATAATATTTTCAAACGCTGACCAATTTTCTTCACCTTCGGTTTCATATTCCAGCCAGTACAATTTATTGCCAAAGCCTTCATTGTATTTTCCCAAAGCCTTTTGGTTAGGAATAAATACCAACCGCGGGTGTGTATGTGGCAAGTGGACCGCCTCAGCCAGTTTTGCCACAACCATGGCTCCATAAGGATGCTGGGCGGTAATGCCGTCAATTATTAAATTCTCAATTCCCAAGGTTTTGGCGAATTCAGGTATGAGGGGTTCAGGATCTTTGGCAACACTTCGTAAGGTGTAAACCACATCTTTGCCATTTTTAAGGCGTAACGATTTAGTTTGTTTTCCACCTCCTTTTTTTATTATTGTTAGCCCTCCATAGGTACGGTCCAATAGAAGCACAGGAACCTTTACCGGGACTGCCCATTCCGCTCTGTATTGCTCACCTTGCATAATCTCTTTTAGCAACGCGCCCTCATACATGGTTGCCGCAGCCACGCTAACGCTATCCATATTTTTAAAATTTAAGGTTTCCACATTTTGTTTTCCCACTAACACATCAGTGTGGCCGGTATCGGGATGACTCCATAAGGAGAAGTAAATTATGGCGATAATAAATAAAATAAGGCCGAGTAAAATCAGTATTATTTTTTTCAAATCTGGGTATTTTTTTAAGGTAATAAAAGATTATAATAACAAACAACTAATTCAATACTAGCCTAAAATAATGGAATTTGACATCTTTTTCCAAAGCACGTCTAAAGGTTTTTAGACACCTTTAATGTGTCTATAAATTAAATAGGGGAGTATGGTGGCTCCCCTGTTTATTGCTGTACATTATGCGGGAATTTTATCTGCAATATCCATTCGGTCCCAATTGCGGTGTTTTTTTATGGCATCCTTAAATGCCTTGGCGTCTGCATTTATCAAAACCGCCTTGTCATCGGTATGCTTTCCGGCATAGGTATCTTTTAAAAAGTCTTCACCTTCATTATCCACAGCTATTGCTTTGCAATGTTTAAAAGCCTCATTTACGAATTTGGTAAATTTGGCATTTTCCCGCAAGGTTTGGATTGATTTTTTCCCGCCGGGAATATAAACGGCATCAAAAAGTACGCTTTCGGTGGTCATAATGGAAGCGTCCACCGTATGCTCCATATTTTTATCGCATTTTATACTTCCGCCCATAGGGGCTATGATTTTTAGCACCGCTCCGTCTTTCTCGGCAAGGGACTGCATTTTTTTCAGATTGGCCATACTAAAACCATCTGCGGCCAATACCGCAATCTGCCGGGTAGCAATGCTGTCGAATTTGGTTTTCGCCTGGCTCAGTGCAGGAGATTCATCCAAGTAATTCTTTTTTGTGCCCGGTTGGTGTTTTTTTACATCGGCATCGGCCCCAATAGCTTGGTTAATAGGTTTCTCAATATTTTTTGGCACCTTTAAGCCCAAACCTTTGGCAACCTGTGAGGCAAGATCGCTGTCAATCTGCTTTATTATCCAAAGCATTCGCTCCTTGATGGCCTCCTGTTTACATTTTCCCAACTCAAAGGTATAGGCATCCGCAACATGCTGTTGTTCCCATTTTGATAGGCTGCGATAGAATAGGGCAGGTTGTGAAAAGTGATCGCTAAAGCTCTCGCTACGGGTCCTGATTTTTCTAGCATCTATTCGTTCCTCATAACTTGTAAAAGCACCTTCTGCCATTTTTGAAAGGTGGGGGCACCCTCCACTGAGCATATTTGGGAAATAGGCTGTTTGTCCGTTCGGGATTTCCATTTGCATGTGGCCGTCCCTTTGGTTGTTATGATTATCTACCACCGGTCTATTGATGGGGATCTGGTGAAAGTTTGGGCTTCCCAATCGCGATAATTGCGTGTCGCGATAAGAGAACAAACGGCCTTGGAGCAACGGATCGTTAGTGAAGTCGATACCCGGTACAATATGCCCGGGTAAAAATGCTACCTGTTCGGTCTCCGCAAAAAAGTTATCGGGATTTTTGTTCAATGTCATTTTTCCAATAATCTTGACGGGTACCATTTCCTCGGGGATCAATTTGGTAGGATCCAGCAGGTCGAAGTCGTATTTGTGTTCGTCCTTTTGCGGTACTATCTGTACGCCCAGTTCCCATTCCGGGTATTGGCCCGCTTCAATGGCTTCCCATAGATCGCGGCGGTGGAAATCGGAATCGGCTCCGTTTATTTTAACTGCCTCGTCCCAAGTTACGGAATGTACTCCCAAAAGGGGCTTCCAATGAAACTTTACAAAATGCGATTCACCTTTGTCATTGATAAAGCGAAAAGTGTGGATTCCAAAACCTTCCATCATTCTATAACTGCGGGGAATGGCGCGGTCGCTCATCACCCAAATATGGTTGTGGAGGGTTTCGGTGGTATGGCTTACAAAATCGTAAAAGGTATCGTGTGCCGAAGCGGCCTGAGGAATTTCATTGTTTGGTTCCGGTTTTACGGAGTGGATGAGGTCCGGAAACTTCATGGCATCCTGGATAAAGAAAATGGGCATATTGTTTCCTACCAAATCCCAAGTACCTTCCTCGGTATAGAATTTTGTGGCAAATCCGCGTACGTCACGGGCCAAATCTGGAGAGCCCTTGGAACCCGCAACAGTTGAAAAACGTACGAATACGGGCGTTTTTCGCTTGGTGTCATTAAATATGCCCGCTTTGGTATACTCAGGGATGGGTTCGTATAATTCAAAATACCCATGAGCTCCGCTGCCACGTGCGTGTACTATGCGCTCCGGAATTCGCTCGTGATCAAAGTGGGTTATTTTTTCACGCAATAGGAAGTCTTCCAATAGGGTAGCGCCCCGTTCCCCGGCTTTTAATGAATTATTGGTGTCGTTTATCTTAAGACCTTGGTTTGTTTTCATGGTAGCGCCTTTTACTTCCCAGGTGTCCTTTTGTAGGTCTTCAATTTTCTTGGATTGTTCGTTGGTGTTGGTTTTCTTTTTCATGGTTTTTATTTGAAGATTGGCTTTTTTCTAAAATTAGGCAATTTAGGAAATGGGGTAGCATAAAGGTTTCTTAATTTTTAAAGGTGTTGGTGGAACTGCCTTGTTTTTTTGAAATTCTTGAATGGTGTCCTACTTCAGCTTTACAAGCACTGTAAAAATAAATGGAAACCATAGCCAACATGAGGGCAATGCTCCCAATAACAATTATGGAATATTTTGTTTTTTTGGAAATAAGCCAACCCTTTGTAGTATTGGATAACAACATACACTTTAGAAAAAATTTTAGGGGCGGGTAAGTAGGTGGTTAAAAGTAGGAGGTAATATCCATGCACATTGACCCATATCGGGATTTTATTAACATAAGTGATAAATATGTAATATATGGTCCACAAATTACAAACGATGCTATTCTTAATTGTGTGGCATCCAGTTTTGATGCCTTTCTTCTTCAAAAAAGCCCGCCGTCCTCTCGCTCTGCTTGTCGGAGGCGATAAAATTTCTTTATTTCTGGCGTAGGGATGGCTTTAGGCTTTAGGCTTTAGGCTTTAGGCTGTAAGCTGTAGGCTTTTGTGAATTAGGTTGGATAAAGATTTTTGCTTCATCCTCCGATTTATCTGTTGTCAGTTCTCAGTTCTCAGTTGTGAGTTTAGGTACCGTTTTTGCAAGGCCGATAGGGTGTGGGAATCTTTTGAGGCTCGTTGTTATCATGATTGGAACTACACCTGGGCAGGTTGCTTTTTCTTAGTGTTTTTTCTTTTTTCCTTGATGAACCCTTCGACTGCGCTCAGGGCAGGCAAGAAACAAAAAAATCAAGGCTTACGAAAAGATTCCTGAAAATTTCTTTATTTCCGGCGCAAAAATAAAGCTTTGGTGATGCTAGGATTATTATTAGATTATTTAAGGTTTTGTAGTTGCAACCAAATTTTTAGACAAGAAGGATTTTTGCTTAATCCTCCAATAAATTCATTTTCTACGGAATCTTTTCGAAGGCCAATAATTTTCAATTAACAATTAACAATTAGCAATTAGCAATTAACAGTTATCGGTTTTTTTGTTTTTAGCTTTTAGTGTTGTGAAGAAAAGTCTTTGCAAGGCCGATAGGGCGTGGCAATCTTTTGAGGGTCGTTGCTATCATGATTGGAACTACACCTGAACAGATTAACTACGTTGAGTCTTCGGTTTGTTTTAGTGAAACTTTTATTAAACAATTAAACGTTTTAATTATCCCAGCTGATATATGTCATAGTATATCTATCCAACAAGCCTTAATTTACTTCCTTATAAAAGCATAAAAAAATGAAAGGAAAAACAGTTATCATTACAGGTGCAGCTTCGGGAATTGGAAAAGCCACTGCAGCATTGTTTGCAAAACAAGGTGCTAATGTCGTTATCTCAGACATACAGGAAGAGGAAGGAAAAGCCACTATGGAAAGTATTGTTGCAAACGGAGGCAAAGCTTCATTTTTTAAAACAGATGTTGCCAGCCCTGAAGAAATGGAAGCATTGGTCAATTTTGCGGTTAAAACGTATGGCGGGCTAGATATTGCTGTAAATAATGCTGGTATTGGGGGAGAATTAAATCCCATTGCCGAGATGAGCTTAGAAGGCTGGCAAAAGGTAATAAACATCAACCTAAACAGCTTGTTCTATGGAATGAAATACCAGATTGCTGCCATGCTAAAAAGTGGGGGTGGGAGCATCGTAAATATTTCCTCCATCTTGGGCGCTGTGGGCTTTGGTGGTTCTGCCGGCTATTCAGCAGCCAAGCATGGGGTTGTTGGCCTTACGCAAACAGCCGCCTTGGAATATTCCGCACAAAATATCCGTATAAATGCGGTTGGGCCCGGTTTTATTGAAACCCCCTTATTGAATGTGCTGGATGCTGAAATGAAAGAACAGCTTGTTGCTTTGCATCCCATAGGTCGTCTTGGCAGAAGTGAAGAAGTGGCCGAGTTGGTTCTTTGGTTGGGAAGTGACAAATCATCGTTTGTTTCGGGTAGTTATTATCCGATAGATGGGGGATATTTGGCGAGATAATTTTTCAAAAGAAAGAAACAATAGTCTGATTTTAATGTTAATAGAAATATCGAAATTGATGGGAATGCGAAAAATAATTAGCGACATATTATTCAGTCTTGTTTTAGGAGTGATCACGCTGCACGCTGTTATTCCGCATCCACATTCAAACGAATTAACGGAAGAAGAGCATTTTGAAATTCACAAAAATGCAGATTCATTAGTTGGATTTTTAAGGCTGACTTTCCATGAGATTGAGGATAATACTTTAGACAATCCCGTTTTTACCCAAGATGAAAATATTAAATCAATAGAGGGTAAGCATACAAATTCTACAGCTTCCTTTGTTTATAGCTCCCTATTAATAATTGAAAATGCTGAAACTGCAATAGCTCCAGCATGGAAAACCGATAATTTTATAAAATTACTTATTGTTAAACCCAATGGATTAAGAGGCCCACCGCAATTAATTTAATCTTTTCGGTAAAATTTAATAATAACAATCTTTTAAAATATAAAATTATGGATGCAACCCACCTTCATTTAATATTGACACATTTCCCTATAGTGGGAACAATCATTGGAATTGGAATTATGGCTTATGGGCTATTCTCCAAAAATGATGCAATAAAAAAAGTAGCTTTGGTAACTTTTGTACTAATGGCTATTCTAACAATACCTGTTTTTTTAACAGGCGAAGAGGCCGAAGAAACCGTTGAAAATATAGCAGGAATTTCTGAACAGCTTATTGAAAACCATGAAGAACTTGCAGCAATAGCAATATGGTTCATGGGTATTTTAGGGGTATTATCTCTTATTACCTTTTTTGCAATCTTTAAAAAATGGGGATTTGCAAAAATTTTAAGTATAAGCACGCTAATTGTTTCATTAGGAACCTTTGGGATTTTTGCGCAAGTTGGAAATACAGGAGGTGAAATTAGACATTCTGAAATAAGAACAACTGCTATAAACAATGATACAGGGGTATTTAATAATGGTGAAAAGCAGGACGAGGATGATGATTAATTAAGCAATGCTCACGTGCGGGTATAAACACAATAGCGGTTTAGCGATATACGTCTGAACCGCTATTTGTGTATATAAATTACTCGTTATGTATTATGTAAATTTCATCGATTTTTACGCTAACCCTCGTTGGTGCGCTATAGTATCGCGTTCCAACGTGATTATTCTTCTAGCTTACAGCCTAAAGCTTATAGCCTATAGCAAAAATTATTATATTTGGTGTTCTCCCCGATTTTCAATGAACAATTAACAATTAACAATGAACAATTAGTAATTAGATAATTGGATTGTTGGATGGTTGGACTATATCTTAAAGCTTAAAGCAAAAAGATTTATATTTGATATTCTTACCAGTTAAAATGTACGCTGTGATGGTTTTCCGTAATGAATAAATAATGTATTGACTTATATTTGAGGTTATAAAACAAACTAATTGCGTACAGGTGCGGGATAGCAGCAATAGATCATGGCGTATATACACATGTTAGCAAACAGATGAAGAACGTCTCCGCTTCTTTTCGTCTGCATCGTATCTTAAATGGCATAATTGGCACATAGCCTTTAATCTATCGTCTGTTATATCTTGATTCGTTTCATCGTGGTCTAAGTGAGCTATAGTCAAAATAACTTTTACCGTTTTGGCTTCCATTCTCATATAATCGCCATAACTTAATTTCTCCCAAACAACCTTCTTATTTTTTTTGTAAGAGTGAACAATGCTATAGTTTTCAAGTCCACAATTTTCACACTTATGGTTCGCTCTTTCTAAAATTCTTGGTCTAATTTCAGTCAGCCAATTCTTAGGATATTTTTTGTAATCTACTGGCATAATAAATCCGATTTGCTAACACCACCTATACACCATAAAGCGATTAAGGTTAGTGCTAAGATAAAACATTGTGCTACACTTTACGGTGCATAGCCAAACCGTTGTATGCAATGAGAAAAATAAAGGTCGATTAGAAAAAGTAATTCAAAAAGTGGATAACCAAATATCAAAAGAACATTATGGATAAAACACTCTCATTTAGACCAATCCTTTTAATTGGTAGACCAATCCTTTTAATTGGATTATTATTAATTGTTGGTTTGTAAGCTTCCCTTAAAACCGAACTGTTTAAAAGTAGAATAATTATCTTAAATTTAAACAGTATTATGAGACGAAGTAAATTTTCACCGCAACAGATTGCAAAGATTTTAAAGGAATTCGACAACGGAAAGAGTGTTGACCAGATTAGCCGTGAGCACGGTGTTGCCCCTGCGACCTTCTATAAGTGGCGCTCCAGGTATGCCGGAATGAACTCCAAAGAGTTCAAGCGCCTCAAGGAGCTGGAAGAAGAGAACGCCAGGCTCAAACAGATGTATGCCACCTTGGCCCTTGACCACCAGATGGCCAAGGAGATCATCGAAAAAAAGCTCTAAAGCCCTGCAGGAAGCGAACCATTGCCAAAGAACTTATTCATTACGGCATCTGTAGGGCGTGCCGTGTACTCAACATGAGTAAGAGTGTTTATTATTATAGGCCTTTGCCCAAGGATGACAGCGAGATAGAACAGGCCTTACAACAAAAGGCAAAGGAACATTCAGAGGAAGGTTTTTGGAAGGCCTATGACCGGTTGCGCGAAGAGGGAAAACCCTGGAACCATAAGCGTATGCACAGGGTCTATGTGGCACTGGGGCTCCCCTTGCGCAGAAAGGTGAAGAAACGTTTGCCTGCCAGAACAAAAGAACCCCTGGAGGTTCCAAGCGAGCTCAACCAAACCTGGAGCATGGATTTTGTAACAGACGTCCTAGAGAACAAAAGGCGCTTTAGGGCATTTAATATAATCGACGATTTTAACAGGGAGGCACTCCATATTGAGGTCGACTTCTCCCTGACGAGCAACCGCGTGGTCTGGGTGCTCAACCACCTTATCAATAAAAAAGGCAAACCAAAAAAAATACGGATGGACAACGGCCCTGAGTTTATCGCCAAGATCGCCTCGGAATGGAGCATGATGCACGATATCGAGTTCAAGTATATACAGCCAGGGAAACCCACGCAAAATGCGTTCGTGGAAAGGTTCAATGGGAGTTACAGAAGAGGGGTACTAAACAAATACATCTTTGAAGACATAGACCAAGTAAGAGAACAGACGCATATCTGGATGCACGATTACAACCATCACCGCCCACACGATGGGCTGGGTAAAATCCCACCAATAAAATATGCGGAACTTAATTCTCTTGGGGCTAGCCCCAAGAGAATTAAAAACAATAAGTTTGTAGAAGTATTAGAAGAATGAGCAGTTCTAATTAGGGGAAGCTTACACCCTAGCCGCCGTTTTAATCGCTGTACAATGTCCGGCAATTGCTGGTTGTCCTTTCCATCCGCGTGGTAGGCCCTTATATCGCTGATCACGTGGTGGGCGGTGTCCACGCACAGCTGGCTCAGGTAGTTGAGCTTCCGTGCCTTGCCGGGCTTTACGCTGATGCGGGCATCGGGATCGGTGGGGCTGTAATGGGTCTTGTTGCTGGTATATTTACTTCCCTTGTTTCCCGCTCCGGGGCGCTGATCTTGGTCTTTGTTCCAGCGTTTGTTTCGTGAGGCAATGGCATTGAGTTCCTTCCCGTTGGCGGTAATAGTACGCTGGCCTTTATCTGATCTATCGCCCTTGCTTTTGCGAAAGGGCTTTTCTTTATCCATTGCGCTTATGTGGCGAACCTTACGAAGATGTGATTCCAGCTCTTCTTCCGGAACCTTCAGCTCCAGACTGTCCATAGAGGCATTGGCCTTGACCGGGGCGCTGTCCACCGTCTGGGTATGGCCGCTGACCATCCCTACATCCACGCAGAGGGTGAAGACCTTGGTGAACACTGCTTCAAAGACATCCTCGGGAAAGAGTTGCCGCGTACGGCTGATGGTAGAGTGCCAAGGGAGTTGCTCGTCTATCCCATAGCCCAAAAAGTAGAGGATATCCAGGCGCATCCCGCAATGTTCCACAAGCTTGCGGTCGCTGGTGATGTTCTCCAAATAACCAACCAGACAAAGCTTGAAAAATACGATCGGGTCGATGCTCTTTTGGCCGCTGTCGCCATAAAAGTCCCTTGTAAGTGCATATAAATAATTCAGGTCCAAAGCCGATTGTAGCCGACGGTAAAAATTGTGCTCCGGAACGCGCTCGCTCAAACGGAAATCGTTGAAGAGCTTTTCTTGGTAGATCTTTTTTCCTTGCATACCATGAAATTACGGAAAATCCTTAACTTGTGCAACAGGCACAACGTGTAAGCGCAATAACGGCTGAATTTCCTAATCGGAAATTCAACTCGTTTTGCTAAATTAGGTGCGTCAGTAACGGGAAAATACTCGCGTATTTTCCCGTTACTGACGCTTACACAAAACCGTTTTAGCACATTTGATCAATCAATGAACAGAATACTTTTCATAATTATTACACTTTTGTTTTTGACAAGCTGTAACGAAAAATCTTTCCGCGTGGAATCGACATTTGACAACGGTAATTATGAAATAATATATCGACCACTTTCTGACACAATTATTAACGGAAAAAAATATAACAGAAAATTCAAAATAAAGTTTAACGAAAAGGAAGACACTTTACGAAAAGGAATCTATATGAATGAGATGGCTCTTGGGGAACATTCATTTTATGAAAATAATAAGCTAATATGCAAACGGAATTATATTGTTCCAAATCCCTTCTTCATAGATATTGACAATAAAAATGAAACAGTAGATTTCAGCGCATTTAAAATCCGACCAGACTCTACCTATTTAAATACTGCAATATATTTTGACTCAAATGGAGATTCAATTATTAAAAAAAGTCATCTATATCGAACTAAATTTTACGATGAAAAATGGAATGTAGATGATTCTCTAAAAGTTGATTTTGAATTTTATTATCCAGGTTACGAAGTTGTGAAATCAGACTTATATTTCATTGTTCCACAAGACACATCAATGATTACACTTGCCTTTGATGCTGACAAAGATTATACTTTTACCAGAAAGATATTGGACAAAAAACATAATAAAATTGAAGGACTTGTGGAATTTGTAGCATTTGATAAAAACAAAAAAGCCGGAGATTCGACTGCTTATGCGCATAGAATAATGTTTATAAATGAAAAATTTAATATTGAATAAAAAACGTGCTACAACAATGCATAACCGCACTTTGCTCCGCCTGTTCGCACTTCGTGCTCGGGTCGGCGGATTCGACTGCGTCCGAATACACGCGTAATTGCTACCGGCGGTGCTTATCCGAAAAACATTAAATTTAATCCCGTACCTGCGGTTATACTAAACGTTGCCCTCAATATGAAAAAAATCATTTCGCAAAATAGAATTACAGTATTGTTGATTTTTTCATTACTCTTAATTATTATTTTTCCTTTGATTTTGATTTTTGATTCAAAAAGTCTTCAGGATTCTCGTGGTATTGGTATTATAGTAACCTTTGTAACAATATTTGTAGGACTTGTAGGACTATCCATAGATTTTCTTTTGTTTAATTTCATTAAAAATAAATTGATATTAAACATTATAGAATTAATTATGATTTTAATGTTCTTATATACATTTTGGCCAAGATAATTCAATTATGGAATAAGAATAAACTGTTTAGGGAATAAATTGCGGATGAGATTTTTGACCTTTTTTACAGAATGAAATTAAACAGAAAATGAGAAAAATACTGTGGGCAACAAAGATCTAAGTTAAAAACCTAATCTATTTTCTACAATTTCGACATAAATTTCTCGTCATAAGGCAGTCCACTCTTCGCGATTGCGAATGGCAGTTTCCTTTGGGACTGTTTACTTCTTTATATTTGGTATTCTCCCCACTTTTCAATGAACAATTAGCAATGAACAATTAGCAATTAGATAATTGGATTGTTAGATAATTGGATTGTCGGATGGTCGGACTCTTGCCTAAAACTTACAGCCTTAAGCAAAAATTATTATATTTAGTATTCTCCTCTTTTCCCTCTGGAGCTTTATACAAAGGAGGGCGGTTAAAATGCTTCCCAAGGCTAGAACCTATGCTTTCCTTATATTTGAAATTGATAAATAAATATAGGATGGGGTGCAAGTGCTATAAATAAGTTATACTATTTTGTTAATTTGTACAAGTTGTCATTACCTTATTTTAGGCTTGTTTGTGTTCCCAGTTAAATTTTGGGGCTGTATATAGAACATCGATGAACGTAAAACTTAATAATTTATCACTATGACAAAAAAGGAAATGGCAAAATCATTTCTGCAAATGGCAGGAAACGGAAAGGTAAATGAGGCCTTTGAGAAATTTATTTCAAATGACTTCATACACCACAATCAATATTTTGAGGGAAACCGTGAGGCATTGAGTGAAGCGATGGTGGCGGATCATCAAACAAACCCCAACACAAACATTGAAATTAAGTATGTTTATGAAGATGGGGATACGGTAATCACGCATTCTCTGGTTGAAAAGCAAACAATGGCTATTGCGGTAATACACATCTTCCGGTTCAGTGCTGATAAAATAGTTGAATTGTGGGATTTGGGACAGCCTATTGAGAAAGACTTACCAAACGAAAATGGATTGTTCTAATAAAAATTCTATTGCCACCAAGTACCTCAGCTAAGAATCGACTTTTCCTCCGCCGCCACAAAAGTATGTTTCATTCCTCTTAACACAGACTTCTGTATTAAGCAATGTTAAAGTAAAAGGCCTGTCTATGTAGTACCTTAAGAATTAAAAATTTGATGTTGAAGTAGTGTACGCTCGCTTAAAGCTTATAGCCTACAGCTAAGCCTCCAAAATTTAAAAAAAACTTGCAAACCGCCCCTTCAATATTGTATATTTATATTTTTAACGGCTATCCGCTACTGTATTTATAGGCATGATTATAATTCCCACTCGCGTATTCCGATTGCAAGCCGATTGCAAGCCGATTGTAAGCCGATTGTAAGCCGACCGTATGCCGACTCCATGCCGATTGCCCTCCATAGATGCTCCCTACATACCTTATAATTAAGCTATAAATTCTTTGACCTTATTGGAACATAATCCATTTTAAAGGCACAGAGCATGTCTGAATTATTCCCTTTTCTGTAATTGACAATAATCCCGGAACCCAAAAATATTGCTAAACCTGCACAATTTTATTTCAACAATTTTTTGAATGCTGCCTCCCTTTGCGTGAAGTAATTTGTATCTATCACATCCGTTGGGGTGTAGTTGGCTTCATATTGTTTCCGAATGGGATCAAAATTGGAAACATCCAGCGTATGCAATACATCGCTTGGCTTTGTGTTCAATTTGCTGTCTGTATAAGTAATAATACGGGTATTTATTGCTATAAGCTCCCATTGGTATTTGTTGCTTGGCACAGCGGAAAAAGTCATTTTCTGTATCCAGTTGCCTGCCTTATCAAATTCATATACATACTTAAAAGCAAGTTTTGAAATAAAATAGGTATTGTCAACGGGCACGTTGTTTTCATAGGAATAATAAGTTTCCGGATAATTGTATTGCACCGTTCCCAACAGCCGCTGGTTTTTGTCATATACCTGCTCCGGTTTCTGGATGCCATTTTCCGTAATATAACAATAGGTAAGTTGGTTGCTTTTGGTTTCCAATGTTTTCTCCATTCCTTTCTTCTCATTCTTGAGTTTTATTACTTCTCCCTTGGCATTTTTCTCCACAACGGGATAGTCGAACAACAATCCTATCGGGGTATCATATATCTTATAAGGACCTGACTTCCCAAAGAATTTTACGGGCTGCCCATACTCGTCCATCAATTGTTTGGTCAATTCGGTATGGTTATCATCGTAAATATATTGGGTAATTGTAGGTGTATTGTCTCCAGTATATTCAAAGGTTTCTTGTACCACATACCCCTTGGGATCAAATTGGTATGTGTTCTTTCTTGCCCTTGGTTTATGAAAATTAACATATTCGGTTTCCTCAATTTTTGTGACCGTCGTATTGTTAAGCCCAAAATGCGAAGTGTGGCATATTTGCGCCCGCAGGCCAAGGGCCACCAAAAGAAATAAGCTGATAAGGAGAGTGTTTTTGTTCATAATTGAAATGTATCTTAATATTAAGAAATAGGCTTAAGAAAGCTGTACATTAAATATTTTAAAAGTAAAAAGGGTGAAATAATCAAAAGGGAGCCCCATAAATTTTGGGGGCTAAAGATGTTCGGGAAGTTTTTTACCACAAAAAACATCAAAATACCACCCAAAATAATCGATATGTGCAACACTAGTAGGGGTGGGGTGAAGGGGCCAATTTCTAAGGAATTTGATTGTTTCCCACGAAAAAGAAATTGTTCCAATACCACGATGATTAGATTGACATTAAAAAACCAGTTCTGAAAAAAGAGAATGCCCATATTGACCATTGTCACTTCCTCATTGCCCCAACTGGCAATAAGACCAAAGAAGACGACGATAAATACAAAGTAAATAGCCATCATAAACAGCGGGCCAAAAACAGAAAAGGACACCTGTTTTTCCTCACGGCTTTCGTTCCTAAAACCATAGATGGCAACGGCAAGGATACGGATGAGTTCTGTCCACCAAAAAAAATAAATTATGTAAAAGATGGTGGTTTGCCCAAACACTACAGCCAGCGCCGTAATAAAAGTGAACAAAAGCAAATCGTTCCTTTTATATTGGTGTATGATAGTATGAAATGCAGGTTTCAAAAGCAGCAATTCCTTATTTTTTGGAGTTTATCTCTTTCAATGGATCAATCGTAAGCTGTGGTAATGCCTTGGCCTGCTCCTCATATTTGGTAATATCTGCCTCAGTATCTGTGGCTGCTATCACGGCTTTTTTTCCGTCATATCCCAACCCACGGTAAGTAATCTCGTGTACATGCCATTTTTTATCGCTCCAAGGTGCCTTGTCCAGTCGCAATCGAATGCGTTTGGTCCAATTGCCTTGTTTGTCAAATTCATACATATAGGCATCGTAGTAGTTTAACATGGTATAGGAATAATCTACTTCTATCCCCGGAAGATTATCTTCATTGTACATCGTGAAGTTATGCCCACCACCAGAGGCTATATAGATTTTTTGTCCTTTGGCGTTATAGAAAGTTTCCCTAAAACCATCGTGTTGGGCATAGCCATCGCCATACGGTCTTATTTTCCAAGTAAATTCATAGTCCTTCTTTATGGAACGCGCTACTATGGTATCGCCTTTGGCATCGGTCTCAAATTCGCTGTGAAAGCCCGCATACAGATTGCCATGAAGCCAAAACAGGTTTAGTGTGGTTTGGGTATCCGCTTTGCCTTTATCAAAAAGATTTTTTTTATTGGTGGTGTATTGGGTATAATTGGGATTATAGGTAAAGGTGGTGCTGTGGTATTTTGGGTTTTCAAAAAGGGTCACATAGCCATCATTATTGAAGGCATAGCGCGTAATGGTGGGAGTGTCGCTCATGGCGATACGGTCCTTTATATTTAGGTCTTTTTTGAATTGGTGCTCCTCAATGGAGGTTACATTGCCTTTCGGGACTTCAAAATCTCTTTTTAGGGGACTGTGCTGCGCAACGGAATTGAGTGTTGTAAATAATGTAAGTAGGGTTACAAGTTTGGAGAGTGTTTTCATAAATGGAATAATTATTTACAAAAATGAAAGAAGTACTGTTTTTTCACAATACGACAATTGCCCTATTTAAACTGATCAATTTTGGAGTTGGATTAGATTCCAATCGCGGAATGAATACCTTGCTGTTCCGGCTTTAGAAAATAAAAAAATTAGCAATTAGAAAATTGAACAGATTGCTTCAGTCGCTCCTCCTTTGTTGGCTACTAATGACAGGCTATTCATAATATTCTGCTCAGGGCAGGCTTCTTTTCGAAGGCAGAGTTTCAATTCCTTTTTTATATAAAATTGTTTAACTAACTGATAAAGGTCATTTTAGGCATTATATGTTCTCTATAACTTTACAGAACCAATTGATGGGTGAATTGTGATGGTTGCGAAAGCATTAAGAACGTATGATTTCCGACAGATGAGGATCCAATAGCCAAAACCTGCTAATTTAATATTCCTGAAAATGAAAAATATTTTACTTCCCACAGATTTTTCCAACAATGCCTTTAATGCAATGGAATATGCTGTCAACCTTTTTAAGGATGAGGAGTGCACCTTTCATTTATTGAACACTTACACGCCTATTGCTTATAACGTAGCCACTGTGGCCGACAGCTATTCGACTATGATGATAGAGGAAATTACACGAAAAAATTCTGAAAATGGTTTAGAGGAAATTGCAAACCAACTCATGGAAAAATACAATAATCCAAAACATGTTTTTGTAAAGCATGCAGCCCTCAACCTATTCATAAGTGAAGTTAGCGCCATGGTTGAGGAGCATATGGTGGATTTAATAATTATGGGCACAAAGGGTGCCACGGGTGCAAAGGAAATTTTTCTGGGAACCAATACCCTGCGTACAATTAAAAATGCGAAATGTGCAGTTATCGCCGTTCCCGAGGACTTCAGCTATGAGGCTCCAAAAGAAATATTGTTTACAACAGATTTTAATTTTTCCTTGGAAAATAAATTTCTACCACTATTAAAATCAATTTGTACCAAACATATTTCCAGGCTTAATATTCTGAATATTTACTGGGGGGAACCCTTGACGGCTGAACAGGAAAAGGTAAAAGCCGATCTGGATGTTTATTTTAAGAATAGCGCCCATTTATTCCATATAACCAAATATGCGAATTTGGTGGAGGCTGTAGTGGAATTTCAAATAAAGTTCAAGATCAATTTTATGGTGATGATACATAATAGACATTCGTTTTTTGAAAATCTTCTGTTTACGCCAGTGATAAAACGGCTGGTATGTCATACAAGCGTGCCCTTTATGGTAATTCCGGCTCATAGCCAAGCAAGAAATGAATAGGTGAATGCTAAAACGTCTAACTTAATTAAATGGAAAATCATGATATTTAAATTAAAAATCAGAAATATAATTTTCATTCTAACCATAATTATATTGGTAATCATGGCCCTAGGTTTTTGGTACAAACAACGCTATTCCATGGAAGAGGTGGCGAAGGAACAATTGCATTCCAAAAATTCGGAAACCAATATTTTAATAGCTACCCAGGGAAGCGATTTCAAAAGGGCCATTGTAACCAATATTAAAAATCACTTTAAGCTAGATACCGTTTTTCTGAATATCATAGATGTAAAGGATCTCCCCAACATAGAAATCAATGAGTATAAAGCGGTGGTAATAATCCATACGTGGGAATACGGTTCTCCGCCCGTTTCGGTCACAAACTTTATTTCCAAAAATTTGGATGCCAAAGAGAAGTTGATAGTTCTCGCAACATCAGGAAAAGGTACAAACAAAATTGAAGGCATTGATGCGCTTTCGGGAGAATCGATAGTAGAGAACGCCAGCGACTATTCCGATGAAATTATTGCGCGGCTCGTTAAAATTTTGGAATCCACTAAATTAAAACAATCGTTATGAAAAAGCTATGTCTGCTCCTTGTTCCTTTATTCTTTATGAGTTGTTCCAGCATTCAGGTGGTTGATAGTTGGAAAAATGAGGACATACTATTTTTTAAACCCCAGAAGCTATTGGTCGTAGGGATAACAGATAACTTAACGGCAAGGAAGATCTTTGAGGAAAAGATGAAAAATGAGTTATTAAAAAGAAATATCAATGCCGTGGAAAGCACCCAGGTTTTGGAGGAATCATTTTCAAATTTGGAACGAACTGAGGAAGAAATCCAAGATATGATTAAGGGGCTTTCCGAGAAGGGATTTGATGCCGTAATTATTTCCGTGGTAAAAGGGGTAGATGAAAAAAACACTTATTATCCAGGATATTATACCGTGGACTACCATTGGACACGTTTTGGGAAATATTACTATCGCTATCAGGATATATACTATAACCCGTCGTATTATAATGCATTTAGTATTTATCGGGTGGAAACATCAATTTATAACATAAATGAACCAAGTGACAATGCGCTGGTCTGGGTTGGAGCCCTAAATATTATTGATCCCCAATCCATAAAAAACACGGTAAATGAATATGTTGCAACTATAATGAAGCGGCTTGAAAAGGAAAGAATAATCACGCCTATTTAAGAAGACTGAAATATTAGGAAATAAGGGTAGTAGCAATAAGCTTACCTTTTTTAATAAGAAAAGGATGAAAATATTTAAAGTGCTGTTTTTTATTTTGGGCTATTCTTTGTTTGGATGTATGGACAGCGGTCAAAAAAAGCCCATTTTACAACCCCCAGCTCTTCGTGCTGTGGAAAATGATCTTAAAATTGATACTCAGGAACCGGAAACGATACTACTGGACAAGGATGTATCCATCCGGAATTATTTTAGGTGGATGGATAGTGTGGTCGCTGTCCACAATACAAACCATACCTATCAGCTAGATGAATACATTTTAGTGCACCATAATCCTTGGATCATTGACACCCTCGCACATACCGATTACTATTATTTGATGGAAAGGGGAATATTCAACGAAGATCCACAAGCACTACTTGCCCTGCGCAAGGGGCAGGAAATAAAAGTGCCTGATTCGCTACAAACTATAAATATAAAGCAGCGGCTTTTAAACACCTATTTAGACATAAATATACCGGCATTTAGGTTGCGTATCATTGAAAACGGAAAGCCAGTCTACAAATTTCCGATACGTGTAGGGCAAAACGGTAAGCGGTATTTGGCCATGGCTAATAGGGAAGTGGATATGCGCACAAAGCCGGGGGTTGGAACGATTATACGTGTAAATAAAAACCCGGTTTTTATCAATCCCAAGGACAATCACAAGTACCAAAGCACGCGGCGGGATGATGGAAAAGTGACCAAACTACCGGCAATCCCGTGGTTGGAACCCGCTATAAACGGACAGAGTCTGGGGCAATTGATTCACCCTACAACAAACTTGGAAACCTTGGAAAAGGCATATTCCAATGGGTGTATCGGACTGCGGGAAGCAGATGCCTGGGTGGTGTATTATTATGCTCCTTTGGGTACAAAGGTGTTGATTAGATATGATTTAACCGGCAAAAATGAGAAAGGTGAGGCCGTGGAATTTAAAAATATCTATCCAGGTTTTGAAAATAGGAGCATTCGGAAAGAAGCGTTGGAAGCAGCGCTGAAGGCCGTTGATGGAAAGCCCATTCCTGTTTGCGACTGCCATTTATGAGGAGGGTTTAAATTGCCCAATTTTTAGTGTGTGTAATTTAATTGTGGGGTGAGGTTGTTTGGGCTATCAATTTTCCATCTTCCATTTCAATTATTCTGTCCGTTTTATTTGCAAAATCTTTGTCGTGGGTTACGATAAGAAGAGATAATTGTTGCTCGATACTCAATTGCCGAAAAATATTAAACACATTTTCAGCATTATAACTGTCTAGATTTCCCGTTGGCTCATCGCCCATTATAATGGATGGGTTATTTATTAAAGCCCTGGCAATGGCGACCCGTTGTTTTTCTCCTCCTGAAATATGCGATGCTTTTTTTAAGCTTATGGTTTCTATATCGAGCATACGCAGTTTTTCAATGGCATCGTGTTCAATTTCCGCAAATGATTTTTCCCCCAGCTTTTTTGCAGGTAGCATGACGTTTTCAAGCACAGAAAATTCCGATAATAAATAATGGAACTGGAACACAAAACCTATATGCTTGTTGCGAATATGGGAAAGATGGTTATTGGTCTGCCCGGTAATCAATTGGTTATTCAAAAACAACTCGCCTTCATAATCGGTATCCATCGTAGAAAGAATATACAGCAATGTAGATTTTCCGCAACCGGATTTGCCCATTATGGAAACGAATTCGCTTTGGTTTATTTTAAAGGAAATATCCTTTAATACGTGAAATGTTGTCGCATTTTTAAAATATTTATTGATATTTCGCGCTTCAAGGACTGTTTTCATATTTTGATATTATTGGCCCCTAATGATTTCAACCGGGTCTATTTTTTTAGCTCGTATGGAAGGTAGGTAGCCAGCGAAAAAAGTTGAAAATAGGGCAAAGATGATTCCTATATAATAGTGCCATATCCTATAATTTATGGGATATGTTGTTATGGTGGGTAGGGCTTGGGTTTCAAATGGGATGTTGTCTATAATTGAAGAAAGCACAAACCCTAAAAGCAAGCCAATAAGGCCTCCTACAATCCCGATTATTAGAGCCTGGCACATAAATATAAGCTGTACGTCCCTTCCTGAAAACCCTGTGGCCTTTAGAATGGCGATATCTTTCATTTTTTCATAAATGAGCATATTGAGAATGTTGTAAATACCAAAGCCGGCCACTATTAATAGGGTTATAGATACGGCATATGTAATAAGGTTGCGAATGGAGGTGCCTGTTTCAAATTGGGCATTGGCCGTATTTATGTCCACTGCTTTTACGTTAAATTGCTGTTCCACCGTTTGGGCCATCGGCAAGGCTTTGGAAATATCATAAAGCTTGACATTTATATCGGTTATATAATTTTCCGGTTCACCCATTATGCGCTGTACGGTTTTAATAGTTGCAAAACTTTGAACGTTGTCCAAATCCGCGATACCACTTTGATAAATACCCACAACCTTGAGCGGAAAAAGTTTTCCCGTACTTGTGGTTACTTGGACCCTATCGTTTTTTTTCAATGATAATTTTTCGGCGATCCCGGAGCCCAGAATTATTCCACTATCTGTATTTTCCAAGGCTTCGGCAGAACCTTCCACCAAGTAGTTTTTAAATTCAAACAGCTCCATTTCACGCCTAATATCAATACCCGTTATGTTTCCGCCCAGTTCTATTGGCCCCGCTATATAAAATATTTGGGTTTTTACCTGTGGAATAGCGCCACGGACGTTCTTGTCCTTATTCAAAAGCTGTAGGATAGGTACGGCATTGTGGATTTTCTTTTGGGTTTGTTTTGGTTTTATGGAGGAAACAATATTCAAACTATTTTCAAATTCTGAATACAGATCTACGGGTTGGTCTTTTGAGGGTTCTATCTCATTGAAAATATGGATATGTGGAGTTTGATTAAGTACCAAATCATCCAGCATGTCGTTAAGTCCCGTCATAAAGCTGACCAAGGTTATATAGGAACCAATACCGAAAGTAACCCCCAAGGCAGCTATTGTGGTCTGCTTTATTTTGCTGACCAAATGTGTTTTTGCAATCGCGAGAATTAATTTCATTTTTTTCACGGCTCCGGTTTATAGATCCATGTATCAGCGTTTATTCCTGAAATAATTTCTACGGTGTCCAAATTTTGAAGGCCCACTACTACTGGAACAATCCCATTCTCCGTTTTCACTTTTGAACCTGGAAGCAAGTATTTTCGGGGAATAGTCAATACATTCTCTTTTGTCTCCACAATTATATTAGCCTCCCCTGATAAGCCGGGATAGAGAGTATGGGGGCTTTTTTCAAAACGGGCTTCCACCAAAAAAGTCTGATTGCGTTCGTCCTTTTGGGGGTAAACCTTACTTATATGAGCAATAAATACTTCGGGGCCATAGGCATCAAGGATAAGCAAAACTTTTTGTTCTTTCTTTATTTTTACAATATCAACTTCATCCACCAGCATTTCAATGATAAAAGTGGTAGCGCTTCCAATGCTGGCCACGGGCTCCAGAGTTGTAATTATTTCACCGGGATTTTTGTAAAGCGCATATACCTTGCCATTGATTTTGCTCACAAGGGTAAAGTCTTTTGAATTGATTAAGGTTGTTTTATAGGTATTGTTTGCCTGTGATACTTGGGTTCGCAGTTCGTTTTTAGTTCTGCGGTAATTTGTTTGAGCAATTTCCAAGGCATTGTATGAAGTCTCATACATTAACTTTTTAGCTTCATATTGTGCTTTCGAGCCTATTTGCTGTTCCCACAGATTTTTCTGCCGAAAATAATTAATGGAGTCGTCCTGATATTTGAGAATTGCATTTTTGAGTTCCTTTTCCACATTGTTGGTAAGGGCTGCCTTTCCCATATAATTCTCCTGTGCAAGCAGAAAGTTGAGTTTGGCATTTTCAGCGGTGAGCTGGGGGCTCGTATTTATGATTTGTACTATAGGGCTTCCTTGAGAAACAATGTCATTTTCCTCCACCAGATTTTTTTCCAATATGCCATTGACGTTAGCAAAAGCTTGATATAAACTGTCAGGTTGAACGGTAAGGGATGAATATACCGATGAAGTTATTGTTTGCAGCAAGGGTTGGATTTTTTCCTCCTTAGAAGAACAGGAGACTATTCCAAGCGCAAGAATAAATTGCAGAGTCAGAAATCGCATAGGAAAAATGTTTTATCAAAATTCCAATAAAATTTTTCCAATAGGAATGATAAAAATCATATTCCCCATTGGCTCCATTTCCGCATTTTGAAAAAACAGACAAGTGAAAAATATAATGCACTGATTAATATCATTCCGTACTTAACACATTGTATATAGCTTTGTTACAAACAGGGCTGAGGCCCATAAAGTTTAATGCCATGAAAAAAGATTTTCCGAAAAACTATGAAATGTTAGTTGAGCTTATGGATAAGCTGGGAGTACAAATTCAAGAAACCATGCAGGGGTTTGGGCAATTACATAAAGCCAGTATTGCGGAAGGGGCTTTGACCTCAAAGACCAAAGAATTGATTGCCTTGGGCATAGCCATTACGGTACGATGTGATGGTTGCATTGCCTATCATGTGCACGACGCCCTTGAGGCAGGTGCCAAGAAGGAGGAAATTACCGAAACCATTGGGGTAGCGATATTAATGGGAGGCGGTCCATCTGTTGTATATGGCTGTGAGGCATTGGAAGCCTTAACCCAATTTACTGCCTTAAAAAAAGCTAAACCTAGAATATGAAAACCGATAATATTAAAATAGGCGATCTGCATTTTGAGCATGTGCATTGGCAAAAAGAACTTCTATTTTGGGAAGATGAAGTGAAATCGTTTAACAACCGCTTGACGGAATTTTCAAAACGGTGGACAAATAAAAAGGTTTTGGCCCAATTGGATCATTTTCAAAAGCAATTCAATGATCACGAAAGGGTGATGAATTCATTGAAATGCGATGTTGATGCCCATGAAACCAATATAGCTACCAACGATGAAAGAGGAGGGGATGCCATAAATACCGTTTTTACAAAATATCATTTCGCTTTAAGGGAACGTATGGAAATACTGCGAAAAGTCCATGCTAATTTGAAAACGGATTTTTTCCAGTTTCTTTCCAAATATATTTAAGAACGTAAATTGGTTAGCAAGATCATTACTACATATGTTTTTGTAACGAAATACTTTTGATCTTTTCAATTTTATTTGGCAAAACCCTTTTTTTAGTTTCTGGATTTATTAAGCTTATTGGTCCTACCTCTTGGAGAATTGGTGGGGGCTTTTCTCACTGGGAGTTTTTCTACATTTCTATTCTGTTGCAGCCTATCGGTTTTGTATCTGTCGATTTTATTTCTAAGCGGATCGGGACTTATTTCGTCAATATTTCTATAAGTTCTTGGTTCTGGAGTGATAATCCGTGGTCGGTAAACCTGCAGTTCTTTTTCCTTGCGAGTTGTGGGAGAAGCATTTTTAAGTTCCCTTAGCGGAATGGGATCAATTTTTCTATTGGTGCTTCTTTCTACTTCGGCAATTTCGGGACCTTTTGCATAAAATTGATCGTGATAGCGTGTATTTCCATAATTAGTATTCGTCTTTATACGCCCGATAAAACCTTCGTCCAGGTTGCTTCTTCCCCGATTACTGATATCCTTATCATGTATGTAACGACGATCCACCACGTTCCAATAAATGATTCCGGGAGGTCTCCATGTGCCATACCATAATATTACGTTTACAGAAGGCATTAATGGCGCCCACGCATAATAGTTATCTATTTCGCCCCAAATTACCCAAGCTGGGGCCCATTCGTATCCCGGAACCCATAACCAGCCATAATGATAGTCATAAATCCATCGGCCGTAATGGAAGGGAGCCCAACCCCAAGAATATAACGAAACCCAAATCCATCCCTCAGAACAATACTCCCAATGTCCGTTGGTAAAATAAGGCTGAAAATTGCCATCTACGGAAGGATGCCACACATGGCCATAGCCGGGATAGTTAATCCAAATGCCGAATGGCGACAGGCCATCATAAAAATCCTGATAGGTTATACTAACCTCTATTTGCTGTGCTGATAATTTTTCCTGCATTCCAAGACTGAGACCGAATACTAAAATCAATACCTTTAGCTTATAAGTAATTGGGCGTTTCATTTTTTCTTAGCTTTATCGTTAATATGGGAAAGGTAGTAACTGATTATTTATCTTGAAATGATTAAGGTCAGGTAGCCGGTTTTTGCATTTATTATTCCTTTGACTTTGAAAATTCAGGCTTCGTCAAAATCTGAAAATTTGAAGTATGTCACTTCATACTTTAAGGGACGATATGGTTACCTTATTATGGTGTAAATATTATGGCAACATTTAGACTTGAGGACATCTTCCGGGAATTGATGCAGAGGTATTGCGCGGATAAAACTTATATCGCGAAGTGCTGGAGGGAGATTGAAAAAAAGTACACCACGGCTGGGCGATTTTACCATATCTGGACCATCTAGCGATGATGGTGAAGGAGTTTAAAAAGGTGCAATCGGCCGTACAGGAGGTGGATGTAGTGTTATTTGCTATTTTTTATCACGATATTGTTTACAATCCCTTGCTTTCCCATAATGAGCAAAAGAGCGCCAGACTGTTTAGGAAACGTTTGGCTCCCACCCATTTTCCGCATATAGCGAAAGTAATAACCTTAATTGAAGCAAGCAAAACCCACAATATGAGTACAGATTTTGATACAAATCTTTTTCTAGACCTGGATCTGCTGATTTTGGGAAGTAAAAGAAAGGTTTATCTGCATTATTGCGAAAACATACGAAAGGAATACCTGATGTTTCCTGATTTTATATATCGCCCTAGACGAAGAAAACTACTCTTACGCTATTTATCTCTTGAATCCATATTTAAAACTCCCTATTTTATTGAGCGATACGAAGCACAGGCACGTAAAAATTTAAGGTATTCCATTAGGGAACTGTCCTAAATTCATATACATCGACTACCTAACTGACAAAAGTCATTCCCAGCTTTCTGTGCTTCCACTAATTTTGGTAAAACATTAGTTTTCAAAATATACGACAACTGAACCTATTCTATATGGAAGCACTAATTAAAACATTTGATGAAATTCACATTTCAGATATAGCCCAAGTAGGGGGTAAAAATGCCTCCTTGGGGGAAATGTACAATGAGATGACTGCGGAGGGGATTGCAATTCCTAATGGTTTTGCCACAACGGCATTTGCTTATTGGGAATTTCTTCGGGAAAATGATATTGAAAATAAGCTGGTTCTTCTACTGAAAAATCTTGACAGAAAGACATTTTCGAATCTGTCGGAAATAGGAAATCAAGCGAGAAAATTAATTTTGTCTGGGCAGTTTTCAAGGGCATTTTCACAAGCCATTATTTCTTTCTATGGACAATTGTGCGGTAATGAACCTTTCGCTGTAGCCGTTAGAAGCAGCGCTACTGCCGAAGATCTACCTGAGGCCAGTTTTGCAGGCCAACACGATACTTTTTTAAATATAAGTGGCACACAGGCTTTATTGGCTGCGGTTAAAGATTGCTTTGCATCCCTATATACAGATCGGGCTATAAAATATAGAGAGGATAAGGGCTTTGGCCATGGCACAGTTGCCCTCTCGGTGGGGGTACAAAAAATGGTCCGTGCAGATGTAGGCTGCTCTGGGGTAGGCTTTACCTTAGAGCCAGAATCGGGATTTCAAAACATAATCCATCTTTCGGGAGTTTGGGGGCTAGGGGAGAATATTGTACAGGGCACTATAAATCCAGATGAATTTTACGTTTTTAAACCTACGCTAGAATTGGGAAAACAAGCAATAATTGAAAAAAAATTGGGCAGTAAAGCGCTCACTTTAATATACGCGCAGTCCGAAGGCCATTCTGCCACCATGAATATACCCACCCCGCAACAAAAGCAGGAGCAATATGTACTAAAAGATTCCGAAGTAACCCAGCTTGCAAAATGGGCTTTGGCCATTGAAAGGCATTACGGTAAGCCAATGGATATTGAATGGGCAAAGGATGGAATTACACAAGAACTTTATATAATTCAGGCTAGGCCGGAAACCGTACATAGTCCTAACGGTAAAAATATTGTTTCAACCTTTTCCCTTACGCAAAAAGGGAAGATTCTGGTCACGGGTAATGCCGTTGGCACCAAGATAAGGGTGGGAACCGCCAGAATACTGACAGATCCACAGCAAGGGGAAACATTGCAAAAAGGTGACATAATTGTTACGGATACCACTAGTCCTGACTGGGACCCATTATTGAAAAAAGCGGGGGGAATAATTACCAATAGGGGAGGTAGAACCAGCCATGCCGCCATTGTAGCAAGGGAGTTGGGAGTACCGGCGGTAGTGGGAAGCAATTACGCTACCCAAAATATTAAGGATGGGCAACTCATCACAATATCATGTGCGGAAGGAAAAGTTGCCTATGTTTTTGAGGGCGCACTTCCGTTTATAGAAGAGGAAATTAATTTTTCAAACATTGCAATGCCCCATACGGAAGTGAAATTAATTCTTTCAGATCCCCAACAGGCCTATCAATACTCCTTTTATCCCAATAATGGGGTTGGGCTTTTGCGTATGGAATTCATCATTACCCATAACATTAAGATACATCCCATGGCCCTTTTGAAGTATGATGAAATGAGGGATAGCGCCGAAAAGGAAACAATTGCCGGTATAACAAGACAATACGAGGATAAGGCCGCTTATTTTATTGAAAAATTAAGTGAGGGCATTGCCACTATGGCCGCGGCCTTTTATCCGAAAGAGGTTATTGTAAGAACCAGCGATTTTAAAACCAATGAATATGCAAATTTGATAGGCGGGAAGCAATTTGAGCCCAAGGAGGAAAACCCCATGTTGGGCTTCCGAGGGGCAGCCAGATATTTTAACCCATTGTATCAAGAGGGTTTTGAGCTGGAGTGCAGGTCCATAAAAAGGGTACGGGATGAAATGGGGTTGACCAATGTAAAAATAATGATCCCTTTCTGTAGAACTTTGGAAGAAGCACAGAAGGTGATTGCGTTAATGCAAAAGTTGGGTCTGGAGCGGGGAGTGAATGGACTCCAGATTTATATGATGGTCGAAATTCCGAGTAACGTAATTATAGCCGAAAGTTTTGCCGAATATTTTGATGGTTTTTCCATAGGCTCCAATGACCTTACACAGCTTACCTTGGGAGTAGATCGCGATTCGCAGCTATTGGCGGGTACTTTTGATGAAAATGACCCGGCAGTTAGAAAGATTATTGCAATGGCGATAGAAAAAGCGAATGCAGCTGGAATTAAAATAGGATTGTGTGGCCAAGCCCCCAGTGACTTTCCCGCTTTCGCATCCTTTTTAATTGAAGCGGGGATTGATAGTATCTCCTATAATCCAGATGCTCTTTTGAGAGGTATTGAAAATATGGTAGCGGCAGAAGAAATGTTAAATTTTAAAAAAATATCTTCCTACTGACCTAGGTCATATGCAACATACGTAAACTGATATACTTTAGTACTGTAAATCTGAATTGAGTTCTTTAAAATATTGAATTTTACTGTGTAACAGTGGGAATAATTCACTTTGAAAATAGAATTATGATTACATAAGAATAAGGGGTGGCTACTTTAGCAATATTGGTGTCGCTTTTGTTCCCAATAATTTATAAAGCCTATTTTCAATGGAACAGGAGTGCCGAAAGGCACTTCTGTTTCTAAATAAAAAAATATTTTTTTTATTTAGAAATGGTTTTTATTGGCTAAACCCAATAAAAACATTCCTGGAAGGCAACACTCATCCAAATCGGATAGTAGGCACGTCTTAGTAATAAGAAACGAAGCGTATTATTGTAAGTATTTGCATAAGAGACAATCTTTTCAGGGGAACAGGAATGCCAAACGGCATTCCTGTTTTTTTTAGCTAACTATGTGTATGTCGTTTATTCCCTTTTTTTGCCATCCGCAACACGTCCCGCTGACGAACAACCTCTGATACTTTAATACATATTACAGTCAAGAATAAGTATCTATATATCTGACAATTATCATATTTTTTTCCGTGCATTTACAATAATTTTAACCTTATCGTGCAATTGTTTAATTATATATGGACGCTAAAGATAAAAGGATGAAAAGTGTACTCGTTATTGACGACAATATCTCCATTCTCGAAAATATCCAAGCCATGTTGGAATTGGCTGGATACAAAGTAAAATCTGCCACAAATGGAGAAAAGGGAGTGGCTCTGGCTGAGGCAATGATGCCGGATATAATTTTATGCGATATAGTAATGCCTGGCATGGATGGCTTTGAGGTGCTAAGAAAGGTGCGAAGCAATAATAGGATCGGGACCACGCCCTTTATATTTTTGTCTGCCTTAAATGAAAAGCATCAGATTAGAAAGGGGATGAATGTAGGAGCGGATGACTTCCTTACCAAACCTTTTGACGAAGCCGAACTCATTGAAGCCATTGAAAGCCGTTTGCAAAGAATTGAATTTTTGAAAAAAGACTTCTTTAAAAGCCATATTGGAATAAATTCATTCTTCAAGGAAGCTTCCCAATTCGTAAAATTTGAGAGCCTTACCGAAAATAGGGATTGGGAAGAATATAATGCCCAGGAAATAATTTTTAGGGAAGGTCGCAATGCCCATAAATTTTATTTTGTACATACGGGTAGTGTAAAAACCTATAAAACTACTACTGAAGGCAAGGAATTCATAACAGGAATCTATGGTCCGGGGGATTTTTTTGGACAAATATCCCTAATAAATAAAAAAGGACAGTACCTGGATACCGCTTTCACACTTAAAAAATCAAAATTAATTGGAATTTCAAAAGATGATTTCAATAATATTTTGCACAGTAATAATGAAGTGTCCAATAAATTTATAGATATCATTTCCAACAATTTAATTGAGATACAGGATCAGCTCATAAACATGGCATATGCACCCGTTAGGAAGCGAGCGGCCAAGGCTTTGTTGCTATTGGATGCTAAAAATTCCAAGAGCACTTTGGAAACTGTTGCCATACGTATACAAAGGGAAGATTTTGCAAGTATGATTGGCACTGCTACAGAAACAGCTATACGGTCGCTTTCGGAATTTAGGGAGGAGGGGCTTATTAAAATGGATGTTAACCATGATATCCATCTGGTAGATAAGGAGGAGTTGCAATATATAGCGGAAACAGAATGAAAAGCCGCTCCGCGTAATTTATAAGTTTTAAGGATTTTCTTCTTGCGGCAGTAGTATTGTGAAGGTAGTCCCTTTATTTTGTGTGCTTTTGAAGTTAATGCTCCCTCCCAAAAGATCCATATAGCGTTTTACAATGCTTAGGCCAAGACCTGTGCCAGGGATGTTGCCTGTATTTTTTGCCCTGAAGAAGCGGGTAAACAGATATTTTTGTTCTTCCTTGCAAATGCCAATGCCCTGATCCTTTACCTTCAACACAAATTGATTGTCAAGGAAGCAAACTTCGAGGGTTATCTCTTTTTCCGAATACTTAATGGCGTTGGAAAGTAGGTTGATTAAAATGTTATGTAGAATGTTTCTATCCGTAATAATTTGGGTAGGCCCTAGGAAAACACAATTTATTTTTTGTCCATCCTTGCACAAATCGTTCACTTCTTCAATACTTCGTTTTATAAATTCAGAAATATCGAAGGGTTCCTTGTTGACAACTACGATACCGCGTTCCAGTTTATCCAAGGAAAGAAAGTTGTTAAGAATGGAAGTGAAGTACTTTACGGATTCCTTTATTTTATCGATATGTTTTTGCTGATTTTCCAGCAGTCCTGCCTTTAAATATTTTTCAATCAAAATTATAGAGGAGAGCACAATGGTAATGGGCGTCCTTAATTCGTGGGAAGCAATAGAAATAAAAGCACTTTTCATTTCATTTAATTCACGCTCTTTTTTTAATGCGAGGCTTATTTTTTTTGTCCGGCGCTTAATTATGGTTTCCAATTCATCGGTATAATCCTTTTTATTTTTTTCCAGTTTTTTGCGTAAGGTAATGTCTTCGCCCGAACAAAGGGTTGCCATAACTGAACCCGAATTATCAAAAATAGGAGTATTTCTCCATGCTATGAGTTTTTTCTCCCCATTTTTACACACTACCTCGCATTCAAAATAAGGAACCCATAATAAATTTTTATTTTCGGAGTGGTAATAAACGTATTTATCGCTAAGGGTTTTGTGCGGATCTATAAACTGTAAAAACCAGTCTTTATCAGAAACATCCTGTTTTGAAAAGCCGAATGAACGAATAGCCTTTTTATTGATCAGTTGAACTTTTTGGTCATTATCAATTAACAGTAGAAGAACCGGAGCTGGATCTAGATATTTTTTAATGATTTTCTTTTCCCATTGCAACTTATTGTATGAATATTTTAATAGTTCCGTCGTCTTCTGATGCTTGGTTTGCTCTTCAAAGGCAATATGATAAAACTTCTTTCCATTGTGATCCGTATAGTGCTTAGTTCCGGAAATATAAATGGGGAAGTTGCCTTTTTTGGGATGTGTAACCAATAATGAAAAAGGTGCGGTAAAACCTTGCTGTATGTTCTCTATTAATTTAAGGGATGCCTCATCCTTTAAAAGTATTGCTAAAAGTGAATTGCCTATTAGATTGTCTTTTTCTAAACATAAAATAGTACAAGCGGTATTGTTAATATTCTTAATAATAAATTCAGTATTTAATATCAGCAACCCAATAGGCGCAAAGTCAAATAAATCCTTGTAATGGTTTGAAGATTGTTTAACAACAGAGTGCTTTTGAAGTTTGTCTATTCGTGGGGCAAAAACAGTTTTTTGTGTAAGCTTAGCTGTCTTTTTCCGAAGCTTGGAACAAGGCAAAGAGGGGCTTTTTGAAATTCTTTTTTCCTCAGGGGTTTTCATTTTTTTTGAAACTTCCTCAGTGCCCATCTTGATGTTTTTAAGTAAATGGAAAAATTGTATATACAATGGATTTAGATTCCTAAAGGTACACATTATTTTGAAGCCTATACGATTGGCAATCAAAAAAGTAATTGAATTTTAAATTAAGAATATTTGTATAAATTCCGACAAACGGATTACTTTAAGTTATCGTAAAACTTACAAGACTTTCTTAAAAGAATTTTACTTTCTCTTTCAATAAAGTAGTTCAATTTTCCAGTTTTGGTGCTTAAAGCGAAAACCTATATTCTTAAGAAAATCATTTCTATACTATTTTACCTATCTAATAGCGGGTTGAAATTGGCATAAAAAAGTAACGGGATATGATTTTATTGTATGTCCGTCATTTAAAAGTTGTAAAATTCAGTTTAAAATTACTACAGATGATTCAGGTCATTTCACAACCTCCCATTATTTAGTTATTTTATGATAATAGTTTTTTTAAAAATTTAGTTCAAATAACTAACCAATTTGTTGTTAACACTCTTAAAGGCTTTTTTGTGGGGTTCAATTATAGTTTTTAAGAGTGTTTTTTTTAAACAAAAACATATTAAGGTATTAAAATCCTTTCAACTTAATGCTATTATTAGCGTGTTCAAATAATGAAGCCATGTTACTATATGAAATCCAAATGAATTACAATAAAGAAATATGGGAAGAAAAAATGCATCGAGATGTATTTAAAGTAAAATCAACCTTACTTTATATTAATGAGGATATTCCATTGGTCATGAATCTTGTTACTTATTCTCAATATAATCGGATTATTCCCAATTTATTTGAAAGATTGTTGGGTTATAAAAATGAACTTTTAAGTATAGCAGGAGAAGTGAAAACCTTTGCGGAAGAGATAGATTTATTTGAAAACAGAATAAATTTATTTGCCATACACGAAGCTCCGAATACGCTTAAAGTTTTAGAAGAGGCTTATAATATTTTATTAACGCAAATAGAAAAACTGAAAACAGATTATGACAAAATAAAAGATGAAATTTTAACTTTTACGGATAGTTTAAAAAATGAAAAATTTAAGTGAACTGATTTAGGTCATTTCGTGTAAGTTCTATGCGTATTACCTTTAATATTATTAACAATTAAATATATACACCATGGCACTTATTAAATTTAACAACAGAAGTTTTCCTTGGTTTAACAATGAACTTTCCTCTTGGATAGATTCAGATTTGTTTGATGAAGAATTATTTTCCAATGGAAATGGAAAAAAAATTCCTGCGATGAATATAAAGGAAAACAAGAACGATTTTGAGGTGGAATTATCTGTTCCCGGATTTCAAAAAAAGGAAATTGAAATAGCTCTTGAAAATGATCAACTTATTGTAAGCGCTGAAAAGTCAGCAAAGGACATTCAAGAAAATGAAAACGGCTATACCCGTAAAGAATTCAGCTATAATGCATTCGAAAGAAGGATGAAACTTCCTGAAAGTGTGGATGCAAAAAAGGATGTTAAGGCAAACTACGACAATGGAATTCTTAAATTGAAACTTCACAAAAAAGAAGCGGCCAAGATTCCACCCAAAAAAATGATCCAAATTGCCTAAGACGAAGAGAATTGAATTATTTGAGGAGATATTTTCAATTTTTCAAATGGGCTAATCCAGAACGCGCGTTCTGGATTAGTATTTTAATACCCTACTACCTTATCTTTTTATTTTTTATCAGATAACCCAGGGGAATGAATCTAAATAAAATAGCAATCACTCTTATTTTATTTGTTTGGCATCTTTACTTATTTCACGTGTATGGCGCGTATTAAATTTGACGATAAAAAATTTTTACGATATAAGCAACAACTTATGTCGGGGCTAGACTTTGCTAGCTTTTTCGGAAAGCTTCCTTCTATGCGAAAGAAAATCAATTTTAAACGAAGTAATAATAAATAAGTCTTTTTAAACCATAGAAGGGTTTGAATTTTTGAATAAAATCTTTTCAAGCTCGTTGATAAAGGGTAATTGTCCTTCTAAGATTTTTGTTTTTGCCGCGGCAAAGTTGAACCAAGCTACCTTATCAATTTCGGGATAAGTGTATAATTTTCCATTTTTGGGAGGCCATTCCAACGAAAATTTATTGCTTTGCAAGTTATTGGGGTCAAAATCTTTTTCAAGCGCCAAGGCATGCACTACCTTACCACCTTTTTGCTTTACAGGCGTTAATTGTATGAAATCTCCTTGAGGTCTAATTCCCAACTCTTCCTTAGTCTCTCTTAAAGCAGCAGTAATTATATTTTCTCCATTTTTAATTTCCCCCTTGGGAATAGTCCACGCCCCCACATCCTTTTTAGCCCAAAATGGTCCGCCGGGATGGCAAAGTAAGACTTTCCATTCCTTATTCTTTAGGGCATATAACAGCAGGCCTGCACTCTCTTTGGGCATAGTTTATTTTATTTTATTCCCAATATATAATCATAAAACATCACACCCTAAGTACAAATCATAATCCCTCTGTTTACTCGGGGAGAAAGCTGATGTCACTATTTGGATTATTGCTTTTTGAGTAGTTCCAACTTTTTTTCAAGTGCTGCTATTATCTCATGACTTTTATCGGTTAAATTGGAAATTGTTGAATTTAGGCTTCTTTCAAATTCCATCTTTTTTGTATGTGCTGTGGCGGCAATCTCATCTTTCACATGTTTTATTTTTTCGCTCAGTTCACGTGCGGTTTCTGCGGATGTATGCTTGATTTTATGTCGCGTTTTTGAGCCTTTTTGAGGGGCGTATAAAATTCCTAATACACTGCCAATCAAAGCTCCCGATAAAAAGGCAAGGGCTATATTTTTTTTAGAAGTTTCCATAAATACAATTGTTTAAGTAATTGGGTTTATACTTTAAAGTTATAGCAATCATATTCTTTTGGAAATGATATACATCAGCTCCTAAAACATATAATTCATTTTTTTTCAACCTATTCCGAATAACACAGATGCCACAAGAATTTACAGGCCAATGGGTGGATTTCGTAAAGATTGGAATTATTTATGATGATTGTTATTGTTTCATTTTCGTGTTTTTATGTTCCCTTAAAACCGAGTTTCTGTAGTTTTGAAACAGCTTCATTATAACCAATTTCAAAAATGGTATCCATATTCCTCCAATCAAATATACCGAAACGGGAAATTGTAGGCGGGGCTATTAGCACATCACATTTTGAAAGTTTGGAAACACTCTGATTGTCGAGACTTATTTGATACGCTCTATTTGCCACTTGATATGAAGATTGGAGGGATTCCACGGTAATATCCTCCAATCGATTTACATAAGATCCAATAAGGGTGTCGCATACCGTTTCAATAGAACCCACTGGAAAATTATTAAGCACTCCACCATCTATATAAAGGGCCCCATTGATGGTTACAGGGGTAAAGATTCCAGGAAAAGCCGAAGATGCAAGAATGGAGGGAATAAGGTTTCCAGATTTAAAAACCATCTCCTTGCCAGTTACAAGGTTGGTGGCGGTAATGTAAAGATGTTTCTGAAGTGTAAGGAAATCATCTTGCTCAAAATAGGGTAGGAAGTCATCATAAAATTTAGAAGAATCTATAAATCCGGGCTTACGGCGTGCATACCTTTTAATATGGAATATAGAAACTCTTTTAAAAAAGGACAATATTTCCTGCCAGGAAGTCCCATTTGCGTATAAAGCTCCTACAATAGCGCCCGCACTGGCACCTGCAATATGAGTTATAGTAATATTCTCTTCTTCAAGAGCCTTGAGCACTCCCACGTGTGCCACCCCTCTGGTGCCACCACCCGATAATACCAAACCAACTTTCATTTGATTACGTTGTGTACCAATAAATTATATTTTCAGTTTCTTTCAAGTCTTTCATTGCTTGACTTATCGAGATTACAAAACTTTTATATTCTAAATAGATAAAACTTTTGTGAGTTAAAGGCATTTTTTTAATTAATTCTGTTATGTTTTAAAAGTTGTAATCGCTTGGATCCATATATTTACTCCCTGTCTTTTTTTGGTAAATTATTTTCTTTTTCGGGGTTTAAAACCTATTAAAGGTCGCGCTTCCTGGTCCCTTTTTTCCATTTCTTCCTCAAGTCTTTTATACTCACTAATGTCCTTAATAGTGACCACAGCGGCAATCACTTTGTTTTCAGTATTAAAAATGGGCCTTCCACTCAGCAGCACCCGATGCATCTCCTCAGTCGATAGGCTTTTTAGGAGTACATCCAGATCGTTTGTTATTTCACCTTTAAAGGCCCGCGTAGCGGGTAACTCCTGAGCTGGGAATGTTTTGTTTCCTTCTGGATAAAGCACCTCAAAATGGTCTGATAAATTTATGGATATTTTTGAATCATCCTCAATTCCAAAAAGGCGATTGGCCACCTCATTGGCCAAAATTATTTTCTTTTTATTATTTGCCACGAGAACACCATCACTGATATTTTCCAATATTAAATTCAACTTTTGTTGACTTTCGTACAATTCGTCAATGAGCTGTTCTTCTTCCTTTTCATGCTGCAAAGCCGCTGTAATATCACGCACAATTGCATAAAAGTTGCCTGTGGTCTTCTCGGCTGTAGCATTCCAAGCGAGCCATTTTATGGTACCATCCTTGCAAACCCACCTGTTTTTAAAATTTATTAATTCAGTTCCTTGTGCGAGTTTTTCTATTTCGGCTTCCGTTCTTTCCAAATCATCGTGAAAGATGAAGGTGGCAAAGGGTTTGTCCAGTAGTTCAGCCGTTGTATATCCCAGAAGCTTGCCCAAAGCGGGATTAACCTTAATGAATTTTTCCTTTGTGGCTATTACTAGGCTGTCTATCGACAAATTAAAGAAGGCGTCTGCCGCTTTTAAAGAATCTATCCCCGATTTTCTTTCCGTAATATCGGTAGAGATATTGCCAATGGCATAAATTCTATTTTCGGCATCAAACAAAGGAAACTTAACGGACAGATAGGTGTGTGGACCTGAAGGGAGTTCAAAACTTTCTTCTAACTGTACTTCCCTTCCTGCCTTTATAACTTCCAAATCTGCATTGCGATAGCGGTCTGCAACTTCCGATGGCAGAAATTCGTGATTGGTGCTTCCCACGATATTCTTTCCATTTATAGGGAAAAGGGATTGAAATTCCTTGTTCACAAATAAATATTCCCCATTAATCTTTTTTACCGAAATGGCACTATTTGTATTGTCGATTATAGACTGCAACAATTTTTCGTTTTTCAATAATGCCTGTTCCGAAATTCTTTTTGCTCGCAATTGTGATGTTAAGATAAAAAAAACCGTAGTTAGCATACCCAAGGAGAGAATAATAAGGCCCATTGCCGCCCATAGCCATACAGGCTCTGTAGTTAAAGGTATTATATTCCATAAGATAATACCAAGGAGGAACATTACCACCATATTGATGATATAGCCCGCCAAAATCTTTTTTTCGAAGGAGATTTTCATAGAATGGAACTTTGTAAAAAAAATGTTCCGTAAAAATAAGGTGCAAGACGCTGTTGTAATATGATAAATATCAGCCTGTTTATCATATCAAATTTACGAGTTTAACTGTTAGGGGAGGCTATTGGATACCCCCAAACATATAGTTAGCATTTCTGCCCTTGGAATAAACTCATTAACATATATAGAAAAATTTCCCTAGCTGATGAATATCATTTACGGCTACATTTCAAAATTATACTTTTAGATAATCATTAAATCCTACGATTATGAAAAGGAAATTTTTACTGCCAACGGATTTTTCCAAAAATGCCTGGAGCGCGCTTATGTATGCCAGCAGGCTGTACAAAAATGAAGAAGTGGATTTTTTTCTTCTCCATGCATTTACTGTAAACAGTTTTGTTCTAGAAAATATGATGGTGCCCGAACCTGGCGAAAAGTGGTATGAGGATGCCAAGGCAAAGGCAGCATTGAAAATGGAAAAATTACTTAAAGAGATAGAGATTTTGGATGTTCCCCCAAACCACAACTATTTTACCCATACTCTTTTTAATTCGCCATTAGAAGCGGTTATTCAGTTTGTGGAAGATAAGGATATTGATATGGTTATTGCCTCCACAAAGGGAGAAACGGACGAGGTGGGGACATTGATGGGAAGTAACAGTATTGACTTTATGGAATATGTGCGTAATTGTCCGGTGTTGGTAATTCCCGCCGATTTATATTTTACAAAACCCAATGAAATTGTTTTTCCTACCAGCTTTAAGACTCATTTTAAGAGAAGGGAGCTAGCCCACCTCTATGAAATAGCCAAAATTACAAATGCTCCGGTTCGCATATTATATGTTTCAAAGGACGAAATTCTATCGTCCCAACAAAAATTGAAAAAGAAGCTGTTGGAGGAATGTCTGGATGGGCTAGAATACACCTTCCATACCATAAGGAATACAGATGTATTAACGGGCCTAAATGTTTTTGCCCAAAGCAGGAATAGTGGAATGATAGCATTTATCAATAAAAAGCATGCATTCCTTACAACTATTTTTTCCAAGCCCATGGTTAAGGAGTTGGGTTTTAATGCAAAAGTGCCGGTTCTGGCCTTGCATGATTTACGCAATTAAATTTTACTGATCATAGAATACTTTTTAAATAACCATAAGCAGCCTATTTTATAAAATGCAGCTTATTAAAAAAAATGAAACGATGACACCAAAAACCCACTTAAAATTTATAGAATGGAGAAATACCGCTGGTTTGCACGAAGACACCCTACAAAGCATCTCAGAACTCAATTTTCTAAAAGATGAACTGAAGTTTTTAAAAAAAATAGTAACTGAGTATGCCCTAAATATCATTGTTGAAAAAACTATTGTTGATGGAGCTAAGATCAATACTGATTTGGGTAGGTACACGTATAGAGCACAACAGCTTTTAAAGGATTTAAAAGTGCATGCAAATCAACTAAAGGTACTCTTAGACGATATTGACGTACCCGATGAACTTCAAGTTTATAAGGCAAAGCATTATAAATTGATGCTTGATACCTTGGATTTGCATGTAGATGTAAAGAAAACAAAACGAAAAATATTTTCATTGCTTGGTGCAATTATAAAAAATAACAAACGAAGAAAAATTTCCAATCTATAATTGGTTTTATAGATTCTTGTTGAATATTATTCCGCTTTATGTATATCATATCGCGCACACTCCTGTATTATCTATAAACTAATCCATAAGTAAATCAGCCCCTTAAAAATTCTTATTTAGATTTATTATAAATAATTTGCATGTACAGTTTTTGACAAATATATTTGCCGAAAATTATTATTTATATCTAGTCTAAATAAAGAACAATGAAAAACCAACTAATCACCCTTTTTACATTTCTCATCACAACTTATACCTTCGCACAAAATGCATCCATTTCCGGCACTGTAAAAGATAATAATCAAAACCCACTCTCGGGAGTAAATGTTTTTATCAAAAATGGCACTAAAGGAACCCAATCCAATGAAAACGGAACTTTCAGAATTGAAAATCTAACGAGCGGCAGTTACATACTTTCCGTTTCCTATTTGGGATTTAAAACAAGGGAAATTAATTTTTCGGTTGAAGCCAACCAAAATCTGGAACTTGAAACCATAACCCTATACGAAGGAAATGAAATTCTTAATGAAGTGGTCATAGAAGGAGAGCGCACCAATAAATTCTCAAGAAAACAAACGGCATATGTGGCCAAACTTCCCTTAAAGGATATAGAAAATACCCAAGTGTATAGCACCATAACCACCGAGCTTTTAGAATCGCAAGTAATTACAAATTTTGACGATGCCCTTAAAAATACCCCAGGCGTGGAACAGCTTTGGGCATCCACAGGCCGTGGAGGAGATGGGGCGGGATATTATTCGCTCCGTGGGTTTTCGGTGCAGCCGCAATTAGTAAATGGATTGCCCGGCCTGACCAATGGAACCATAAATCCCGCAAATGTGGAGCGCATTGAAGTGCTAAAAGGTCCTTCTGCAACTTTATTTGGAAATGCTGTAAGCTCCTATGGCGGACTCATAAATGTAGTTACCAAAAAACCCTATGTGGGAACAGGAGGGGAGCTGTCGTTTACTTCCGGTACCTACGGCTTAAACCAAATTATAGGCGATTTCAATACTGCGCTAAGTAAGGAAGACAATCTATATTTCAGAATAAATACGGCCTATACTACCGAACAAAGTTTTCAGGATGCAGGTTTTAGAAAATCCTTTTTTGTTGCACCTTCACTTTCCTATAAAGTGAATAATAGGCTTTCCTTTTCGCTTTATGCTGAAATAACCCAGGCTGAACAAACAAACCCCATGTTTTTGTTCTTAAACAGAAGTGCGCCCACGGAAGCGAATAATCTTGAGGAATTGGGTTATAACAATAAACTGTCCTTTACCAGCAACGACTTAACCCTTAAAAACCCAAACCAGAACTACCGCATTGAAATGGATTACAAGCTTTCCGATAGTTGGGAATCACAAACCTTGCTTTCAAAAAGTACGACTTCCACAACCGGATATTATTCCTATTTGTTTGACTATGGCATTTTGGGGAATGATACATTTTCCCGCTTTATCAATAAACAAAATGCAAACACGCAAACAACAGACATCCAACAAAATTTTATAGGCGATTTTAAAATTGCCTCGCTTCGAAATAGAGTGGTAATCGGATTGGATTATTTTAACGCCACCCAAACCGATAACGGTACAGGCTATGCCTTTTACGGAAATATTACTCCCGAGGGAGGCGCTAACGGTGACAATCCATTTACACCAGAGGTTGAAACAGATGCATACCCACTCTCTACCGCGGGTGTTGATGCGGTATTGGCATCACAACCTGTGGGAAACAACAAATCCAAATACCATATTTACAGTATATATGCTTCAGATGTTTTAAACATTACTGATCAACTTTCCGCTATGGTAGGGTTGCGTTTGGATCGATTTGACAACGAAGGCGATTTGACCACTACCGAAGACGATTACGACCAAACAACCTTATCTCCAAAATTTGGATTGTTATACCAGCCAATAGCCGATAAGCTATCGGTTTTCGCAAACTATCAAAACGGCTTTACCAACGTAGCGCCACAATTGGTTGGAAACCCAGAGGATGGTCCACAAACCCTAAAGACCTTTGATCCCGAACAGGCCAACCAATTGGAATTTGGGGTAAAAACTAACCTTTTCAACAATAGATTGAATGCTACCGTAAGTTATTACGATATAAAAGTGAAGGACCGCGTAATTACAGATCCAGCATCGCCATTCAATAAAATACAGGGTGGGGAAGTGGTCAGTAAAGGTTTTGAGATTGAAATAAACGCCAATCCCATTCCTGGCTTAAACCTTCGTGCAGGCTACAGCAATAACGATAGCGAAACCACAAAGTCTGACAATACCGAAATCCTAAACAGGCGTCCGCTGGAGGCTGGTCCGGAAACGCTTTACAATTTTTGGGCAAGCTATGAAATCCAAACAGGAAATCTCAATGGCTTCGGTCTAGGGGCAGGCCTTAATGGTGCCAGTGAAAGTTTTGCCATAAATTATGAATCTACCGGAGAATTTATACTCCCAAGCTATACCGTAGTAAACGCTTCCGTTTTTTATCAGGCAAATAAATACCGAATAGGTTTAAAATTAAACAATGCCCTTAATGAGGAATATTATAAGGGCTGGTCAACAATCAATCCACAGATGCCAAGAGCATTGCTGGCCAATATTTCCTACTCGTTTTAATTAGCAAATAAAAGGGCAGCTCGGTATGATATTGGGCTGTCCTTTTTAAAATCACTTCCATGTCTTTTAAAAAATTTATATTCCAACTGCATAAAATACTTGGCCTCACTACGGGCCTGGTAGTTTTTGTGGTAGCCATTACAGGTTGCTGTTGGGCGTTTCGCGAGGAAATAGAAAGCCTTTACAACGATTATAAAAAAGTAGAACCCCAAGAAACAGCCATCTTAACGCCAACGGAAGCAAAAGATATTGCAACCGCCGTCTTTCCCCAGCAAACAATTCACGGCACCCTTTTTAAAAAGGCCGATGATGCCATAGAGGTTATTTTTTATGACGCGGAACCCGAATTTTACCAAAGTGTATTTCTAAACCCATATTCCGGCAAGGTTATCCAGGTTGACGATCACCTCTCCGGATTCTTTCCCTTTATGCTAAAAGGGCATATGCGACTTTGGCTTCCTAAAAATATAGGGGAGCAGGTAGTGGGGGCTTCGATTCTGATTTTTATTGTGATCATTATTTCGGGTTTTATTTTATGGCTGCCTAAAAAGCGCAAAAATTTAAAACAACGTTTAAAATTCGACTGGAAGAAAACCACCAAATGGAAACGCAAGAATTTCGATTTACACTCCATAATTGGATTTTACGTGTGTTCACTTGCATTAATCCTCGCATTTACAGGCTCGATAATGTCCTACAATTGGTTGAAATATGTAGTCTATAAATCGGTTGGAGGGGAAAAGGAAGCGCAATTTATCATTCCTGAAAACTTAAGCGCTGGAATCAATAATGATAGCATTGCGCCTATGGATTATTTGATTGTAAAACTTCAAAAGGAATCACCAAATGCTACAGCTTATGAGCTACATTACCCAAATACCCCCGATGAAAGTATTTATGTGGAAGTATCAAACAGCGAGGGTTTATATTATGATAACGATTATCGCTTTTTTGACCAAAACACTTTGGAAGAAATTGAAACCCCAGGTATCTATGGAAAATACAAAGATGCAAAGGTCGCCGATAAAATTTTGCGGATGAACTACGACATCCACATTGGCGCCATTGGCGGAATTGCCGGTAAAATAATTGCTTTTTTGGCGAGCCTGCTTATAGCAAGTCTTCCTGTTACGGGAGTTTTACTGTGGTATGGACGCAATTATAAAAAGAAGAAAAAAGTCTCATAAAGGGCAAGCTGTGTGAACAGCGAATATTTAAAAAAGCCTTTGTTTTTTTTGTTTTAAAAACTATAATTCTAGTTTTATAAAAGGACTTAAGTTGATTTCCTTTGCTTTTTTATATTTTTATTTTTTTCTAGGTTTGTTCAATAAAAATTAAGATTTATCAACCAGAAGTCTATTGCAGTACTACCATTCGTCAATATGAGCAATGATATTGACAACGACTACTTTTGCGATGGAATTACCGAGGAAATCATAAATGCACTAACAGCAGTTAACCAAATTAAGGTTATTGCAAGAACTTCTTCTTTCGCCTTTAAAGGAAGAGATATTGATATTAGGGAAATTGGTAAACAATTAAACGTAAATACAATTCTTGAAGGCAGCATAAAAAAATCACAAGAGCGGGTTAGAATAACAGCACAATTAATAGATGTTACGGATGGAACCCATTATTGGTCCAAAAGGTTTGACAGGGAACTAATTGATATATTCGATTTAGAAGATGAGATCAGTCTTGCCATAGCGGATGAAATCCGAAATAATTTTGGGCATTTTGAAGTAAAAGACCATTTAATTGAGCAACCCACTAAGAGTATTGATGCCTATCAATTATTTTTAAAAGGACGCTTTAATCAATTACAATGGACACCAGATGCCTTAAAAAAGGCTATCCAATTTTATAATGAAGCAATTTCATTGGATGTTAATTATGCAAAGGCATATTATGGCAATGTGCAATGCTATGAGTTGTTAACCACTTGGGGGTATATGGGTAAAGAGGAAGGAACTGAAAAAGCTTTTCTCAACTTAATGAAAGCCAAAGAAATTGATACCCATTTACCCGAACACTCCATGTGTTATGTAAATAAATGTTTTTGGAGAGAATGGGACTTTACATCTACTTATCATTACTTAAGAGATGTTCTTGCCATAAATCCCAATCATACCGATGCGCTGGATGTTATGGTGAAGTTATTTATGGCGCATGGCTATTTTAATGAAGCTATATTTTATGGAAAAAAATTGTTGGAGATAGATCCGCTTTCAGCAAACAACCAATACATTTTCGCAAATATTTATTACTATAAAGGGGATTTTGATATTGCCTTAACCCATATCACCAAGGCTATTCAGCTACGTCCTGATTTTGATTTGGCCTATCATAAAAAAGCGGTTTGTTTAATTGCACTTAATAAAAGGGAACAATTGGAAAATGAATTTCAATCCAATCCTTTGTGGGAAAAGATACAATTGTTACATGAAGCTGTAAATGAAAATAGAAAATCCTTGCCGAAAGAGGTTTTATCCCGCTTTCTTTCCAATCATTTAAAAAGGGACCAACTGACCTTGTTTGAGCTCTTTATTCTTGCCAACACAAATTACACAAAGGAAGCTTATGAATTACTGAAACAATTTGTAGCACAAAAGCGCGGACAAATTCTCAATTACAAACAAGAACCTTTGTTGAAACCCTTGAGAGCGTTTAACGATTTTTACAAGTTACATACAAGTAATTTTTCAATTGATGAAATAGTTGATGATCACAAAACTGTAGAAACCACCAAACCGCTTTTATTAGAGGAAGAACAAAAGGAATTACAAACCAAATTAATTGCTTATTTTAATGAAGAGAAACCTTATCTTGATGCTTCTTTATCATTAAATACAATTTCAGAAATACTAGAAATTTCAACCAATAAAGTTTCCTTTTTAATAAATGAAGTAATTGGCATGAATTTTAATCAGTATGTTAATTCCTACCGTTTAAAGCATTTTAAAACAATAGCCTTAGACCCTAAAAATTCGCACTTAACAATTCTTGGGTTAGCTTATGATAGCGGATTCAACTCAAAGAGTGTATTTAACACCTATTTTAAAAAAACGGAAGGCCTTACCCCCAGGGCTTGGTTAAAAGCCAATTCGTAGCAAATTTCCATCAATTCGTTTCAGATTATAATTCAGGACGATTGGCTTATTTCTCTTATAAATCTTTGCAGCATAATTAGTAATCTAAAAACGAACAGTTATGAAAGTAATTCAAAAATTCAGGTTGGTATGCGCCATCTTATGGTAAACATCATTGGAAAGTTTTTTATATTGAAGAAACTAAAAATTTTAAATAAAGAATAGGCCTGGGTAGCCACAACAGCTTAGGAATAACCAAACTTAAATAAATGAAAATTCTAAAACGACTTTTAAAAATTGGATTTGTCCTTTTTGGAATCATTATTCTAACGGGAACCATTATCCTCTGGATTGATTCGTTGGAGACTAATTATTTAAAGATTAATAAAAAAGACTCACTATCCAATCAATCTTACCTAATTACCAATGTCAACATCATTCCAATGAATCAAGACACTGTTTTGGTCAATAAAATGGTATTCATAAAGGAAGGAATTATACAGCAGATAGCAGATACCATAAATGTCCATGGAATTGAAATTATAGATGCCAAAAACAAGTACTTAACCCCGGGTTTAATCGATATGCACGTGCATCTGTGGGATAGATATGAACTGGGCCTGTACCTTGCAAACGGTGTTACCGCTATAAGAAATGTATGGGGTATGCCAATGCACTTAATAATTAAGGAAGATATATTAAATGATAGGATAATTTCACCCATCTTATTTACTACAGGGCCAAAACTAACAGGACCGGAATTTATTGGTGACGATAATTTGAATTTATTTAGCCCTGAAGAAGCGAAGGAAAAGGTGGTTTCATATAAAGACAGAGGTTACGACTTCATAAAAATTTATGATGGATTGGATAAGCCTATCTTTAATGCAGTTATTGAACAAGCAAAAATTTCTGAATTGGATATTGTTGCCCATCCTTCTAAAAAAGTGCAGTTTTCAGACCATTTGAATCCTCAAATCAAGTCTATTGAACATGCCGAAGAAATTGTACAGCAACCATTACAGTATGATTTGGATACGCTTAAAATGCAAACAATCATCGGTTTAATTTCCCAATCAAAACACCCAAGCTATTGTCCTACTTTAACGGTATTCAATAATATCTATCAAATGATGAACAATGATTCTATGCTGGATTCAGAACAGTTGGATTATATGAATCCTCTCGTGAAAAGAGTAGATAGTAAAAATCAATTCAACCGTTGGTTAACTGCCAAGCAAAATGATTCAACAACAGTCAGTAGAATTAAAAAGCAACATGATTTTCATCTTACCATAGTAAAAAAACTGAATGAATCAGGAGTAAATATTATTTGCGGAACAGATGCTGGAATTGGTGTTACTCTTCCTGGATTTTCAATGCATACCGAATTGAATTTTTACAAAGAAGCTGGCCTTTCCAATTATGAAGTTTTGAAGACCGCCACCGTAAATGCTTCCAAAACACACGCCATTATGAATTCGCTTGGCACTATAGAAGTTGGTAAAATGGCTAATTTATTGTTAGTTGATGAAAATCCGTTAATTACGTTATCAACCCTTCAAAAACCAATATATGTTTTTGTGGCGGGTCGAAAATTAGATAGAAATACTTTGGATATTTACCAAGACAAGGCAAAAAAACGGAATAACTTAATTGCTTCTTCGCTTAGGTATTTAGAAAACTTGATAGTTGAAAAATAACTACGTCACCTTGTATTTTGTAAAACCTAAAAAATGTTGTTGGAAGACAGCACTGAAAAGGTAAAACAACACCTAGATAAACCAACAGTATATCCAGAAGCGTTGCGCTAAAAGCAAAAAACGCAACGCTCAACTAGACTTAACCCTAAGATGTTAAGCTTTTTTTGTTCATTCTTAACTACTCTTTACACTTCATACTTCCCTTAGGTCAAATTAAAAGGTTTGAAATCATAATTCAGTACGATTGACCTTATAATGAATTAGATCTTTGTACCATAAAATTATCTAATATCAATTATTAAACACCAATAATGAAAACAACACCTAATGTTATTCTTTATGTATTTGTAATAGTATTTTCAACATTTACGTATGCACAAGAGAAAGAAGACTTAAAGCTAAAGACACCTTCCGAATTTAAACACGCCATAAGTGCTTGTCCTGTAGCAGTGGTATTTGGTATTTATTCTGTGAATTATGAATTCTTGTATCAAAAAAAGCACGGCTTTGTAGCGCGATTTGATTATGAAGCAATTCCCAAAACCTACACCGAGGCACGAATAGAATCCAGTGGGTATTCTTTTATACTGAACTATCGTTACCATTTCAATAAGCAAATGAATTCGTATTTTGCTGGAGCTTATGGCAGATACAGACAATTTAACGGGGAAGGTAAAATCAATGAAACGAATTTTGAATTTACTATGCCCGATGTGAGCTTTGGTATAAATGCAGGAAGAAAATGGGTTTGGAAAAGTGGTTTTACCTTGACCTTTGCACTTGGTTATGGTTTTTCAAATGAAGATTGGAATAGTAAGCCAAACACCCATGATGTCAATGAAATGATTAGGGATTTTAGGAGTGATTATGACTTTATAGATCCATTTTATGGAGAGTTTTCCATAGGCTACTCATTCTAAAATATAGAAAAATAAGATATATGTTTATTTCATCAGTGTTAACCATATGGTTTTACGGCTTACGATATATAAAATATAATAGAAAATAAATAGTACTATGAATTCATTTCAAAAAATAATTATTCCTGTATTAATTTTTATCGTTTCTGCGTTTCAAGTCTTACTTGCACAGACGGCTAACAAAATTGACTGGAAAGAAGATTTAAAAATCTATAAGGAATCTTTGGAGCAAAAACACATAGACCTGTACCATTCGGTATCCAAAGATGCGTTTTTAAGTGAATGGAGCAAGATTTATGACAATGTTGACTCGTTGAACGATTTTGACATTATTTTAAAATTAATGCGCTTAACAAGACGAATAAATGATGGCCATACAGCTGTATCACTAAGAAATATCACTACACATCGATTTCCATTCGAAATTGAATTTATTGAAGGACAATGGTACGTAACAAAAACCTTGAAGGAAAATGAACAGATTCTCAAAACAGCTTTGGAATCAATTAATGGTATTTCTATTGATACCGTGGCGAAAAAAGTTTCAGGGATAGCCCAATTTGTGGAAAATGAATATTCCTTAAAGGAAAGAACGGGTAGTTATTTGACCACTGCAGAATTACTCTTCCATCTCAATTTGATTGATTCTAGGGGTAACGCTAAATTTAGTTTTCGAGATAATAATAAAAAGTTACTGACTGCGGATTTGGAAGCGATTACTAATGAACAGTGGGAGGGAAGTGAGGTTTCCAAATTAGATTTAACTATACCTGAAATAAAAAAACCTACTATTGATAATCCTAATTTGTGGTATACCTCTATTTCAGGCACAAAAGCGATATATATAAATTTTGCCGGTTATCCATCCTTTGAAGAGATGCAAGTTTTTGGTGCGCAATTAGTATCTGAGATTCAAGAAAAACAGATTAAACAGGTAATTATTGATATGCGTGATAATGGAGGCGGAGATTTATATGTGGGTACCGTTCTGGCGTATGCGCTAAATCTGGCTGATTGTATAGATTGGAAAAATGGCGTGTTCGTATTAACGAGTAATAAAACCTTTTCTGCAGCAACAAGTAATGCAGCGCTATTTAAGCAATTGTTAAATGCAAAAATTGTTGGGCAGCCCACGGGTTCCAACCCAAATGGATATCAGGATATGGATAGTTTTACGCTGCCTAATTCAAAATTAGTTATTACATATTCCAAGCGGTTGTTTCGTTTATCACCTCAAGAAAATACTGCACTACAGCCTGATATAATTATAAATCAACAACAGCATGATTTCTTTATGGGAATTGATTCGGTTTTGAAGGAAGTGATACGTACATTATAAGGTATGTATGTAAAAAATTTAGGTTGCTTCAGTCAGTCTCTAGGTCGCTCAGACGTCCTTGATTGTGGTGATCGATGGGTTTTAAAAATGGAAACCAAAAAAGCTTCCAGCCTAATGGAATGCATAGCCATATTCTAAGCATTGAACCGAAAACCAACAACCGATAATCGAGAACGGATAACGGATAACCGATAACAAACCCTAGGATCACCCGTATAAAAGCGATACCAAAGCCATAGATACTTCCTATGAAAGCCACGTATACTCACAGTAATTTAGTCTAAATTTTTGGATAAACCTTCAGGACATATCATTCAAAACCTAAAATTAATTTTCATTTATTCCATTTTTTAAGGTATTCATAGATTGCATATTTAAAAACATTCTTGACAAATTTGTGAATATGAAAATTATAGACAATCAATAATAGAGGAATATTAAAACACTTTCTGGAATATTTTTCAAAAAAAATTATAAGCTAATAATAGGGATTGCATTATAGCTAAAGCTCTAGAACCGATTATATATAAATTAGACAGACATACGCAATTTTATACAAATATCATTTGAACTATAATTTATATTATGTAAAATGGAATATTTGCATACCCTCCAAATCCTTAGTAATATGTAATGAACAGAATACCAATTGTTATACCCTACCTTAAATTGAATCTACGTTAAAAATTGAAGTTTTAGAAATTTAATAAACGAATCTTCAGGATTATCCGTTTGCATCAGGCTTATATAGGCATTGTATGCATTGGTATGTATCGAAATCTTTTCGCGCAAGCCTGCCATCGAAGCAGCCTTTGCATAATATTCCTTAGATTTTTCAAAATCACCTTTATACAGAAATGCCTCCCCAAGTGTCGCCATTTTCCACAGACTTGGGAACGGATCTTTTTCCGTTGCTTTAAATGCGCGTTCGGCATACGCCGTCATTGCTGGTTTATCTTCCTGTAACAAATTTAAAAACGCCAGATTGATGGCGTGATAATATATCTGGTTGTGGTCTTGCTTTTCTTCGGCAACTTTTAGGGCTTCAGCATAATACTTTAGGGCCCTTTTTAAATCCTCAGCATTAAAACTATTGAGATATTGGCGTTTGTAGCGTTCTCCTAAAATACCCAACAACTTGGAATTATCTTTCGCCATTGGGTGCTCTACCAGAATTTTCATGGCCTCGTCCTCTCTTCCGGCGCCTTCCAAAGCGTACATCAACCGCTCCAGGCCTTTGCTGTCAAGGGTTTTCAACTTGGGTAACAACGAATTTATCACAGCATTATATTCGCCCAGTGCAATATTCACCTCTTCCTTATTTGAAAACGTATTTAGGAAACTCTTGTTCATCAAGGTATTCAATAGCAATTGATAACTGTCGTCATTTACATCATCTATCTGTACCAACGAAAAATGATCTGCCTCTATTATCTCTTGATATTCTTTAGGAAAGGGCTCTATACTTGAGGAAATCGGCACATATTCATCTTCGGTGGCAGCAATAGTCTTAAAAACAAAAGGATATTTATTTTGAAACTTTTCATCCCAATTATTCCGAAGCTTCCGCATATAGGGACTTCCTTCCTTGAGTTCCTTTTCGTCATTTCCGTAGGTGAAAAAGTTTTTTAACTGAATTTCTGGCAATCCATAGCTGGGCGTTCCAAAAAACAGCACGTGACTAATTCTATCCAAATCTACTTTATCGAGCTGCAAAATAGCCTGTTGGGCCACAATTCCCCCCAAATCGTGGGCAACTATGGCGATGCGCTTATACTTTGAAAACTTATTTCTGATTGAGGTATTCAAAAAGTCAGAATTACGCTTTATGTCGCTCGCGCAGGCCCAAATATTTTTCCCCATTTCAGGAACTACATTCCCGCTATACCCTAATGGGAACATATCCCAACCGTCCATTTGCTCATTGGCCATCAGCAGTTGTGGCGCTTCGGAAAAGGTGTTTTCTGCATCTCCTGAAAAACCATGCACAAAAAGTATAGCACTATTACTATTCTCAGTTTCTCTAAATTTTGTAACTGGTTCTTTTTTAGGTGTATTGTCTGCTCCTACTAAAGTTTCTATTTCAGCTTCATCAGTGTTTTCATCGATTAAATTTGTAGCAAAACTCACCACAAAATCCTCAAATATTTGCAGATTTGCATATGGATTTTGGTCCGGATATATCTCCGGAACCTTTTTGAAGATGTATTGCACTACCTCAAAAATGCGCACCAACGGGTCACTTGGGTCATATTTTGAATCCCCGCGAAATACTTCTATTAAACATTTGGTAAATAAGCTGTTTTCATCCCCTTCCAAAATTACGCTCAACTGTTCCGCGCGACAGGCTGAAACTATGGTCATTCCCCGTCCGTCGTCAAGATTTTGGGCAAGTCCGTCGGCATTGGTATGCCGTGGCTGCGAATTTAAACCTGTTACTCCTGCCGTCATTCCTGCAGCGTGGCAGCAGTCCAAAAAGAAAATCAGTCTTCTGGATTTCAATTGTGAAATCTTGTATTTTATCTCTTCAGCTTTAATCCAAGTGCTCTCGTAATTGTTCGGATCGTAGTCATTTGGGCATAAATGAAAGTATTTTTGATTCTCTGACTCTGGTTTCTTTTTGGCTTCATCCTTTATAAAGGTATTGTCGCTATACATTCCGCCATGACCGGAGTAATAGAGCAAAACTGATGAATCTTCATCGGTACGATCCAACAAATCATCAAATGCTTTGAGAATGCCTAGGCGCGTGGCTTTCTTTCCTGTAAGTATTTTTATGTTTTTCTTGTAATAACTACCGTGTTTTTTGTCACCCAATATTTTGTATAATGCCTTGGCATCGGTTACGGTTTCAGGTAAATCGGCACTTCCTACCCCAATCACTAGTGCATGAGCTTTTTTGAGTTTTGCCATTTTGATAGATTTTTAAAAGCTTGGAAGGATTATTTCCAGAAGTTCATAACCTCCTCAAACGCTTTTGTTTTGTTATACTTTTTGAATTGGGGGTCGTTTTTAAAGAATTTCCAATGGTATAGATGTCCATTGGCGACGGCTTTTAGCAAATGCTTGTACAGCTCGGGTTCGTTGTTGATTGCAGCGTTATATTGAGCAATTGCGTAATCTATTTCCCCAAATTGGTGGTCTGCCCGTAAGCCTTCCAAGGTGCGTAGATTTTTTTCAGCATCAGCTACTTTTTCACGTTTTTGGTTGCTAATGGCCAATTTCACCAAAACATCAGTATTTTTAGGTTCTTGACCATACACATCTTTTAAAATACGCTGTGCTTTTTGATATTCTTCTTTATAAAAAAAAGCATCCGCCAGTATTTTTGGGGCTGCTGTTCCCTTTTCGGCATTTATTACTTTGTTTAAATATTCATTGGCTTTCTCCTTTTGTCCTTTCAGCAAATATTCCTTTCCAGCTTGCAGATAAAGCTCTTGGACTTCGGCGGACGCCGCAATAATAGCAATCTTTCGCAGAAATTGGTCCAACTCCTCCCCTTTTCCCGCTCTTATATAAGCTATAGTCAAGGGTCTGTTAAGCAGTGTTGCTTCCACTTCTTTTTGAGTGTTTTCCATAAGTTGTATGGCTGAATTGTATTTGCCCAATTCAATATCGGCATAGGCTTTTACGTAAATACGAATGGTGCAGTCTGAACAGTTTTGAAGGTTCATACTGTCCATTGCCACCGTTTTGTAAATGGCCTCCACATCTTCCGGGCGGTTCACATACTGTAGGGCCACAACCATTGCTGTTTTGTTGGTTTGCAAATCAAATGGAGCTATTTCATATTCCTTTAAAATGGTTTTATAAACGGTTCTGTTTTCTCCTTTTAGTAAAGCTTTATACATATTCAAAAGATTCAACTGTCTTTTGTTACTATAGGAATCTGGTTTTATTTGTTTTAATAAAGAATCAGCAGTTTTGAATTCACCAAGGTTGTAATAATGGGCAACGCGCAACACCTTTGGCTCAAAATAGGTGGAATCTGCGGCAATGGATTTGTTCAATAATTCAATATATGCTTCATTATCGTTGCTGTATTTTGCTTCCAATAAATATTTATAGGCCTCATATTTGGGAGGAGTTTCCTGAAGCATTAATTTTTTTTGGTCTTCCGTGATAAAGTAACCAGTGATGGATTCATTTAGTTCTTCAATGCAATTTAATGGGTTCTCAGCAGCACATTCTGTGGGTTTAAAAGAAATATTGGTCTTGTTGGTCTTTCCGTCGGTGAGCATTCCCTGAAATAATAGGTTTCCATTTTTTAGGTAGAAATTTCCCGAAATAATTTTACTGGGTTTCAAGTATTCCTTTACGATGGTGCGCTCATCCTCTTCGATGTTTCTTCCCTTTAAAATACTTCTGTATTCGTTAATTTGATCTTGGGTAATTACTTGCGCTACGTCGTTTTCGGTGATTCCATGGGTAATCCAGTCTGAGGCCATTTTACTTACAATATCATACTTAGGATCTCCAGTATTGTTTCCAAACTTGAGTACCGCAATCTTATCGCTTTTAATTACTTTGGGAAAAATATCAGTGCTTGACTGCGAAAAATTCCTCTTAACTATCAAAAAAACTGCAATAACGCATAGAGAGGTTATGATACCTAAGGCAGAGAAATACATTTTTTGAAAAGTGGTTCTTTTTTTTCTTTCCCTTTCATCAATTTCTGTTTCAGTTTTATGCAGTGGCGCTACGCGAAATTTCCATAGAAAAAAAATATAGAGTGGAAAACAAAGCAACAATACGATAATCAAGAATGCAACAGACTTTTGTGGAAGTCCCAAAGGTTGCCATGTTATGGAAAGTACCTGCAAGATTACCCAAGAAGATACAATATAGATGGACAGCATTTTAAAAACTTCCTTTTCGTGGCACTGCTTAAAAAAGGACTTTAATTTCATACAATCTGGTTAGTCCTGCTAAGTTACTTAAATTCAAAAAGTTTCTCGGATTTAAGGCTGAAAAATTAAAAGGGTATTCATTAAATGATTATATTTATGTATTGTCTAACTAAAACTGTTTTCATTATGCCCACACCAACAGATAAGCCGCCCAAAGATGACGGCAACAAGCCCAAGAAGAAAACCCAGGCCGCTAAGCCCAAACCGAAACCAAAGGTTAAACCAAAACCGGGCGCTAATATTAACCCAGGTTAATCATTGTTCCTGATTGCTAAATTAAAATATCAAAAAAAATCCCTCGGAAGAGGGATTTTTAATTTTAAATATTGTTCAGAAGAATTATTGCTAACCTTTAACATCATAAACGAACGCACGGTATTTTAGAAGCGCAACAAAGAAGGCGCCTCCCAGGGCATTGCCGAAAAGAGCCAATGCAATAAAGGAGAGGTATTCCACAAATACTATTTTAGAAGAGCTTATAAGTCCGGCGAAGACTTCCACATTTCCTACTATGCTATGGTGTAAGCCTGTAAATGCTAGTACTGCCGTAATTATGTAAATAATCAATATACGGCTTAAAGTATCCTTGGAGGCAGCGACCAACCAGGATAACAGCCCCATTAACCAACCTGCAAGTATTGAACTGATAAAAATAACACTGCCGTGATAATCGGTAACGTGGACTGCAATTTTTTCTATGGTTTCAAGATTAAAAATATTTAATTGTGGACCTATCCAAACCAATAGAAATGCTATCAAATAACCACCTATTAGGTTTCCTAAAATAACCAGTCCCCAAAGGCGCATTAAGCTTCCAAGACTTCTTTTTTTATTGAGAAATGGCAAAGTCAATAGGGAGGTTTGTTCCGTAAAAAGAATGGATTGCCCAAGAATGATCATAATAAAACCTATGGGATATACCAGGGAAAGACTTTTAATGATGCTGTCTTCAGAAATTTTTCCTTCCAAAAAGAAAAACAAAGTACAGATTAACAAATAGCTGAAACCTATTTCCAGTCCGGCAGTTAAGGAACTCAACAAAATACTCACGGGGCTTTTATCATAGGTTTCCTGCCCCTCAATAATCTGTTGTTTCAAAATCTCTCCGTGCGATTTTGCCGTGTCTGCCTCAGAAGCTTTTGAATTCTCCAATTCCTTATCAATGTCTTGCTGCTCTTTGCTCTTATTGTCTTGTTGGGTTGCCATAAGATGTGTTCATAAAAAAAATTTCGTTTTCCGAAGATAAAATTAATTGCGATATCAGAAAACGAAACCTTATTAATATATGGATCATGTTACTTTCGTATCATTTCCTCTAAATGTGCTCTATTTGTGGATTTTCCATAGATTTTCTGCTCGGGATCCATAATTTTTGTGTCTTCCAATCCGTCCACATATACAGCATCAAAACCAATATCCTCGATAAGTTGTTGCGTAATTTTCTTGCTCTCCTCATCCTGGGCCGCAAAGGGAATTGCCAGTTTGTCCGTATTACGAAAAGCCCGATCTTTTAAATGTTCGGCATAAATGGTATTAAAAGCCTTGGCGGTTTTGGCGGTTCCAAATTTCATTGCGGTATATTCGGAAGCATTACGGTTACTGTCCCGAACTTTTTGGGCCATTTCGCCATCACGTTCAGGATAGGGATTTGTAGCATCAATTATTATCTTATTTCCATATTCGCCAGCGTAAAGCTCAGAAAGTTTATCTATAGCCTTGAATGGCACTGCCAAGAGATAAACATCTGCATTGGCTTCCCAAGCCTCATCTAAGCTTACGGCTTTTGAAGTCCCTCCGGCTTCTTGCACCAATTGGTTCAATTGTTCGGGATGGCGGGAAGTAAACAGTACTTCATGACCTGCTTTGGCCCAATGTTTACCAAGATTGCCGCCAATATTTCCACTTCCTATTACACCTATTTTCATATTTTTTTTGTTTTAAGTTTGTTTATTCTTCTTCTGAATTTATTTTTTTTAGTGTTTCTGAAATTTTCTTTTTTTCGGATTTGGATTTCATTTCGGCGTCTTTTTCTTTTTTCAGCTTACCGTCTCCTTTAATTTTAAGGTTTTCCGTTTGTTGAAATTTTCCGAAGTTCAAGGATTTTCTATATTCATCCTGAAAATCTGCGTGTTTCTTCTTGCTCATAGTTTTTTATTTATTGATTTTTATTCTGAAAATTTCCGTTATAGGCAAAATCTTCCTGTGCCTTTCGCTGTCTCATTTCCTTGAGTTCCTGTTTTTTCAAATCATCCGGCAATTCATCGGGATTTCCGCCAAAATACCCAAAGGCTACAGCAGTGGCCACGTGGTAATCATCAGTAAATTCAAATTCTTCATGTGCTTTTTTGAACTGCACGCCAGCCATTTGGTGTACTGCAATGCCCATGCTGGTGGCCTGGTGCATTACATTGCCCATAAATAATCCCAAGTCATGCAATGCGTGAAAGTTTTCCTTATCGTTTTTCTCCATCGATTTCTTGAAAGCATTTATCCATAGAAGTTGGGCGTTGCCGGCCCACGTTTGGTTAAATTCATCCAAGCAGTTAAAAATCCTATCATACATTTCTGTACCCTTTATTCCCCAAATTACCCGCCACGGCTGAATATTTGAAGAACTTGGAGCCCAACGGCCTGCTTCCAATAATTTTTTGACATCTGTTTCAGTGAGGGGGTCCTTTGAAAACATCCTGGGGCTCCATCTATTTTTTAGGCTGTTCAGAATGGGGTAATCTACTGGGGTTATTTTGTTAATTGTGACTGCTTTTTCCATTTTTTTCTTTTAAATGTAATAGCTTTCCCTTTGCATAAAAAGTTTTTAAAAAAGTTTTAACGCTCTCAGGAAGTATTAACATTTTTATTTCATTTTTCAAATTTATTTGCCCTTATTTTTGTTCAAAATTTTAATCAATGATCGTCTGGGTAATATTTATCGCATTTATCATTTTATTTTTAGCGTTGGATTTAGGTGTTTTTAACCGAACTCCACATGTGATCAAAACTAAGGAAGCTGCTATTTGGACTACCGTTTGGGTAACATTGGCACTAGGTTTTTCTGGGGTTATCTATTGGCTTTTTAAAGAGGGGCTCGTAGCAAACCCTACCAATTTGGCCCCAGATATTGCGGTGCTTAAATATATTACAGGCTATTTGATAGAGCTTTCCCTGAGTATTGACAATGTTTTTGTAATTGCCGTTATCTTTTCTTCTTTCGCAATTCCGCAGAAATACCAGCATGAAGTTTTATTTTATGGCATATTAGGTGCAATTGTTTTTAGGGCGTTGATGATAATTTTTGGTGTAGCGCTTATCAATAAGTTTGATTGGATAATTTATGTATTTGGAGCTTTTTTGTTATTCACTGCTTTTAGGATGTTAACACATAAAGAGTCTGAATTCGACCCGAAGAAATCGAAAATGTTTCGATTCATGAAAAAGCTTTTTCCGGTAAGCTACAAAATGGACGGAGACAAATTTTTTATAAAACGGATGGGAGTTAAGGCCGCCACTCCCCTATTTGTTGCACTGTTAATTATTGAGTTGACTGACATCCTTTTTGCACTGGATAGTATTCCCGCAATACTTGCAATCACGGCAGATCCTTTTATAGTTTTCAGTTCCAATATTTTGGCCATTTTAGGATTGCGCTCCATGTATTTTTTAATATCACGCATGCTTACCAAATTTAGATATATCAACTATAGTCTGGTGGTTATACTTGCTTTTGTTGGGGTAAAAATGATTCTTTCACACAATGTTGAAATTCCAGAATGGCTTTCACTGGGAGTAATTGTAGTATCGCTTGCTTCGGGGATTGTTGCCTCAATTTTAATTCCAGATTCCAATCCCTCTGTGGTGGAGGAAGATTAATTTCACAAAATCCCCTTAAAAGTTTGGAATGGTTTTTTTGCTATTGTATCTTTAAAATTATAATCAAAATCGAATAATATGAATATCAATTTCGAGTATCACGAGGTGGCAGCGAGCCCAAGATTGGAAGCTTTTGTAGCTGAAAAATTAAACAAACTTGAAAATAAATACGATTCAATTGTAGGAGCCGATGTTTATTTTAAAAAAGAAAATACATCTAATCCAGAAATTGGAAAAATATGTAGTGTGCGCCTTAGCATGCCAGGCCCTACCATATTTGCGGAAACCTCTACAGCATCATTTGAAGCATCAGTTGCAAAGGTAATCACAGAGCTTAGATCTCAGCTTCAAAAACGAAAAGAGAAATTAAATTCACACTAATGAAAGATATGGGAGTAATAGCTAGAGATGAGAAACAATTGACGCTTATTTACAGTAGCAATACCCGGGTTGGCAAGCGTGCCTATGCCTATTTAAAAGGCTTTGATAAAAATTTCTTGGGTATAGATATTGCAAAAACTAAAGTTTCTGATACCCAATGGGTTGAAATTGCAGATGCCTTAAATATAAAAGTTGCAGACCTTGTTGATAAAAAGGCACTAGATTTAGATACCGAAAGTACCAATAAATATGATGCTAATGATTGGTTGAAAATAATCCAAAAAAATGACAAGGCTCTCTATTATCCCATAGCTATAAAAGGAAAAATCACACGACAAATTGTAAGTTCAACCGAATTATTGGAGTTTTATGAAGTAGATTCAGCTGGATTGGAACAAAGTCCATCCAATGATACTCCACCTGATATTGAAAGAACAACCAAAGGTGAAAATTTTATTGAAAAAAATAAATAATTATTTCTTTTCCACAGTTTCAACAGGCTGAATGGAGGGCTTAATTTTTTTATAAACATCCATTTGGGGCTGGGTCAATATATCATTCATTTCTGCAGTTTCCTCTTGTTGAAGTTTATAGAGTACGTCTAACTTTTCCTTTCCGGACAGACCAGCTTCTATTTTATACCTGCGAATTAAAAATTCCGCAACTTTTTTCTGAAACAACAACTCCTGTTTCTCGGTCATAGAAAGTTCCAAATCATAACTATCGGTAATTTCCTGTGCTTCTTTTTCAGCCTTAAAATTAGATTTTTGAAAAACCGGATCTTGCGCAAAGACGGAGAAACTAATTAATAGTGAGAGAATAAAGACTAATTTTTTCATGGTTTAAGTTTATTTTTCACTCAAAATACTGAAAAACCAAACTTTCCACAATTACTTTAACGCTCTTTAACGAGCTAATTAAGGGCGATTAACAAAAAAGTAAGAATAGGTATGGATAATTTACTACGAAGTCTTTTTTTGAATTAGCAGAATAGCATCATTCACATTTCGAAGCTGTTCCATATCTTCATTTTTAAACTCAATATTAAAGATGTCTTCTATATCCAAAATTATATCAACCAAATGCGCTGAATTTATGTTTAATTCACGTGTGAGATCACTCTTGCGGTTTATTTCATTGGCAGATACATCCTCGGGTAAGTATGTCTTGATGATAGGCTCAAGTTTTGTGTATATTTCTTGCGAAGTCATGTACTTTAAATTTTTTTAAAGATAGCACATGCGTTCACATCACCAAAACCAAAGCTGGCTTTGGCAATGGTTTGTAACGATGTTTTTTGCGTTTTCATCGAAATTTTTTCCGAAGAAATCAAAGAAGCTATTTTTGGATGCAGATTTTCACAATTTACGTTCGGAAAAACAAACCCTTCGTGAAGTTGAAGAATTGCAGAAACAATTTCTATACTTCCGCTTGCTGCCAAACAATGCCCCACCATTCCTTTCAATGAATTTATAAAAGGGAACTGATTTCCCTTTCTGTTCAATGCAATACTCCAGTTTTCTATTTCATCGGGATCTTTAATAGTTGCGGTAAGATGACCATTTATATAATCTATTTCCCAAGCTGCTGTATTTGAGTTATCCAAGGCATCTTTTATACATTTTTGAATGGCCAGACTATTGGGAGCAGTCATACTGCCACCGCATCTTTGCCCGCCATTGTTTACTGCCCCGCCAAGGATTTCGGCATAAATGGTAGCACCTCTTTGTTGTGCGCTCTCCAAGGATTCCAGCAAATAGGCCCCTGCCCCACTGCCAGGCACAAAACCGCTCGCATCTGCACTCATCGGGCCAGCAACTTCATTTGGCGAATGGTTGTATTTATAGGTAGTAACTTTCATGGCATCAAAGCCGCCCCAGATATAAGGTCCAGAATCGCTAGTACTGCCACAAAGCATGAACTTAGCCTTTCCAGAGGCAATATGCTCATAGCCCATTAAAAGCGCTTCTGTTCCGGTTGCACATGCCGATGAATTTGCAGTCACCATATTTCCCGCACCAATTAATCCACCAAGATAGGCGCTCACACCACTCGTCATGGTTTGTGCTACCGAAGTACTCCCCAATCTACGCACATTTTTATCATCAATTTTATAAATGGCTTCGCGAAATTTATCCACACCGCTTGTACCAGTTCCGAATATAATCCCTAAGTCCCAAAGAGGAGCCTCTTCAGTTGTGGCAGGAGTTATTTTTGCATCTTTTAATGCGTCCATTCCTGCAATTACCCCGTATAAAATACCACTGCTGTTGAAATTACGAAGTTGGAGGTCCGAAAGATATTCACGCTTTTTCTCTTCAGAAATTTTCGGGATTGCGCCTAATTGGCAAGAAAAATTGAGGTCGCGTAATTCAGGTACAAAAGCGATACCCGAAACGCCTTTTTTAATGGCCTCAGAAAAAGCTGAAATGCCAACGCCATTTGGCGAAACAACACCAAGTCCCGTAATTACAACGCGTTTCTTCATTTTAAATCTCTATTCACAATCATTCCACTTATGGTGCCTTTTGCAATTGTTTCGTCTTTTGCATTTAGCATTTTTACCTTACATTTCAATTTATTGAACCTATAATATATTTTTTCTGAAACTACTTTTACTTTTTCTTCGGGAAAAACCGGAAGTAGAAAATCAATTTCTGTGCTGCTTAAAGCAAAATTTATTTTTTCAGAAGAAATATCACCTTTTAAAAGATAAACACCCAAACACACCAGACCAATCTGTGCCATACATTCCGTAAGTATTACGCCCGGGGTTATGGGATTGTTTTTAAAATGACCCTCATAAAAAAACAAATCTTTTTTGAAAATATAAGTGCCCGAAATACGCTCTTCCGAAACTGAAAGCAGCTCATCTACAAACAAAAAAGGTTCGGAATATGGAAGCTGGTCTATAATGTATTGATAATCCATTTTATATTTATCTCAAACTTTCGCCCCCATCCACTTTTAATACTATTCCGTTAATCCAATCGGCTTCTTTTTTGCAGAGCAGATAGACTGCATTTGCTACGTCTTCGGGTTTGGTAAGTCTATTTTGGGGATTTCGAAGTTTGGCCATTTCAGATAATTTTTCACTTCCGGGAATTGCTAAAAAAGAAGGTGTTTCTGTAGTTCCTGCTTGAATGCAATTTGTTGCAATTTTTAAGGGGGCCAATTCAACGGCCATATTTCGCATTAAAGCCTCCAGCACTGATTTTGCTGCGGAAACGGCGGCATAGCCTGGCCAAATTTTTGTATTCCCCTCACTGGTAAAAGCGATATTTCGTGCTTTTTCTGCAAAACTTTTATGGGCAATCAACGTTTGGGTCCATTCATACCAGCTTGTTGCCATAGCGTGAATGGTTATATCCAAATCATGTTTTGACAATAATTCTTGTTTCGGACTATTCATCTTTTTTAAACTGCCCTTTGCAATACTGTGAAGTAAAATCTTAACACTATGTTTTGGAATTTGGCTGATGATTTCTTTTCTAACTTCTTCTTTCAAAGCATCTTTATTGAAAGTTTTCACCACATTTCCCCAAGATTCCATCTGCTCTACTGCTTTTTTAAATTCTTTCAAATTACTTTTGCGATCACGATGGACGATACAAATATTCATTCCCTTTGAAGCAAGTTTTTTTGCGGTGGCAAGACCCAAACCGCTACTGCCTCCAAGTATCAATGCCCATTGATCTTTAAATTCATCCATAGTTAAAACTTCAGTAATACACGTTGGGCCGAAAATCCGGGACCAAAACTTAACATCAAACCCAAATCACCCTTTTTGGGCTTTTTGTCCATAAAACGCTCCAAAACGTATAGTACAGTTGCGCTGCTCATATTGCCATACAATTTAAGTACTTCTTTGGTATCATCTATGTTTTTGCCTAAACTTCCAAATAAATCTTCTACTGTTTCAATTATTTTTCTTCCTCCCGGATGAAAAATAAGATGATCGATATCTTGGATTTTTACATTGTTTTTCTTTAAAAAGGGATGTACAATTGCTGAAAAATGTTCTGCTATTTTTTCTGGAACAGCTTTATCTAGTATCATCTGAAGGCCAGTATTTATAAGTTTAAAGCCCATCATATCTGTAGCGTCATAAAAATGGTACATTTCTTCTGCGAGTATTTCAGGACCATTGTCCTCTTCGTGAGAAGACATTAAAACACAAGCAGCACCATCGCCAAAAATTGCGGCACTAACAATATTTACCATTGAAAAATCTTCCAGTTGAAACGTAGCCGTGGGCGCTTCTAAAGCAATAACCGCAGCACGTTTGCCAGGATTGGCCTTTAAAAAGTTATTGGCATAAATTATTCCCGAAATTCCAGCGGCACAGCCCATTTCGGTTACGGGAAGGCGCACAATATCTTGCCTCATCTTTAGTTCGTTAATCAAATAGGCATCTACGGAAGGAATCATAATTCCTGTGCAACTAACGGTTATTATAAAATCGATGTCAGTAGGTTTCCAGCTTGCTTTGTCAAGTGCATTTTGAAGACACGATTTGCCCAACTTTGTAATTTCACGAGCGTAAATAGCATTGCGTTTTTCAAAACTTGTATTTGTAAATACCTCAACGGGATCCATAATGGAATATCGTTTATCTACCCCAGCTCCTTCAAAAATCTTAATCACTTTTCGTTGAAAGCGGCTTTCTTGCTCATGCATCCATTGCTTTACGAAAGGTATGACTTCTTCAGTTTTTCTACTATATTGGGGCAGTTGTTTTGCCACCGTGGTTATCTTTACACTCATAAATATTTTTTGAGCATCCATTGGTATCGGTAAGCCCAGCGCCATTGAATTTCACTCTTTTGATTTGGGATTTGTTTTGATATTTTTTTTAATTCATTCTTTTTAAAACCTTTCGCAATGGAAATTAATCCGTCGTGGCGTGCGGTTACGGTCTTTAAAAACAACTCACTCACAATTTTAAAAAGGGTGAACGCTTGTTTGCTTCTATGTAGATCATTTATTACTATTCCAATATTGACTTTGTGGATTATTTTTTTTAATAGATTTTCAATCTCTTCGGTATTGAAATGATGCAAAAACAAAGTGCATACTGCAATATCGCAATTTGGAATTAAATTTTCTTCCAAAAAAACATCAACTTTTTGAAATTTTATATTTGGATAGTTCTCGCTCCTTTTTTTTGCATATTTTAAAATATTAGCATTAAAATCAATTCCAATAAATTCAAAATTATAATTATTTTGTTGTCCAAAATCGGCACACTTCCTAAGTAATTCCCCATCACCACACCCAATGTCCAAAATTCTTACCTTTTCAGCCTTGGAGTGATTTTGCAATAGTTTTTGGATACCGTCAATTGTAATCTTGTTTCCGCCAAGCCATTTGTTAACTGTTTTTAGGTCGTCCAATAGTTTTTTCATCTCTTCTCCTCGAAAATCTGTGGAATCCATTATTTCCTCCTGCTCAGATCTATGTTTGTTGCTAAAGGTTATCATTTGGATGGGCTGCCGTGTGTTTTTTCAATAATCATTGGAACTAAGAACGGAAAAGTCTTTACCATTGCAAAGCCAAGTTTTGATGCAAAAGGATTCATTAATAATTTCTGAATGAATCTTCCCGTTTTTAATCTTTCCTCAAATTCGCTCTGCCATTGAGCTTTATATTTTTCCTCCATAGTCTTTTTGTTCAATTTTTCATTTTGATAGGCTTCAATATATATTTCTGAAAAAATTTGTGCGCTTCTTATAGCCATTGCCATACCATTTCCACAAAGAGGATGGATGAGCCCTGCACTGTCACCAACCATAAATATATGGTTTTCCACTGGTTTTTTTTCTTGAAACGATATTTGGCTAATGGTCAATGGTTTATTAAAAAGGGGGGTTGCGTTATTGAAAAATTTATTCAAAAAAGGATTTTTTGAAAGCTCCATTTTTTGAAAAGCCTCGATACCTCCATATTTTTTAAAAGATTTGAATGTTGCCAAATAACAGGCATTTACGGCTCCCGTTTCAGTTTTGCTCAAACCGCAATAACCTCCATTAAAGTTGTGCAACGCAACGGTGTCTTCCGGGAACTCATATTCATAATGTGCTTTTACAGCAAGCCAGGGTGAGTTTTGGCCCATAAATTTTCTGTTCAAAAATGAGTCAATATTTGACCTTTTTCCAAATGCTCCAACTACACAATTTCCTTCTAAACTTTTTTTATTTTGAGTTTTAACCAAGAATAGATTGTCCTTAAAAAATACTTTTTCTACGGTATCAAAAATTATTTCAACTTTACCGCGAATCGCTTCATAAAGTAGATTGTCAAACCTATAACGGCTTATGCCAAAGCCGCCAAGAGGTAATTGTGCTGTGATGGGATTGCCCTGTGTATCGGTTATTTGAAATTTTGAAATTTGTTTAGCGCCTTCAGACAAGGGATTGATTCCAAGGAGTTTTAAATAGGGCAGTATTTCGTTACTTACATATTCACCACAAACCTTGTGGTTTGGGTATTTATTTTTTTCAATTAAACAAACTTTGATTTTATTTTGGGAAAGATGTAAGGCTGTGACAAGACCTGCGAGTCCACCTCCTATTATTATAACATCCCATTTTTGTGTATGTATCATTGATAGTCTAAAACTAAAAAATCCCGCCCAAATAATGGAACGGGATTTTTATAATTTAATTTTTAAATTATTCGCCTGCTTGTTGTTTTGCTTCTTGTTTCATCTTTTCATTTGGAACAATCGCAAGGTTTACACGTCGGTTTTTAGCACGACCTTGGGCAGTTGAATTATCAGCTACTGGAGCGGTTTCGCCATACCAATTGGTAGTAAACCTACCGGCACTTAATCCTTTATTTTGGACCAGATAATTTGTAACGGATTGTGCTCTATTTTTTGAGAGTGTCATATTCATTTCATCGGAACCAACACTATCAGTATGTCCTACCACAAGTACATTGGTATCTGGATATTCCTTCAAAACGTTTGCAAGTTTATCAAGTGTGGCTTGTGATGCAGGGTTAATATTGTATTTAGCAGTATCAAAATACACACCACTGTTTTCATCAAAAGTTACAACAATACCTTCATCCACTCTCTCTACTTGTGCCCCAGGAATTTCCTGTTCTATTTTTTGTGCTTGCTTGTCCATTTTAGCGCCAATCAATACACCGGCACCTCCACCAACTACACCGCCAATTACAGCGCCAAGTTCTCCGTTTCCGCCTTTTCCAATATTGTTACCAAGTATTGCGCCCAATACGGCACCACTAGTAGCTCCTATAACGGCACCTTTCTGTTTGTTATTGGCGTTTCGTGTGGCTTCGCAGCTTGTTAGGCTAATAACAAAAGTAAATGCTAATACAACTAGTGCGGTTTGTTTAAAAAATTTTTTCATAATATTTATTCTTGAATTTTAGAAAAGTTCATATTTATTTTAAATGGTTTACCATCCAAACTTACAGTTTGTTCCCAACGCATTGATGATTCGTTTAACTGTGCCAAGCGCAATCTGTAACCTGCATTGGTGTCAGATTTACCTTTGGCGTTTGTTGGTTTTAAAAGGAAATCGTATAAACCTGTTGCTGGGTCAATTTCCTGTATTGTAAAGATGAAATTGCGCTCGCCCGTTGGACAGTTAGAATTTTCTATATTATAATTTCCGGTATTGTTATTGGGGATAAACCTCCAAGTACTTCCTTCAAAACACTCAACAGAGGTGTCATTGAATAAAGTAACATTAAAAGTGCCGGAAGCATCATAAGAAATATTGTTTAAAGACCAATATCCTTTGATTACTTTTCGGGATTCTTGAACGGTCTTGGGTGTACCGCAAGAGAATGTTGTAGCTGCAATAACAGCCATAATGAGGAATTTTTTCATAAAAAATGGATTAGTTTAAAATAGTTTAAATAGGTTGTTTTTTATTTTCTGAACAAATGGGATAGTAGCGAAAGTACAAGAAGTACTAAAAAGATCCAGAAAATAATCATTGCGATATCAGTTGCACCTTCTGCGATGCCTCCAAATCCAAAAATTGCTGCAATTATTGCAATTACTAAAAAAATAATGATCCAACGTAACATAATAAGTAGTTTTAATGATTAGTATGTCACTAAGGTAGATAACAATTTTAACGTTTGTAAACTCTTTATCTAAAGTTTAACACGGTATGTTAAAAAATTAGTAAGACAGCAATTCCAATAGGATTTTTTTGAATTTTTCCTTACTAAGGTAGCCAGCTTCTAAATTTGCTGCAAAGGGAATCGGAGTTTCTAGACTGGCAACCCTTTTTACTGGCGCATCTAAATCTTCAAAACAATTTTCCATTATTAAGGCCGAGATATCCGAAGCTATCCCCCCAAACATAGAATCTTCTTGAAGAATAATAACCTTTCCAGTTTTCTTTACCGATGTGTATATTGTTTCGGTGTCCAAAGGAATCAGTGTCCTTAAATCAATAAGATCTGCTTGAATGTCTGGATTTTGCTCCAGCGTTTCCAATGCCCAATGCACCCCTGCTCCATAAGTAATAATAGTAACGTCTTTTCCTTCTTTTAAAAGCGAGGCTTTCCCGAGCGGTAATGTATAATAATCTGTCGGCACATCTTGGCGTATGCTTCTATAGAGCGCTTTGTGTTCAAAAAACATTACAGGGTTGGGGTCTTCAATACTGGTTGCTAATAAACCTTTGGCATCGTAGGGGAAAGCCGGGTAAACTACTTTTAGTCCAGGCGTATGTGTAAACCAAGCCTCGTTGGTCTGACTATGAAATGGCCCCGCTCCCACTCCTGCGCCACAGGGCATACGCACTACTACATCGGCTTTTTCGTTCCAGCGGTAATGGCTTTTTGCGAGATAATTTATGATTGGGTTGAAGCCTGAAGTAACAAAATCTGCAAACTGCATTTCCACAACAGCTTTAAAGCCATTAATGGAAAGCCCCATCGCCGCAGAGACAATTGCGGACTCACAAATAGGGGTATTGCGAACGCGTTCTTTGCCAAATTGCTCCACAAAACCTTCCGTAATTTTAAAAACACCCCCGTATTCCGCCACGTCCTGCCCCATAATCACAAGATTGCCATGGCGCTCCATAGATTGTTTCAAGCCTTGGGAAATGGCATCGATCAAGCGAATATTTTCTTTAGCCGAATTTACGCTAACTTCTTTATAATCAAATGGTTTGTAAACATCATTTAATTCGTTTGTTTCGTTGAATTCTATCTTCGGTTCGGCAAAGGCAATGTCAAGGTTTTCATCTATTTCCTGTTTAAACTCACTTTTAAACTCTTGTATTTTTTCCTCGGAAAGCACTCCTTCGTTCAACAAATAGGTTTCAAAATTTAAAAGCGGATCGCGCAAGCCCCATTCATCAATTAAATCAGTGGGCACATACTTGGTGCCACTTGCTTCTTCATGGCCACGCATTCTAAAGGTTTTGAATTCTAAAAGAATAGGCCGCGGATTGGTTCGCATGCTTTCTACCAAATCTTTCAATTTTATGTAAACCTCCAAAATATTATTGCCCTCAATAATATGGGATTCCATTCCGTAACCTTTCCCACGGTCAGCAATATGTTCGCAATTATATTGCTCATTGGTTGGGGTTGACAAACCATAGCCGTTATTCTCAACACAGAAAAGTACTGGAAGCTGCCAAACGGAAGCCACATTTAGTGCTTCATGAATATCACCTTCGCTGGTTCCGCCTTCGCCAGTAAATACCGCACATACCTTATTATTTTGTTTTAGTTTGTTTGCCAATGCTATCCCATCGGCAACGCCAAATTGTGGTCCCAAATGTGAAATCATTCCAACAATGTGGAACTCCTGGGTACCAAAATGAAAACTTCTATCGCGGCCTTTGGTGAAACCATTCGCTTTTCCCTGCCATTGCGAAAACAAACGATTCAAGGGAATCTCTCGCATAGTGAAAACTGCTAGGTTTCGGTGCATGGGCAGAATGTATTCATCATTATCCAAAACCGCTGTAATACCTACTGAAATGGCCTCCTGCCCTATTCCGCTGAACCATTTGGAAACCTTTCCTTGCCGTAGCAGAATCAACATTTTTTCTTCTATCATCCGAGGCTTTAGCATACCGCGATAGAGTGTCAATAAAGTTTCTTCGTTAAGGTCTTTTCTATTATAATCAAAGAAAATATGTGGGGTGATTTCAGCTTTCATGTTTATTATTTGAAGATTCAAAAGTAGAAAAAAAGCAATTCTAATACGGATTATTATAGTAAAATTTAGCTGTGGAAAAACTTTCACATTTTGGTATCTTTGTAGCTTAAAAATTAAGTGTGATGAATAATATACCAAGTGTTGATTTGGCAGACTTCCTTTCCGAAGATCCAAAGAGAAAACAGAAATTTGTAGATGAAATAGGTTCTGCATATGAAGATATTGGCTTTGTTTCGCTGAAAAATCACTTTTTAAGTGACAATTTGGTAGATGAACTTTATAAGGAAGTAAAAAGTTTTTTTGCGCTTCCTTTAGAGGTAAAGAAAAAATATGAAATAGAAGGTCTGGGCGGTCAGCGCGGTTATATTTCCTTCGGAAAAGAGCACGCAAAGGGTAAAAAGGAAGGCGACTTAAAGGAGTTTTGGCATTTCGGCCAAGAACCTTCCGAAGATGCAAAACTTGAAGAAGAATATCCAAAAAATGTACAAGTGGAAGAATTGCCCGATTTTAACCACACCGGTATGGAAGCCTACAGAATGTTAGAAAAAACAGGGGTTTATGTACTTCGCGCTCTTGCGCTTTACATTGGTTTGGATGAATTTTATTTTGACCATTGGGCTACAAACGGAAATAGTATTCTTCGCCCCATCCACTACCCTCCTATTACTGAAGAGCCAAAAGGCGCAGTACGTGCGGGAGCCCATGGAGATATTAATTTAATTACTTTATTAATGGGCGCATCTGCAGGCGGTCTGCAAGTGTTGCGAAAGGATGGCGAATGGATAGATGCAATTCCTAATGAAGACGAATTGGTTATAAATGTGGGCGATATGCTTGAAAGACATACCAACAATAAGTTGCGATCAACCATTCACCGGGTTGTAAATCCACCTCGTGAAGAATGGGGAAGTCCCAGATATTCCATTCCTTTTTTTATGCATCCTCGAAGCGATATGAAGCTAAATTGCTTGGAAGAATGTATTGATGAAGAACACCCAAAAGCCTATGAAGACATTACCGCTGGCGAATTTCTGCACCAACGTTTGGTGGAGATTGGGCTGATTAAAAAGTAAGCAATTGCCAGTGGTAGTATGCAGTTAACCCTGAAACTTGAAACCTTGAAATCATTAGAAGACCAATTAAAAAATCTTTTCCCAGATCACGAGCCCAGTGAAGTTCCTGTAGAAAAAGAGGAATCCTCCATTTGGCTACAAGATGAACCCTTGCTCTGCAAATACGAAAAAAGAAAAGGAAAGCCCATCACAATTATAGAGGGATATAATGGCGCCGACAGTGATTTTAAAATCCTTTCAAAAGAAATAAAACAACTCTTGAGCGTTGGCGGAAGTTTCAAAAATGAACAAATAATTATCCAAGGCGATTATCGGGAGAAAATTATGCAGTTTTTAAAGGATAAGGGGTTTAAGGTGAAGCGTGTGGGCGGATAAAATTATATAATGATGAAAATTGAAGACTCTGAGCTTATACTCACCCCAGAAGGCAAGATATACCATTTAAATCTTACCCCTTCCGAATTGGCGCCGACTATTATCACAGTGGGTGATCCTGACCGCGTGCAGATGGTTTCAAAATATTTTGACACAATTGAAACTACCGCCGAGCACCGTGAGTTCAAAACACATACAGGAACGTACAAAGGAAAAAGAATCAGTGTTATTTCCACAGGAATTGGTCCTGATAATATTGACATTGTTTTCAATGAATTGGATGCCTTGGTGAATATTGATTTTGAAAAGCGACAAGCCAAAAAAAAGCTTACGTCGCTTAATATTATTAGAATTGGAACTTCGGGAGGTTTAACGCCCGATGTAAAAGTTGATAGCTTTTTAATCAGTACACTAGGGATTGGACTGGACAATGTGATGCACTATTATGCTAAAACAGATAAAATATTCAACCGCGATTTTGCACGCGCATTTATAGACCACACCCAATGGAATCCAGATAACTCTGTTCCTTATGCCGTGGAAGCTGATAAGGTTTTGGTTAAAAAATTCACTTCCGAAAAAACAAAGCAGGGTATCACTATTACAAATGTAGGCTTTTATGGGCCACAAGGCCGTGTGCTTCGGACACCTCTACGTGACGGAAGCCTTAATGAGAAACTTACCTCTTTCCGGTATAAAAAGAAAAAAATTACAAATCTTGAGATGGAAACTGCCACAATGTATGGAATGGCAAAATTGTTGGGCCATCACGCCCTGTCAATGAACGCGATCATTGCTAACCGTGCTTCGGGAACTTTCAGTAAAGACGCATCAAAAACCATCGATGCGCTTATTCAATATACATTGGGAAAAATTACGGAATGAAAAAATTTTTAATTGGCGGTGTGCCGGAACATTTCAACTTGCCGTGGTACATAGCCCTGCGCGATAAAAAATTTCAAAAAGAAGGAATTAATCTTCGCTGGAAGGATTATCCTGGAGGCACTGGGCAAATGGTCCGCGCTTTGAGAGAAAAGGAAATAGACATGGCCGTTATACTTACGGAAGGAATGGTGCGTGATATTATAAACGGAAACGATTCCAAAATTGTTCAGGTTTTTGTGAAATCGCCTTTGCTTTGGGGCATTCACGTTGCTGCAGCTTCCGATTATGAGGAGGTAGGCGATTTGAAAGGAACAAAAGCTGCAATAAGCCGATTTGGTTCAGGCTCACATTTAATGGCTTTTGTAAATGCTGAAAATCACGATTGGGATTTAAAAAATGATTTGAAATTTAAGGTAATACAAGATTTGGACGGTGCGTTGGAAGGATTGCCAAATGGAAATGGCGACTACTTTATGTGGGAAAAATTTATGACCAAACCTTACGTTGACAATGGTACCTTCCGTTTGGTGGGAGAATCTCCAACTCCCTGGCCCAGTTTTGTTATTGCTGTACGCAATGACGTTTTGGAAAACGAATCGGAAGCTATAAAATCTATTTTAAAGGCAATTAATGGTGTAACGGAAAATTTCAAGAATCTGGAAGGTATTGATGAAATGATTGCGAAACGCTACGGTCAAAAAATAGAAGATGTACGCGAATGGCTATCTCTTACCGAATGGAGCGATAGACAATTAACTTCTAAAGAACTGAAAAATATTCAGCAAAAACTTGTTGAACTGGATTTAATTGAAAATAAAATTCAGGAAACCAGCATCTTACATAATTTCTAAAAAAATCTTAATATTTACGCAACCCCGAGGCGCAACTTGCATCTTGTTATTATAAAACCAAGTATTATGACTACTTTTTTAATCGTTTTGGGGGCGTTGTTAGTCACAAATTTTTTGCTATTGCAGTTTAGTTGCAACGACGCTACAGAACCCGAAGTACCAGAAGAAGAATAGAAAATTTCTCCCCGTTCTATTCTTTATTATTTCAACGGTAATTTACCAATTAATTGGTTCTTTACCATTTTTCTTTAAATACTCATTTGTTTTACTGAAGTGTTTGTTTCCAAACCAATAACCTCTATTTGCAGCCAATGGCGAAGGATGCCCGCTGGTTAGCACCAAATGTTTTGAGGTATCTACTTTAGCCCCTTTCTTTTTTGCGGGTCCGCCCCAAAGCATAAAAACCAAATCTTCCCTCTCCTTTGATAGTTTTTCTATTACAGTATCAGTAAACTGTTCCCACCCTTTATTTTGATGACTTCCCGCTTGATGTGCCCGAACTGTTAATGTTGCGTTCAAAAGTAAAACCCCTTGGTTGGCCCAACGTTCCAGATTTCCATTGTTTGGAATTGTCGAACCGATATCAGTCCGTATTTCTTCAAAAATATTTTTCAGCGAAGGGGGAACCGCCACACTTTCACCCACCGAAAAGCACAAGCCATGTGCCTGTCCCGGTCCGTGATAAGGGTCCTGCCCTATTATTACAACTTTTACTTCATCAAATGGAGTATGGTCAAAGGCTGAAAATATCTGCTTTCCCGGCGGAAAACATTTAGTTGTGGTATATTCCTTTTTTACAAATTCAACCAAATTCTTAAAATAGGGCTTTTCAAACTCTTCCTTTAAAATCGCCTTCCATCCGGGCTCAATTGTTACCTGCATTATTGTTACTTTTGTATGATTGCTGAAAAAGTAAAATTAATGGAAATAAAACGGAAAGCCCGTATTGACAGTAAAACTTTAGAAGACCTGGAATTTCCTTCCGTGTTGCGGCAAGTTGCAGAATTTTGTGTAACCGAGCCTGGAAAGGAAGCAGTATTATCAATTACACCTTTTCAGGAGTTTGATGAAATTGAACCAGAATTACAACGCGTAAAAGAGTTTACAGCCTCGTTTGATGGTGACAACAGAATACCAAATCACGGTTTTGACCCTATTTTTCGTGAGCTTCGTTTGCTTGAAATTGAAAACAGCAGTTTGGAAATTTCGGGTTTCCGAAAAATTCTATCCATTTCTGAAACTACGCGTATTCTTCTAAAATTCTTTAAAAAATTTGAAGAGTTTTATATTCATTTAAATTCCTTTTCGGAAGAGGTAAATTACACTTCAATCATTTCCGAAGAAATAAACAAGCGAATAGACAAATACGGCGAAATAAAAGATGAAGCCTCCGCAGAACTGGGAGCTATCCGTCGGCGTTTGAATGTGGTAAAGGGTAAAATCAATTCCTCATTCACAAAGGCACTATCACAGTACGCACAGAGTGATTATTTAGATGAAATCCGCGAGTCTGTGGTTGAAAACCGTCGGGTACTTGCCGTAAAAGCAATGCACCGCAAAAAAGTGAAAGGCGCTGTTTTGGGCAGTTCAAAAACTGGAAGCATCGTTTATATTGAACCGCAGGAAACGCTTGAATACGCTAACGAGCTCAGTAATCTTTTATACGAGGAAGACGAGGAAATAAAGCGCATTTTAAAGGCGATGACCGAATTTGTACGTCCGCACGCCGCACTTTTGGCGAACTATCAAGAATATTTGATAACGATGGACGTGCTGTATGCCAAGGCGAAATATGGATTAAAAATAAATGGTGTATTGCCGATTATCGTTTCAGAAAAAAAGATTTCCTTAGTAAAGGCATATCACCCGCTGTTGTTGGTTTCAAATAACAAACGGAAGGAAAAAACATTTCCGCAGAGCATTGAACTGGTTCCGGACAAACGGATAATCGTAATTTCCGGCCCAAATGCTGGAGGTAAAAGTATTACGCTAAAAACCGTCGGACTCTTGCAAGTTATGCTACAAAGTGGTTTGTTGATTTCTGCGGAACCTCAGAGCGAAATGTGCTTTTTTAAACGAATTTTGACTGATATTGGTGACAACCAATCCATTGAAAATCACCTCAGTACCTATAGTTATCGTTTAAAAAAAATGAATCAATTCTTAAAAAAGTGCAATAACAAAACACTTTTTTTGATTGATGAATTCGGAACGGGAAGCGATCCCGAACTCGGGGGCGCTTTGGCGGAAACTTTTTTGGAAGTTTTTTATGAGCGGGAAGCCTTTGGAATAATCACCACTCATTATACCAATTTGAAATTATTGGCAAACGAACTTCCGCACGCAATAAATGCGAATATGCAGTTTGACAATAAATCATTGGAACCTTTGTACCAGCTGCATTTGGGAGAGGCTGGAAGTAGTTATACGTTTGAAGTTGCGCAGAAAAATGGTATTCCGTACAGCTTAATAAATAAAGCAAAGAAAAAGATTGAACGCGGCAAAGTACGTTTTGACAAAACTATTGCCAACCTTCAAAAAGAGCGGTCAAATCTCCGAAAAACTTCAGAATCTTTAAAAAGCGAAGAGCAAAAGGCGCGTTTGGAAAGTAAGCAGTTGGAGGAAGTAAATGCGCGCGTACAAGAAAAGTTGGAAAGTTACCAAGAACTATTTGATGCCAATCAGAAATTAATAAGTTTGGGGAAAAAGGTTGATGTACTTTCTGAAAAATACTTCAACAACAAACAAAAAAAACAATTGATTGATGAGTTGATGAAGCTTGTGATGATTGAGAACAGCAAGCGTAAAAAGCTTGCTCCCAAAGTAAAAAAGGCTGTAAAAGCTAAAGAGCGGGAGGTTATTAAAGAAGTTGAAAAGAAAGTTGAAGTTATTCGCGAGCGCAAAAAAGAAGAAAAAGAAAAGGCCAAAAAAATGCCGCCACCAAAACCGAAAGTTGCTTTAAAAATTGGCGACAGAGTGCGAATGATTGACGGCCGCGCCATTGGAACAATTGATACCATTGAAAAAAACAAGGCAATCGTTAATTATGGAATGTTCACGACCAACGTAAGTTTGGAAGAACTTGAAAAAGTATGAAAAAAGTTTACAGTTTTCAGTCGCAGTTTTCAGTAAAACTGTGTACTGTGACTGAGACTGAATACTAAATATGAAAAATAAAGACCAAAAAATAATCCTCTTTGACGGCGTTTGCAATCTTTGCAATGGTGCAGTAACTTATATAATTAAACGGGATAATAAAAATGTTTTCAAATTTGCGGCGCTTCAAAGTGAAATTGGTCAACAACTGATTTCAAAATTCAACATAGACACTTCAAAAGTAGATTCCATCATTCTTATTGATGGCGAAAAACATTACATAAAATCCTCAGCAGCGCTTCATATTGCCAAACAGCTGTCGGGCGCTTATCCCCTACTTTTCGGATTTATGATTGTGCCAAAATTTATAAGAAATGCAGTGTACGATTATATCGCGAGAAACCGCTATAAATGGTTCGGTAAAAAGGAAAGCTGTATGATTCCCACCTCAGAATTGAAGGCTAAATTTTTATAAGTAATAAAAGCATTATCAATTTTAACTAGTTTATTATTTGACCCACATTTAATGTTCCAGGCGACTCAGCTGCGGGAGCATTCCAAATAAAATCTCCATATTCATTTCCAGTGCCGGTGAGTTGAAGAGAATAGCCCGCTGGGGTAGTATTTTTCGATTCTTCTACGCCAATATCGGTAGAAGTTATTCCATTAGCAGCCCCCGTATTTGGGGTCAAAATACCTTCATAACTAAGGAATTGAATGACTAACCCTGCTTTGACAATAGCAATTCCATCTTCCGGTCCATTTTGAATAGATGAAACTGGAAATGACAGTGTTCCTATTCCATTAGATTGATTAGGAATAATTCCTGTTAAAGCGAATGATTCATATACCGTGCCAGTAGTACCGTTGTACAATTCAATTGTACAAATACTCAAATCATATCCGGCAGGGCCAGCAATCTCGATAAATTCCCCTACATCAGAACCTATATTTTTATAATGAAATTCATTAATCCAGATTTCTGGTGACGGGATAGTTGAACAATATATATTATTCCACACTCCCCCATCCCAGATTTGAAGACAGCTTTCTCCATTTCCATTATTCATTACGTAGACCAATAATCCTGCTTCCGATACATTGGGAGTTATTGAATTTCGAGCGGGAATGTTAGGCACCCGGGGTGGCATAAACCCTTTATAGGTTGTACCTCCATCCGAAGTACTACTCACTTCAAGCATGGATGAAGGTGCTGGTGTGGTTGTGCCAATGCCAACTTGGCAATAGGAAAATTTTGCAATACTTGCAATAGCGAAGAATAATAGTATTTTTTTCATAACTATGGGTTTTAAGCATAGCTAAGAAGGTAATAATTCAGAAATATAGATTGGGTCTATGTTTCTGGGGAGAAATCTAATTTAATAAAAATATATATTTCTTGCAAAATATTTTAAAATGTACATTTTCTTTTATCAAAAGATCATTCTAATCTTAATAGTCGATTTTAAAAAGTTACGAATCCACATCAAACGTCTCCGAAGGGTTGTCGTGCGGTACATAGTTCAACATATCCTCACCCTTGGCGATAATTGTACAAACCGTTGCATCTCCAGTAACGTTTACTACTGTTCGGAACATATCCAAAATTCTATCAACAGGGAAGATTATGGCTATCCACGCGGGGTTTAAACCAACCGATTCCAAAACAATTATAAGCATTACCAAGCCCGCACTTGGCACCGCAGCTGAGCCTATTGATGCTAATGTAGCTGTCAGTACTATGGTAAGCTGTTGTCCCAGCGTTAAATCAATCATATGTAATTGGGCAAGAAAAACAACCGCAACTGCCTGATAAAGACAGGTTCCGTCCATATTAACAGTTGCTCCAATAGGTAAAACGAAGCTGGTTATTTTTTTGTCAACTCCTAAGTTTTCTTCTACACATTCCATGGTAACAGGTAATGTAGCCGCGCTACTAGAGGTTGAAAAAGCCAAAGTCTGTGCAGGAGCCATTGCTTTAAAAAATCCTTTAAAGGGAATCTTCTTCACAAATAATTTTACCAATAATGGATAAATTAAGAAAATCATAAGCATCAGGCCTACAAAAACGGTAAGCGAGTACCAGCTTAAGCCCTTAAATATTTCATATACTTTGCCAATATCATCACCCGCCATTTTGCTTACCACGCCTGCCAAGAGTGCAAACACAAAGAAAGGCGCGGCCTGCATTACCAAATCAACCATTTTTAAAAAAACTTCCATAGCGCTATCCATAAAGGACGTAACGGGTTGTGACTTTTCATTTGGAATCAATAACAAGCATACCCCGAAAAATATTCCAAAGAAAATAATCTGCAGCATCAATCCATTATCAGTCAATGAAAAGAAGAAATTTTCAGGAACAATATCTACTAGGGGCTGTAAAGGCGTGGACTCTTTGGTTTTCTCCGCAGTCTGCATTTTTTCGGTTACCGAAGCATCTTTAAGTTCTCCTTTTGAAAGATCGGTAATTTTCTGTGCGCGCTCAAAGAAAGCGGGATCCTGCAAATAATTTATTCCATCCTTTATTTCGTGGCCTTCGGAAGCGGCCCAAATCTCATAACTTATTCTATTGTCGATTCGGCTTTGCTCATCTATTAATTTTCCTGGCTTAATTACATTTACTAATAAAAGCCCCATACTTACAGCAAAAAGTGTGGTTATCAAATACGCCAACAGCGTCTTCCCTCCCATTCTTCCCAAGCTCGAGGGGTCGCCAATATTCGCAACTCCACTAATTATTGATACTAAAACGAGTGGAACGGCAATCAACTTTAAAAGGTTGATGAAAATTTTTCCAAACGGCGCTATCCAGTCAATTGTGAATTCACTCCACCCCAACTGGCTGGAAAGCAATGCCCAAATGATACCTAAAACAAGTCCGATGATTATTTTCCAGTGTAGCGCGATTTTTTTCATGAAAATATTATGTCTTTAAATTTTTGAAATTTTGTTCAATAAATAGAAATCAGCCAATACCAAAGCTGCCATAGCCTCCACAATGGGGACGGCCCGTGGCACCACGCAAGGGTCGTGACGGCCTTTTCCTTCAGTTACGGTCTTATCTCCTTTGCTGTCAATGGTCTGCTGTTTTTGCATAATAGTAGCAACGGGTTTAAAAGCTATCTTAAAATAAATATCTTCCCCATTGCTGATTCCGCCCTGTATTCCACCACTGTTGTTGGTTTTTGTGCTTCCGCCCCTCTTAAATTCATCATTGTGTTGGCTGCCTTTCATCTTAGTACCAGCAAAACCGCTACCATATTCAAAACCTTTTACGGCGTTTATGGAAAGCATTGCTTTGCCCAGCGCTGCGTGTAGTTTATCAAAAACTGGCTCGCCCAATCCAAAGGGAACATTCTGGATAACACAGCTTACAGTACCACCAACCGTATCACCTTCTTTTCGGATTGATTTTATGTAATCCTCCATTTTTGAAGCCATTTCAGCATCGGGACAACGCACAGGGTTTCTTTCTATTTCTGAAAAGTCAACCTGTGAATAATTTTTTTTGAGTTCCATTTCGCCTACTGAAGAAACATAGGCAGTGATTTTTATATTCTGAAGCAGTTGTTTTGCGATGGCACCAGCTACTACCCTGCAAGCCGTTTCTCGTGCCGAGGAACGTCCGCCCCCACGATAGTCACGGATACCATATTTTTTATCGTAAGTATAATCTGCGTGTGAGGGACGATAAATATCTTTTATATGGCTGTAATCCTTGCTTTTTTGGTCTGTGTTTTCAATTGTGAAACCAATTGGCGTTCCCGTAGTTTTTCCTTCAAATATTCCGGAAAGAAACTTTACTTCGTCTTCTTCCTTCCGCTGGGTCACAATTGCAGATTGGCCAGGTTTGCGGCGCTGCATTTCAGCGTTTATTGCTTCAAAATCGAGAGAAAGACCTGCTGGACAGCCATCTATAATTCCGCCAATAGCGGGACCGTGCGACTCTCCAAAAGTGGTAAGTTTAAAAATTGTTCCGAAGGAATTGCCTGCCATTAGTTGCTTTTCAACAAATGTAATTGATAGGGACGAATAATGAAAATAACGTTGTTCATAATCTTTAAGAAACATTCTGAAAAGGAAATAACATTTTCGACTTTCAATCATAACTTTTACATAAAGTATTTATTCGATGAATTCTAGAAATTTGTAATGTAAATATGTATGATTGAAAAGAAAAGTTGAAATTGTTGTAATATCTGATGTCCATCTAGGGACTTACGGCTGCCACGCCAAAGAGCTTCTTCACTATTTAAACTCCGTAAAGCCAAAAAAAATTATTTTGAATGGAGATATTATTGATATCTGGCAATTCCGAAAAAGATATTTTCCCAAAGCACATCTTTTGATTATTAAAAAGATTTTGTCCTTAGCCGCAAAAGGCACAAAAGTGTATTATATAACAGGAAACCACGATGAAAAACTACGAAAGTTTAGCAATACCAAAATGGGCAATATTCAAATATGTGATAAATTAATACTCAATCTGGACGGAAAAAAAGCCTGGTTTTTTCACGGCGATGTTTTTGACGCCTCCGTGCAACACACCAAATGGATTGCTAAGCTTGGTGGTTGGAGTTACGATCTATTGATTCTTTTCAACAGGTTTATAAATTATTTATTGGAAAAAGCGGGCCGCGAAAAATATTCGCTTTCTAAGAAAATTAAAAACAGTGTAAAATCTGCCATTAAATTCATAGACAATTTTGAAAAAACCGCGACCGATTTGGCGATTGACAATGAGTTTGACTATGTAATCTGTGGCCACATCCATCAGCCAGGCATTAAGAAGATTGTGACAGATAAAGGAAGCTGCCAGTATTTAAATAGCGGCGATTGGATAGAAAACCTCACAGCTTTGGAGTATAATAATGAAAATTGGGTTTTATATTTCTATAATAACCCAAAACAAGTCTTTATTCCTGAAGAAGTTTTGCTCGAAGAACAAACGGAAGGTTTTGAAAATATGGTTGCAGCCATGAAAGCTTTTAAAACGATTATTTAATTTTTTAAAGCTTGTCTTAAAATCGTTACTGGGTGCAATGCTTTTCTGCCTGTCCCATCAAAAATTTGATGACGACAACTCGTGCCGTTAGCAGCAAAAATAGTATTATCCGTTGCTTTTCGTATTGCTGGAAAAAGCTTTAACTCTCCTATTTTCATACTCACATCGTAATGTTCCTTTTCATATCCAAAACTGCCGGCCATACCGCAACAACCAGAAGGTATAATGGTAGGTTTGTAATTTTCGGGCAAATTTAGAATATCAAAGGTTACTTTCTGGTTGCTCTGTGATTTTTGGTGGCAATGCACGTGTATTTTAATGTTTCTTTCTTCGGAAGTAAACTGTGCTGCGGAAATAGTACCGTTATGTATTTCGGCCGAAAGAAATTCCTCGATTAGAAATGTATTTTTAGAAATTGCTTCCGCCGAAATTATATCATCCGCCAACCGAAGGTATTCATCACGAAAAGATAGTATTGCCGAAGGTTCAATACCTACTAAAGGAACTTCTGTTGAAATTTTATCTTTTAAAAAGGCTATGTTTGTATTGGCCTCCTTTTTCGCTTCCTCCAAAAATCCTTTTGAAAGTAAGGCACGGCCACTATCCAAGTTATCTATCACTTCCACTTTATACCCTAAACCTTTTAAAAGTAAAAACGAATCCAAGGCTATTTCAGTATCCAAATAATTACTGAATTCGTCAACAAAAAGCAATACCTTTTTAATGGGTATATCATCGCCAGGATTATGTGTAAATAACTGGTTTTTATGTTTTTGAATTAAATCACTGAAACTATTATTTGAAACTTTAGGCAAGGATCGCTTTGGATGTATTCCACCAATTTTTTTTATAATTTTTGAAGTGAGACCATTTCTAAAAAACCAATTGGCAAGCTGCGGAAAATTGGAAGCCATATTGTTAAGTTTCGTACTTTTTCCCATCAGCTTATTGGATAATGAAACACCGTTTATTTTATTGTATTGATATAAAAACTCAGCTTTTGCAGTGCTTATATCCACATTACTGGGGCATTCACTTGCGCAGGCCTTACAACTGATGCATAGATCAAAAACCTCCTTTAGCTCTTTTGAATTGAATTTATTTGCAGCTGTATTATTTGTTAGAACTTCCCGCAGGGCATTCGCACGTGCGCGCGTAGTGTCTTTTTCGTTTTTGGTGGCGTGATAACTGGGACACATGGCTCCCGCTGCTTCTGCCGTTTTTCTACAGTCACCGCTACCGTTGCATTTTTCAGCCAAACGAAGAATTCCCTCGGAATCATTGAAGTCCAATAGGGTCTCAATATTGGGTTCTTCCCTATCTACTTCATAACGAAGGGATTCGTCCATTTTAAAAGCATTCACAATTTTTCCGGGATTGAAAATATTGTGCGGATCAAAAGCTGCTTTAATTCTTTTTAAAAGCGCATAGTTTTTTTCGCCAATCATCAACGGAATAAATTCGGCGCGTACAATACCATCGCCGTGTTCCCCGCTAAAGGAGCCTCTGTATTTTTTACAAAGTTTGGCAACATCAGTGGTTATTTTACGAAAATACTCCACTCCCACCCCTGTCTTCAAATTCAGGATGGGCCGCAAATGCAGTTCACCGGCGCCCGCGTGTGCATAATAAACAGCTTGCTGGTCGTACTGTTTCATCAACACTGAAAACTCTGAAATATAACTGGGCAAATCTTCCAAAGCAACCGCTGTGTCCTCAATACAGGCAACAGCTTTGTGATCGCCCACCATATTTCCGAGTAGGCCCAAACCGGCTTTGCGCAATTCGGCAGCCATTTCAATCTCCTCGCCTCTTAAAACCGGATTATGATAACTGTGACTTGAAAGTTTGAGGGAATCCAACAAAGATGAAGTTTGACTTTCTAAATCCGCTTCAGAATTGCTTTTCAATTCCAAGAGTAGAATTGTTTTTGGGTTTCCTTTTACAAAGAACCGATATGGCTCATACGTTTTGTTTTTTTTTGTACAATCCAAAATTACATTGTCCATCATTTCGCAAGTATGCAAATTGTGCTGCATCGCCACAATTACATCGTTTAAACAAGCTTCAAGTGTATGATAATGTGTTGCAACCATTGCGGTATATTGTGGTGGTAACGGATCTAATTGGAGTGTAATTTCTGTAGTAAATGCAAGGGTCCCCTCGCTTCCGCAAAGTAGTTTGCACAGGTTTATTTCTTCTTTAAATTCACCAAACACAGTTGTGTTCAACAGACTGTCAACCGAATAACCCGTATTTCTTCGGTGAATTTCAGGTTTTGGAAATTCCTTCCAAATTTCTTGTTGGGTTTGTTCGGAAATCAGTTCATTGTAAATCGTTTTATAGATTTTTCCTTCCAACGTATCTAGCTGTGTTTTCTGGAGAAATTTTTCTTTTGAAAGTGGTTCAAAAACTACTTCTTCCCCGTTTGAAAGAATGGTTTTCAATTTTAAAACTTTATCGCGCGTTACACCGTATTGAATTGACGTTGTGCCGCTGCTGTTGTTGCCTACCATCCCGCCTATCATGCATCGGTTGCTGGTGGAAGTGTTGGGACCGAAGAAAAGTCCGAAAGCTTTTAGATAGCGGTTCAGTTCATCGCGGATCACGCCTGGTCGCAAAGTAACTGTCTGCTTTTGGGTGTCTACTGAAATTATTTCTGTAAAATATTTTGAAACATCCACTACTATCCCATCGCCCACACATTGTCCGGCAAGAGAAGTTCCTGCAGTTCGCGGAATTAAGGAAGTGTTGTTCTTGACAGCAAAATCGATTAACTGCCGTATTGCTTCAGCATTTTTAGGATAGGCTACGGCCAGCGGTATTTTTCGATACACAGAAGCATCTGTAGCGTAAATACTGGTATGAAGGGTATCGGTGAAAAATTCACCATTAAAAGTCTTTTGAAAATTCTGAAGTTCTTGTTTCATTGCAACTTTTGTAAAAGTAAAAAACTTCCTTAACAAAACTTTGTAAATTTTACAATTGCCATTAGCATCGCATTAACGTTTACCAACTTATAATACGCCTACATTTACAGCGTTTATAACTAAAAGAAAAATTATGAGAAAAGCAGTTTTATTGACTATTGCGATTATCACGTTGAGCTTACACGCCAATGCCCAGGAAATTTCAAAAAATGCAATCGGGATACGTTTAAGTGAAAGTGATGGTTTTGGTCCAGAGGTAAACTATCAGCGAGGTTTGGGCGATAACAACCGTTTGGAACTGGGGTTGGCCTTTCACAGCGATCGTTATTGGGACGCTGTAAAACTTACTGGAATTTATCAGTGGGTCTGGAATATTGATGGAGGCTTCAATTGGTATGCGGGGCCTGGTGCTGGCGCAGGAATTGTAAGCTATGACCATAAACATAAGGATTATCCGTATGATGATAGGTATGATGATTCAGAAGCATTTGCCTTTGTAACAGGTGATGTTGGTATTGAGTACAATTTTGACTTCCCTCTTCTGGTTTCCTTTGATTTTCGCCCACAGGTGAACTTAGGCTACCGGGACGACATCAGTTTTGATGTGGGTTTAAGCGCTCGATATCAGTTCTGATAATCAAACATCACCTTATATTGAGAGAAATGCCCCACGTATTGATGGGGCATTTCTTTTTTAAAAACAAGAAAAATCCTCTTTCATATCAATTTATTTTATTGCAATCTATAAAAGAGAATTATTGAGATTGGGCAAGACTTCTTTTTGCAATTGCCTCTTCATATAACTTTTCATACAACGGAACAATTTTCTTTGTATCGTAAATCATTGCAGACTCGACTGCTTGCTTCTTAAATTTCTTCAGTGTTTCATCAGTTGCTAAGATTTTTAAGGCATTTTCGGCCATTTCATCCACATTGCCTACATCGCTTAAAAAACCGCTTACTCCTTGAATATTTACTTCTGGCAAGCCGCCTGTATTACTTGAAATTACCGGAACGCCGCAAGCCATGGCTTCCAATGCCGCAAGACCAAAGCTTTCCTTTTCTGAAGGGAGAATGAACAGATCTGTAAAACAAAGAATTTTGTCCACTTCATTGCTGTTGCCCACAAAAAGTACTTTTTCCTCAATACCTTTTTCTTCACATAGTTGCTCGCAGCCTTCACGTTCGGGCCCCTCACCTACTATTATTAATTTGGAAGGAATCTTTTTCTGAATGCGGTCAAAGACCTCTATCACGTCCTTTACACGTTTTACTGGTCGAAGATTACTCACATGGGTAATAATCCGCTCGTCCTTATCCGCCATTAAATCGCGCTGACAATCAGTAAATGTGTTGATTTTCTTCGGAATATCTATAAAATTTGGCACTACGTGTATTTCTTTCTTAATATCGAAAAGATGCAGCGTGTCTTCTTTTAAACTTTTTGAAACTGAAGTTACCACATCGCTATTGTTAATGCTAAAAGTAACTGCTGGTTTATAAAATGGATGGTTCCCCACCAGGGTAATATCTGTGCCGTGAAGCGTAGTTACCATTGGGATAAAGATATTTTCCTCGGCCAGCATTTTCTTGGCCATATAGCCTGCGTATGCGTGGGGTATTGCATAATGCACGTGTAATACTTCAATTTTATGGAGTTTTACCATATCTACCAATTTGCTAGAGAGTGCAAGCTCGTAGGGTTGGTAGTGAAAAAGTGGATAAACAGGCACCGAAACCTCGTGAAAGTGAATGTGTTTTGAAAGTAATTCTAGCCTAACGGGTTGCTTGTAGGTAATAAAATGAACTTCGTGCCCATGCTCGGCAAGTGCTAAGCCAAGTTCCGTAGCCACTACCCCGCTTCCGCCAAAGGTTGGATAACATACTATTGCTATTTTCATTTTATTATTTTCAAATTAAAGGTTACAGATCTTTTGAAATTTAATAATCAATGGCCTCATAAATGGCTTCTTGTATTTTGCTGCGCAAATCACTTCTTATCAGTTTTCGGTTTTCCGCATCGGGAAAAGTTCGGTTTGATAAAAAGACATACACAATATCCTGTTCCGGATCTGCCCAAGCAAATGTTCCGGTAAAGCCACTATGCCCAAAACTAGTCATGGAAACACAACCGCATGTAGGCCCAGATGTTCCCAATTGTGGTTTGTCAAAGCCCACGCCCCGTCGTACGTTTTTATCACAATAATAACAGGTATTGAAAAGATCCAAAATATCAGGATTAAAATAGCGCACACCGCCATAAAAACCTTTCCAAAGATACATTTGCATGATTTTGGCCACATCATTTGCATTACTGAATAAACCCGCATGGCCACTTACTCCTCCAAGCATCGCTGCGCCTTGGTCGTGCACATAGCCCTGAACTTTCTGGTTCCTAAAAATATTGTCCTGTTCCGTTGGAGGAATATTGTCTTTTGAAAATTTTTCCAAAGGAAGATATGTCATATAATTTGCCCCCAAAGATTCATAAATGTTCTCCTGAACAATTATTTCCATCGGCTTCCCGAATTTTCGTTCCAAATATTTCTTCAGAATATAATATGGAAGATCGCTGTATTTGTACTCTAAACTTGAGTTTAAATCACTATCGCGAATGGTCTCAAAAATGGTATCCATATAATCCCTGCGCATATATAGATTTTCTGCTACATGCACATTAAAATCCTTATCTGGAATTTTGGAATAATATTTTGAAGATATCCCTGTTTTTTCGTCGTTGAGTGTATGGCGATAAAATGGTATCCACGCCTTTAAACGCGCATAGTGCGAAAGCATTTCCTTTAAAGTAATATTCGCTTTGTTCGAGTTTTTGTACTCCGGAAGCATTTCTGAAAGCTTCGTATTCATACTCAATTCTTTCTTGTCCACAAGCTGCATAATCATGGGGAGGGAAGCAAGGATTTTGGTCAGCGAAGCCAAATCGTAAACGGTACTGTCCTTTACTTCATTTTGTGAATCGTATTCGTGATGTCCAAAATTTTTCTGATAAATAATTTTTCCTTTTCGGGCCACCAAAATTTGGGCTCCCGGATACATTCCTTCCTTTATACCCAAATTTGCAAGCGAATCAATTTTTTTCAGTTTATAGCTGTTAACCCCTACACTTTCTGGTGTCCCGTATTGAAGTCTGCGCAATGATTTTGTTTTTAGCATTGTGTTTAAAGGAAAATCCGCTCCCAATGAAACGGGAAGCTTTCCCTTGGCTTCCCTTGCGCCAAAGATTAGCTGGGCCGAAAGTTTTTGGGAAATCTCACTGTTTTGATAGGACATTAAAACTCCCTCAAAATTTGCTGTGGTTTTTAGATCCAGCATAGCGTAGGGTCTTGCAAAAACATCGAGAATCACGGTGTTTGTTCGGGCAATTTCATATAACCAAACAAGTTCATTTTCAGAAAATTCAAACTTTTTCCAAGGGTTTTCATTGCTTTTGTGAAATCCAATAATTACGTAGTTGTACGCCTTAAGTTTTTGGATATAATCATCCAGACTATTAGCTTTAACCCAATCTACCTTTCCATATTTTCGCAATTCATTTAAAAATATTTCGCCCGAATCATCGCCAAAATTTATATAGGCAATCCTTTTCTCTTGAAGATCTTTTATAGGAAGAATTGCACGGTCATTTTTAATAACCGTTAGCGCGTGGTCCATTGCTTCTTCATAAAGCGCATCGTCATTAACTGAATTTAAATCTTCTACTAAATAGGCCGTGCTGACAGGTTTGTAGCTATGCAAGCCTACTTTAAATTTTGCGTATAGAATTTTCTTTACAGAATAGGCCAAACGCTTTTCTGTAATAACATCTTCATTGTATGAATTTATAAGAAATTCTATGGCCTTTGGAATATCTTCGGAAATCAATAGCACATCGTTTCCTGCAAGAAATGCTGCAAGTTCAATTTCGCCAGGTTTTTTAAAATCGGAAGCGCCTTTCATATTCAAGGCGTCGGTAAAAATAAGCCCGTTAAAACCCAATTCATTTTTTAAAAGATCTGTCACCACCTTTGAAGAAAGCGAAGAGGGATAATTCATTTGAATTTCTAAAGCGGGAACATTCAAATGGGCAACCATTACACTATTCAGTCCTTCTTCAATTAATCTTTTATAGGGTACTAATTCCAAAGTATCCAAACGTTCTTTTGAAAAATCAACCGTTGGTAAGGTTTTGTGACTATCCATGTCGGTATCGCCGTGGCCGGGGAAATGTTTTGCGCTTCCCATAATGCCAGCGCTTTGCATTCCTTTCATAAAGGCGAGGGACTTTTCGGTTACATTATCCCTATCCTCTCCAAAAGAGCGATTTCCAATAATGGGATTTTTAGGATTTGTATTGATATCCACCACCGGCGCAAAATTAATATGTACTCCCAGGCGTTTACTTTGTTCACCAATACGTTGCCCAATCTTTTCAATAATCTTATTATCTGTAATTGCGCCCAAGGTCATATTCCAAGGGAAGGCGTAGGTAGAATCCAGTCGCATTGCAAGCCCCCATTCTGCATCCATACCGATTATTAAGGGAACTTTGGCAAGAGATTGGAACTCATTGTTCAACTTGGCTTGGCGCACGGGTCCCCCTTTGGAAAAAATAATCCCGCCCAAATGATATTCGGTAATTAGTTTTTTTATTTTATCGGTCTTTTCTTGTGGATCACTTGAAAAAATATCTGCCATAAAAAGTTGGCCTATTTTTTCTTCTAAAGTCATAGCATCATAGATGCTGTCCACCCATTTTTTTTGGTTCTGAAAATCGTTTTTTAGGATCAATGGGTTTTTGTCCTGTGAAAACCCTGAAAGGAATGCAAGAGAAAATAGAAAAGGAAACAATAAATTTTTCATACGTAAAAACTTCTTTTAAGATAAAAATCTATTGTGCCAACTTTCATGTGCAGGTACTTCCCAATTTTCAAGATATTCGGCCTTTGTATTAACGAGGTTATTGAAGACAACTGTGTTTTTGGAAACGGATTTATCCTTTGCCATTTTTCTGAAATCCGCCAAAGGTTTATAAGCTATATATTCACCTGAATAAAAGGTTACGTTCATTTTATCAAGTAAATCCACATTAAATTTTTCCTGAAGGGACTGTATGAAATGGACAGACGCGTCAATGCTGCAGCCCGATGCGGAAGCATTTGCCTGATTAAGCCCAAGTACAATAAATCGATTGTATCTTATTTCAAGTCCCGCTTCAAGCTCAGCGCCGTGAGCGGTCCATTTGGTTAAAAAATCTTCGGATAATTTGGTGATTTCAGTAACTTCGTCGTCACTTAATTTTCTATTTGCCTGATATATCCATATTCTGGAATCATCTGGCAGGTTTTTAAAATCTGTAAGCATTTTGGAATATTCTTTCTAATTCATTAGACCTACAAGGAGGCCTTCGGCAACATCCTGCAAGTGATTTATAAATCTTCTGCATTTGCAATCATTTCTGCAACGTCCAGCACCTGAACATTGTCTTCGGCGTGTTTAGCCTTAACGCCATCTGTCATCATGGTATTGCAGAACGGACAGGCCGCTGCAATTATTTTTGGAGCGGTTTCCAAGGCTTCTTCGGTACGTTCTACGTTAATATCTTTTTTTCCGGGTTCAGGCTCCTTGAACATTTGAGCGCCTCCGGCCCCGCAGCATAATCCGCGTGATTTGCAACGTTTCATTTCCACTAGCTCAACTTCGAGTTTTTGAAGCAGCTCGCGGGGAGCTTCATATTCGCCATTTGCTCTTCCCAAATAGCACGGATCGTGGAATGTGATTCGCTTTCCTTTAAATTTTCCACCTTCCACTTTAAGCCTTCCCTCTTCCATTAACGATTTTAGGAATTGGGTGTGGTGCATAATTTCATAATTACCACCAAGCCCTGGGTACTCATTTTTAATAGTGTTAAAGCAATGTGGGCAAGCGGTAACTATCTTCTTTATTTCATAACCGTTCAAAACCTCAATATTTGTCATCGCCTGCATTTGGAAAAGAAACTCATTTCCAGCCCTTTTTGCGGGATCGCCGGTGCAACTTTCTTCAGTTCCCAAAACGGCAAAATCTATATTTGCTTTATTGAGCAATTTCACAAAGGCTTTGGTTATTTTTTTCGCACGGTCGTCAAAACTCCCAGCGCAGCCAACCCAAAAAAGTATTTCCGGTTGCTTGCCTTGAGCCATATATTCGGCCATTGTTGGGACCTTTAGTTGTTCACTCATTTCTTAACTTTTCTGTTTTCAACCCTTCAACTGCGCTCAGGGTGATAATTTATATTAATCTTTAAATACTTCTATTGTTACTTCTTTTTCCACCAAATCGGTGAATCTCCCTTTGTATCGCGTAGCTCTCACCAAATGGTTATCCACCCAATGATAATTTCCACCGCGTGGTTTTCCCATTAACATGGTGTGGTATTTAAAACCATGTTTGTTTAGCCAATTTTCAGTTACCTCGCGATGGGCTTCGGTGCGGGAAGTGAAAAAACAGATGATGTGTCCTTCGTCATACCATTTATTCAAGGTTTTTAAAGCATCTGGAAAAGGTTCACAGGTGGCCATCCGCTCGGGTTCCTCGTTGGGAATATCATCAGTAATGGTCCCGTCAATATCTATCAAGTAGTTTTTTATCCCCTCTGGAAGAATTGGGCTCACGTGTTCACCCTTTTCTACTTTATCATGCAGCATTATTTCTACTTCTTCTTTTTTCATATAAAAATATTATCAATTCTCATCTTTCCAGTTCAAACGATCCATCTGGTTATAGGGCCAAGGCGCTCCATTGTTTTCAATATTGGTCATAGAAACATTTAGCTCCGTTGGAGCTGCGGATTGTTCCATCACCAAATATTGGCGCATATCCATAATAATACTCAGGGGGTCAATACTTACGGGGCAGGCTTCAACACAAGCATTGCAGGTTGTACAAGCCCACAGTTCTTCGCGCGTAATATAATCGTCCAGCAGTTGCTTACCGTCTGGTTTGAATTCACCGTTTTTGTCAATATTTTTTCCAATCTCTTCCAAACGGTCACGGGTGTCCATCATTATTTTACGCGGTGAAAGTTTTTTCCCGGTAATATTTGCGGGACATTCGCTGGTACAACGACCACATTCGGTGCAGGTATATGCGTTCAGCAGCTGTATTCTGCTTAAATCAGTCACATCACTGGCTCCGAATTTAGCAGGAGCTTCGGTTGCTCCTTCGGCGGGTGCCGCAAAAGGATCTACGTTAGGGTCCATCATCATTTTAACCTCGTTGGTAACGGAATCCAAATTTTTAAACTTTCCTTTTGGAACCACTTTTCCGAAGTAAACATTGGGAAACGCCAAAATAATATGAAGATGTTTTGAAAAGTATAAGTAATTCAGAAACACAAGTATTCCCAAAATGTGAAGCCACCAAGCCCCCCGCTCTATGGCAATCAGCGTTGCTTCAGAAAGATTGCTAAAAAAGGGAACTATAAATTTACTTACAGGATACGAACCAGCCTCAACGTAGTGAGCCGCGCCTAATGTTTGCAATTGCTGATCTGCCGCGTTCATGGTCAAAAAGAGAATCATCAAGACCATTTCAAAATAAAGAATGTAATTGGCGTCGTTTTTGGGCCAACCCGTCATTTCGTTTGCCCAAAATCGCTTTATTTTTTGAATGTTTCTGCGGGTCCAGAAAAGTATGACCCCCACCAAAACTAGAAGTGCCAAAATTTCAAAGGAAGCGATTAAAAAGTTATATAGCCCAATGGGCAGGACGGTTAAAAGTACTCTATGGGTTCCAAAAATTCCATCGATAATAATTTCGAGTACTTCGATATTGATGATAATAAAACCTACATATACAATGATATGAAGAAGTCCTGAGATGGGGCGTACCACCATTTTTGATTGTCCTAGCGCAATGCGTACTACATTGCCCCATCTCTCCGAGGTATGGTCGGAAGCATCTACTTCATGACCAAGTTTTATGTTGCGGATTATCTTGCGGATGTTAAGGGTAAAATATCCCACACCCGCTGCGAGGGCAATAATAAAAAGTATATTCGGAATGTATTGCATGTTTTACTCGTCTGGATTGGCTGGCGGTTCGTATTCTTTATTCTTTTTACCAAAAACGGAAATGTGCACATAACGTTTCGGGTTGAGCTTTACGTCCTGAAGGAGCTGCTCAAGCTGCCTTGAAGCGCCTTCTAGATTTTGGTATAATTTGTCGTCTTTTAATAGTTTGCCGATAGAACCTTCCCCATTATCTACGCCGGCTACAATTTTATCCATTTTGTCTACCACGTTTTGAAGATCGGTTACTAATTTACCAGTTTCCAACTGCGCCAAGGAATCTGTTAATTTTGAAAGATTTCCGGCGGTTTTGTCCAAATTTGTAAATGTATTATCAAGTTTGTCTGTGTTGTTTGAGAGGATGTGATTTAAGTTTTCAGAAACTCCAGCAAATGAGTTAAGAGTAGTATTCAAATTTGCAATTGCTTCCTTTAGGTTTTGACGGGTCTGTTCGTCAACAATCGCATTAATGCTCAACAAGAGCGTATCCACTGTGGCAAGAGTATTATTCACTTTTTTCTCCAGTGGACCGAGGGCTTTCGTAACAGCCGTAAGCATTCCGTCTTCCACATCCCCTCTAAGGGTATCGCCACTTTTTGCGATATTGCCAGCATCATACTGTGGAAAGATTCCCAATGACTTTCCGCCAATAAGCCCTGTGCTGTAAATTCTAACGATACTGTTTTTTGAAAAGTCAAAATCCTTTTCAACAGTGAACTTTACAACGAGCCCTCCCTTTGAATTGGCAAAGGATATATTCTGCACCTTGCCCACAGTAAGCCCATTTACTGTAACAGGTGCGGCTTGCGCCAAGCCTTCAACATTATCATATTTTACATAGAATTCTCTGTTTTTGTCGAGCAAATTAGTGCCCTTTAAAAAACTGTAACCAAAGATTAACAGCAATATAGCCCCGATGGCGAGGATTCCGGTTTTAACTTCTTTCGATAGTCTCAAGTGTATAGTTTTAGTTTGTGAACAAATTTAAGTGATAAATATAAAGAAAGCACGCTAATTGGCTTTGGATTTTAACACTTCGGGTAGATTAACTTTTTTCCCTTTTTTAAATGCGACAATATATGCTGAAGGATATCCTTTTTGCTGCACAAATGTTTTCATGACCTGAATTTTGTTGTAGTCTGATGTTTCACCGTAATAATATTTAAAAAGACCATTTTCCTTTTCACGTGCTACATCTTTTAATCCTTTGAAGTTGTTTGGTTTTGGATCTATTTTTTTACTGGTTGCAGCTAATTGCACTTTAAATATTACACCTTCATAAATGTCTTCTTTAGTAACTTCTATAGCTTTCTCAACCTCAAGTTCCTTCACTTCGGGATCTTTTATCTTTTCTGTGGAAATAGAAATACTGTTAATATAAGATTTTATGGCGTTACTTATTTCGCGTGCCATTTCCGATTGTCCCTTGGCGGAATTTAGATAAGCACCTTCACTTTTATTGGTGAGAAAGCCAGTTTCAATCAAAACACTGGGCATATAGGTGTTGTGAAGTACCCAAAAACCAGCCTGCTTTACACTTCTATCCTTTCGCTTTAAATTATTTATCACGTTGTTCTGTACTAAACTTGCCAATAATATGCTTTGGTCAAGATACTCTTCCTGCATTAAGACCATTCCTATTAATGATTCTGGAGCATTGGGATCAAAGCCGCCATACTTTTCCTGATAATTTTCTTCCAGATAAATTACCTCATTTTCCTTTTTTGCAACCTCAAAGTTTGCCTGGCTCTTATGAAGCCCCAACACAAAGGTCTCTGCTCCATATGCATCTGATTTATGGGCATTGCAATGAACAGAAACAAAAAGATCGGCATCTGCTCTATTTGCGATTGCCGCTCGTTCCCGCAGTTCAATAAATACATCGGTTTTACGGGTATAGATAACTTTCACATTGGGCAATTTTTCCAGCTCTGCTCCTACTTTCAATACGATGTTCAATGATATTTCGGACTCTTTATATCCATTGCCTTTGTTTCCGTGGTCGTGGCCACCATGGCCCGCATCCAAAACAACAACGAAAGGTTTAATTGGATTTTCAATGGCTGAAGCAGCAAAAGGGAAACAGGAAACCGCAATAACTAATACGAATAAAGAAAAAAGTTTCGTTTTCATCTTTAAAAGCATATTTGATAAAAAAGAAAGTGGAATGTCCAGATTATTCATCATTTATTATTTTGCAAATAGTTAATGGGTATTTCATATAGGTGTTAACGATTAAGAAAAATTGATATTTTAAAAAAATGATTTAAAAAAACGTACCCGAAAAAATATGTTTATTTTTGACCGTTTCAAATACTGAGCCAAATCTACAAAATAATAGCATTTAAGCATTGCAGACAAACAGGCATTACTTAACAATCTTCTTAACATTTCTGCTATTTTGCAGCGCTGTGTTGCATGCGCAGGACATTCCCCTGAAAAATGAAACAAATCTGCCAAAAACAACTCAAAATGATACACTTACGGTAAACCTAAAACCTGTAATAGATGAAGTAAATGAAAAAACCCAAGACACCGTAAAAGGCGATACCATTAAGCCGGAAAAAGAAACCTTAACAGATGTGGTGGACTATTATGGTGAAGATTATGTGCTTCTCAACAGAAAGGAGAATAAAATCTATATGTATAATAAGGCATACATCATTTATGGCGATATGCGGATAGATGCAGGTTTGATTATTCTGGATTATAACAAAAACGAAGTATATGCCAAAGGAATAGATAGTGCCGGTGTTTACAGCCAACGCCCCATTTTTGTACAGGCAAACAACAAAGTGGAGCCCGATTCCATTCGCTATAATTTTGATACCGAAAAGGCTTTGGTTTACAATAGCAGAACCGAGCAAAACGGGTTTAGGGTGATTGCAGATGTTACCAAAAAAGTAAACGATTCTGTAGTTTATCTGCGGAATGTAAAGTTCACCACTTCCAAAAACATTGATGATCCCGAATATTATTTTTATACCAGAAAAGCAAAGTTTGTCCCTAAAAAGAAGGTGGTTACTGGCTTGACCAATATGTATATTGCAGACGTTCCCACACCCGTTGGTTTACCGTTTGCATATTTTCCGCTGACTGAAGATCGTACGTCGGGTTTTATAATTCCTTCGTTTGGTGAGAACAATAGCCGTGGTTTCTTTTTTCAAAATGGGGGATATTATTTTGCAATCAATGAATACTTGGATTTAAGTTTGCTTGGCGATTATTATACAAATGGGAGTTATGCCTTACGAGGTGAGACCACGTATGCGTTTCGCTATAAATTTAGAGGAAATGTGAGTGCCCGTTTTGAAAAGCTTGTACAGGAAGAAAGAGGATTTCCAAACTTTAGCGAAACGAGTATTTACAACATCCGGTGGTCGCATTCACAAGATACGAAAAGCAGTCCCAATTCCCGCTTTTCAGCTTCGGTAAACATTGGTAGTAGCAAGTATTTTTCGCAATCCATCAACCAAACCAATAACGCAAGTGCATTGGTTAACACGTTAAGCTCTTCCATTTCATACTCCAAAACTTTTGAGGGCGAACCCCAGGTCAATCTTGCAGTGGCCGCAACACATTCCCAAAATACAAATACCCAGGACATAACTATGTCCCTGCCAAATTTAAACGCAAGCGTTTCAAGAATATATCCTTTCGCACCGAAGGATGGAACTAAAAAAGGAATTATACAAAACATTAACTTTCAGTACGATCTTTCAGCAGAAAACAGAATCCAGACAACAGATTCCCTTTTCTTTAAGTCAGAAATGTTCAATAATGCACAGATTGGTGCGCAGCATAACATACCACTTACAACAAACTTTAAAATCCTAAAATATTTAAGCGCTTCCCTTGGCACAAATTATAGGGAAACTTGGGTTTTGAAAAGTACGCGGCAACGTTATGACGAAAGTATAAATGATGGCCTGGGAGGCATTGTAAGAGATACGGTCTCGGGTTTTGAAAGTTACAGGACCTATAATTTTTCAACCAGCTTGGGAACTACCCTTTATGGGCTTTTCAATTTTGGAAAGGATAGCAAAATACAGGCCATTCGCCACGTGGTTCGTCCATCACTTAGCTATAATATAAACCCTGCTTTTGATAGGTATTATGATGAATTCATAATTCCCCAGACCGCAAATGAAGCTGCGGGCGAAGTGGTAGAGTATTCACGGTTTGAAAACACCCTATACGGCCCGCCAAATAAAGTGTATTCCAGCAGTATTGGAATGTCGCTAAGTAATACGTTTGAGGCAAAAGTTCGCGATCGTGATACAACTGCGCTGGAACCAAAGAAAATTGTGCTGTTGAACAATCTAAATTTTTCAACAGCTTATAACCTTGCGGGCGATTCGTTACAATGGAGTCCATTGCAGTTTACCGGAAGCATTCCTATTGTGCCGAAATTGGACTTTAACTTCAGCGGAACTCTGGACCCCTATGCTTTAGATAACAACAATAAAAAAATAGATGTATTTAATATAAACAATGGAGGAAGTCTTTTTAGACTTACCAATGCCAATGTGAGTATAAACTATTCCTTTTCCAGCAAGGATTTTAATGGAAGTGGTAAAAAGGATTTAGATCGTATAGATAATGAAACCTTCCGTAATGGAGGGCGTCCCGATGATCTTTTTGGAGATGCAGCAAATATTTATGATGGGCAAATTTATAATGATGATGAAGAGGAAGATTTTGACAAGACAAATGTAACGTGGTACAATTACAAAATTCCTTGGGATATGCGTTTGGCCTATACCATAACCTATGGCAACAGCCAGCGTCAGAATGAAATTTCCAGCCAGTCGCTTATGGTAAGCTCCAACATGGAACTTGCGCCCCGTTGGACTGTGGGCGTGTCGTCGGGCTATGATTTTAAAAACAAAGGCGTTACACTTACCCAGTTCCGATTCCAGCGCGATTTGGAAAGCTGGCAAATGAGCTTTAACTGGACACCCATTGGCAGTATCAATACTGCTTGGTATTTCTTTATCGGAATTAAATCCTCAGTGCTTAGCGATATTAAATACGATAAGCGAAGAGAAAGCGATAAGCGTTTGTAGCTGCTGGTTGATGGGAAAAAATACCGAATCACAACGTCAAATTAAAATGAAAAAAATAATCACCACCACAAATGCCCCTGCCCCGATTGGCCCTTACAATCAAGCGGTTTTAATGGGAAACATGCTTTATACCTCTGGGCAAATAGCCATTGATCCGAAAACGGGAAATTTGGTTACCGATGATATTAAAACCGAAACCAAATTAGTCATGGAAAACCTAAAGGCAATTTTGACCGAAGCAGGAATGACTTTTGAAAATGTTGTGAAAACAACAATCTTTATTAGCGATATGCACAATTTTGCTGCAATAAACGAGGTTTATTCTACATATTTTAACGAAGCTACAGCCCCAGCTCGTGAAACCGTAGAAGTGGCCAATCTGCCTAAGTTTGTAAATGTAGAGATTTCAGTGATAGCTTCACTTTAGAAGGAATACTACATACCGTTTATTCCTCTTCAGTTTTTGTGCCTTCAGAATTAAATTCCACAGGATAGCTATTGTCATCAGGGATTACAGGGAGTTCAGATTCTAAAACTATTTTTTTGTTGAAGAGTTTTTGGTACAATTCACGGAATGTATTGAAATCAACGGAATAGGAAATACCCGTACCTTGTTCAAAAATTTGGTCCTCACCGATAAACTGCAAATCAGCTTGACGATTAAAGAATTTCATACGCAACGTTCCGTCTTCATTTATTAGCCATTGCACTTCAATATCTCCAGCGACTGAGGTCTCATTTGCACCGCCTACGGGAACACCCACTTTTCCGTTAATAAGAATACGCTCGTTGATTTGTGTGGAAAGTGTGATGCCAAAACGATCTGAAGTTTCCTGATCGGGTGTTCGGGTACCCACGGAATAATCCAAACCTACCCTGAATTTGCCATCCTGATCTGCAAAAAGGTTGTTTACTAAACCAGATACTCTATCGGCCACGGTGCCCGCAAAAGCGTTTGAGCCTGCGTAATTGTCGCTCACAAAAGAGTTGGATGCCAATAAAAACAAGGCCTGGTTTTGCATTTGTTCTTGGTTTTGCAATTTGTATTGCAGCTCGCTCTTTAAAGTGGAACTAACACGGGGAAAATCTATATTGAAGCTCAATTCTGGTTGTGCCAGTTCGCCGTTTAAGTCAACATAGACTTCAACAGGAATTTTTGTGTTAATAGATGGATTATCCAATAAAACAGATGGGTTGGCCTGGGTTTTGTATACGGCACTCAAATCCAAATTGGCTTTTTCTGGAGCACCATCCCACGTAATGTTTCCACCGGGAACAACACCAATATTTCGCTGAATAATGCCCCCGTACCTAAAGTCATATTCTCCTTCATATACTTGAAAGTCGCCATACATTTGGAACTTTCCATTGGTATTAATTTCAATAAGAAGAATCCCTGCGCCGCGACCTTTTAGTGTAGAGTTGTTTTCTTGATCCACAACTACCTCTACTTCTGCATTTTTATTGATGTCCAATTCAAAATTTAATGATAATCCTTTTACATCTTCTGAAAAGATTGTTTCTCCATTAATTCTTGCCTCCTTTTCTTTTGGTGAGAGAAAGTGTACAAAGGAATCATCACCTATGGATTCTGTATCGCTAATGGGTATTTTAAAGGTTGTTCCAGCTTGTGTTGTTGCTTCAACATCAATAACCAGTTCATCTATTGGTCCTTTAATATCAGCTCTTCCGCTTATAAATGCAGTACCATAATACAGTGCATCCTCTTCTGGTGGAGTGTCGAGGACCAGAAGCCTTTCGGGTGCTTCAATGTGGAGGTCTAATTCCCAATCGCTAAAATTATTGTGGGTCGCATTTCCATAAAACACGCCAACAGTTTCATATTCGGTATCTGTTATTTGGGTGCCGTCAATTTCAAATTTGTTTTTCGTAACAATTATCTGCGCGCCGCTTTCCAGGTTAAAATCAGTATTTAAATAAGGAATCTTCAATCCGCTGTTTTCAAGAGTGAAGCGCCCTAAAATATCTGGAGATTTATAATTGCCCGAGATCCTTGCATTTCCAGTAATAAATCCACGAATATTTGTGATGACATCTGCCCCGAAGGGACTAAAAGCCTGCATGTTGAATTGATTTAAATCTACATTTAGCTGAATTTGTGGGTTGTTGGCAGACACATCTATCTCTCCCACTGCATTTATGGATTTTACATTGTTGTTTGTAAGAGAGGTATTAATGCGATATTTTGTAAGGTCTTCGTTTCCATCAATTTTTAAATTTAAATCGCCAAAAGGAATTTCGTTTATTTCAACGGCATCAATTGTAACAGAGCTGTTAGGATAGTATGCCCCATTTTTTTGAAGAAAATCAAACTTACCGTTCATATTTCCTTTTAATCGCAGACTGTCAATTTCCGGAACTATATCGCCAATATTTACATCTTTAAATTGAACTTTCAAATCCTTATAGGTTGAATCGCGCAGTACCCCCGCCATTTGAATCAATTGGTCATTATTGCTAAGAACTAAAGAATCTATTCGGACTTCCCTCAAATTATCATCGAAAACCACTTTATTCAATCGATTGTTGTTTTCGTTCAGGTACCAAACGTTTCCTTTGTAAGTGATGTCAGATTTTTTTACACCAATTACTGATTTACCTGCAGGATTGATTGTATGATACAGTGAGAGGTTAAAAAGATCCTCTTTTTTTTCTCCTCCGGCAAACTCAGACCGTACATACATAGTGTCATTCAAGGTTTTATTAATGACACTTAAATCTTTTAAATTATAAAAACCTGTATATACAGAATCTGCGGCTATATATATGTTATAAAGCGGATTATCGTTATCTACTTGAATGTTTAGTTTGCCTATATAATTATCAAAAAGAAGGATTTCCGGGGAACGGAAATCGAGCTCAAACTTTGATTCCTCAGAAGAAACTGAGCCTTTTATTCGTGTATTATCGCCAAGTTTTAGTTGTGGTACAAATACGTCTACAATTTTGTTATAAACCACAAATTCATAATCTATATATTGATTGGTGGTTACTTCTTGGGGAATATAATTTGTATAAATGCTGGCGATCCCATTCTGAAATAAATCGGGAATGTCCTTTATTAAAAATTCTCCGGAAATATTTCCATTTAAAATATCGGGTGAGTTTATATCAATGGTACGAACGGTACCATTAAAAGAAGATGTAATCGTAAAATCATCAAAATAAAAGTAATCACGTTCGTTTTGATAAAAAGTCTGACTGAAGTTAATCGTTCCCACTACATCGTCAATAGTTTTTCCTTCCATATTTACAACTACATTTCCAGTGAAAACCGAAATACTATCGCGCGTTATTAAATTGAGGTTGTTCAATTCTGCATATTCTACTTCGGCCTCAAAATCAAGTTGATTTGTTTTCTTCGATGCATCTATCAACCCTTTGAACTGAAGCTTTAAATTTGGATCATTAATAGAAAGTTCCCCATTAAAAAGTGGATTTTTCAGATTTCCTGAAAGCTGTATGTTTTTATAATCGTACCCTTCAAAAGCAAAGGAAGAAATGGTTCCGGAGACTTCAGTATTCACTGTATTTTTGTTAAAACCACGTCCATCAAAATCCAAATCGGCTGTCATTTTTCCCAAAGAAGTGGTATTCGCAATTTTTCCGAGGTTGAAATTTTTTAAGACAACATTGCCGCTATAATAAGCATTATCAATATTTGTGATATTGCCCATTTTTAAATCTACGTTTGCCTGCCCAATCGCGCTTTGCAAAATACTATTTGTGTTAAGCTCCTCACCGATAATGGAGGTATTCCCGCTTAGGCTGAAGTTTTTTAGTTCCTTTAATTCCACCGGAATTACCTCTCCTAAAATGCGTGGCATAAATCTTCTCAAATCAAAATAATTTGTAGCTATATAGTGATTGGATGCGGTAATGGCATATTCTTTTTCGGAATCCAAAATATTTTTAAAGGCATAATCGCCTTGAATATTAGTATCGTCTGTTTTGAGGTTTAAATTAGTTACGGTGAAATCATTCAGCGTTCCTTTAAGTTCAGTATCCAAATAAATAATTTGGTCGGGGCCAAATTCGTTGTAAAACCCATTGAGATCGTTCGTTGCAATTTTTGAATCCTTTAGCGTAGCAGTAATTACAACTTCATTAATAAAATCTGCCATTCCATTTTTGGAATAATCCAAATCAATTTCACCCACGATGTTTGATTCCGTGGTTTTTAAATTTAGATTTTTCAAAGTAATATTTGTTTCTGTATATGAAAAATCAGTTTGCATATCTTCAATTGCAAAACCCCGCTCCGCCAACAATGACAGGCTTTCAATATTCACCTTTACCTCAGGTCCATTTATATTCAGGTTGTTGGCAGTAATATTTACATTATGTAGGTTGAAAATTTCGGATTTTTCAAGATTTTCATCAATAATCTTAACATGGCTGTTGGTTAAGGTCACATCATTGCCGAAAAGCGAAAAAGGTGAAGTGCTAGGCTTTCCGGTATCAAACTTTTTGGCGAAAATGGAAAGATTGTCGGTTTCTTCCCCTATATAAGTTTTTACATACAGTTTTGCTTGATCCAACACTATATCCCCAAAGCCCAGATTACCTTGTATCAAGTTTTGAAAATTGATAATATTCGTCTGTAATTGCTTACTATAAATAAGGGTGTCGCTGTGGTGGTCTGCAATAAATACTTCGCGAATATCTACTTCGCCTTTCCAGTTAAGGCCCAAACGCTCTATGTTTATATCGGTCCCGTAGGTTTCATTTAGATTTGTGGTCACTTTTTTTGCGACCCAGGTTTGTACAGAGGGAATAGAAAAAATAATAACCATAAACACGAGTAGCAATACAATGATTACAAAGGTGCGAACTATTATTTTCCGAAGTTTTTTGATACGTTTTTAATGTTTAATTTTACAACCAATAAATATACCCCTTTCACTTTGACACAGAAAAACTGCTATATCCTTGGTATTGAATCATCGTGTGACGACACTGCTGCAGCCGTAATCCACAACGGCGAAATACTAAGCAATGTTGTAGCCACACAGGCAATTCATGAACAATATGGAGGCGTAGTTCCCGAACTTGCCTCAAGGGCACATCAACAAAATATTGTTCCCGTGGTTCACCAGGCCTTACGCAAAGCAAATATCGATAAAAATCAGTTATCAGCCATCGCTTTTACACGCGGACCGGGATTGATGGGCTCGTTACTTGTAGGCACCTCATTTTCAAAATCTTTGGCGCTCGGTTTGGACATTCCCTTGATAGATGTAAACCATATGCAAGCACATATTTTGGCACATTTTATCAAGACCCAAGAACAAACTGCTCCCAACTTTCCTTTTTTGGCAATGACAATAAGCGGTGGCCACACGCAAATTGTTAAGGTGACCGATTATTTTGAAATGGAGATAATTGGCCAAACCATTGATGATGCCGTGGGTGAAGCTTTTGATAAAAGCGCAAAAATTCTTGGCCTTCCCTATCCCGGCGGACCCCTGGTAGATAAATATGCGCAGGAAGGAAATCCAAAAGCTTTTAAATTTCCGAAGCCAAAAGTAGGACCCATGGATTTCAGCTTTAGCGGCTTGAAAACTTCAGTACTCTATTTTGTTGAAAAGGAAATGAATCAAAATCCTGATTTTATTTCTGAAAACATAGCAGATATATGTGCAAGCATTCAGTTTACGATTGTAGATTATTTAATGGATAAGCTTAAAAATGCTGTGAAGAAAACAGGTATTAAGGAAGTTGCAATAGGTGGCGGCGTTTCCGCGAACAGCGGAATACGAAACGCTTTGAAGGAAGCCGAAAAAAAATACGGATGGAAAACCCACATCCCGAAATTTGAATTTTGTACAGATAATGCAGCAATGATTGCCATTGTGGGCGAGCTGAAATATAAATCACAGGAATTTGCGGAGAACAACGTGGTGGCTTCTGCGAGGATGAAATTTTAAACAAAAAGGAATGCAACTTTTTTACAATCAGACTATTTCAGAAAACTCAAAAGAAGTAACTTTTGACAAAGAAGAAAGCCGCCATATAGTAAAAGCGCTGCGGATGAAGGAAGGTGATACAATTAAGATCACCAATGGAAAAGGTTCTTTTTTTTCGGCAGAAATTATAGCTGCAAATCCGAAAGCTTGTGTGGTAAAAATTCTTTCTGAAGAAGTACAGCACCCTCTGCCCTACCAACTACATTTGGCAGTTGCACCCACAAAACTTAACGACCGTTATGAATGGTTTTTGGAAAAGGCTACTGAAATAGGCATTTCACAAATAACGCCTATAATCTGCGACCACAGCGAACGAAAAAACATAAAGCCGGAACGTTACGAAAAAATCCTTCAAAGTGCAATGAAGCAATCACTGAAAGCATATTTACCTTTATTGAACGAGGCCGTTTCGTTTAAGGATTTTATAAATTCAACATCTTCTTCCCAAGGTTTAAAATGTATTGCCCATTGTGAGGAAAGTGATAAAAAATCGTTGAAATCCGTACTTTATCTAAATAATAAAATTACTATCCTAATAGGCCCCGAAGGTGATTTTTCTGAGGAAGAAATTAAGATGGCAGAGACAAATGGTTTTATACCCGTTACATTAGGAAAAAGTCGCTTGCGTACCGAAACTGCCGCAATTGTAGCTTGCCATAGCGTTGCATTCAGCAATGATATATAATTACCTATTAGGTTTGTGTCTTCTATTTCGTATTTTTGAATGCTATGCGTATAAAATTTTTCTATTTTTTCTTTTTGGTTTTCCTCGGAAGCATTTCTGCTCAGGAAATTGCCCTATTACAATACGGCGGCGGTGGCGATTGGTATGCAAACCCTACTGCGCTGCCCAATTTGGTAAAATTTTGCAACCAAAATATTAATACCGCATTAAAGGAAAAACCCCAGACCGTAACTCCCGGAAGTGTAGATATTTTTGATTACCCCTTTGTGCATATGACGGGGCATGGGAATGTTTATTTCTCTGCGGAAGAAGCAGAAAACCTAAGAAACTATTTAATGAGCGGTGGTTTTCTCTACATTGACGATAATTACGGAATGAATACTTACATCCGAAAAGAACTCATTAAAATATTCCCCAACAAAGAATTGAAAGAGCTTCCTGCTAATTATCCTATGTTTAATTATGTCTATAATTTCCCACAGGGAATGCCTAAGATTCACGAGCATGATGGAGGGCGGCCACAGGCATTTGGAATTTTTGTTGAAGATAGGTTGGTATTGCTCTACACTTTTGAAACCGACCTAGGGGACGGTTGGGAAAACCCTGAAGTTCACAATGATCCGCAAGAAGTAAGATTAAAGGCATTGCAGATGGGCGCCAATATAATAAAATATATTTTTGAAAATTAGCACTTTTAGTAATCACAGTCAAAATTTCGCCGCCTAATTCCTTAACAAAACTTTGATTTTTTCTAGTTTGGATTATAGTATATTTACGAAGTGAAAAAAACTGCAAAAGCCATAACCCTCGGTATTTTAAGGGCGCTAGCGGTACTGGTGGGCATTGTAATTTTACTTTGGATCCTGTATCAAATTCAGGCACTTATTCTTTATATAGGCTTGGCACTGGTATTATCATTGATTGGCCGACCCGTAGTTCTCTTTTTAAGAAAAAAACTTAAGTTCGGAAATACCTTAGCGTCGGTAATTACCTTGCTGCTCATTATAGGCTCTATAGGAATGGTGCTCAGTATCTTTGTGCCTATTATTATTGAACAAGGCAAACATATTTCACAAATAGATTTTGAACAAGTAAAGCGCGATTTAAACGAGCTGAACATTCAAGCCAGCGATTACCTGGGCGTAGATCATTTTCAATTGGTAGAAGCAATTAAGCGTACTACCTATGTTCAAAATTTAGATGTTGAAATCATTCCAAGCTTTATAGATATTTTCTTCGGAAATATTGCCGGCACTATCATCGGTATATTTTCTGTTCTTTTCATATCTTTTTTTCTTTTGAAAGATGAAAGTCTTATTGCCCGCTCTGTATTGGTTTTTTCTCAAAGTGGAAATGAACAAAAATTTAAGCGAATTCTTATTAAAATTAAAGAACTTCTTTCTAGATATTTTATTGGTCTTTTATTGCAGATTTTTATTCTCGCACTCTTTTATTCTGTACTGCTGCTCTATTTGGATATTCGTGATGCAGTTGCCGTGGCGCTAATTTGTGCATTTCTAAATATCGTCCCTTACTTAGGGCCCATTATTGGTTGGGTGCTGATGCTGCTTGTAATTGTTTCAAACAATCTTGGCGCCGATTTTTCAACGGGGCTTTTGCCACTTTTATTTATAGCCACTTGCGGCTATGCCATAGCACAGATTTTTGACAATTTTATTTCTCAGCCCGTTATTTTTGGACATAGTGTGCGTTCTCATCCATTAGAAATTTTTATTGTAATCCTTACTGCAGGTTTCGTTTTTGGCATTCCGGGAATGATACTTGCCGTGCCAACATATACCGCCATAAAAGTAATTGCAAAAGAATTTCTTTCCGAATACAAAATTGTAAAGCGGCTTACCCGTAACCTTTAGGTCTTGATTAATAACTCACTTTTAAATAAGGAAGTCCAAAGTTTTATAGAAAATTTTGAAGGCAGTATTCCAAAACTCGCCTTTGCAGGAAGTCCTTTTGAATCGGTTACCATTCAAGAATTGGTACAACAAATAGAAAGTCGTGGAAGAATTGAGAAAAAACTGCCAACTTGGTATAACACACGGAATATTTTATATCCACCAAAAGTGAACTTAGAACAGACTTCTTCAGAAATTACTGCAAAATATAAAGCCTCCTTAATTAACGGAAAGAAGGTTGCGGATATTACGGGTGGTTTTGGGGTGGACAGCTTTTTCCTTGCTGAAAAGTGCAACAGTGTCCATCATTTTGAAACAAATGAAGCACTCTCAGAAATTGCACAACATAATTTTGAAGTTTTTGGAAAAAAAAATATTCATTGCATTTCAAAAGATGGGTTGCAAGCTGTTTTGAATGAGGAATTTGATACGGTGTATGCTGATCCGTCGCGACGCCACAACAGTAAGGGTAAGGTTTTTTTCTTGAGTGATTGTGAACCAAACATTCCAGAAAATATAGCTGAAATATTAAAAAAGTGCGATCAATTTCTATTAAAAACATCACCTATGCTTGATATTTCAGTAGGCTTAAATGAATTACTGAACGTTTTAGAAATTCACATTGTAGCTGTGGACAATGATGTGAAAGAATTATTATGGTTGCTTGAAAAAGAAGTTGGCCGCCAACCAAAGATTAAAACAATCAATTTCACAAAATCTGGCGCTGAAACATTTGATTTTGATTGGGGCGACCCATCTACAGCTCGTTACAGTTTACCTCAAAAATATCTTTACGAACCCAATACAGCAATCTTAAAGAGTGGTGCTTTTAACCTGATTTCTGAAAAGCTGATACTGAACAAACTTCAGAAAAGCACACATTTATATACCAGTGAAAATTTAATTGATTTTCCCGGAAGGCGTTTTTTGATTGAGAAAATTGTGCTCTATTCAAAAAAAGAAATGCGCGCCGCAATAAATTTCGAAAAAGCCAACATCGCAACCCGAAACTTTCCCGAAAGTGTCAAAACACTTCGCAAAAAGTGGAAGATTGCCGAGGGAGGTGATTTTTATTTGTTTTTTGTCACAACTTTGCATAACGAAAAACAAATGTTGGTTTGTTCAAAAGTTTAAGTGGGTTTTTTTTCTAAAGAAATTTCAGTACCATTCGGTTGATTTCAACCGCATTATAATTTATCTATAAAAAAGGCTATTTTTTGTTTGCGTTATTACATTTGAAAACTTACATTTGCAACCGCATTTTAGGATGACACGTTCATAAAAAACTGGAGAGGTGCCGGAGTGGTAACGGAGCAGATTGCTAATCTGTCGACGGGCAACCGTCGCCAGGGTTCGAGTCCCTGTCTCTCCGCATTATAGAGTTTAAAAAACTCCACAATACAGTGAACAATAACAATTGCTGTTCACGGGGTGTAGCGTAGCCCGGTTATCGCGCCTGCTTTGGGAGCAGGAGGCCGCAGGTTCGAATCCTGCCACCCCGACAAAAACCGGACACACAGTTCGGTTTTTTTGTTTGTTATTGGTCGCGTAGCTCAGCTGGATAGAGCATCTGCCTTCTAAGCAGACGGTCACAGGTTCGAATCCTGTCGCGATCACATTCAATCCCCTTTTTAGGGGATTTTTTGTATCATTACAGTATTATTCTGGATATTCCACCCGAAGGTGATAAATATTGTTCAGTTTCTTTTTAAGTACTTTTTTAATGGTCTCAATTTCCTTGAAGGTAATGTTTGCATTTAAAAACTGACCTTGCGCCATTTGGTTATTGATTATTTTTTCAACAAATTCATCAATTATTGAAGAAGAAGGTTCTTTCAAGCTTTTACTTGCGGCTTCCACGCTATCGGCCATCATTAAGATGGCGGTTTCTTTTGAAAAAGGAATAGGTCCAGGATAAATAAAATCTTCTTTGTTGGCTTCGCCCTGCTGTTCGCGTTCTTTTTTATAAAAATAATATACCAAACTTGTCCCGTGGTGGGTTCTAATAAAATCTATAACCCTATCGGGAAGATTGTTTTTTCGGGCTATCTCTATTCCTTTTATAACATGGTCTATTATTATTTGTGCACTTTCCTTCGGATCAAGTTCGTTGTGTGAATTGATGGAATTAACCTGATTTTCAGTAAACATAGTAGGGTTAAGCATTTTTCCAATGTCGTGATAGAGCGCTCCTACTCTTACCAACATGCTATTGGCGCCTATTTCATTTGCAGCGGCTTCAGCCAAATTTGCAACATTAAGTGAATGATGAAATGTTCCGGGCGCTTTGTTTGAAAGCTCTTTGAGCAATTTTGAATTGGTATCGCTCAGCTCAAGCAAAGAAACGTCAGAAACCAATCCAAATATCTTTTCATAAAAGTATATCAACGGATGCGCAAAAAGTGTCGCCAAACCGCAAAGGATAAAATATTGAAAATTTTGCCATTGCATGGTTTGGATATTTCCTTCTTGAATTACAAAAAAAGCAAAATAGCCTAGAATATATATTAATGTGATCTGTCCTACCGAAATGAACAAATTTGCTCTTTTATATAATTCCGAAACGGTTAGAATTGTAACGATTCCCGCTATAAACTGAAGAAACATATATTCAAAACTGTTTGGAACTATAAACCCAAGCAATAGAATGGTCAGTACATGAACAAACAGCCCAACACGTGGGTCAAAAAACGCTTTGAGTATAAGCGGCAGAATACAAATGGGAACCACATACACATAATCTGCATGAACCTTTACTACTAGTGTAGTAAGAAAAACCATTAAAAGAACATTGAAAAAAATAAATGTGACTTTTGTGTTATTATTATAAATTACAGGCCGGTAATTTTTTAGAAATAGAAAAAGCATTAAAAATACTAACGAAACCAACATTGAGTAACCAACCAACAACCATAGAAAATTGTTTTTGCTCCAAATTTGGCTATCAAACTCAGCTTTTAAAGAGTTCAAAATCTGAAATTTATCACCTTCCACAACCTCGCCTTTGGCTATAATCCTACCGCCTTTCTCAATAATCCCCCTATTTGGGTTTAACGCTTTTATTTCGGCTTCAATAGCGGCTTCAGTTAACTTGGTATTCAACCTCACATTGGGTTCTAAAACATCGTTCAGGATATTGTACAACAGTACTTGCGCATCTTCAGCATTGTTTTTTTCCACCAATTCCCGAACTTTTTTATTTAGGTTGTCTTTTTTAAACAATTGCGAATAATTACGCTCTTCAATCTCATTGCCGTTCTTTAAATAGATAAGCCTATCGCCCTGATAATTGTGAATTTCATCCGTGACCCCGTTGTTATACACTTCAGAAATCAGCGATTCACCCAATCTTTCAATAGGTTTGTAGCCAGTGCTATATAGGCTGTCAACATATCTTATTTCTAGTTCCTCTTTAAAATTCTTAACAACCGTCGGTTCTATTTCAGAATTATATTCAAAATAGGGAATTGCGCTGCCCCGTATTTCTTCCTTTTCCTTTTTTAAGGAATCTTCATCTTTTTTTATAGTGAAACTGAAAGGAGCATACAGATTTTCATACTGCCAAGGCTTTCCTTTTTGAAAATTATATTTGAACTGCCCCCCTTTCGGAAGAAAATAGATTACTAAAAGTGTAGAAGCTATAAATAGAAAAACCTTATAAATAAGTGATTGGTTTTTCGCAAACAAAGAAAAAAGGTTCTTCATATTTTGGGTACTTAAAGTAAAGGTATAAATAAGGAACGAGTTATCCCAAAACCTATACTTGCAAAGATTGATATTTAAGTTAGAAATCCGTAATTTCGCAGTCCTTATTTCAAATTAAAAAAACATTCGCATGAGCAATAAAGTAGTTATAGTATCCGCAGCCAGAACTCCCATTGGAAGTTTTATGGGAAGTCTTTCGTCACTTACCGCCACCCAATTGGGGTCCGCGGCTATAAAGGGCGCTTTAAGCAAAATAAACCTTGACCCCTCTTTGGTTCAGGAAGTTTATATGGGCAATGTGGTTCAGGCGGGTGTGGGTCAAGCACCTGCGCGCCAAGCTGCTTTGGGTGCTGGAATTCCTGATACCGTACCGGCCACAACGGTTAATAAAGTATGTGCGTCTGGAATGAAAGCCCTAATGCAAGCTGCACAGGCCATAGCACTTGGTGATGCCGATGTAATAGTTGCCGGAGGAATGGAAAGCATGAGCAATATTCCCCACTATGTACATATGCGCAGTGGAACAAAATTTGGTCCGGCCACATTGATAGACGGAATGCAAAAAGACGGTTTGGTAGATGCCTACGATCACAACGCAATGGGTACTTGTGCCGATCTATGTGCTACGGAATATAATTTTTCCCGAGAAGACCAAGATGCTTTTGCCATAAAATCCTACGAACGCTCCGCAACAGCTTGGGCTGAAGGAAAATTTAAGGATGAAGTTGTGCCAGTTGAAGTGCCACAACGCCGCGGAGAGCCAGTAATAGTTTCAGAAGATGAGGAATATAAAAATGTAAAGATGGACAAAATTTCCTCTTTGCGTCCTGCCTTTTCAAAAGATGGTACAGTAACTGCCGCAAACGCATCAACCATAAATGATGGTGCTGGCGCCATGGTTTTAATGAGCGAAGCAAAAGCAAAAGAATTGGGCTTAACTCCTTTGGCTTACATTAAAAGCTACGCCGATGCAGCACAGGAACCAAAATGGTTCACCACAGCACCTGCAAAAGCACTTCCTAAAGCGATCGCTAAAGCAGGAATCGATATTAAAGATGTGGATTATTTTGAATTCAACGAAGCATTCGCAGTTGTAGGTCTTGCCAATATGAAAATTTTAGGATTGAACGACAGCAACGTAAACGTGAACGGTGGCGCCGTGTCATTGGGGCACCCCCTAGGCTGTAGTGGGATCCGTATTTTAATTACGCTACTAAATGTGTTAAAGCAAAACAACGGCAAAATTGGTGCCGCGGCAATCTGCAATGGTGGCGGTGGAGCTTCCGCAATGGTAATTGAAAGAATCTAAAACCCGTAACTATCTTCAATAATTTCTGAATGGATTACGGTATCTGTAATTTAAGTATTGTCCCGCTTCGAGCCGAAACTTCCGATATTAGTGAAATGGTAACGCAAGTACTTTACGGCGAACATTTCAAAATATTGGAGACGCGCAAAAAGTGGAGCCGTATCCGTCTCGCTTTTGACAATTATGAAGGCTGGATAGACAACAAACAATATTTTAATATAGCTGAAGAAGATTATACCGATTTTGAAAAAAAGGAATTGGCATTATCATCGGATTTGGTTGATTTTGTTACTGCTTCCGACAATCAGTTATTCTCGGTTTGTTTGGGGAGCAATATTTCCGCAGCATCTTATTTAAAACATCACTTTGAGGGTAAATCAGTTTCGGCAAAACTTCCGAAGGAACATTTGATTGAAACCGCACTACTCTATTTAAACACACCCTATCTGTGGGGCGGCAAAACGCCTTTTGGTATTGATTGCAGTGGTTTTACACAAATGGTCTATAAACTAAATGGCTATAAACTGCTACGCGACGCCAGTCAGCAAGCTACCCAAGGGGAAGCATTAAGTTTTATTGAAGAAAGTGAGCCCGGCGATTTGGCTTTTTTTGACAACGAGGAAGGAAAAATTACGCACGTCGGTATCATTATGAAGGATAATTATATTATCCATGCACATGGAAAAGTACGGGTTGACCGACTGGACCACAGTGGCATTTTTAATTACGAAATGCGCAATCACACCCACAAACTTCGAGTAATAAAACGAATTGTTTAAAAAATAAAAACCCCTGAGATTCAGGGGTTTTTATTTTTTAAATATTGGGTTTTGAAATTACTGTTTTTCTAGTGTTTCAAGCTTAGCTTTCATTTCCTTATACTTTGCGTCTTCCGCTAATTGCCCATAAATATTCATCAAAGTTCTAACAACTTCGGGATTATTTGGGTTTAATTGCAAGGCTTTTTCCAAGTATGGCATTGTTTCAATATAGATTTCTTTACGCTGTTGCTTCAATTCATCATATTTTTGGTTATCTGCCCTAGAATTTCCCAAGCTATTCATTTCTTCAACTAGTTTATCTTCGCCCGAAAGTTTCAAAACTGCAATATTGATAAGGGCTGCTTCATAATTAGGGTTAAGCTCCAAAGCTTTTTCATAATATTCTACCGCTTTTTCTTTTTTGCCGATTTCGGCACTTCCTACACCTAGGTTGAAATAGATTTCAGGATTATTAGGGTCTGATGCCACAATCTGGTTCATCAATTCATTATATCTGGCTACATTACCCATTTTATAACTCATGTCGGCATCAGCCCGCATCAAGTATATATCATTCGGGTTTTCTGCACGAGCAGCTTTCATAAGTGCAGTGGCTTTTTCATTATTGCCTTGCTCTATATATATAAGAGTCATATTCCTTAAAATCTCTCCCTTTCTTGATTCAGTTACACGCTTCTCCGGTTTAATGAATTCGCCAGATTTTAAAGCAATGTTTCTAAGGTTCTCGTTGTCAAAAGCTTCAACTTCTCCAGTTTCCTTGCGGGTAGCTACAAATTCTTCAGTTTCACCTGTGTAACCAGCGTCTAATGCCATTTGATAATATTTAAGGGCATTTTCATAATTCTTCCCATTTACGGCATTGCTGGCCGCAAAGTACAAATCTGATGGATCTTTGCTAACCAAGTAGCTGGCATATAATTTTTCGGTTGCCATTTCATATTGACCAGCATTCTGATCTTTTATCGCTCCATTTATTAATGCAGCTCGTAAATTTTGCAGTGGAACCGCCAATTGAGTTTCCATTTTTGGGTCAAGTTCCAGTGCTTGCCCAAAAGCCTCAGCAGCACCTTTGAGTTTATTAAAATCTGTTGCACCAGATCCTAATAAGGCTTCTCCTTTTGCAGCATAAAATTGAGCTTTAACATCGTTATCAGCAGTGCCCAGCATTGGCTCGGCCTCATTTAAGTACGTTAATGCCTCATTATATTCGTTAGACTTTATAGCTTTTTCAGCTTTTTTTATTTCTTTTTTTTGTCCAAATGAAATAGCAGATACAAATGCAAGTCCTGTTATTAAAATTCGTGTTTTCATGGTTTAAAATTTATTCGTTATTTTCGGTTTGAGTTTCGTTATTATCAAGAGTAGTGCCATCATTGGTTTCGCCTATAATTTCCACATCATCTTCGTCATCTTTCATTGCTTTTGCTACTGCTGCAATAGCATCATCTTCCCGTACTTTTATTAATCGAACGCCTTGTGTGGCACGGCCCATAACACGAAGATTAGCGACTGCCATTCGGATGGCAATCCCAGACTTATTGATGATCATTAAGTCATCATCATCGGTTACATTCTTGATTGCCACTAATTTACCGGTTTTTTCTGTAATATTAATGGTTTTCACTCCCTTTCCGCCACGATTAGTAATGCGGTAATCTTCGATAGATGATCTTTTTCCATAACCGTTTTCTGAAACGACCAAGATTTCAGAATCATCATCATCTACAGCAATCATCCCTACCACTTCATCGTTTTCATTTCCGAGTGTAATACCGCGCACCCCTGAGGCATTCCTGCCCATGGGCCTGGTTTTTTCCTCTTCAAAACGAATAGCTTTTCCAGATTTTACTGCCAACATTACTTGACTGTTGCCTGTGGTTAATTTTGCTTCAAGCAATTCATCGTCTTCGCGAATTGTGATTGCATTGATACCGTTCGTTCTAGGCCTTGAGTATTGTTCCAAAGGTGTTTTTTTAACTTGACCCTTCTTGGTGGCCATAATTACATAATGACTATTTATGTAATTTTCATCTTTTAAATCTTGAGTACAGATAAATGCTTTTACTTTATCATCTGGCTCAATATTTATAAGGTTTTGAATAGCCCTTCCTTTCGAAGTTCGCGTTCCTTCGGGGATTTCAAAAACGCGCATCCAAAAACATTTTCCTTTCTGGGTGAAAAACAACATATATTGGTGATTGGTTCCCACAAAAAGGTGTTCTAGGAAATCTTCATTACGGGTTGCCGAAGCTTTTTGTCCAACGCCTCCTCTATTCTGTGTTTTATATTCTGAAAGTGATGTACGCTTAATATAGCCTGCGTGTGATATAGTAAGAACTACCTGCTCATCTGCAATTAGATCTGTAATGCTTACGTCGCCTCCGGCATATTCGATGGTCGAACGGCGTTCATCACCATATTTTGCACGAATTTCTTCCAGTTCTTCTTTGATTATTTGCATTCTTCGTTCTTTGCTTGCAAGAATGTCCTTATAATCTTGAATTGTTTTCATCAATTCATCATACTCGCTGCGAAGTTTGTCCTGCTCTAGACCTGTCAATTGGCGCAAGCGCATTTCAACAATGGCCTTAGCTTGGATTTCCGTGAGTTTGAAGGCCTCCATTAATCGTTCCCTTGCCTCATCAGCATTGGAAGAGGCGCGAATCAATCTAATTACTTCATCAATATTGTCTGAAGCGATTATTAAACCTTCCAATATATGTGCGCGTTCTTCCGCTTTGCGAAGTAAATATTCGGTACGGCGAACCACAACTTCATGACGGTGTTCCACAAAGTAATGGATCAACTCCTTCAAGTTCAGCATTTGTGGTCTTCCTTTTACCAGTGCAATATTGTTCACGCTGAAGCTGGACTGTAATGCCGTATATTTAAATAGAGTGTTCAGAACGATGTTTGGAATGGCATCACGTTTCAAAATGTAAACGATGCGCATTCCCTTTCTATCACTTTCATCGCGGATATTTGAGATACCCTCAATTTTTTTATCATTTACAAGATCGGCAGTTTTTTTTATCATATCTGCCTTGTTTACCTGATATGGAATTTCAGAAACAATAATACACTCCCGTCCGTTTATCTCTTCAAAACTCGCCTTGGCACGCATCACGACCCGCCCGCGACCTGTGTGGAAAGCTTCGCGAACTCCTTCATAACCGTAAATAATTCCTCCAGTTGGGAAATCGGGAGCTTTTATATGCTGCATCAGCTCATCAATTTCAATATCGTTGTTTTCAATATATGCAATGGTCCCGTTTACAACCTCTGTGAGGTTATGGGGCGGCATATTGGTTGCCATACCTACTGCAATACCGGAAGCTCCATTAATCAAAAGACCAGGAACACGTGTTGGGAGTACTGTGGGTTCTTTTAGTGTATCGTCAAAATTTAGTTGGTGGTCAACGGTTTCCTTGTCAATATCTGCAAGCATATCTTCAGAAATTTTCTGCATTCTTGCTTCCGTATAACGCATTGCAGCTGGGCTATCTCCATCAACGGAACCAAAGTTTCCTTGTCCGTCCACCAGTAAATAGCGCAAACTCCACTCTTGAGCCATACGCACCATGGCGTCATAAACCGAAGTATCACCGTGCGGATGGTACTTACCGAGGACCTCACCCACAATTCTCGCAGATTTTTTATGTGCGCCCGTTGCCCGAATGCCAAGTTCATGCATTCCGAACAAAACCCTTCTATGTACAGGTTTCATTCCATCGCGAACATCTGGCAGCGCACGTGACACTATGACCGACATCGAATAATCGATGTAGGCAGATTTCATTTCATCTTCAATGTTTATAGGGATTAATTTTTCACCTTCAGCCATAAAAAAATAGGTTTATTTATCAATGTTAATCTAATGGAGCAAGATACACTTTTTCGTAGGCTTAACAGGGCTTTTTGCCATCTGTTATTCACGAATTTATTAACAAATTAGGGGGTTAAAATCGTTAATAAGTATCATTGAATATTCTTTGAATTCCATTATAAATTTTGTCCTTTTACTAAAATGATACCAAAGAGGAATAGTTTTTGTCCTATTTTGGTTAATTTAGTACTTATAAAGAAGAGAGGATTTAAAAATATGGATGATAATTTTTCCCCAAGAGTAAAAGATGTAATTGCTTACAGCAAAGAAGAGGCACTGCGCTTAGGCCACGATTTTATTGGTACTGAGCATTTAATGTTAGGGCTTTTAAGAGATGGCAGCGGCAAGGCCGTAACCATACTTAATGCACTTGCAATAGACTTAAACCACTTACGAAGAAAGGTTGAAATCTTAAGTCCTGCCAATCCAGGTGCTACTACAAACACAAACGACAAAAAGAATCTTCACCTTACACGCCAAGCGGAAAGAGCATTGAAGACTACATTTTTGGAGGCAAAACTTTTTCAAAGCAATTCCATAAATACCGCCCATCTATTGCTGTGCATTCTTCGGAATGAAAACGACCCCACTACAAAGCTTTTAAACAAGATGAAAGTAGATTATGATGTGGTGAAAGATCAATTTAAACTTATGATTACAAACGACGATGATTATATAGACACCCCAAGTGCCGAATCATTTCCAAATGATGACGACACTTCCGCGGAAGATGCGGGAAAAGAAAATTTATTTTCCAGTACTGCGTCAAAAACGAACAAAAAATCCAAGACTCCTGTGTTGGATAATTTTGGGAGAGACCTTACTGCGCTAGCGGAAGAGGGAAAGTTAGACCCTGTGGTAGGCCGTGAAAGTGAAATTCAACGAGTTTCTCAAATTTTAAGCAGAAGAAAAAAGAACAATCCCTTACTCATTGGTGAACCTGGCGTGGGTAAATCTGCCATTGCCGAAGGGTTGGCGCTTCGCATTATACAAAGAAAAGTTTCACGGATTCTTTACGATAAAAGAGTTGTGACCTTAGATTTGGCAAGCCTTGTAGCCGGAACAAAATATCGCGGCCAATTTGAGGAGCGCATGAAAGCCGTAATGAACGAGCTTGAAAAGAATGACGATATCATCCTTTTTATTGATGAAATCCATACTATTGTGGGTGCCGGTGGCGCTACAGGTTCTTTGGATGCATCAAATATGTTTAAACCAGCGTTGGCCCGTGGAGAAATACAATGTATCGGTGCTACAACGCTCGATGAATACCGTCAATATATTGAAAAAGATGGCGCACTGGAGAGACGTTTCCAAAAAGTATTGGTAGAGCCCACAACGGTTGAAGAAACCATTGAAATTCTTACCAATATTAAAGATAAATACGAAGCGCACCACAATGTGCTTTATACTGACGAAGCTATCAAAGCCTGCGTAAACCTTACGAATAGGTATATGACCGAGCGTTTCCTTCCAGACAAAGCCATTGATGCTTTGGACGAGGCTGGCTCTCGCGTTCACATAACAAATATTCACGTTCCCGAAAAAATTCTGGAAATTGAAAAACAATTGGAAGAAGTTCGTGAACTTAAAAATACGGTTGTAAAAAAACAGAAATACGAAGAAGCTGCAAAACTTCGCGACGACGAGAAAAATCTTGAAAAGGAGCTCGCCGTTCAACAAGAACAATGGGAAGCAGATTCTAAACTTCACAAGGAAACAGTTTCCGAAGAAAACGTTGCAGAAGTTGTTTCCATGATGACGGGCGTTCCCGTAAACAGAATTGCACAAACCGAAAGCACCAAGCTTGCAGCGCTCCCCGACCGAATTAAAGGAAAAGTCATTGGGCAGGACGAAGCGGTAGCAAAAGTTGTAAAAGCCATCCAGCGAAACCGTGCAGGATTAAAAGACCCAAACAAACCAATAGGTTCCTTTATTTTCTTGGGCCAAACTGGAGTTGGAAAAACACAGCTTGCCAAAGTGTTAGCACGTGAGCTATTTGATTCTGACAATGCTTTAGTGCGCATAGATATGAGTGAGTATATGGAGAAGTTTGCCATTTCACGTTTGGTGGGGGCACCTCCCGGCTATGTGGGTTATGAGGAAGGCGGCCAACTTACTGAAAAAATAAGAAGAAAGCCGTATGCCGTTGTACTTCTTGATGAAATAGAAAAAGCACACCCAGATGTTTTCAACATGTTGCTTCAGGTATTAGATGATGGTTATTTAACCGATAGCCTCGGTAGAAAGATTGATTTCAGAAACACAATTATAATCATGACTTCCAACATTGGTGCCCGTCAGATTAAAGATTTTGGTCAAGGTGTCGGTTTTGGAACTTCGGCGAAGAAAAACCAGGAAGAATCACACACTAAGAGTGTTATTGAGAATGCCTTAAAGAAAACCTTTGCTCCAGAATTTTTAAACAGAATTGATGATGTTATGGTATTTAACGCCTTAGAGCGGGAAGATATTCATAAAATTATTGATATTGAGCTTGATAAGCTTTATGCACGTATAGCAGATTTGGGCTACTACCTCAAATTAACTGAAAAAGCAAAAGATTTTATTGCTGATAAAGGTTTTGATAAGCAATACGGCGCACGCCCGTTGAATAGAGCCATTCAAAAGTATATTGAAGATGCACTGGCGGAAGAAATCATCAAAAGTAGTTTACAAGAAGGTGATACTATTACAATGGATCTTGATGAAAAAGCAAACGAGCTTACCATAAAAATAAAAAAACAAAAGAAAGCTACGGAATCTTAGGTTTTTTTTGACTGTCCGAAACCACAATTTTTTCTTAATCAAAGGCCGTAACTCCTTAAAAAGATGTATTTTAAGGAGTTATATTTTTTATTTATGATTAAAAGATTATTTTATGAGTTTGGGGAAATTAATGTTTTCAAAAATTTCGTTATTGCAATAATGAAAGAAGGCATTACTGTAAAACCTGAATATAATAGCTACCTTGAGGAAATAGCAAATACCTATTTTGCAAATAAACCTTTTGGGTACATTACCTATAGAAAAAACAGTTATGCCGTGGATCCGATGGTATATTTAAAAACGTCGGAGATTAAAAATCTTGTAGCTTTTGCAGTAGTTGCAAAAGACGGCCAAAAGATAAGCAATACTGAGATTGAAAGAATATTTTTTAAAAAGCCCTTTAAGGATTTTACTAATCTTGACGATGCCAAGGATTGGGTAAATGAACTAATTAAAGGCTATGAATAATATAAGCTGTTTCGCTATTTTATTATTTTAAATGTGCGCGCGTTATTTCCATAACCTTTTACATTTACAATATAAACACCTGTTTTGTAGCTTGCCAAATCTATGTTTAAAGTTTGTTTCCTATTATTTTGGAATGTTTTGAGTTTTCTTCCCTGCACATCGAATAGAGTTACTTCCGAAACATTTTTAGCATTGTTTAAAACACAAATATCTGTATTTGCTAATTTTGAAAGAACCACTTTTTCCAAATCCTTATTTTTTATACCTAATTGGACTGGAATGCAATCATCAATAGAATCTAGATTTACGTAAAAAGGTACTGTATTTTTAAAGTAACAGCTTAAATGGCCAACGTCGTTAATATCCGGATATCCACCGGGAGCGTTTATCATTGAGAGTGACCCAACTCCCTCAACCCATACAGCATTCTGGGTGCTTGAGGTATTTCCCGGCGTAGGAGAAAAATAATAGTGCCTGTAATTGTTTCCATCCTCCAACGGCCTTGCTACAATTGAATCCAACACAAATGGGCCTCCGTTTCTCGGAAATGGAGTTATGGGATTATTCATATTAAAAATAGCACCTTCAGCTAATGAGAAATCGTAGAGTAAATACTCATCACTTTGACCCGATGAAACAATATTCAAATAAACTTTTTTATTGGCCACATCTTCACGGAGCAAAAATGTTCGGGAAATATAATGATAACCATCTAAGATTTTATAATTCTTGCCATCTACAATTGTATCGCCGTCGGTAAAATAGACATCTGTTAAACAACCCGAAAAACAAGTTGTAAAATGCCATTCATTAACATTGTCTAACAAAGGCTTATAATTTTGGGAAATAATAGAACCCATACAGAAAAGTAAAATTATAAAGCAATATTTTTTTTTCATGATTTCGTTCTTTAAATTTATTTTATCCGAAAAGGATATCCACATCTACATCCAGAGATTGTAAAAAAGCTATGCTAGCGTGTATATCATCAGCTAATAATCTATCGTTTTCAACAAATGGGACAATAGAGCGGTACGGCTTTAAAAACGAAGTTATAAAAGGAGAAGATTGTTTTGGCTCTCTAAATTTTAAAGCCTGCGAAGCATTCATTAGCTCTATTGCCAGAATGGTTTCCACATTTTCAATTACTCGTAAACACTTGGTGGCTCCATTGGCCCCCATGCTCACATGGTCCTCCTGCCCGTTTGATGAAACAATAGAATCAACAGAAGCGGGTGTGGCCAATTGCTTGTTCTGGCTCACAATACTGGCCGCAGTGTATTGCGGTATCATAAAACCGCTATTAAGCCCTGGATTGTCAACCAAAAATGCAGGTAGTTCCCGTAACCCAGAAACCAATTGATAGATTCTTCTTTCCGAAATATTACCAAGCTCTGCCATTGCAATGGCTAAATAGTCCAAAGCCAGGGCCAAGGGTTGGCCGTGAAAATTACCTCCAGAAATAATAACATCTTCGTTTACAAAAATATTGGGATTATCAGTTACCGAATTGATTTCGGTCTTAAATGTTTTGTGTACAAAATGTATGGTGTCTTTTGTCGCGCCGTGAACTTGTGGAATGCAACGGAAGGAATAGGGATCCTGCACACTTTTCTTTTCAGAAAGACCTAATTCGCTTCCTTCCAAAAATTCCAAAATCTGCTCGGCAGTTTTTACTTGTCCCCTATGTGGGCGTACCAAATGCACCAAGGCATTGTAGGGGCTCATATTACAGTCAAAAGCATCAATGGAAACGGCGCCAATTAAATCTGCCAAGTAAGATAGTTTATAACACTTCAAAAGGCAATAAACACCATAGGCACTCATAAATTGCGTGCCATTGAGCAATGCAAGACCTTCTTTTGCTTGAAGTGTAATGGGTTGCCAGTTAAATTTTCTCAAAACTTTTTCAGAAGAAAGGCGTTCTCCACCATAATACACCTCCCCTTTGCCAAGAAGCGGTAAGGATAGATGTGCAAGTGGCGCCAAATCGCCCGAGGCACCCAAACTTCCTTGTGAATAGATTACGGGCAAAACATCATTATTATAAAAATCAATCAACCGCTCCACTGTTTCAATCTGTACGCCACTATAGCCATAACTAAGTGATTGTATTTTTAGCAAAAGCATCAATTTTACGATAGGCTTTGGAACAAACTCTCCCGTGCCACAAGCGTGGGACATGACAAGGTTTTCCTGAAGTTTTGAAAGGTTCTCTGAAGATATTTTTACATTGCATAAAGAACCGAAACCAGTGTTTATACCATATACGGGCGTTTCATTATCTTTCATTTTATTGAAAAGATACTCTCTGGACTTCTTAATGTTTAGTTGTGCTTCTTCTGAAAGCTCAAGGACTTTATTGTTTTCAGTAATATCCTTAATAGCCGATAAATCAAGTATTTCAGAACTTATATAATGTGTTTCTTGCATTGGGTAGGTATTCTTTTCGCAAAAATACTGTTTTTAAATTTCTATGGTTTCAAAAGCCGGTGGAAAACTTTCTTTGAACAGGTTTATTCTACAATTTTATTTAATTAATAATTTATTCAAAAAAATTACAACCCTATTTATATAGCCAGCTTTATTATTTTTTCTGTGAAACTGAGGTATCTTGCTCTTCACTTGCGAACAAATCTACGTACGCTTCAGAAATATTATCTATAACATCACCAGCCATCACTGCTTCATATCCCAGTTGTCCCGCAGCAATATCACCCGCACGACCGTGAAGATATACCCCAAATACGGAAGCGAGCAAAGCATCATAACCCTGTGAAAGCAAGCCCGTAATCACACCACTCAATGCATCGCCACTGCCAGCGGTTCCCATTCCGGGGTTGCCAGTGGTATTTATATATAGCTTATCTCCATAAACAGTGATTGTATAAGCGCCTTTTATTATTACTACAACTTCATATTTTTCTGAAAATTTCTTTGTTTTTTCAAGTTTCTCATAATCATTTTTCCATTCGCCAATTAGTCGTTTTAATTCCCCAGGATGTGGTGTTAATATTGAATTCTTCGGAAGAAGTTTTAACATAGCTTTATTTTCCGAAAGAATATTCAATGCATCAGCGTCAATAACAAAAGGAATATCCTTATTCTGCAATATTTTTTTAAAAGCAGCTACAGTTGCATCATTTTTCCCGATGCCCATGCCTATTCCAATTGCTGAAGGTTCAAAATCAAAAGAAATATTACTTAAATAATCCTCTTCTTTATCGGTAATTACCATGGCCTCGGGAATCGTGGTCTGAATAATAGCATAACCACATTTAGGTACAAATGCAGTTACCATACCAGCACCAATTCTAAAGGCTGAAGTAGTTGAGAGCACCGCCGCTCCCATCTTTCCGTAGCTTCCCGAAACTATTAGGGTGTGGCCATAGGTGCCTTTGTGGTCAAATTTTTCTCGGGGTTTGTAAAAACGCTGTGCTTCCAATTTTGAAATCAGTTGGCCTATGGGTTCGGTTGTTTGTAGAAATTCAATATCCAAGCCTATTTCCAAAACATCAAAATTTGAAACAAAAGAAGCCGTTTCCGGTAAAAAAAAGGAAAGCTTTGGTGTTTGGAAAGTCAAGGTATGGTTGGCTTTCAATACAGCTTCGGTATCTTCCAAGGGCAAATTGGAATATAACCCACTGGGTATATCAATAGCAAGTTTAAAAGCCTTGCTTTCATTCAAATACTGGATTAATTTCTTCACCCATCCACCGGGGCAACGATTTAAACCGATTCCAAAAATGGCGTCCACAATAATATCTTCTGGATTTATTTCAGGAAAATCACTTTCGCCCTTCATCAATAGGGGCCATTTTTTTGTTACGTTTTTTATTTTGTCATAATTGATCAAAAAGTTTTTGGAACGCTTGTCGCTGCAGTTTACTACATATACAATTACATTGTAGCCGTGTTCAATAAGCATCCGCCCTACTACCAGTCCATCTCCACCATTATTGCCAATACCGCAGAATATGCGAATGGGCACGGGCGTTCCATTTAACCGTTGGTGCAACCAATTAAAAATCTGCGTACCGGCGCGCTCCATCAACGCTTCTGAAGTAATCTGTTGTTTTTCAATCGTGATTTTATCTGCTTCGTATAGCTGTTCTGCTGAAAATATTTTCATTCGTATAATCGTTTTGTTGATTCAGGAAATTTTTAACCGCCACTTTTATTGCGGTCAATTCCAAAGATAACATTCCTTCGCATTGTTGAAAAGAACGTTTATAACTAATTGCACTTCCTTCCAAAAAGCCTTTGATTATTTCTAATTTTAGAAAAAACCATATATGGAAACACGAGATAGTTTACTGCTCCGTATGCGCCCCGAAATTTCCTCTGCTAAAATCAACGCTAACATGTCTGCCGACGAATTTTTTCAAAACAAGACGCTGCGTCCTGTGGCAAAGCTTCAAAATGAACTTTTATTGGCAGTTTTCAGGAATTATGCGGCAAAGCATAAAAACGTTTTTTACGATCTTACTATCGAAAAGAGACTGGACTATATAGAAAACGCCATCCATAAGGATATGAAATTCCGAAATTCATTGAAAGGTATTATCATTGGTCAATTTACACTTGAAGAATTTGAGATTTATATTAAAAATTCCTCAGCACTGAACAAACGGATGATGGATATAGTAAAGGAACGCTTGAAAAGCAACATACAGCTTTTGGAATACGATTTTGCATGATTTAATAAGAATTGGCAAAAACAGACCAGCGAATAGTTGGATTGTTTTGGCCAGTCTTAATTCTATAACAACGATTCCCCGTTTAAATCCGTCGTCAGCACATCGCTCATATAATTGAAGAATGGGCGGAGCAATTGGTAATGGTTAATTAAATTGTCTTTAAAATCTACTGCAAATACTTCTTCGTCGGAAAAGCTATGGGTTACGAAAAAGCTTTTCAGCCTAATTAAATCAATGTTTTTATCGTCTTTATCAAAACCTTTGGGCGCTGTCTTAACGGCATATTCCTGATTGAAATCTCCGAAGGCATTTTTAAAATCCTTCGTTGCCAAAACCTCCCGTATTTCAGTACTGTCCATTTCAAACTCTTTTCGGATCCGCAACAAATCTGCTGGATTGGGATCAAAAAAACCCCCGGCCATAAAACTGTTGCCGGGTTCCAACCGCAAATAATAACCTCCGCGTCGTTGTGCCCCTGCCCTACTGAAACTAACACTTCGGTGCACATTATAGGGTGTTTTGTCATTACTGAAACGGATGTCGCGATTTATGCGGAATATTTTTGTCTTGGCAATTTCATCGGTGGTATTTAGGCCTCTTTCCACAGCTGCATAAAATTCTTTTAATGCTTTCTCGTTGGCCAGATATTCCTTTTTATGTTCCTGCATCCATTCCCGGTTGTTGTTCTTCTTCAGTTGTAACAGGAAATCGAAAGCGGTTTTGGAAATGGTTGGGATCATGTTTTTTGTTTTTGTTTTGGAAAGATAGGGAATATTTGGGTTTGTGGTTTGTTTTGTGTAAAACGTTCAAATCCCCATAACCACTTCACAAAAAATTTTCCTACATTTATACGAACAACCTTAAAACCAATTTATTATGAATGCAACTACAAAACCAAACACGGCCTTTTGGATCATTGCCGTGCTCGCGCTTTTATGGAACTTAATAGGTGTTTATTTTTGGCTTTATGAATATTTCCTGATGACAGAGGAAATAAGAGCCACTCTTCCGCCTGAGCAAGTGGAGATTATGGCAAGTGCTCCCTCATGGAGTATGTATGTTTACGGCTTAGCTGTTTTTAGTGGATTATTGGCCAGCGTATTGTTATTGATGCGCAAAAATATGGCAGTAGGTGTATTTTTACTTTCCCTAATTGCAGTACTTATACTTCAACTGTACTGGATGTTTGGTATGGACATAATAGATAAGATGGGCCCACAATCGTTGATTATGCCACTTATCGTTATAGCTCTAGCAATTTTTGAATATTTTTATAGCAAAGGTGCGGCGCGTAATGGATGGCTTACCTAAGTTTAAAATAAAAGCAAAATATAAAAAAGCTGTAGACTGGCTGATAACCTTATAAGCGAATAAAGTCCAACAATGAATGCTTGGATGATAATTTTTTGAAACGTAGTAAGGGTTTGCTATATACTCAAATTTTGTAAAAGTGACGATGTATGGATTGTAACATTCATGAAAATAAGGCCGTTTTTTCTTCTATTGATCACAATAAATAGTATACTATTCCAAAAATAACAAGTGTGATCAAAATGCTTAGGCAGACAGTTAGTATACGTACCCTTGTTTCTGAACGAACTATATCCTCAACTTTCTTTTTTAGATCTGCCCTTTGTATTTTTGTTAGTTGTGGTTGGTGATTTTCAGGCTTGTTCTTTATAAGTTTGCTATGCTCCTCTCCATAAATAGTTTTAATTCTTTCAAAGGGAGGCCTTGCCTTTCTAGTAATAACGGAAAATTTATTCCCCGCTCCTATATAAGCAGAGGCTGCCATTGGTTTATTTCGTCTTTCTCTAGTCATTTTTCAAGTATGCTAACCAATTTTTTTGTCAATCTGTAAACAGGGAAAATAATGTTAAATTACTACATATAGTGAATTTTGATAAAATATTTTTTAGTTCAGTTTTTTATTATGCAATGTTTTTTTAAGTTTTCTCTTCATAAATTTTCCCGTTTATACCACATTAATATTCCCGTAACGAGAAGACTTACAGCGAGAAGGCTAACAATAAAAGCTGAGATATTATCGGCTATGCCAACTTATGGGTGCTTGAATTATTTTTTATTTGAAAACTAGATTTGTTTTCAAATTTGATGAATAATAAGATTTATACCATAACTTTTTTAAACCAATCCGTGTTGTGAAGCAAATTTGTAAAGCGCAATGGTATTTCCCTCTATATTAAGCTTCTTAAAAATGTTACGGCGGTGAGTTTGTACTGTAAAACTGGAAAGAAACAATTTATCAGCTATCTCTTGTGAACTGTATCCTTTACAAACCATTTGTATTACCTCTACTTCACGTTTGGTAAGATTATACTTCTTCAAAAAATCATCTAAATAGCTAAAATCATTTACGTATTCTTCTGTCTTTTCACTAAAATTAGGCATCACCGTCTTGCCGTCCAGCACTTCCAAAATGGTGTCCGCAAGCTTATCCAAATTGTCCGACTTCAATATATATCCTTTGGCGCCAGCAGCATGGCATTGCTCTGCCAATTGTTTGGAAAAATAGGAAGTCAACACCAGTATTTGGAGCTTGAGATGCATCGCTTTGATTTTTTCCAATACCTGCAGGCCATCCTTGCCGGGCATATTCAAATCCAGCAATAGCACATCTGCATCGGGTAAGGATGTGGATTGCATTAGGGTATGGCCGTTATTATAGGTATTAACGATGGTAAACCGAGGGTATTTTTCCAGTATCTCGGTAATTCCTTTTAATATTAATGGATGGTCGTCGGCTATAATTACTTTTATATGCTTTTCTGAAAAGTTGGGGACTTCTTGCATTAGGTCTTTCTTTATAATTAAAGCTCTTAGGGTTTACACACTATTTTGTCTTCTTTGTTATTTCAATGGGCAGTTCAGCCAAGATAAAGGTGCCATTGTTTGAATTGCCGTTAATTTCGATGGTTCCATTTAGGTATGCCACATTGTTTTTTAGCATTTTTAAGCCTATGCCATCTTTTCGTAAGTTGCTGTCTATTCCCTTGCCGTTATCTTCAATATAAACGGTTACGGAATCTTCCAATTCTACCAATTGTAAAAGTACGTGGGTTGCTTGGGCGTGCTTTATTATGTTGTTCATAGCCTCCTGTACTATACGATATACGGTAAGGCAATATTCCTCGCTCCAGCTGCTTGTGTCATCCAGTCCCTCAATTATCTCTTCAACTGTAAGCTTTTGGGATGTGTTTACGGCGTTAACAATATCGTGAATAGCGGCTTTTAAACCATATTTTTCCAAAGCTACCGGCATTAGGGTGTGGCTGATGTTTCTTACGCTTTCGCTTATATCTCCCAACAATTTTTGGGTAGTTTCCAGCTTTTCCTGTGCTTTGCTTTCTCTTTTAAAAACATCAGCTTGTATTTGTTTTAAGTTTAAAATGGCAATGGACAAAATAGAACCCGCTTCATCGTGCAGTTTGTGGGCTATCTTTTTACGCTCTTGCTGTTCTGCGTTTTTTAAAGATTTTGCAAGATATAAGCGGTGTTCCTGTTCTATATTTATTAGCTGTGCTTGATGACGCTCTTTCAGTTGTTTACGGCGAAGCCAAAGAGAAAGCGAGGTTAGAAATAAAATGAGCATTACACTTCCGCCAATCAATAGCAATCGCTGCCTTTCCAGTTCCTGTTTTTGTTTTTGAAGCGACATTTCCATATCGCGTTTTTCCATCTCATACGCGGTCTCGGTCTTTAGGGCATTTATCTTTTCATTTTCAGTGAAAATTGATTTTTCAAGTTCAAGCTCCTGGGTTTGATAATATAGTGCCCTTTCAAAATTTTCCTTTTCGGTATAAAGTGTTTTTAAATAGCCATAAAGTTCTTTTAAATTTCTGTTCTCACGTGCTTTTCCCTTATAAAATGGTTCCGCGGCCAAAAGATATTCTTCGGCTTTTTTCCAATTTTTTTGTTCCATTGCTGATTTCCCCAAAACAGAAAGAGAACTCGCCGCCGCCAGCTCTGCCCCTATTTGTTTACGCAATTTGTAGGCCTTTTCCAGCCGTTTATCTGCTTCGGTATAATTCTTAGAAATTACCAAGAAATTACCATAATTATGGTTGGCAAAAGCAATACCTCCAATGTCTGATGCTTTTTCAAAATACTCAATACCCTGTCGATAAAGGGTGTCCATAGCTTCCAACTGTCCCTTCTCACTGTAAACGGTCGCCAAGTTAACATAATTTAAGCCCAGGGACTTATAATTGGCTGCATCTTTAGCAAGAGCGATGCTTTTTTTGTAATAAGTAATGGCCTTATCAAACTCGCCACCATTTCGGAAAGCAATCCCAAGATTGTTGTAGACGCGCAACAGGCCGGTGGTATCCTTCTTTTTTTCACAAAGCCTTATTACCCTAAAATGGGCTTTCACTGCCTCATCAAATTTGGAAAGCCGCGAGAGGGTATTTGCATAATTGGAATATATAAGCGAAACCTGTTTATCGTTCTTGCTGCCTTTGGAAAGTGCTATAGCTTTTTCTATTAGCGACAATCCTTCCAAATAATTTCCTTTAGCGCTTACAATAATGTTATAGCGGTTATATAATTCCGCAAGTCGGTCTTTGTCCAGCGGCTTAAAAGTTTCTTCTATCGCAATGGCTTCCTTAATAAGTGTTTCAGCTTTGTTAAGGTCGCCAAGGTTTATAAACTCCCTGCCCAAGTTACCAATGGCCACAGCCCTGCCTTTTTTATACTGAATGTTTTTGGCCAATTGCATGGCAAGAGAGTCGTAACGTGCAGCCTCATGTGGTTCTCCATAAATAAAATGAAGGTTTCCAAAAGCTATATAGCTATCGGTTTCGCCTTGATCATCACCCTTTTCACTAAAAAAATTAAGTGCCTGTTCAAGATCATCAAAGCCTTTCTGACGTTCGTTCTTACTGAACAAAACCCCACGCTTTAGCAGTAACCCTGCCTTTTGGGATGGATTTGCTTCATCATTGATGAGTTGTGAAAGGCTGTCAATTTCTGATTGGGCGATGCTAGTGGCAAATAGCAATAATGCAGTTGGAAAAAGAAGTGATTTTAAAAGGTTGGCGAAAGGAGTTAAATTTAAAAAGGCAGAATTGGTTTTGGTTAATATCACAATTAGTTGAAGGTTTTTAAATAAATTATTGAGGAATCATAACTATTTTAAGAACATAAATATATACAATTCACTTAACCCCCAAAAGCTTGAAAGCGAATGAAAATCACACTATTTATCTATCAAAACCTATGTGCTTCTTTTTTAAGATGATAGGTTTCAGAAAATAGTTAATTGAATACATCATTCTGTATTTATTTCATTTCATTAAAAACCCGTAAAGACATCCACACCTATATGAGTTATGATTAAATTGATATAAGCTAAGGAAGCTGAAACTTAAAAACTAACTTCACTCAACTAACATTTAAACAACAAAACTATGGGTAACGTTTTATGGATTATTGTAGTCCTGCTAGTAATTGGCTGGATATTTGGCTTTTTAGTATTTCCTGCCATAGGTGGAATTATTCACATTTTGCTTGTTATTGCGGTTATAATGATAATTTATCAACTGCTTACGGGAAGGAAAGTGTAATATTTAACAATCAAATTTAAAGAACGCTTTTTGATATTTTATTCAGAAACGCTCTTTAATATTATATTTCAAAATGCTGCACCCCATGCTCCCAACTTTTTCAAAGTTGCTTCAAAACAATTAAAACTTACCGTTCTTTTTTACTTTACCAGAAAATCTTGGTACCGTAACCGTTGTCTTGGTAGTATTAATGAAGTACACTCCCGTTAAAAGCACGGCGGCGGCGATGATGGATTGGGTGGTGATTTCTTCGTTTAAAATATACCACCCCAAGATTAGGGCGATAATAGGATTTACATAGGTGGAGGTAGCAACTTTATCTGGTGATACCGTTTTTAGCAGATAATTGAAGGAAGTGAAGGCCACGATGCTCCCAAAAATAATCAGCAATATCATACTCCATTGCACGTGGGCTCCCCATTCCTTTGGCGCAATCCATTCTTCCCCAAAGAGAAAACTAGCAACGGCAAGGGTAATTCCGGCAGTAAACATTTGATAACCGGTATTTACAAAGAAATTTTTAGGAAGGTCAGCTTTACCAACAAAAAGACTTCCATAGGCCCAACTAAGCATACAGGCAAATATCATTACCATTCCCAATACCGTTCCCTCTTGGGCAATGAGTTGTTTTTGTGCAACGAGCAGAAAAATACCTAAAATTCCTAAGGCCACTCCTACTAACGACATCGGTTTTATGCGTTTGCCCTGCAAAAGCCACATCAACAATAAGACCACTAAAGGTTGCGCAGAAATCTCCAAGGCCGCAAAGCCGCTATCTACATACTTTAAGGCCCAAACAATAATACCATTGCCAAACGATAAAAAAAGTACGCCTACTATAAAGGTATTTTGGATTTGTTTTCGGGTAATGGCAAGGCTTTTCCCCAATAATTTGGCTATGATAAATATGAGAAGTCCCGCCGATGTAAAACGAATTGATGCCAAAAAGAATGGTGGTAGTTCTGCTACGGCAACCTTATTGAGCATATATGTAGAACCCCAAATAACGTAGATGGAGAAAAAGGCTACAACGACTAAAAGAGTGCTTGGTGCTTTCAGAGTGGTTGAAATGGTTTATTTGTTAAATTTTTAGATACTTTGATTAATAAATGGTTGCATAAAATCTACTTCCTTTTATTGCGTTTGTTGTAATTTTTATCGCCTCTTGTTTTGGGTTTTTTGTATTTCTGTTTTATGATTCGCTTATAGGAACCGCCTTGGTTTTCCTTTCGGTTTTTTTCTTTCTTTTCATGAAAAGCGGGCCCTACTTCTTCTAAATTATTAGGGTTGTTGATTTCTACTATCTGTGGTTTTTCCTCATAAGTTAACTGTTTTGAAATTTCAACCTCTTTTGGAAAATCAAGTTCCTCTATTTGTAAATCCATCAACTTTTCAATAGCAGCTTTGGCATCCTCTTCCTTTTCGGTATAAAGCAAAAGGGAAGTTCCCTCCTGCTCTGCCCGCCCCGTCCGGCCAATGCGGTGCATATAGTTTTCGGGGAAATTGGGAACGTCAAAATTGATAACGTGGCTAATTTGATCTAAATCCAGCCCACGTGCCATAACATCAGTAGTTACAAGGATACGCGTTTTTTCGGCATTGAAATTTTCTATGGAACGTATTCGATAATTCTGTGTTTTATTGCTGTGGATTACCGCTACTTCACTTCCGAAGAATTCATCTAAAATCTCAAAAAGAAGATCGGCGCTTTTCTTATTTGGAACAAAAACCAGCACTTTTGTAAAATCACTTTCATTCTGAAGCAAATATTTTAGCAGATTGGCTTTTGTGTAAAAATTCTCTACCCTGTAAGCGTATTGCGAAATGTTTTCCAAAGGTGTTCCGCTAACTGCTACCGAAACCGTAGTAGGCGCAATAAAGAAGTCGTGAATAAAAACATTTACTTCATCGGTCATCGTTGCCGAAAACATAATGTTTTGAGGCTTGTTGGGAAGCAGTTCCAAAATATTGGTAAGCTGAAAACGGAAGCCCAGATCGAGCATCACATCTACTTCATCAATTACTACTTTTTTTACGGCTTTTAATTGAAGGGCACGGCTCACGACCAAATCGTAAAGCCTTCCCGGTGTAGCTACAATAATATCAGCTCCTTCGGCTACAGCCTCTTTTTGTCGGTTAATGTTGGTTCCACCAAAAACACCAATCACTCGAATAGAAGAATATTTTCCAAATTTTTCTATTTCTTCAACTACCTGCAAAACCAATTCGCGAGTAGGAACCATTACCAATACCCGTGGATTTATTTCTTTTGAAAACTTTAAGTCCTGAAGTATGGGCAGCATATAGGCAAAGGTTTTACCCGTTCCCGTCTGCGCAATCCCAACCATATCGGTCCCAGACATTATTACCGAAAACGACTGTGCCTGTATAGGGGTGGGTTTTTCAAAACCAAGATCTGCAATGGCATACTGCAGTTGTTTGGAAATGTTAAGCTCATTGAATGATTCCATGGCGGACTGTTTGGTGCAAATATAATGCTTTGTAAATTGGGGGTTCGTTAAATGGGAATTTGTTGATTAAGAACTTGAATATTCATAAAAAACTGCAAATTTTACCCTGGAATCCGCAAACTTAATCTTCTGGTGGATGCCCGTGAATCTCCTCAAATACTGTATCAAAATTATCACGTAGATAAGTGCGCAGTTTTAGGCGGTAATCATCTTTTAACCAACTTATAAAGTTATGTGTACTCTTGCTAATACACTGAGAGTACTTCTCAATACGGTGGTCGATATCGTCACCCAACATTTTTGCAAGTCCGAGGGCATCGTAAACGTCTTCGCTGTTTTCGATGCAAATATAGGCGTGCTGTGCAATGGAGCGTTCCAGCACAACTTTACTCGATTCACCTTTAAAAGTAGCTTCTTGATAGGTTTCCTTAATATCAAAATAAACCTCTTTACTATTTGCAAATTCTGCACGAAGCTCATCGGGCATTTCGTACCTAAAATGGCTTTCCAGTTCCTCATCGCTCAGCAAACGGTCCATGTAATAATCGGGAGAGCGGAAGATTGCCTGCCAATCCAGAGGCGCTTCCCAAGGTCCAAAACGCTGGTAGTTGTTACCCAGATCGATCACGGAAAACTTCGACTTGTTGTTCAAAATACGTGAACCCCGGCCAATCATTTGGAAATATAACGTCAATGAACGGGTCGCCCTATTTAGAATAATGGTATCAATAGTAGGCTCATCAAAACCTGTAGTCAAAATACTCACTGAAGTCAATATAGCATCTGGCGTTTCATGAAACCATTTTAAAATTTGCTTTCGTTGCTTTTTGGTAGCGGTATTATCCAAGTGCATAATGGGCAAACCTTCCGCTTTTAAATGGTAATACACCTGAATGGAAGTATTGATCCCGTTGTTAAAAATTAAGGTCTTTTTTCCTTTTGAATGGTTTAAATAAGCCTGATATAGCTGATCCAGCATACCCACTGCAGAGTATAAGTCATCCGAAGATTTAACGGTATAATCACCATTGGAGCCAATTTCAAGGGAAGTGAGCCCCATATTGTATTGAAAAACTTCAACTTCGGCCAAAAACTCGTTCTCAATTAAAGATTGAATGCTTTCGCCAACAATGAGTTCGTCATAATTATCCTTCATTGGTAGATTGCGATTGGAACTCAAAGGAGTTGCCGTAACACCAAGTATAAACGATTTTTCAAAAAATTTAAAAAGCTTCGTAAACGAATTGTAATGCGCTTCATCAATAATTACCAGACCAATATCTGATATGTCAAGTTTGTTATCATTCAAACGGTTGTTTAGGGTTTCCACCATTGCAACAAAGCAGCTGTACTTTTCTTGATCATCCAAGTTTGCGGTGCTGTTAACCACTTTGTTTACGACGCCAAAGCTGGTGAGCATTTCCGAAGTCTGCTTGCAAAGTTCCACACGGTGGGTCATCACAAGTACTTTTTTGTTGTGGTTTTTTAAATATTGACGGACAATTTCCGAAAAGATAACCGTTTTTCCGCCACCTGTGGGTAATTGGTAAAGCAAATGATAATCATCTGGCGCGGTCTCAAACTTTTCAAATATCTTGTCTATAGCTCCCTTTTGGTAGCTATATAGCTCTTTGTCTGTTTTTTTTTCTTGAATCGCGTCTTTGGTCTCAGTCATAAAAATCCTCATTTTGCAGGATTGCAAAATTACATCCTTTTATAGGTTTTAAAAGAAGAAATGCCAGATTTATTACGAACGAATTTTCTGATGTTCTATTCCGACTTTGTCTTTAAGTAAAGTTGCTCCACTTTTTCGCGCGCCCAAGGCGTTTTCCGAAGAAACTTTGGGCTCGATTTAATAGACGGATTGCTATTAAAGGAATTCATCTTTATCTTTTCACCCAAAACCTCCCAACCATAATATTCCACAAGGTATTCAAGAATATCCGCCAGTTTAATTCCGTGCAAGGGGTTATTGGGTTGTTGGTTATCCATAGTCTATTTTTTACCAATCAATCGGCCTGTAATCTTTTAAAAACTTTCCGCTCCAGTGTTTTCCAGTGTTTATACCATCAATCAAGGGATCCATAACACGGGCGGCACCATCAACAATATCAAGCGGTGGCTGAAAATCGTGCAGTTCGATTTTTCGCTGTGCAAGTTCTACCGGATCTTCATCTGTCACCCAGCCAGTATCTACGGCATTAATGTAAATACCTTCCTTGGCAAGACTGCCCGCAGCGGTATGGGTAAGCATATTGAGCGCCGCCTTTGCCATATTGGTGTGCGGGTGGCGGTCTTCCTTAAAAAACCGATGGAATTTTCCTTCCATTGCCGAAACGTTTATAATGTGCTTTTTACCTGTGTTTTCCTTCTTCATAATCTCTCCCAAACGGTTGCAAAGCACAAAAGGTGCTATTGAGTTTACCAATTGAACCTCAATCATTTCAGTAGTTTCAATTTCACCAAGCCTTAAACGCCAACTATTTGTTTTTCTTAAGTCAACTTGTTGCAGATCGGCATCCAATTTGCCTTCGGGAAAAACTTCTTTTGCACTCAAGGATTTGTCAAAACTATACGGAATCTGCGAAAGTTTTGCCGATGCGCGAATACCGATACCCGGTTCTGCACCATGCCAAGTTACGGGTAAATTTTTATTTGAATTTTTCACCATCTCTGTACTGATGGTTTTTAATTCGTACAAACAATTGATGTGATCTTTGAGCAAATCTTTCACAAATTGCGGATGTTCCTCAAAAGGCATCTCTTCCCGACCCATTAAATGTTGGTAGAAACCTGCTGGCCTGCGTACGGTTTGTGCGGCATTATTAATAAGTATGTCTAGATTTTCATATTTCTGCTCAATATAATTACAGAAAATTTCTACGCTTGGAATATGCCGAAGGTCCAAACCGTGAATCTTCAAACGGTCTGCCCATTGGTGGAAATCTTCTTCCTGTGCAAAACGATAGGCAGAATCCGCCGGAAATCGTGTTGTGGCTATAACGGTAGCTCCTGCTCTAAGAAGCATTAACGAAATATGGTAACCTATTTTTAAGCGGGAACCGGTGACTACCGCTACTTGTCCAGTTAAATCGGCTGTTTGGAAACGTTTTGCGTAATTGAAATCGCCACACTCTGTACACATAGTATCGTAAAAGTGATGTAGTTTGGAATAGAGGGTTTTACAGACATAGCAATTTCGCGGGGTTTCAAGCTCAAGTTCTTTTTTGGAAATCAAATCTGCTGCCCGCAAGAGTTTTGGGGCAACAAAAACAACATTTTCGCGAGCACTTCGTATTCCAGTTTCTTTTCGGGCGGTTCGGTCTTTATTGGCTTGCTTGCGTTTTTCAGCTTTTTTGGCATCTTTCTTTCTTCGTGAAAACTCATCGCGATTGGGCCGTGAAAGTTGACCGGATGCTTTTATTAGAGCGGTGCGCTGTTCTTTTGGGATCTCAAAAATTTGGTCCGTATTGCTGTTTAAATATTCAAGAACAGCAATACATTTTGCTATATCTTTAGTATTTATTTCTTGCTTAATTGAATTTCCGCCATCGGAGTTGTTCAAATAATCCATTTCTTCCTTTAAGAAAGTCTCTGGCATATATAAATTTTTCGCCAAATATACTCACAGTTTGATTGTGCAAAACAATTTATTTCAAATAGTGATTACAAAATGCCATTAGTTTACCAAATCGTTTTGAACATTGGCGGGAACCGGTTTATAGGATGAAAACGAAGATTTAAAAGTTGCCCTGCCCTGCGTCAATGATCGCAAATCGGTTGAAAAACCATATAGCTCGGCTTCGGGAGTCAGGCTTTTCAAAATTTGATAATTGTTGTTACTCTCTACACCCAGTATCATGGAGCGTCGTGCTTGTAAATCGGTCATGACACTTCCAACCATGTCTTCGGGTACTTTTACTGTGAGTTCCATTACGGGTTCCAAAAGCTTGGGATTGGCATTTAGAAAAGCTTCCTTGAAAGCATGTGCGCCTGCAATTTTAAAGGAAATGTCATTGGAGTCCACAGAGTGCATTTTTCCGTCATAAACCATTACGCGTACATCACGAATGTACGAACCCGTTAACGGCCCTTCTTCCATTACTTCCAAAACTCCCTTCATTATTGAGGGCAAATACCGTAGGTCTATAACTCCGCCCACAATGCAGTTATAAAAAACCAATTTTCCGCCCCAAGACAGATCCATTTCTTCTTTACCGCGAATGATAAACCCTTGCGGCTCCTCCATATTCTCATTCCAAGGCTCAATTTTTAAGTGAACTTCCGCAAACTGCCCCGAACCGCCCGACTGCTTTTTGTGCCTGTAATTTGACGTTGAAGAACGTTGAATGGTTTCACGGAATGCTATTTTAGGTTTTTCAAAACGTGCCTCTACACCATAGATATTTTTAAGCGTCCAATCTATGGTGGCAAGATGAAGGTCGCCTTGGCAGGAAAGAATAAGTTGTTTTGACTCTGCAGAAAAAGATATCTTGACCGTGGGATCTTGGCTGTGTATTTTTTTTAAAGACTCGCTCAGTTTTTCCTCGTCTTTTGTATTCACGGCAAAGACCGCTTTTTTTATTCTTGATGGTGGAAATTTTATGGGCTTGATGCTGAGCACATGATTTGGGGCCGCCAAAGTATCATTGGTCTCTGTGAATTTAAGTTTTAGGGTTGCGCCAATATCCCCAACGGTAAGTTTGTTTACGGGCTGTCTTTCTTTTCCATCCATGATGAACAGTTGGTTTATTGTCTCTGTTTCGTTATTTCTGGAATTGGATAGCTTATCATTCAAGCGCACTTCACCGCTCATCACTTTAAAGAAGGTAATTTGTCCCAGATTTGGTTGATAGACAGTTTTAAAGACGAAAAGGGCCGTGGGGCTTTCCTTTGTTGCCTTTACGGCTTTTCCATCTACGCTTTGTTCGGGCTTTAAATCTGCCGCTGCGGGCGCTACATTGTCAATAAAGCCCATCAATCTTCCTGAGCCCATATCATTCAAAGCTGAAACACAAAATACTGGGAACAGTTCGTGGTTTATCATTCCGGCTTTTATGCCTTGGCGCATTTCATCTTCATTCAAAGTGCCTTTTTCCAAAAAAAGCTCCAGTAAAGTTTCATCATTTTCTGCAGCTTTTTCTATTAATTCATTATTTAATTCCTTGGCCCATTCCTTTTGGCCATCAGGAATTTCCAGTTTCGCGGGCTTTCCTCCCTCGGGCCCAAACTTGTACATTTTCATCTTAAGTACATCCACAATGCACTGTGCGCCATCTACAACTAAAGGATACTGAATTTGCAAGGCATTATTGCCCACCAAGTTTTTTATGCTCTTAAAACTTTCGTCAAACTTCGAATTGATATGATCTATCTGGTTAATCACAAATAAAGTTGGTTTGTGGAATTTATCTATATAATTCCAAATAATTTCAGTTCCCACTTCCACACCTTGCTGTGCATTTAAAACGGTAACAATAGTATCTGCAACACGGATAGAGGAAATAATTTCACCAATGAAATCATCCAAACCGGGAGTGTCTATAATGTTTATTTTGTAATTGCGCCATTCAGTGTGCAGTGGGGTGGCAAAGACGGAGTTGCCCCGCTCGTGCTCAATGTCATGATAATCAGACACTGTATTTTTATTTTCAACTGTGCCACGGCGGTTAATAAGGCCTGCTTCAAAAAGCATGGTTTCTGCAAGTGTAGTTTTACCGCTGTTGTGGGCGCCTACGAATACTACATTTTTAATGTGTTTGTCGTCATATATTTTCATCTGTGTAAATATTATTGGTTAGTTTGTTTTCAGATGTGATGCGCCAAACACTTGTGAACAGGTTTGGACTTACTTATCTCTTAATAATCATAGAGTTATTGTAGTTTTTTTTTTGATTCTTAAATTTAAGAAATTAATTCTAAAAATCTTTCAGATTTGTATTTTTCATTTATGAGATTTAAAACCTATTTTAAGAAATCTTTGGTCACTCGTTTTTAAAAAAATCTTTTTGCCCATAAAATATTGTGAAGGCTTTAAAAAAATAATTGCCTTAGTATTAAATATTTATTAAAGTCAAGCTGTAATTATGATTGAGTCTCTTAAAGCCGTATCTTCACATAAATTAATAAAAAAACAACATGAACAATAAAGGAAAAGGATTATTAGCACTGCTTGGAGTAGCAGCCGGCGCTTTTGCATTTTGGAAATACAAAACTATGTCGCCCGAAGAGAAACAAAGATTGAAAGACAAAGCCAATGAAACTGGCAGAAAAATAAAAGAGAAAGCTGGCGAAGTGGAAGAAACAATTTCAGAAAAATACGAACAGCTTACTAATTCTGCAAGAAAAGAGGCAAATGATCTTAAAAGAAAAGCAAATGATTTGACAAATTAAGAGGCATTACTAATTAGTCTAATAAAAAAATCCCGCAAATTGCGGGATTTTTTTATTCGATTGAATTATATCACTTTTTTGTGACTTTTACGGCATTCATTCCACGCTGCCCTTTTTCAAGTTCAAAAGAGACGCTGTCATTTTCCGATATTTCATCTATAATTCCGCTTACGTGCGTAAAGTATTTTTCATTGTTTTCGTCATCAATGATAAACCCGAAGCCTTTGGAAGAATCATAAAATGATACTTTTCCCTGTCTAACGGGATCAAAAGCCTCCCGCTCACCTTCTTCTTTAGGTGGAATGCCCAGTACAATATCTTCCGCGTCAATTTCTGGTTTGAGGGATGGATCTGGCGGAGTATCGGTCAGGTTTCCGTTGTGATCAACATAAACAAAGTCAATTCCCGGAGTTTTATCAGCTTTTCGGGCTTCTTTTTTCTTTTGTTTTTCTTCTCGTTTTTTCAGCTTTGCTTTTTCTTTTTCTTTCTTACTGTATGTTTGTTGCGATTTCGCCATTTTTCATTTTTTTTTATAAAAAAAGCCATCCACGATTAGCAGATGACTTTATAAGTATTTATATGTTAGTGTTTTTTTTATTTGTTTACCTAATTGGATTTAAATTATTCATCCGATTTTTTCAAAGATACAGAAAATTAAATTGTTAAAATCACAAAAAGGGTTAAAGTATTAACAGGTAAAAAATCTACTGTTTTAACGAAAATTATTTCAACTTTTCCGAATACATTTTTCTAAGCTTTGCAAGTTTCGGTGAAATGACTGCCGTACAGTATCCCTGTGATTGGTTTTTAGCATAATAATCTTGGTGGTAATCTTCCGCTGGATGGAATTTTCCCAACGGACTCAACTCTGTAACAATAGAATTTTCATAATGGGACGCCATTTCCTTTAAAACTATTTCAGCTACCTCTTTTTGCTTTTCATTGTGATAGAAAATTACCGATCGATACTGCGTACCCCTATCTGCACCTTGTCTATTCAAAGTTGTGGGATCGTGGCTGGTCATGAAAATAATGAGCAATTCTTCAAAAGTAATTACCGATGAATCAAAAGTTAGCTGAATTACTTCGGCATGGCCCGTAAGACCGCTGCATATTTCTCGATAGGTAGGTATTCCCGGCACGTTTCCGCCAGAATAGCCCGAAACTACTTTCTCTACTCCTTTTATTTGATTGAAAATTGCTTCGGTGCACCAAAAGCATCCGCCGCCAACCGTCATTTGGTGTAAATTTTTGTCTGCCATGCTGTAATTTTATTACTTTTCCAAAGATAATTAATGCGGTATGCCATGTGCCTAAAGTATTGTTAAACCTGCTAGACTATTTTGAGGAAATTTATTCTTACGTTTTATAATGAAATTTATATCTTAGAAAAAAATTATAAAACAACCTTCCATGATTAAAAAATTATTATTTGTACTGCTTATTCTAAGCTGCTCATCACTTTTGTCACAAGAAAGACCTATTGAAATTGTGGAAGGCACAAAGGGAAACCGCTTGTTTCTCTATGCCTTGAACAAAAACGAAAAAGATCTGGATATTATAATTACAGTTGAAGGAACTAATTTTCGCCAAAGTAAAAGTGTACCACGCCCCGTCCGGGTTCCAGCTGCATCAAAGGTTTTGCTTACCAATCTAATGGTTGAAAGAGGTAAAAAAGCAAATTATACATATAAGTTGGATGTAAGTGATAGCCTTTCACGCCGCGCTTTGCGCAGGGAATTTGAGGCCATAAAAATTGATCCGAAAAAGAAAGTAATCGTTTATATTCCTGAAACTTGTACCAGTTGCGATTCCTTGGTTGCCAAGCTTGATAAAAGCCCTTATTTATATACCTCATACAGCTTTTCAGAAAAGCCTGAACTGAAAAAACAGTTGGCTCCAGCCTTTGCAAATTCAACCGTAAAAATTGATTCTGTCGTTTCACCCATTGTAAGTTTGGGGGGCGTACTGCACGTGAAAATTGAGGATTACGAGCAATTATTGGAAGAGTTAAACAAATAATTTTAGAAAGGATATCCAATTCCAAAATTAAAGACCGTTTCATTTACATCAAAATTGAAACCTTCTTCGGTGGAGGGATCGTGGAATGGCGCAGCAAAATCAAAGCGAATTACAAAACCCTGCACGTCAACCCGAAGTCCTACTCCAGCCCCCATTCCCAGTTCATTTATAAAATTGGATGTGAATTTATCTGCACCATGGTAAACTGGGTTTGCTTTGGAATTCCAGATATTTCCGGCATCGGCAAAGACAGCACCTTTTAAATATGAAATTATAGGAAACCTGTACTCAATATTGGCTTCTAGCCTAATATTTCCGGTTTGGTCAAAATAGTTATTCTCTGGATTCTCCGCATCGTTATAAGTTCCTGGCCCTAATGAGCGTATTCTGAAGGCCCTAACACTATACGGCCCTCCTGAATAATATTGTTTAACATAAGGGATAATATCACTATTACCATACGCATATCCATAGCCGCCAAAGAGTCGGGTTGCGATAACTTGTTCTTTTCCAAAGTTGAAATGATATCTGAAATCTGCATCAAACTTGGCAAATTGCGCATACTCCAATCCCAAAAATTCCTTCTTCCCCATTTCGTTTTCCTTTCCGAATAGGCTGATGCTATTTCCGGCCACATCAACCGTAGCGTTCAGAAAAAATTGGTTCTTTTTGGCGGTATCTACCATGCCATTATAAGTAAAAGAATAGTTTAGCCCAGAAATAAATTGCTGGTCGAAGCTTCTTTTCAGAAAAGGATTTTCATCCAAAATTTCCTCAAATTCAGGACTTGTATTCGAAGGTTTTGTATAATTGATGGAAATGGGAATAATCTCATGGGTAACGTATTTGTTTGCCTGCCATATATACCCAAACTGAGCCGTGCCCGAAAGTAGAGTGTATAATTTTGTTCTGCTGAGATAATCTACCCCCACACTGGTTTTTGTCTTCGGAATAGCATATTCAAAGAAATCTGTATCAATTTTAATGGGGAAAATAACCCTTGGAAAAATAAGCTCAGATTTCAATCCAAGATTGATACTCGTGTTTCCACTATTGCTTCCACTGCCAAGTTGTACCTCATATCCAAAACTTGCCGTGGTATTTAAAGTTTCACCCCCATTGAATAGATTTCTATTGCTGTAAGTTACGGCCAATCCTGGGCCGGCAAAGCTGTTGGATTTTGTAACGGCCTGTAATTCTGCACGGATTGCGCGTTTGTTTAAAGGTGAAAGAAAAATATTCGCTTCCAAAATTCCCAAACTATCGGTTAGTGAAGAGTCTTTCTCTTTGTACTGAATGTTTACAAATTTATAAGCTCCAATCGTGGCGAGCCGCCTAGAGGTATTTCGGGAGTCTTCGGGACTGTAAAACTGTCCTTCCTCTAAAGTAATGAAAGGATCTAAATATTTGGGATTAAAAAAATCTGCGCTGTTTATAAAGTTTTTTTCGTTAAATCGGGTAACCTCAGTAGTTGTTGTGTCTTGGCTGTTGTAGTTTGCGTAAACGTTTATTTTTGAAATTTTATACGGAACAATTGCTTTATTGGGCACTTCCTTTTTCAATCGAAGATACAAATCGAACTTTTTTCTATCATACTGATTGGTATCTGCTTCAAAAATTAGAAAATTAGCATTAAAGTTATAGTAACCATTGTGTTTTAAATCGTTATCTATTCGCTCCCGTTCCAATTTCATGTTGGAAAGATCGAAGCGCATTCCTTTGCTTAATTTTGTCTTGCCCACACTCTGTTTTATTTCGGAATAAATTGGCCGGGGCAATGAATCCAATTGATAACTGGCAATGGTATATGGAGTTGGGGCCTTCACTGTGTAATTTATGGAAGCCTCCATTTCTTTTTCCTCAAATTCAGAACTTATTTGGCTATAAAAGAACCCTCTATTCTCCATTCTATTCCGTAGTATTTCCTCTACCTCAAAAGGTTTAACGTCACTTTGGTACACGGGCTCTTCGCCTATTCTCTTATAAAAAAAACGATTTATAAATCCTGGATTTTGCTGTTGCATTTTATAGTAGAAATGAAGACCGGGACGCATTCCCAGAAATTTACTGTTAGGTTCGGGACGCAATGCTTCTTCTAAAACGGTCTCAAGATTTTCTTTGTTATCTATTACCGAATCAGATTTAATTTCCACTGAAGCACCTGTATACAATCGCTCATCTTCCGGAATAAACTTTTTCACAGCACAAGACTGCAATAGTAGAAATACCGTTAAAAAAATAACTGTTATTTTATGATTTTCCGTCACAGGAAGTGTTTGTTTTTAATTAGTTATACTTTCAAAAAGACATTTATTATTTGTTTTCCACACGAGTTGATTCTTCAGGGTTTTGGGAACTGTCTTTATCTTTTTGTTTATTTTCTGCTGCTTCTTTCTTTTTTTGTTCTTCAGCTTCCTTTCTTCTAGCCTTTTCCTTTTTGGTTTCCCCTCGAAGCAGTGCTTGCCAGAATTCATCAAATTTGTTGAATTCTTGAGTGAAGATCAATGCTATTCCGCTCACTATTGTCTGCCCGTCCACAATATTTTCAAATTCATTCTTTCTGAAACCTTTTAATCTGTAACGTCCGTTTTCGGTCAGCAAATATTCCAAGGTTACATTACCAATCAGCGGTGCTGGCTCATTGGTGGAGCCGCTGCCTTGAATATCCACTGCACTGCCCACACGCACTATTAATCTGTCGTTGAAAAGCTTCTTTTGTGCGGCTATGTCCAATTGTGTTCTTTGCTCAGCAATTTCTCCTTGGTAATCGGTATAACTATCCAAACCGAAATCCAGTTCCACGCCGGTACTGCCCAATAATTTATCTGAAAATACATTTAATTGGTCTGAAATGGCATCGTTTAAATTATCTCGGGCAACGGTTGCAAAACCGCCGCTACTGCCGTCACTACCTGGCTCTGGATAAAACCTGCCAAGTACCAAAAGGGAAAATACCTGCCTATTAAGTTCGTCCTGCTGTGTGTTTAATTGTTGCAGTCTGCCATAAACCTGCCCCCCTATTGCACCTTGCTCATCTTCAAGCATATTAATGTCAAAACCTATAACGGGTTGTGTAAGTTGACCTTCAATATTTAAATAAACGTTGAATGGCAAAACTTGTTTGAATTTATTTTTAACACTGGGATCTGCTCCTGAGGTTACTGGCGCCATTAAAGGTGAGGCGGAAGCTTTTACTGTATATATTGCTTTAACATCAAGCTTTGCGTCAAAAGGATCTCCGGACCAGGTTACCCTGCTTTCTGGTGAAAGCTCAAATCTTCGATTTACCAAACTGTATAAATTCATCTCATAATGTCCACCTTCAATGTCATACACACCGCTTAAAGTCATCCTTCCGTTCGGATTCATATTGAAATCGAATTCACCATCACCGAAAACCTCAAAATTATCACCAGTCTCTTTATCAATGATGATGGTGATCTTTGCTGCTTTGCCAATTCTTAAAAGTGCATTTACATCTATGCCACTAACGGTAGCAGTTTTTTCTAAATTTTTGGTTAAAATAGCATCTGGATTTTCGCGATTAACAAAAATAACTACGCCATCTCTTTCCTCTATGGCAACTGCAGAAGAGGGTAAAACATAGGTAACGTCGGTTTCATCATTTACTGAAATCTGTGCATTCAGTTTGGGAATTTGAAGATCTCCCGTTAATGTCGCGTCAGCATCAAAAGAGGCTTTTCCATATATGAAATCATTATCATCTTTGGTTGCATTAAGTACTTGGAAATTTTCTGCATTCAATTTTACATCAAACGTTGGGTTCAAAAGTTTTTCAGTACCCACATTTCCGCTCATAACCAGCTCATTGCCATTTTCGTCAAGAACCGTAAAATTGTCCATTGCCAGACCATCATTGTTTATACGAAGAATTTCATTGGGAAAGGTAAATGGCGCATTCAGCTTTGTAATGGTAAAATCGGCATTTTTAAAATTAAGGCTTCCATTATATTCAGGGGAAAGGGTTGTTCCTGCAACTTCAAATTTACCCGAAAAACTACTATCGGTATTTTTTACCTCTCCCATGGTAAATCCTTCCAGAGCACTCATTTTGAATTCATTTATATCCAAATCCAAATTTAATTTTGCATCGGTTTGTGTTGCAACATAATCTCCGGTAAGGTCTAGATCTACTTCACCTTCCTTGAGCGCTAAATCAAAATCGTAACTATTTCCCCCTTTTGATTTAGCGTCTACTGTCAAAATTCCCAGATCTACGTCCAGAAGATTTAATTTCTCAACTGAAATATCTGCCAACATTCCTGCATTTCCAAAGGGTTCAACAATGGCAAGATTTCCGTTCAAGCTTCCTTTTGCAAGCTCTTCAGCGGGATTTAAATAATTTAGAATTTCACTTAATTTGAAATTTTCAAAAGTAATGGCAGCGTGCTGTTTCGCAACTCCCGGCAGGTTGTTGGATAATTCAACAACAGAATTATTTTGACTAAACCGAAAATTATTAAACTCCAAAGTATTATTGGTGTAGATAACTTCATTATCTGTGGGCGTTTGCCAGAGATTTTTATCCAAAATTATATCATCTGGTAATACATGAAAACGAAGCCTATCCGAAGTTCCAGTAATTTGCGACTGTATATTTATCAAAGTACTATCGTTATAAACTGAATTAAACGTGAGGTTAAGTTCTCCATTTTGTTGACTGCCTGTAACTTTTGTCTTGGGAATATCCAATGGGCCGCCTTTGAGACTCTTAAAACCTAAATCGAAAACAAATTTATCGGTATCGGTATCCATTCTGAAAGCTAGACTGTCCAATTCGTTTCCTCCATAATTTATATGTGGGGCAGTAATATCTGCCTTTAATTTTCGGGCAGCTTCATCAAAGGCCACGTCAATTTTAATGGTATCCAAGTCTTTAACGTTTACCAGGAAAACTTCATTTAAAACCGGCGCTTCTACTATCTTTCCCTTTATATCAAGTTTTACGGGACTGTGTAGGGTATCAGCAAATTTTACCTGCTTAGAAAAATAGCTGGAAATATGCCGTTGAACCGAACGGCTAAAAGTTTCGGGGTCTGTATTGCTTTCCAGACTTAATTCTATCATTTTGTTATCGAGCCAAATGGAAGTAGTGTCACTGCGCACATGAGCCGTAGCCAAAATTTCACCCACCAAATAACTTCTGTTGTCGTACACCACTACCCCATCACCCACCGTTGAAATTACATCAAAACCATCTTCATTTCCTTCAAAATCGGCATCCAGTTTAAAAGCCGTTCTTACATCGCGAGTCATCAAACCAAGCGCCTGTAGATTAGCACCAATAACGTTTAAATGTGCACTTGCCTTTGGAGAGACCGGATCCAGTACAACATCTGCCTTTAAATCTAAATTCAGATTTTCATCTTTGTAATTTGATATTATTTCCCCTTCTCCATTTTTAATTTTCCCATTTAACTTTAAGTCTGTTATTGCATAATTATTGAAACTAAAATTACTAACAGTGGCACCCAAAGTGGCATCCAAAGTATTTAGTGTACTACCCGAACCCTCTGTTTTTAAATTGAGGCTTATTGCTCCCAACTGATCATTTTGAAGTAATTCGTTAAGCTGGTATTCCTCAATTTGCACATCTGCATCAAAAACAATTTGCCCATCATTTTTGAAATGTCCATCAATAATTACAATTCCTTGAGAAGTTTTTAATTGTGCTTTTGCATATATATCCTCTAGATTTCCCTCTGCGCTTCCACTCAGCGAAATATTCTGCGGAAGATTTACCCCAAGCTCTTTTTCATTAATAAATTTAATAAGATCGGCACGCTTGGTTAGGGCGGAAAATCTAGGAATATCAAATTTCAGATTGTCGGGTTTCGTCATATTTTGAATAAAACCGTTGGCAGAAATTCTGGTACTATTTCCCCAGCGGAGATTCATATTTGGAATCTGCATTGAAGAAAGATAACCCGAGGCTACAACCTCTCCCGAAAGATACTTTTTGCTGAGTGTAGCTAAATATTCATTCTTTTTAAGATCGGGTTGAAATTTGAAGATATCTTTTAAGTTTATCTGAAATGATGGAATGTTCAACGCCATTTTAGATTGCTCCGGCGCTTCCATTAAAGCTTGAAGTGAAGGATAATCAAAGTGCAAGTTTCCCTTCACTTTATTGTCGTTCAGGGCAAGATTTAAATTATTTATTTCAATAAAGTTGTCTGTTGCCTCAAATTGCAGTGAAAGCTCTTTTAGGTAATAACCTGAGCCTTCTTCAAAAGCAAGTTCCTCCAGCTGCATTCCAGCTTTTTTCTCTTTAAGGAAAACCTCTTTTGCCTGCAGATTCAGGTTTTTCAATTCTATAGCATTTGGATTGAAAGCATCCTGTTTTACTTGATTGTTGCCAACAAAATAACTGATGTTGTTACCTTCAAAATCAATTGCTGCGATATCGACTTTGAAATCTGGCCATTCAAATTCTTGAGTGTTTTCCGAAACATCGTCCGCTTCCGCTTCTGCATTTTTAGCAATGCCGTTTGTATCTGTACGTACGGTAATTATCGAATTTTTTAAATTGAAAGCTCCAATCGCGATAGCGTTATGGGGCAAATCGGCTTTTTCCAATTCAAGATACATGGTAGAGATTTCCAGATTTGCGGCTATTCTATCGCCATACGATTGATAATCTATAAATACATTCTTAAGCTTCAATTCATCAATGGCTAAATACGGCAAAGGAGGATCTTCACCGGTGGAAGGTATTGGGGACTGAATGTAATTTATCCGGGTATTGGAAAGCGATCCTTCCGAAGCACGAAAATCCATCTTTTCAAAATCGTTTTTTTCTATTTGCAACGCTAGTGCACCAACCTTAAACTTGCTGTCTATTCCAAGTACTGCATCGGTAAAAGTTACGTCAAAATCTGTCAGAAGAATTTCCGCTAAAACAATATCCATTGCCGCCGATGTGGTATCACTGGCCACTGTGGTGGTATCGGCGGGAGCAAATGCATCAATAAGAAACTGGAAGTTATATCCACTCACGGAATCTTTTCTAACAATATGGGCGCGCACCCCATCCCAATCCAGATAATTCACTCCAATACCATTCCCACGGATAATGGGCAGCAAGGGCACATCTGCTTCCAATGATTTTGAATAAATTAAAGTGTCCCCTTTTTTGTCTTCAAGATAAAGCCCCTCCAGTACAATATTTCCGCCAAAAGTGATGAAGAGTCTGTCAATTTCAACGTTTGTATTTGTTTTGCCAGAAACATATTCAACGGCTTCCTGAACAATTATGTTTTGTCCCCACGGACTTCGAATAAAAAGGATAAGAAGTATAAAAAGGATAATTAAAACTGCAAAAATTCTACCGAGGATTCTTAAAAACCGGTAATCTATCTTTGATTTTTTCTTTTTTTTCTTTTTCTCTTCCAAATGCAATTATTGGTGGTATTCAAAAATATAAAAAATACCCGCCAATACTACGTCCGTTCCCCTATAGAATCAGCGTTTCTATATAAAATTTTGTTAAATCTCAAGAAAGCTGGACTGAAAAATCACTCCATCGTTAATTTCTTATCATACATCAATGTGGAAATATATAATGCCAAATACCTTTGTTGTATAAAATAATTAATAACCAAAAGATATTAGCTATGAGTGATAACAAAAAAACAACTTGGAAGATTGACACCGCACATTCAGAAATCAATTTTAAGGTAAAGCATATGATGATTTCGACCGTGACCGGAAGTTTTGAAAAATTTGACGGAAAAATTGAAACGAGTGAAGATGATTTCAAAGATGCCCACTTTACCTTTTATGCTGAAATTGATTCAATAAACACAAATAATAAGGATAGGGATACACATTTAAAAAGTGATGATTTTTTCGGAGCGGAAAATAATCCAGAACTTACATTTAAATCCAAATCTTTTGATGGAGAGAAAATAGTGGGGACAATTACGATAAAAGGCGTTTCACAAGAAATAACGATGGATGCCAATTACAATGGAACTGCGGTGGATCCTTACGGCCAGACCAAAGCCGGCTTTGAATTTGAAGGCAGCCTAAACCGAAAAGACTTTGGGTTAACCTGGAGCGCCGTGACCGAAGCGGGAAATGTAGTAGTTAGCGATAAAGTAAAATTGATTGCTTCGCTACAATATATAAAACAATAAATTTTTAAAAATTACTTTTTCCTTTTTAATCGGGAGTTTTGTTTCCTATAAATAAAGCTCCCGATTTTACATGATAGTTTATGGATTTTATCCCAACCAACTCTTAACATACATCAATGGAATACAGTTATTTGCGATGTAATTTTACAGTAAAACATAAAAATATATACACAAATGAAAACACGAAAATTAGAACGCGTATTAACTCCACCTCCCCCACATATGGTTGGCGATGGGTTTAGGGTTCACCAATATATTCCTGGAGGTCTGGGGGCAGGTTTTGAAAGAATGGATCCGTTTATAATGATGGATTACAACAGCAAGTTTTATTTTTCACCTACTGATAAACCTCGTGGTGTAGATGTGCACCCACATCGCGGATTTGAAACCGTAACCATTGCCTACAAAGGAAGTGTTGCGCACCACGATAGCGCTGGAAATAGCGGGGTAATAGCAGAAGGAGATGTACAATGGATGACGGCTGCCTCGGGGATACTACACAAAGAATATCACGAAAAGAATTTCAGCAAAGCTGGCGGTGATTTTCAAATGGTGCAGTTATGGATAAACCTTCCTGCTAAGTACAAAATGACCGCTCCAAAATACCAAGGACTCACAAATGCAGAAATGAAAAAGGTACAACTTCCCAATAATGCAGGAATTGTAGAAGTAATAGCCGGAGAATTTAATGGTGAAAAAGGGCCAGCCTTTACTTTTACACCCGTGCATATGCTAAATGCAAAGTTGAACAAAAACGGAAATGCAACCTTTAGCTTTCCCGAAACCTTTAACACTGTAATTTTAGTGGTGGAAGGGAATATAAAAGTGAACAATTCAGAAGAAATAAAGACTGACGGCTTGGGCCTTTTTAAAAATGAGGGTGATACTTTTACCATTGAAGCTCTGGATAATGCAGTAGTCTTAGTGCTTAGCGGCCAACCAATAAACGAGCCAATAGCCGCACAAGGCCCATTTGTAATGAATACCCGCGCAGAGCTTATTCAAGCAATCAGTGATTTCAATATGGGAAAATTTGGATATTTGGAATAATAAATTTGAGTAACTTTAAAGGACGCAAATTATTTGGTTGAACGCATTTTAGACCTATTCTTTAGCATCCTTTTCTAATTTTATAACTATGTCTAACCTAAATACAATAATTCCGGAACGCACCGCCAATATTGGTAATTTTATGGTGGGTCGCTTACTCCCATTCCGCGAAAAACGAATGGTTGGTCCTTTTGCATTTATAGATCATATGGGGCCAGTGGAGATGGATGAAAATGAAAATCTGGATGTCCCCCCCCATCCTCATATTGGGCTCTCCACGCTTACCTACCTTTTTGAAGGAAGTATTATGCACCGCGATAGTTTAGGTTCCGCTGTTGAAATTACTCCCGGTGCCGTAAATTGGATGACCGCCGGTAAAGGCGTAGTACACTCCGAAAGAACTCCTGAAAATCTTCGCAAAAGCAAAAAAAGATTACACGGTTTGCAGATATGGGTAGCGCTACCAAAGCATTTGGAAGCTATGGAACCTACATTACACCACACAAATAAACAGGATATTCCGCATTTGGAAATGGACGGAGTTTCAATTAAAGTGATTGCTGGAGAGGTTTTAGGTAAAAAATCACCTGTCCCGGTTCATAGTAAATTGTATTTTATTGAAGTGAAAAGCGGTAAAAAACGTAAAGTGCGTCTTGGCGATTATCTTTTTGGGGAAAGCGGCCTTTACATTTTGGAAGGAAATATTTTTAGTGAAGGAAACTGTTACGATCCCAAACAAATTCTTGTAGCCAATGACAGTAAGCTATGCGAGTTTGAAATTGGCGAGAACACTACAGTTTACATTTTTGGTGGCGAACCTTTTCCCGAAGAACGTCACATTCACTGGAATTTTGTTGCAACAGATAAATCTATTATAGAAAAAGCACGCGAAGACTGGAAGGCACAACTATTTCCAAAAGTATCCGGTGAGACTGAATTTGTGCCGCTACCTGATTAATTTGGTTTAAAATTTTTGTGTGCCAGCTCTTTCCGAACGCGGCTCAAACTTTCAGGGGTGATTCCCAAATAAGAAGCTATCATCCACTGTGGCACTCGCAACAATAAATCGGGATACATTTCAATAAAACTTAAATAGCGAACTTCTGCCGTTGCACCCAGTAACAAATTGATTCTTTTTTGCATATGCCGAATGTGGTTGTGCAATAATTTATCATTGAACCTTCTGAATACCTGGCTGGTTTCATTTGCCTTACAAATAAAATCCTCTCCTATTAAAACAACTTCTGTATCTTCTATGGCTTCAATATAACTTTCCGAGGCATCGTTAAAATACACACTGCTTCTATCTACAATAAACCAATTTTCAGGAGCAAATTGAATTACGTGCTCCTTCCCAGATTCATCAAGCATATAGGAGCGCACCAAACCTTTTTCAACAAAAAAGGAGTGTTTGCAAACCGCACCTTTCTTTAGTAGCAACTCCCCTTTTTGAAATGTTTGCCTTTTCAATTCTGAAGATAAACGCACCACTTCCTCATTCGTCATCCCCGAAATTTTTAATAAATAATTATTGAAGGGCGTCAGTGCTGTATTGTTTTTTTCATTCGTCATGGGAAGGGTTTCTAAACATTTTAAAATTACGGTTTTTTGCTGAATATACTCTTGGCACTTTTTTTGTTTTCTGAAGAAGTGAACACTTAAACCATTTCAATTATGAGAAATTCCACATCACCTTCCGTAAATGCCGGTAGTATGGCCGACATTGCCTTTTTACTTTTAATTTTCTTCTTGGTAACATCAATGATTCCAAACGATAAAGGGATTGCGAGCAATCTTCCGCTAGCATGCCCACCTGGTGCCGAGTGTAATGTGCCAATCAAGAAAAATAACCTTTTCACAATAAATGTAAATGAGAAGGGAGAGATAATGGCCAATGGAGAATTGACAATTGTGGAAGGTTTAAAGGAGAAATTAAAAACCTTTATAGATAATAATGGCGATACCTCTTGTGATCATTGCAAAGGTGAAAAACTTGCCGAAGCATCTGACAATCCTAAAAAAGCTTCTATTTCCTTATCAATCCATCGCGACGTCCCTTACCAAAGTTTTATTTCAATTCAGGATGAAATCGCCAAGGCTTATTTTGAATTGAGAGAATCCTATGTGACTGAAATTTTAAAAAAGGATATAGATAAAATCAGCGATGAAGAATTAAAAAAAGTACAGGAAGCTTACCCTTTCCGGATTATCGAGCTTTCCCAGTAATAGTATTTATATGAATTGCTTTTCATTTCAGTAATTTTTTTTATTTTAAATTTATATTAAAAGATGCATCAAAATGAAATGGACCTTCGAAAACTTTAAACCCAAATTACAAAATCTGGCGCCGGAAGTTCGTGAGAAAGCAATAGAGATAGCTCAAGAATTGATGCAAAAAGGGGGTATTTCAGAAGAAAAAGCAATTTCCAAAGCCATTATAGAAGCAGAAGAATGGTTTTATGATTTAGGAGGTTAAATTATATTAAAACTATTTCCAATTTGCAATATTAAAAATTTATTATTGCTGTTTTTCATGTTCTTCCAAATCCTTCCTCAAATCAAGTTTTCTCAGTTTTGGAAAGAAAAATCCAGTACCTAGTACAGTCAATATTGTCATTCCACCGCCAAAAACCACTGCGGTAACGGTTCCCATCAATTTGGCGGTAAGTCCGCTTTCAAAAGCACCCAATTCATTGGAAGAACCTACAAACATAGAATTTACGGAAGCCACTCGCCCACGCATGGCATCGGGAGTGCGCAATTGAAGGATGGTTTGTCTTATAATCATTGAGATTCCATCAGTCACGCCACTTAAGAAAAGTGCAATTACCGAAACCCAAAACCACGTGGAAAGCCCAAATACAATTATACAGATACCGAAACCGAATATTGCTGCAAGCAATTTCATGCCCGCATTTTTATTTAGGGGAAAATGTGCTGATGTAAACATAATAAGCAATGCGCCCACAGCGGGAGCAGCACGCAAAATACCAAAACCTTCCGGACCCACTTTTAAAATATCCTGAGCATAAATGGGGAGTAGCGCGACGGCACCACCAAACAAAACCGCAAACATGTCTAAAGTTAAGGCACCTAATATCACTCGTGTGTTTCTAACAAATTTAATCCCCTCTTTCAAGCTTTTCATAATAGGCTCACCAATGTTTGGGTTTAAAATCGGTTTCTTCGGAATTTGAAGTAACAGCAATAAAGCCATCAATGAAAATGCAAAAACAAAGCACATAGACCAATGCACACCAATCCAATGTATAAAAAATCCTCCGGCAGCGGGACCTACAACTGCGCCCATCTGCCAAACGGAACTACTCCAAGTAGCGGCATTGGGATATATTTTTTTAGGAACTAATAACGAAAAAAGTGAAAATATAGTAGGCCCAAGAAAGGCACGAACAATACCACCGATAAAAACCAATGCGTACACTAAATAAAGAACCACATTAGTTGAAAGATCGGAAACAATTCGAGGCCATGTCAATAAAAATAAACCAAGACTTACCACAGAAAAACCAAAAATACATTTTATAAGCAACCCTCGTTTTTCACTTTGGTCCACCACATGCCCCGCAAAAAGCGCCATGGAAACAGCGGGAATCACTTCCATTAAACCAATAATACCTAGGGAAAGCGGATTTTTGGTCAAACTGTATACCTCCCATTCAATAACTACAAACTGCATGGTCCAAGCAAACACCATTGCGAAGCGAACCAAAAGAAAAATATTAAATTCCCGAAATCGTAGAGCGGCGTAGGGATCAGTTTTCTTCATTTAAAAGAAATGAATTTTATAAGAATGAAATGCTTTCACGAAGCAACTACTCCGCTATTTCAAAAGTACTACACCAAACTGAATATGGCAATGGCATACAGATAAAAGCGCACAAAACGAAGCAAGCCAAACAAAAGATAGTTTCTGAATTTATAATGAATCATCCCGGCGGCCATACTGGTCATGGAAAAAGGAATGGGTAATAAAGCACCAACCACAATTAAAAAACCACCCCATTTACGAATGTGTTTTAAATGTTTTTTCATCTTTCCCTCCATGTAATCATAAACACGAGGAATGGTAAAAACCCATTTTCCAATAAAGTATGAAATGATACCACCAATATATGACAGTGCTGCCAATAAGGTTAAATACAGCAAAGGCTGTGGCATTTTATCGCTCCACGCTATAAAAATCTCTGGCGGAACAAGGCCTAAAAGTGATTCCGAAGCAAGGAATACAAGCAGAATATTTATGGGTGCATAGGTTTCTGTAATATAGGTAAACAGATTACTGAAATCTATTACATAAAGGTCTACAACAATTAATGCTGCTACCACTAAGAGAATCGGTACTATTGCTTTTTTAAGGCTTTGCCCTACAAAAGAATAAAAGCCAGTGTATTTATAATAAAGATGGGTACGCCTTAATTTATTTGTTTCAGTTTTTTTTACGGTGTTCATTTTCAATTTGGGATAATGCTTTGGAATTTTAATCTAATAAGCATCAATAAAAATTATGCTTACTAAGGTGCAAATATATATTTAAAGCCCCTACCCTGCAAGCATTTGGCAATTGTTTGGCGGTTAATGGAATGTTAAACATCGCGCATTCATTTCCCCAAAAAAATTCGCCTTAAAAGTTAATATTTCGTTAAATCATTACTTTGCATTACATAGTACTGTAACAATACTTTAATAACTGCGTCTTTTAGATATAACCCAATAAAAACTTTTATTATGAGAACTTTAGACAGCAATCAGTTAACAGCAAAGATGAAAACTTCAAGAGCCTATTCTTGGAATTTAAGAAGAAGATTTCACTAAAAATTCAAACAATTAAAAATTTATAATCATGAGAACATTAGACAGTAACGAAAAACAACACAGACCTTTAACTTCCAAATCACATCTTTGGAATTCGAAAAGACGTTTTAAATAACGTATTTCAAAAAAACCAATAAGACAATTAACTATGAAAACCTTACGAAACATTCAAAAGAGGATTAAATGCGGATCACAAAAGCAGCATACGTTGAACTATCTAAACGTCAATAAGCATTTGTTTGAAGATCCTACAATCAGAAAGACATGCAGATATATTTATTGAGACATATAAAATCAAAAACTGACTAAAGCTGGATTAAAGAAATTTGATTCAGCTTTTTTCTTTTCCCCTATTCAAGCTGGGTTTTGGTTTAGAAGGTTTTTTCTTTTTGGGCATTGGGCCTCTTAAGTGAATTACCAACCCATTTAAAAAATTCCGAAGAAACTGATCGCCACATTCCATATATTTAGGATGGTTCTCATTTCTGAAAATGGCGCCCAATTCACTTTTGGTTACAGCAAAATCAACCAACGAGCATATTTTTACAATATCCTCATCTCGCAGTTTGTGGGCTACGCGTAGTTTTTTCATTATATTGTTGTTTGAAAGTGCCATGGTTCTTTAGGTTGAATTATATTGCGAAGTTACCAAACTTAAATGGCAAACCTTAAATAGCTGTTATATTTTATTTAATATGTGTTAAATGGACTGCAGGTTTTCTTCATTTAAAATATCTTTAAAATAAAAAATATGAAAACTTCTGAGAAAAATACAAGTAAGCCCAAAGATGAAAAGCTTCCGTACAATCCAAATGTAACGGAACACGATAAGGATATACTGTCACAAAAAAACATCCATGGGGACGGTGGCGATGACCAGCAGCTAAAAGATCGAAAGGAAAAAGTAGATTTTGCTGGAAATGATCTAGACGTGCCAGGCCGCGAGCAAGCTAAAAAAAATAAAGGCAATGGCCTTCGCGATGAAGAGAACAAGCTATTCAGTCAAGGTAGTGACGATAATGAAAGTTTAGAGCAGGATAAACCGCTATAACACCCTCTTTAAACTTGATTACTTTCCGGTCGGTACCATGTAAACTGGGATTTTTGTATGCTCCAAAACACTGGATGCTACGGTACCGAGGAATATTTTTTCCAATGTTCCATGGCTATGGGTTCCCATAACGATTACATCTACCCTCCATTCTTCGGCATACTCCAAAATTCTTTTTGCAGTATCACCTTCGGCTAGGTGTGTTGTAATATTTTCTTTGCCTATATGTGTTGCTGTTTTATCAAGATAATCCTGTGCCACTTTCACGAATTCTTCCTGAATTCTGAAATCAACCGGAAACGCATAGCCTTCATAGCCCATAAAAGGTTCATATTGCATTCCGTAATAGCGTACATCGGCAAGCACGTGTAAGAGGCAGATTTCAGCATTCATTAATTGTGCAAGTTCTTTTCCTTTATTTACAACTTTTTCAGAATTGGGATTATAGTCCAATGTTATAAGTACTCTCTTCATAACTTTAAATATTTAGTATAAAGTTAAAGCACATTCGTTAAAATCCTTAAGTTTTGAAGAAATATTTATAGATTAAATTTTTATGAAAACCCCTTCATTGTATAACTGGCATTGTGAAGCCTAAAAATTTGATAAAGATTATTGTTTTACAACAATTGCTGTAGCTTTATTGCCGGTTAAAAGATTCCACTCATAAGAAGCTAGCAGATTACCAATTTCATCGTATATATTCAATTGCGCAGTATTGGGCCCAGAGGAACCTTGGTTGAGTGCTTCAAAATCTATTTTGTTAAACCCGTCCTGCAGTGGCAGATCAAAACCACGAAAACTGCCTTCAAGTCTTGCCTGTGGTATGGCGATTTCGCCATTAACATAAATACGGATCATATCACCATCCACAAATTCGTGGTCACGGTACATAAAAGTAGCTTTTTTGGCAGTGGTTTTAAAATCGCCCAAATATTGGTCTTTCCCATATTCAGGCTTTTCCTCTTTATCTTTTGTGAAATATTTTGGAGCTTTATTGGTTCCAGAATATTCCAATAAACCATCACCGTTTTGCATATCAATCTGTTTTTCTTTTTCCTTACCTATTTCAGAATTGTCAGGTGTGTTCGGGTTTTTGGTATTAGAAAGTGACGGCGCTTTGACGGCAGGAATCTCAAAACCTGTTGAGCTGTTCAGATTTGAATCGGTAGCATCAAAACGCACAGAATTATTGGGCAAATCTATTTGGGAGAATGTTACCCAACTGAACAGCACAAAACTGAAGAAAACTATTTGTTTTATCATACTTATAAAGCTTTCTTGATATTAACAACAATTGCACCAAAAATAGTATTCCAATTAAAATATATAATATTAAAACTGAAAATTTATTTTTTTCGATTTTTTCGTTTTCCTCGCCATACGAAAAACAACAACACTACGCATAACGGAAGCACGATATAAATAATAATATCTGCCGGATTTGACAAATCTATCGGTTTTTCACTTGGCTTGGGAACTTCGGTGGGTTTTTGCGCATACAGTATGGCACAAAAAAAATAGAAGGTGGAAAAAAGAATTTTTTTTAATCTCATAGAAATTTTCGTTTAAAGTATGCAAAAAAAATTATATAGTAAAATTTTAACAACTTCTGTTAACTATTTGGAAATTACCATAAAATGTATTACTATGCCGTGTTATTATTAAAAACAAGAGAATATATGAGACAACTTAAGATCACGAAGCAAGTTACCAATCGCGAAACCAAATCTTTAAACAGCTATTTACAGGATGTAAGCAAGATAGATTTAATAACAGCCGAAGAGGAGGTTGAATTGGCACAACGCATTCGTGAAGGAGATCAAGCTGCGCTAAATAAGCTGAGCAGAGCAAACTTAAGATTTGTGATTTCCGTGGCAAAACAATATCAAAATCAGGGATTGAGTCTTCCCGACCTTATAAATGAAGGTAATGTAGGTTTGGTAAAAGCTGCCAAAAGGTTTGATGAAACCCGCGGTTTCAAATTTATATCTTACGCCGTTTGGTGGATCCGTCAAGCCATTTTGCAAGCTATCGCAGAGCAATCTCGTGTTGTACGCTTACCGTTAAACAAAATTGGTGACATAAATAAAATTAAAAAGGCTTCCATACACTTAGAGCAAAAATTTCAGCGTATTCCCACTGCAGCTGAAATAGCCAAAGAACTTGATTTCAGTGAATCAAAAGTGAAAAGTTCACTTAAAAATTCCACGCGAAGTCTCTCAATGGACGCACCTTTCCAGGAAGGTGAAAACGATAATAACTTATACGATGTGCTTAGCTCTGGCGAAAGTCCAAACCCAGATAAAAGTTTACTGCACGAGTCGCTTCGCATTGAGATAAACCGCGCTCTTGATACTTTAGCACCACGAGAGGCTGATGTTGTAAAACTTAATTTTGGTTTGTGTGGGCAGCCGCCAATGACCCTACAGGAAATCGGTGATACTTTTGATTTGAGCCGAGAACGGGTAAGACAAATACGCGAAAAAGCAATCAGAAGACTTCGCCAAACCTCAAAAAGCCATATCTTGAAAAAGTATTTGGGCTAAACCAATATGTTAAAAATATTGGCGGCTTCAATATTTTAAGAAATTCTTAGTAACGGGTTTTATTTCTGCGGTTATCTTTATAAGGCTAACCATCAAAACAAATGACCACAGAAATAATACTCGTTTTTTCTATTCTTTTTGTCACCATTATTCTTTTCGCTTTCGAAATTTTTACGGTTGACAAAATTGCGATGCTAATCATTGCTTCCCTAGCCCTCACAGGGTTAGTGAATCCAGAAGAAGCAATTTCCGGATTTTCAAATACAGCAACAATTACTGTTCTTTCGCTAATGATAATTGCCTTGGCGCTGGAGGACAACGGGGTTATCGCTTCGCTGGCTCGACTTCTTAAAAACCTTCACATTTTACCGCTTTTCTTATTGCTTCCGGTATTAATGTTTATAACGGGTGGTATTTCAGCATTTATTAATACTACTGCAGTAGTAATTGTTTTTATCAAAATTATTTCAGAATTATCAAAACGCTTTAACCTCTCACAGGGCAAGCTGCTCCTGCCTATTTCGTTTGCGGGTATTTTAGGGGGAAGCTGTACCTTGATGGGAACATCCACAAACCTTATCGTAAACTCTGTTGCGAAAGACTTGGGCGCTGAACGGTTCAGTTTTTTTGAATTTACCTTTTTTGGCAGTTTTTTTTTAGTTGTTGGCATTATCGTAATAACAATTGCTTCAAAATGGCTTCCGAAGGATTCCAAAGAAGATTTACAGGACGCATATGATTTGGACAATTATGTAACAACGGTGGTAATTAATGAAGATTCTGACCTCATCGATAAAAAAATTGAGGATACCTTTCTATATACCAACCCAGAAATATCAATTTTAAAATTGAACCGAGGCAAGCAAACCACCAACGCTCCCGGACGGTATATTACCTTAAAGGCAAAAGACAAGTTGGTTTTGATGTGCGATTTGGAAAATCTTGCAAAGCTTAACGAAGCAAAGGATTTAAGCGTCCACAAAACAAAGGAAAATTTTCAAAAAAAGGAAGAAGAGGTCGATGCAGACAGCTCCAAAAAACAGGAAGATATAGGATTGGTAGAGCTTTTGATTCTTCCGGGTTCTATTTTAATAGGAAAAACCTTAAAGCAACTTCGCAAGCAAACTTTGCAAAATGCACTGCCCATTGCAATAAAAAAACGCAGAAACATCCGAAATACTAAAGAAAGGTTGGTCCGTAAAAACATTGAACAGATTACCCTTAAGCCTGGGGACAGATTATTGGTAGAAATTCCAAAAGATGAAATAAACCAACTGAATGAAATGGAAAACGTGGCCATACTACGTGAGCACGAAACCAAGCCTTCGGTAGATAGAAAAAAAAGGAGTATCTCATTTGCCATTCTGATATTGGTAGTTGGATTGGCAGCAAGTGGGGTTTTGAGCATTTTAATAAGCGCCATAACTGGCGTGGGGCTTTTGCTCTTAACACGTTGCTTAGATTTAAATGATGTATACCATCGAATAAATTGGCAGGTCATATTTTTACTTGCAGGGATGATCCCTTTAGGGATTGCAATGAACAATACCGGTGCTGATAAATGGATTTCAGACCACTTGCTTGATATTTTGAGCGGACAATCAAATATTATAATAATTGGGCTTATCTTTTTAATAACGATGCTCATGAGCAGTGTGGTAAGCAATAATGCCACGGCAATTATAATGACGCCTATTGCAATAGCCGTTGCCGTGGGGCTGGATTTAGCGATGAAACCTTTTATTTTGGCAGTACTTTTTGGCGCCAATTTTAGCTTTTTTACCCCAATGGGCTACCAAACAAATACCTTAATCTATGGGATGGGCTTTTATAAGTTCAAACATTTCTTTATAATTGGTGGCATTCTTTCCATAATCCTATGGATTTTGGGTACATTTATGCTTTCAACATTATTTTAAAAAAATGCAAGATGGCCAAAGAAAATTTTTCAATTAACAATTCTATTTCAAATTTGTGGGACAAACTGGATGGCTGGCTAGATGCAATTATCCTAAAGCTTCCCAATTTTGTGGTTGCCATTTTGGTAATGGTGATTTTTTACTTTATAGCCAAAGGCCTCCGAAGGCTATCCAATAGATTGCTTTTTCGTAAAATTTCCGAAGAATCCATAAAACAGATGCTTTCACGCATTGTATATGCTGTAGTACTGCTCATAGGATTTTTTATTGCGCTCGGCGTTATGCAACTTGACAAAGTTCTTACATCCGTACTCGCAGGTGCCGGAGTAGTGGGCTTGGCAATTGGTTTGGCCTTACAAGGTACCTTGAGCAATACCTTCTCTGGGCTAATGCTTTCTTTCTTGCCCAAGGTTCGCATTGGCGATTTTATTGAGACCCAAGGCAAAAATGGTTATGTAGATGAAATAAACCTTCGCAACATAACGATACGGCAAACAGACAATGAATACGTCATAATACCCAATTCCGTTTTTATAGAAAATCCTTTTACCAATTATTCCTTATCAAACCGGTCACGAATAGATGTAAGTTGTGGTGTGGGCTATGAAAGCGATTTACAAAAAGTTGAAGATTTGGTGGTAAAAATAATGTCAGAAAATTTTGAACAAAAGCACAATGAAGGAGTTGAATTCTTTTTTACTGAATTTGGTGACAGTTCCATCAACTTTGTCACCCGCTTTTGGATATCCAGCACAAAACCAAAGCCAAAACTTGAGGCCCGGCACAAAGCAATTAAACTTATCAAGAAAAACTTTGACGAGGCTGGCATAAACATCCCGTTCCCTATCCGCACTTTGGATTTTGGAAAAAACAGGTTGCAAATTGCACCCAATAAGGATGAGTAAAAAATTTATAAAGTTTAAATTAAGATATTGCATATGAAAAAATTGCTTAGAATATTGTTGGCAGGTTGGGGCGCCAAAAAGATTGGCGGCGGCAAATGTGGCTGCATTGGCACAATTGTAGTTTTCCTAATCCTTTATTGGTTGTTGGGTTTCGTATTTGATGTTTTTTGAGAAACTACTTTTAACAAAACAATAGCATCCATTAACTAATTTTTTTGAGAGGTACGCGGTTATATTTGCACTACAAACCTTTAAAAACTTAGTATTATGAAAAAAGCTATTGCACTAACCATGCTGGCGACAGCTATTTTTGCTACCTCATGTGTATCAAAAAAGAAGTATGTAGAATTGGAGAACCAGTACAACGATACCCGTTCTACCCTAGCCAAAACCCAGCTTGAAAAAGAAGAAATTGAAGCCAAATACGCAAAGATTGAAGAACGCGTTGCTAGTTACAATTCAAAAATCCAATCATTGACTGACAGTAACAACAGCCGTCTTCAGCAAATTGAAGGTGTTGTGGTTTCAGAAAATGATAAGGAAAACATGCGAAAAGCCCTTGCCAAGGTAGATCCCCAAGAATTGGCACAGGCAAAAACCCTAAAAGATTCAATGAATCTTATCGTTTCCCACAATCTTAAAAAGAACCTAGATAACAGTTTAGCGGGTGAAGGTGAAGAAGACGATATCAAAATCGATATTGATGAAACGGTAGTAATGATTACTATTTCTGATAAGTTGTTGTTCAATTCAGGAAGTGCACGCGTTAACAAAAAAGCAAATCCACTTTTGGAGCGTCTTGCGAATGTAATCAACAGCGAGCCAGCACTTGAGGTTATGGTTGAAGGACACACAGATAGCCAGACCGTGAAGCCAGGCGCTTATATTAAAGATAACTGGGAATTGAGCGTAGACCGTTCCACTGCCGTGATTCGCATATTGCAGGATGAATATGGTGTTGCTCCAGAAAAATTGATTGCTGCTGGACGTAGTAGTTTTCACCCTCTAACCGAAAATGAAACCAAGGAAGGCCGTGCTACTAACAGAAGAACCCGTATTGTAATTCTCCCAAACCTTGATAAATTCTTGGCGCTTCTTTCTGCCAACTAAATACTTAGACAGTATATATTTAAAAAGGCGGTTCATCGCATGGATGAACCGCCTTTTTAAATATTTATTCTATATAAACTACTCGTTATGATGGAGGCATTGTAGGCCTAACTTCAATCTTGCTTGGCAAGGTGCGCGGATTCATTTTTAGTAAATCTACTACAAGCTTGCCTATATCTTCAATTTGTATCTTCCAAGAATCCTTAGCATCTGGGTTATTTCCATTGAAATGCGTAGAAACCGAACCGGGCATAATGGTACTCACCTTTACCCCGTGATCACGAAGATCCAGCATTGCTGCTTGTGTAAAACCTGTCAATCCAAATTTGCTTGCGTTATAAGCGCTTCCTCCTTTAAAAAAGTTAGTACCCGCCAAACTAGATATACTTATAAAATAACCTTTGTTGTTTTTTAATTGTTCAACGCTTGCTTTCAAGGTGTAAAAGGGTCCTGAAAGATTTGTATCAATTGTCTCCTTCCATTCTTCAATGGAAATATCTTCCACAGAGCCAAAATGTCCAAGTCCTGCATTTGCAATAACAATATCAATACCGCCAAATTTGGCCACGCCGTCACGAACAGCTTTTTGTTGACTCTCGTAGTTTCGAACATCAGCTTCAAGTCCGATGGCCTGTGCCCTATCATTTCCGTTGGAGTTTAATTTTTTTGCGGCTTCTTCTGCAGTTTTCTTTGTTCTTCCTGTTATGGCTACATTGATGCCTTCCTTAAGCAATGCTTCTGCAATTCCGTAACCTATTCCTTTTGTACCGCCAGTAATGAGTGCGGTTTTTTTTTCTAAATCATTCATTGTTTTTCGTTTTCCCCAAAGTTACCAATTGTGAAATGGAATGTTATTAAATTCTGCTTAAATTTGAAAGATGAAGTTTTTGCCTAATGTATTATTTATCTTTCTGTTCTTTGGTTTTTCTTCCAATGGGAAACTCCAGAAACCTTTGGTTAACCTCAAAGACTTTTCAACTGAATTTGTTTACGAAATACGCTATGCTACCCCCCATAATTTTATAGGCGAAGCACTTTACGACTGTGCCGAATGTTTGCTTCGCCCCGAAGTAGTAGAAGCCTTATTACAAGCCAACCAATATTTTTGTGAAAAGGGTTACCGCATAAAAATCTACGATTGCTACCGCCCCTTGGACGTACAGAAAAAGATGTGGGCAAAAGTGCCGCGACCAACCTATGTGGGCAATCCTTATGGCAATGGCTCCATCCACAACCGGGGTGCAGCAGTAGATATTACCCTGGAAACTCTGGAAGGTTGCTATGTTGAAATGGGCAGCGATTACGATTACTTCGGAAAGGAAGCGCACATTGACAATTACAATTTTTCAAAAGAAATACTCGCCAACCGAAAGTTGCTCTTTGAAGGGATGCGAAAATTTGGTTTCAGCACCATCAGAACGGAATGGTGGCATTTCAGTTACAAAAAAAATTGGAGCTACACAACGTTGAACCTTCCCCTACCCTGCGAATAAAATTTATTATTTATGGGGAAGATTTTTTTCTGCATTTCCACTTATTTTAAAGGGGATTTCAGGTGTATTCTTATATAATTTTAACTCGATCACATCAGATGGTAAATTGAAATCGGCATTGGCCAATGCCTCCTTTACCTGTTTTATTATTATACCTCGCAATACACGTGACGCTCTTCTATAGTCGACAGTGTCTACCCAAAAGAATACCTTTAGGTTTACGGTACTTGCGGCAAGTTCATCTTCAATCACAAAATTTTCATGGGTTTCATCACGAATTATTTCTTTGTTATTATCCAAGACCTCCTGAATTACTCTCTTGGCAGCTTCAATATTATCTTCATAACCAATTCCAACCGTAAAATCCACACGGAAAAAACCATCGGCTGTGTAATTTTCAACAGGTTTGGTAAGCACATCGCTATTGGGAATATATATATCGCGGCCATCAAATGTTTTTATATGGGAATACCGAAAGCTTAAGGCCCTCACCTTTCCGAATATATTGTCTATTTTGATAGTATCATTAATATTAAATGGCCTATTAAATGCAAGAATCACCCCCGCCAAAAAATTTTTGCCAATATCCTGAAAGGCAAATCCCAAAATAATGGCGCCCCCGCCCACGGCCGTTAATACTCCAGTGGCTATGCCATCAAGGCCTGCTACGCGCAAGGCAATCATAATGGCAATTATAATTAAAATGATTTTAACCGCTTGGGCCAAAAACTTTGCCATTAGCGGATCTTCAGATTTTTGCTGGAATCGTCTTTTATAGAAATTGGTTAACAATTGGGCAAGTAACACGCCCAATATAATCACCAAAATTGCCAAGGCAATCCGCGGAAGAATCTTTAAGAATTCTTCATAATAGTTCTGTAATGAATTTTGGATTGTTTCGCTTGGCGATTGTAAAAGTGGCAGCATCTATTTTTCTTTTAAAGATAAACATTCTTGATAAATGAAGACATCAAATAAATTATTCTTAAAATTTAGTAGGGCATTGCGCAAGATGTATCTTTGCAAGAAAATAAAAGTTGTGGATCTTTCAGTAAAATCATTTAAATTAATAAGCACATTAGAGGCTATCTCTTTTTTGGTTCTTTTGGGAATTGCAATGCCCCTAAAATACATTTGGCATATGCCTCAAATGGTTCAAGTAGTAGGCATGGCGCACGGAGTGCTATTTGTGCTTTACGTTGGGGGTGCTCTATATATGTATAAAAAGTTGAAATGGTCTATTACAGATTTATTTATTGTGGTAATGTGCTCCGTGTTACCTTTCGGTCCTTTTTATGTGGAACGTAAATATTTATAAATGAATAGGGAAACAATTCAAAATTATAGCTGCGTATTCCAAGATTACCTTGTAAGTGAAGGAATGGTCGTAGAATGGGCTATTTTTTTGAATGTACTGGTAAACTGCGTCATTATATTTACTGCGGTTGTAATTCTTGATGTTGTTTTCAGAAGATTTATTGTGGAAGCATTTAAGGCTTTCAGTGACAAAACCAAAACCACCTTTGATGATTATTTGGTAAAAAGTAATTTTCCCAGATTTATTGCCCATACCTTACCCTTAGGAATCGTTTGGTACCTTATACCCATTATCTTTATTGAATCGCCGTTTATAACAAATTTACTTCAGGTTGCGGCTCAGGTATATTTGGTCATTCTTTGTGTACTTATCTTTAGAAGTATTTTACGCACCACTCGGAATTTTCTTGAGGAAAAGGAACGCTACCGTGACAAACCCATGGAGAGTTACGTGCAGGTAATGATGATCTTTGCTTGGGGTGTTGGCATTTTTTGGATCATACAATTGCTCACGGGCTATTCCGTAATCAGTTTAACAACATTGGGAGCGGCTTCTGCGGTAATCCTTTTGATTTTTAAGGATACAATCCTTGGTTTTGTAGCAAGTATCCAGGTTTCAGTAAATGATATTGTACGCATTGGCGATTGGATTACGTTCAGCAAATTTGGCGCCGACGGTTACGTAACCGAGATAAATCTTGCGACGGTTCGCGTACAGAATTTTGACAATACCTATACTACCATTCCCACCTATAGCCTAATTGCAGATTCCTTCCAAAACTGGCGCGGTATGCAGGAAAGTAAAGGCCGTAGAATAAAACGCTCCATATTCATCAAGCAAACATCCATAAAATTTCTTTCTTCGGAAGATATTGAGAAGCTCAAAAAAATTCAATTGATAAAACCCTATTTGGAACACCGCCAAAGAGATGTGGATAAACACAATAGAATGAACGAAGCTGACAAAAAACTTTTGATAAACGGACGAAACCAGACCAATCTTGGGGTTTTTCGGCATTATGCAGATGCTTTCTTAAATGAAAATTCTGCAATAAACAAAGATCTTTTTATGATGGTTCGTCATTTATCACCCACTGATAAAGGCATTCCCATTGAGATTTTCTGCTTTAGCCGCGACAAGAAGTGGGAAAATTACGAACACATTCAGGCCGATATTTTTGATCATTTATTGGCAGCCATACCCTATTTTGATTTGGAAATATTTGAACTTCCTACCGGTAAGGATTTTTCATCTCTGCACCATGATTAAGTTTTTAAAGAAATAAAAACTATCTTTAAAATATAAACCTGTCCATTTTCATGAAGTTTAAATCGTTTCTTTATATTTTAGGAACAGTTGCGGTTATACTTACAATTTTTCCATTTGTGGCTGTGGATTATTGGTGGATACGTATTTTCGATTTTCCGCATATTCAGCTTACAATATTAACATTTGTAGCGTTTGTGGTATTTTTCATGAGGTTTGAGGTGAAGCGGGTAAACGATTATTTATTTGTAACCATTTTGGCTGCTTGCCTCATTATGCAAGCGTGGAAAATAATACCCTATACACCCCTTGCAGCTAAAGACATTCAAGATAGCCAAGAAAAAAATGCGGGGACTACCATTTCATTGTACGCTGCCAACGTACTTCAATCCAACAAAAAACCTGAACTTTTAATCTCGGATTTCAAAGAGATGAATCCAGATATAATGTTGCTCGTAGAAACCAATGAGAGATGGAGGGATTATGTTGTTAAAAACTTACCCGATGCATACAAATATAGGGTAGAGGTTCCCCAAGACAATACATATGGTATGCTATTGTACTCAAAGTACCAATTAATAAATCCTGAGGTAAAATATTTGGTTGATAAAAAAATTCCTTCCATACACACTAAACTGTTGTTAACAAGCGGTGATACAGTGCAACTATACAGCATTCACCCTACTCCGCCTATGCCACAGCACAATCCCCGTTCTACAGACAGGGATTCAGAAATGATGAAAATTGCCAATTTAAGCAGAACATCTACTTACCCTGTAATTGTTTTGGGAGATTTTAATGATGTAGCCTGGTCAAACACCACATCCTTATTCCAAAATGTAGGTGAATTATTAGACCTCCGAAAAGGCAGGGGAATATATAATACATACAATGCCAATAGCGTTGTTTTTCGATGGCCATTGGACCATATATTCGTGTCAGCGGAGTTTAGACTTATTGCTATAAAACTTGGACAAGATATCAATTCAGATCATTTGCCTACTTATGCAAATCTCAGTTTTGAGCCTGAAAAAGCAGCCGAACAACAACCTGAAAAACCTTCTGAAAAGCAACTCAAAAACGCCAAACAGCAAGCAGAACGTGTGCAATTATAAATCAGCGGCAGCTATTTTTTTCTTAAAAAAGCGTGTCGGGATTATCCATATTTGGAATGTGAAGATTCGTTCCAAATCGCTCATTCGCTTTTTTTATAAAATGTGCCGAAAGCAATGGCGATGCCTTTTCAATATTTTGGTGCACAAAAAAGTAAATGTTTTGCAAACCTTGGTCAATCCATTCTTCCAATCGGTCTATCCAATCATTCAGCCGTGTATAATCACTTGGATGGTTAGCGCCATTATAACGAATAAAAGCAGTGGGCGTGGTAAGCCGCATGTGAAGTAAATCACGCCTTCCGGCTGTATCCACAATAACATTTGTGATACTGTATTTTTCTAAAATATGGTAAAGTTCTTCGGACATTTTTTTATCGTTGAACCAATCGGTATGTCTAAATTCTATCGCGGGTTTTATGTCTTTGGGAAGTATTTTGAAAAACGGTTCCAATCTGTCCATATTCTTCGGCGCGAAATTATCTGGAAGCTGCACAAAGGGCATTTCCAATTTTTCCTGCAGATTTGATGAATTCAAAATGTATTCATTTAAGGTTTCCTCACAATCCTGAAGCCTTTTCCAATGGGAAATTCCTTGAAAAAACTTAGGAAAAAACCTGAAATTTTCAGGTGTTTTTTCATACCAGCCCGAAAAGGTATCTGCAGGAAAAATTCTGTAAAAAGTTGCATTCAGCTCAATGCTATTGAACTGGGTTGCGTAATATGTCAGTTCATCTTTTGTCCCACGCGGATAAAAGCCTTTTAAATCTGCCTTGTTCCATTTTGCACAGCCTACATAGAGCTTTGGTGGAATTGCCTTTTTATACTTCGACAGCAGGACTTTTGTTCCGGGGTGGTCCGGCGGAAGTGAAAAGTCTATATTTCCGGGGTCGTCCACTTTTCCGAATTTCATGATTTTTAGTTTTAAGTAAAGATACTTTTTAAAACATATTCCAGAAAAATATTAACCTGTAACTTTTTATAAAACTGATAGTCTTATATTTACTGAAATTTAAAAAAAACATTTTATGAAAACCATTAAAACACTTGTCATCCTTTTTTTATTTGCTGCTATTATTCCTATGTCTGCGCAAACTGCAGATGAAATCATTAACAACTATTTTGAAAACACAGGCGGAAAAGCTTCGTGGGAAAAATTACAGGCTGTAAAAATGACTGCAACGGCAAATACCCAAGGCATGGAAATACCTGTAGAAGTATTCCAAACTAAAGACGGAAACCAACTGGTAAAGATTAATTTTCAAGGTCAAGAAATTGTACAGCAAGCCTTTGATGGGGAAACAATGTGGAGCACCAATTTTATGACAATGCTGCCAGAAAAAAGCGATGCAGAAGCTACTGAAAATATGAAAAAGCAGATTAATGACTTTCCCTCCCCGTTTTTAAACTATAAAGACAAAGGTTTCACTGTAGAGCTGATGGGTAAAGAAACAAAAGATGGTACTGAAACATACAAAATAAAACTTACCCAGTCCCCTATTACGGTTGATGGTGTAGAGCAGCCTAATGTTTCTTATCATTATTTTGATACAGAAACATTTGTGCCAATTGTTTCAGAACATCCCATTACTCAAGGTCCTATGAAAGGCCAGATGAATGTTAGCACCATGAGCGATTATCAAGAAGTTGAAGGATTATATTTCCCTTTCGCACTTTCTATGGCAGGGCAAGGAATTCAGTTAAAAGAGGTAATTGTTAATCCCGAAATTGACAAAGCTATCTTTGCATTTCCTGTGACTTCCGAAAATTCAGAAAAAAAGGAATAACAATATATTTTGAAAATAAGATCCCTGTATGAACGGGGATTTTTTTTCAATTAATATTCAAAGCGCCCAACCTTAAAAACCAACCGTAATGAAAAAATTGATTCTTATACTTTTTGCAGCCTTTGGCTCACTTCCGCATTTTTACGCTCAAGAAACAGTGCTCAAGGGAAAGGAACTTTTTGGCAATATGGAAGCCCGGCATATTGGACCTGCCCTCATGAGTGGTCGTATAAACGATCTTGAAAACCATCCTACCAACGCACGTATTCTTTACGCTGGTGCCGCAGGTGGCGGGGTTTGGAAATCTAGTGATGGCGGCGCAACGTTTGCCCCAATTTTTGATGAACATGCGCAATCTATAGGGGTTATAACATTAGATCCCAAAAACCCAGACGAAGTTATTTGGGTAGGAACAGGTGAAACTTGGACCCGAAACTCAGTTTCGGTGGGAAATGGTTTATTTAAAAGTACGGACGGCGGAAACAACTGGAAAGAAATTCCAGGTTTTGAAAATTCAGAACGCATTGCTTCCATTGTCATAAATCCAAACAAAACAGATGAAATATATGTGGGCGTTTTGGGTGCACTTTGGAGTGACAGTGAAGACCGTGGTGTGTATAAAACCACCGATGGGGGAAAAACGTGGAAAAAAATTCTATATGTAGGATCCTCCACTGGTGCTTCAGATGTTTTAATGGATCCCAAAAATCCCAACGTCCTCTTTGCTTCTATGTGGCAGTTCCGAAGGACGGGCTGGGGTTTCAATTCTGGTGGCGAAAACAGTGCAATTTATAAATCCATCGATGGAGGGAAAACTTGGAATAAATTAACAAATGATCTTCCATCGGGAAAACTGGGGCGCATTGGGATTGCAATGGCACCAAGCGACAGTAAAATAATTTATGCGGTAATTGAAACTGGTGAAAAAGAAACCAACGGGCTTTGGAGATCAAACGACAGCGGTAATTCTTGGGAACATTTAAATAATGATTTTGGGCTTACCGTGCGCCCTTTTTATTTTTCACGAATAACTATCGATCCTAAAAATCCTGATATCATAGTGAAAGGTGGCTTAACAGGTTCTATAAGTCGCGATGGAGGTAAAACTTTCAAAAATCTAGGGAATATGCATAGCGACATTCACGATGTTGTTTTCGATATAAATAATAGTGATATTATCTATTCGGGAACAGATGGCGGGGTTTACCGATCCTGGAATGGGGGCTCTACTTTTGAAATTGTGGAGAATCTTCCGCTTTCTCAATTTTATCACATAAGTGTTGACGATGCCCAACCTTACAATGTGTACGGAGGATTACAGGACAACGGTTCCTGGTATGGACCCTCATCTGCCCCTGGCGGTGTTTCTGCACGGCACTGGAACAGTGTAGGCTATGGTGATGGTTTTAGAGTCTTAAAGCACCCTACCAAGAACATTATTTATTCAGAAATGCAGGGCGCAGCAAACGTTTGGCGTTATGACGTGGACCTAAACAGAACAACCACTGTGCAACCCCAGCCCAAAAAAGGTGATGCGGAGCTTCGTTTTAATTGGAATGCGCCAATGGCCGTAAGCAATTTCGCTCCGGATAGATTTTATATGGGAAGTCAATTTTTGCACCGTTCCGACGATATGGGCGATAGCTGGACCATAATTTCACCAGATTTAACAACAAATGATAAAGCTAAACAGGATCAAGCCATTTCTGGTGGACTTTCGGTTGATAACAGCGGAGCGGAAAAGCACACCACCATCTTCACAATTGCTGAATCGCCAATGGACGAAAATATTATTTGGGTGGGAACCGATGATGGAAATGTGCAGCTTACTACCGATGGCGGAAAAACTTGGACCAACCTTACCGAAAATCTTGTGGGAATCCCTAAAAATACTTGGGTTTACCACATTGAGGCCAGTGTTCACGGCAAAGGGACTGCATATGCAGTTTTTGAAGGCCATACTACCGGCGATATGAAGCCATACACATTGAAAACCACTGATTATGGCAAAACTTGGAAGTCTATAATTTCAGATGATATAGATTCAAAAGCATTTGTCAGAAATATTCAAGAAGATTACGTAAATGAAGATTTACTGTTCCTGGGCACTGAATTTGGACTTTATGTTACAGTAGATGGTGGAAAAAACTGGTCTCAGTTTACAAACAAGTTGCCTCCTGTGGCTGTTCATTTTATTGATTTACAAAAACGAACAAATGATTTGGTGATGGGTACCCACGGACGCGGTGTTATTATTATTGACGATATAAGTCCCCTGCGTGAATTAAATTCTGAAATATTAAATAAGGACGTTCATTTTTTTAAGACTGAACCATTCACAATGACCGAAGATAGCGGTTTTAGTGGAAGTTTTGGAACTGAAACACAATTTGTAGGTGAAAATAAAACCAACGCTGCACAAATTGCATATTACTTGAAAAAACGCCATACGTTTGGAAAAATGGAGATGGAAGTGCAAGATATGGAAGGCAATAAAATAACGACACTCAATCCTGGAAAATCAAAAGGGATTAATATTGTGAACTGGGATTTTAGTACTGTGGCTCCAAAAATGGCACAAGCCAAAACCCTCGCTTTTAGCGGTTTTACTGCTCCAAGAGTTCCTGCAGGAAAATATAAAATAGTACTGACAAAAGGGAAGGAAACCTATACTCATAACATTGAAGTTAAATATGATGACAAATCGGTCACCACTTTAGAACAGCGAAAAGAACAGGAAACTCTCACCGATGAATTATTCAATATGGTAGAGGATTTGGCGTATATGGTATATCAAATCACCGAAACACAAGCAAAAGCTACTGAAGTAATTGAGAAAAATCCAAAAGGGAAAAAAGAAGCCCAAAAGCTATTTGATGCTTTGGAGAACCTTCGGAAAGACTTGGTAATTACCACTGGCGATAATTATGTTGCCTCTGCAGAACCTGAATTACGTGAAAAAATGGGCGATCTTTACAGCAATGTAGCATCAAATTTCAACAAGGTTTCTGGAGCTTCAAAAGCAAATTACGAACTGATTTCCGATGAGTTTTCAAAAGCAAAGAAACGCTATGAAACTATAATGGAAAAAGAAGGAAAAAAATTCTATTCATTTTTGGAAAAAAACAACATCCCAAAACCAGAAATTCAAAGAAAAGAAGAATTTTTGAAAAAGGGATAATCCCTCTTAGGTCACAAATACACTAATAATAATATGCTATTTGTGCATTCGTGGCTTTTTTTTATTTATTGATAAACACTGTTTTTCGATTCACAAACTCCCGAATACCGTGTTCGCTGAGCTCGCGTCCATAACCACTTTTTTTGATTCCACCAAAGGGCAATCGTGGGTCGCTTTTCACCAATTCATTTATAAAAACCGCGCCTTCATCAAAACGAAAAGCGAGCTTTTCGGCTTCCTCAATATTCTTGGTGAAAATGGAAACGCCCAATCCAAATTTTGAAGAATTTGAAAGCGAAATAGCTTCTTGCGCAGTTTTAAATGTTGTCACGGAAAGTGCCGGCCCAAAGGTTTCTTCATTAAATACGGCCATCTTATTAGCAACGTTTGTTAAAATAGTAGGTTCAAAATAAGCACCCTGCCGCTTTCCTCCTATCCTTATTTTAGCTCCCGCTTTTACGGATGCATTAACCTGTTTTTCCAGATCCTTTGCCAAATCCTCACGTGCTAATGTTCCAATATAAGTTTCCTCGTCCATAGGGTCACCACTTTTCAATTCCCGAACTTTCACAAGCATTTTTTCAACAAATTCTTCCGAAATAGATTCGTCAATCAGCAAGCGTTTTCCTGCTATACAGCTCTGCCCAGTATTTTGGAAACGGGCCTGCACACAAGTGTCTATCGTTTTGTCCATGTCGCAATCTTTCATCACGATCAGCGCATTGCTTCCGCCAAGCTCCAATACCGTTTTTTTAATATTTTTACCCGCAACCGATGCCACGGAAGAACCCGCAGGACCGCTTCCGGTAAGCGTTACTGCTTTTATTTTTTCATTTTCAATAATTCCTTCAACAGCATCACTTCCAACTAATAAAGTGGTAAAACAGTTTTTTGGAAACCCTGCCCTGTTAAATACTTTTTCAATATTTAAAGCACTTCCAAAAACATTTGAAGCGTGTTTCAAAACACCAATATTGCCTGCCATTAAAGCTGGTGCAGCAAATCTAAAAACTTGCCAAAACGGGTAATTCCATGGCATAATTGCGAGCACGACACCAAGTGGTTCGTAGCTTACGTAGCTTTTGTGGGCATCGGTCTTTATTACTTCGTTTTGAAGTTGCTTTTCGGCATTTTCGGCATAATATTCACACACCCATGAACACTTTTCAATCTCCGCAATGGCCTGATAAATAGGCTTTCCCATTTCCAAAGTCATTGTTTCGGCATATTCCCTTTTGTTTTTTTTCAATTCAGAAGCGGCGGCCAACATCAGTTTTTTTCTTTCGGAAAAAGGTGTTTCACGCCAATTGTAAAAACGTTTGTCGGCTTTATCGATAATTTCGGAAATTTCCTTTTTTGTGTGGTTTTTATACGATTTCAATTCCTTTCCGTTATAAGGATTGATGGAAGTGGTTGTGGCCATGGTTTTTCTTTTAAAAGTATTGAAAACATTGAGAACCCTGCATCCGATTAAGATGATTTTAACGCGTCGGTTGTTAAAAATAAACCCGTGAAACCCTCGTTACCTTTTAAGGATTGTGATACATTTGCGTAAATTGAAATTTTAATTAATTACCAAAACCAACCCGCTTTGCGGACAAGATTATGAAAAACACAGCACTTTCACACATACACGAACAATTGGGCGCTAAAATGGTGCCGTTTGCGGGTTATAACATGCCCGTTTCATACGAAGGCGTAAATGCAGAACACGAAACCGTGCGCAAAAGCGTAGGCGTTTTTGACGTTTCGCATATGGGTGAATTTTTAATTACCGGCCCCAATGCGTTACATTTAATCCAAAAAATATGTAGCAACGACATTTCAAAAATTGTGGATGGCCAGGCCCAATACAATTGTATGCCCAACGAAACGGGCGGAATTGTTGACGATTTGATTGTTTACAAATTTGAGGACGGAAAATATTTATTGGTGGTGAACGCATCAAACATTGACAAGGATTGGGATTGGATTACAAAACAAAACACCATGGGCGCCGAAATGCGTAACCTTTCCGATGATTATTCGCTGTTGGCCATCCAAGGGCCAAAAGCTGTTGAAGCTATGCAGTCATTGACATCTGAAGATTTGAGTGCCATAAAATTTTATCATTTTAAGGTAGCCGATTTTGCCGGAATAGCCCACGTAATCATCAGTGCAACGGGCTATACGGGCAGTGGCGGTTTTGAAATTTATTGCAAGAATTCTGAAGTGGAACAAGTTTGGAATAAAGTGATGGAAGCAGGAAAGGATTTCGGAATAAAGCCCATTGGACTGGCCGCACGCGATACGCTTAGACTTGAAATGGGTTTCTGCCTTTACGGAAATGATATAAACGATACCACTTCGCCATTGGAAGCTGGTTTGGACTGGATTACAAAATTTACAAAAGACTTTATCAATTCTGAAAACCTAAAAAAGCAGAAAGAAGAAGGTGTCAAAAGAAAACTAATTGGTTTTGAACTGAACGAACGCGGTATCCCGCGCCACGATTACGAGATTGTTGATAAAGACGGAAAAAAAATCGGCACAGTTACCAGCGGCACGATGGCACCTTCATTAAACAAAGGCATCGGGATGGGTTATGTAACTACTGAAAATAGCGCGCCCGGTACCGAAATTTTTATTCAAATCAGAAATAAGCCAGTTGCAGCAACAATTGTGAAAACACCATTTTATAAAGGTTAATGTTGGATTATCAAGCAATTTTAGAAGAAATACACACATCACTCAAAAAAATTGAAAATACGGGTGAAGTTGCAAGTTATATTCCTGAATTGGCAAATATTTCAAAGAACAAACTGGGAATTCACCTACAATTGATAACGGGTGAAAATTATTCGGTGGGCGATTCCTCGGAAAAATTTTCAATCCAAAGTATTTCAAAAGTGCTTTCACTTGCCAAAGCTTTTCAACTGGTAGGAAATGATTTGTGGGAACGGGTGGATGTAGAGTCTTCCGGTAACCCATTCAACCATCTTTCGCTTTTGGAGCTTGAGGATGGCATCCCTAGAAATCCGTTGATCAATTCGGGAGCTATCGTAATTGCTGACGTGCTGCTTTCACATTTAAAAAACCCAAAGGAAGATTTCCTCAATTTTGTTCGGGAATTGACACACGATGATACCATCATGTATAACGAAAAAGTTGCCGAATCTGAACGCAAAACTGGCTTCAATAACTATGCGGCTGCAAATCTTTTAAAGTCGTACGGAAATTTAAACAACAAGGTTGAGGACGTTTTGGATTTTTATTTCCACCAATGTTCCATAATGATGGATTGCAGGCAACTTACCAATGCTTTTTTCGTTTTCGCTAACAAAGGAAAGTGTTTAAAACACATACAGCACTTAACTTCCAGCCAAGTAAAAAGAATCAATGCCATTATGCTAACCTGCGGATTTTACGATGAAGCGGGAGAGTTTGCCTTTGAGGTGGGCTTGCCAGGTAAAAGTGGCGTGGGCGGTGGAATTGTTGCACTTTTACCGCATTGTTTCACCATTGCAACCTGGGCGCCTGCGCTAAATCCAAAAGGAAATTCATATTTGGGGATGCAGGCTTTGGAACAATTCACCACAAAAACTAAATTGTCCATTTTTTAAAGTGATGAAAAAAATTAAATGAAGAAGAAAGAAGAAAGGCAACGGATTTTAATTTTGGGAGGCAGTGGCTTTATTGGCAATGCGCTGTACAAAGAACTACTCTCCTATTTTGACGTACACTGCACCTACTGTCAGCAACAGGGTACTTTTTCTGAAAATCAAGTTTTCCATAATTTTTGTGTGGAAGAAGATTCTATGCTGGTGCTATTGAATAAAATTCAGCCAACGATTATTATTTCTGCTTTGAGCGGCGATTTTAACAATCTATACGAAGCTCATAAAGAAATTGTGAATTATGCGCTATTGAATAGGAGCTGTTCCGTTTTGTATATTTCTTCCGTGGAAGTTTTTGAAGGTAAATCCACACACCCATCTTATGAAAATGACCCCCCGCTCCCTACCTCTAGCTTAGGAAAGCATACTATTTCGACAGAAAAATTATTATTGGAAAATATTCCTTCACAAACTGCAATATTGAGATTGCCGATGGTACTGGGAATTAATTCTCCAGAAATTCTTCATCTGCGTCAGTGCATTCGCCACCACGCTCCGTTTGAAGTATATCCAAACCTTGTAATATCTACTACTACTGTAAACAAAGTTTGCCAGCAAATACATTATATAATTAACCAGTCGCTTCACGGAATTTTTCATCTAGCCAGCAATGATATGGTGCACCATGAGGATCTTTTTAGGGAAATCGCTTCAAAAATAGGAGATAAAATGCCTATATTTAAAAGTGTTTTTAGCAGTAATGAAGATTTGTACAAAGCACTACTTCCAAAACACAACAAATTGCCAGATTCTCACCAAATCACTGTTTCACAAGTAATCGAAGAGTGCAGTTTAAATGAAGAAATTATATCAATTAAATAAAAAAATTATGAAAGCTTTATCTGAAAAGGAAATTAAAGAAAAATTGAAGGAATTTGAAGGGTGGGATTACCACGAGGGTGCCCTGCACACTATCTTTGAATTTGAGGACTTTAAAGAGGCATTTTCGGCTATGACACGCATTGCCTTTGAAGCTGAAAAATTGCAGCATCATCCCGAATGGAGCAATGTTTACAACTCCTTGGAGATCTACCTTTCTACGCACGATGCAGACGGTGTTACAGAAAAGGACTTTGAGCTTGCAAAGATTATTGACGAACTTATTGGGTAGGTAGAAATAAAATTTGTAATGCCGTTCAAATTTTTAAATTTGCAATCAAAATAGTTTAAAATTATGGGAAGAGCTTTTGAATTCAGAAAAGCAAGAAAAATGAAGCGTTGGTCTGCAATGTCCAAGGCTTTCACACGTATTGGGAAAGATATTGTAATGGCAGTAAAAGAAGGAGGCCCCGATCCGGACGCAAATTCCAGACTTCGCGCTGTTATTCAAAATGCAAAGGCAGTAAACATGCCAAAGGATAACGTGGAACGTGCCATAAAGCGTGCAAGCGACAAAAGTTTGGGAGATTACAAAGAAGTTCTTTTTGAAGGTTACGCTCCCCACGGTATTGCAATTTTAATAGAAACTGCTACCGATAACAATACACGAACCGTTGCCAATATTCGCAGTTATTTTAATAAATGTGATGGCAGTTTGGGCACTTCGGGCTCTGTATCTTTTATGTTTGACCACACCTGTAACTTCCGTATAAACCCAGAAGGGTTGGATATTGAAGAGTTGGAGCTTGAACTAATAGATCACGGCGTGGAGGAAATTTTTGAAGATGAGGACGGTATTATGATTTATGCGCCATTTGAAAGTTTTGGAGCCATTCAATCCTATCTTGAAGAAAATAATATTGAAATACTTTCTTCTGGTTTTGAGCGTATTCCGCAGGTTACCAAAAAATTATCCGAAGCACAGGCTGCAGATGTTGAAAAACTTCTCGAAAAAATAGAAGAAGACGATGATGTACAAAATGTGTATCATACCATGGAAGTGTCTTCTGAGGAATAAAAACTAATAAAAAAGCCACCTAAACGGTGGCTTTTTTATTATTCTAAAACTATAAGTTTATCTATCAATATAGAATAACGAGGATGCTCCGGCAAATGGAGAACTTAAGGTAGGAACTAAATTTCCACCTGCTCCTATTTCATTAAAGAATAGAATTTTTCCGCCATCATTAGCACGTTCTGCAATGAAAACTGTCTGACTTGGACTGTCATATTCTACCGAAACTGGATTACCTAATTCGGTCAACGCGCCAGAAACTCTTACTTGATTTCCTGTTACGGTAAGGGTACCTCCATTTGGAATTGCATCAAATTTAGCTACAAAACCACTTATAAAGTGAAATCCTCCATCGCTTTCATTAGCTGCATCACCAATATCTGTTAGTATTACAAAACCTCCATCTTCGGTAATTCCGTGTGTACGCGTTATACCTTCAATAGTAATCCGCTTATCAGGAGTAGCTGTAACGTCAGTAGTATAGGTTGAAATGAAATTTTTAAGAACCGCTACATCAGCAGTTTTGTCAACTACAGTATATAGATCATTTCCAATAAGCTCAATTCCCCAAACAGCATAATTTACAGTTACCGTATTCCGAAGGGTGTAAACGGAATTATCACGTGTAAAAATAAAAAATCTGCCGTCTGGTGTATCAGGATTTCCATCCACATCTGCGTTATCGGATACAATATAAACATTATCTTTTACAGCAATATCACGCGGACTCTCTAAAACTGAATCGCTTGAAAGAAAAAGGTTTAAGTTACCTCCATCTTCCGTGTTTTCAATATTTGAATAGGAATTTATTACAGACTGGCTTCTGGAATTTACAATTAGTTCATCTTCTTCCTCATCATAATAAATGCCTTCATTATCACTGGAACCAGTTACGAAGGAATTAAGCAATATCCCATTAGGAGTAAAATTATATGCTACAATAGAGCTGTTGGTATTACTAGTAGTAAAAACAGTTGCCAAAATTGGGTTCGGAGTTTCTTCACCTCCTCCGCCACCATCGTCATCATTACTACAAGATATTACAGTAAGTGCCAATGCCATAATTGGAATTAAATATTTCATTTTTTTCATATTTTTTTTTTAAAGTTTAAGATTGAATTGAATAAGATACTGTATCAGTGCATAAATAATACTTAGAATTTATATATGGAAATCTTTTTAGACTGCTTAACTATTTTTTAACAACAATTTACTGATTATCAACATTTTAAAATGATGGAAACTTTATGTTTTTTAACAATTTTTATTAAGAAAAAGCTTTGTTTTTTCCCACAATACCTTTGTAAAAGGCCCGCAATTTTAATGTGTCTTCATCTATATTACCGCTAGGATAGAAAGGTTCTCCAATGATTACTTTCTTTGTAAGATAATCAAAAGCCACCGTAATAATGGGTACATTTGCTGCCAAAGCTATATAATAGTACCCTGTTTTCCATACTGCTACTTTTTTCCGGGTTCCTTCAGGAGATAACGCCAGGCGAAACTCATTCTTTTTTCTGAAAATTTCTGCAATAGCCTCTACTTGGTTTTGTCCCGGGTTCCTATCTAAAGGCGCACCTCCCATCCAACGGAAATACCATCCAAAGGGCCATTTGAACAATTCTTTTTTAGCGATGTAATTTATTTCAATTTTTAAAATTCTTCTGGTAAAAGCCCCAATATAGAAGTCGTGCCAACTAGTGTGCGGCACTACAATCACTACAGATTTTTTAACTGAACGATCAAAAGAACCCTCAATTTTCCATCCCATTAATTTTTCAAAAATGAATTTTGTCAGACCCATTCTAATGTCGGTATTATTACATTTTTAGGTATAATTCTCTAAGTTTTTCAGGGGTGATTATAGTTTCCCAATTTCTTCCCAGAGCGTTCTCCCATAACGGAACCATTCCTAGAGCAACAGTAATCATGGTATCCATCTGTTTTTTAGAAAGATCTTTACAAATTTCTTGTGGTATTTCAACATTATGTTTTTTCACCATTTCTTTAAATAGTGCAACATCTTTTGGGTAAAACTCTTCCAGATGCTGAAAAACAACGCAGTTGCCCACGCCATGTTTTGTACCCAAAACATAGCCAAGCCCATAGCTCATCGCATGGGCAACCCCAACCTGAGAATAGGCAATACTCATGCCGCCATGCCAAGATGCCATCATAAGTTTTGCCCTTGCTTCCTCATCAGAAAGGGAATCTCCCAAGAAAATTTCCAAACAAAGATCGTAGGCCTTTTCGCCATAACTTTGGCTGAAGGCGTTTAAAAAAGTACCATTCAGGGATTCCACACAATGGATAAAGCAATCCATACCGGTATAGAACCATTGGTTTTTAGAAACCCCCTTTGTGAGTTCAGGATCAAGGATTACTTGGTCAAATGGCGTAAAATCACTGTTAATACCCAATTTACGCACAGGGCCCGTGAGTACTGTTGTTCGTGAAACTTCGGCACCAGTTCCTGAAATCGTGGGAACGCCTACATGGTAAATTGCTTTCTGCTTTACCAAATCCCAACCTTGATAATCCGCAGCACTGCCATTATTGGTAAGCATAATGGAAACGGCTTTTGCAAGGTCCATTACTGTTCCACCGCCAATGCCAATTATTCCTGAAGGTGCATGGGTAAATTCGGTTTGTATTTTTTTTACCAGTTCATCTACCTGTGATGTTTTGGGCTCTTCTTCTGCTGAAATGAAAATCAATTTGTCATTAAAACGAAGGTTGATTCTATCCAAAAATTCGGTATTTTTTTCAAAAACATCGTCAACTAAAAATATAAACGGTGCCTTTTCTTTTTTATGGGAAGATAAAATTGACGTAAGTTGATCAAAACAGCCTTCCCCAAAAACGACTTTTGGTACCATTGGAAAATTCCGGAACTTATTGTTAACTGCATCGGGTTTACTTTCCTTCAGTAGTTTATTTGCCCTAATTAGGTCTTCGGGAGTGTCAATTTCAACCCCTGTAGTATTTGAAACGGTCATTTTTATATTTTTTCCGTATTCCAAATAACGTATACATTCTATTTTTTCTACCGCTTCGAGGGAACGCATTGGCAAGCGATAAAAGTCCATAATGGCTTGTTTTCTGAACGCATAAATTCCTTTATGCTTATAATATTGGATTGCCACATTTTTATCGCGGGGGTATGGAATGGGTGAACGTGAAAAATAAAGTGCGAAATTGTCTTTATCTACAATTACTTTTACGGTGTTTGGGTCATTGATTTCTTTCCAATCATGTATTTCGGACATTAATGAAGCCAAATCAATTTTGTCTGCATCGGGTTCATTGAACACTGCCAAAACTTTTTCCAAACCTTCACGGCTAGTAAAAGGTTCATCCCCTTGAACGTTTACCACAATATCCACATCCATATGTTCTACGGCTTCGGCAATACGGTCACTTCCGCAGTCGTGCTCCTTTTGGCTCATGATTGCCCTGCCACCGTTGGCTTCGATTTCTTGAAAGATCACATCGCTATCGGTAACTACATATACATCATCAAAGAGATTGGTTGCTTTTGCAGCTTCATATGTTCTAACGATTACGGGTTTACCCGCCAAATCTTGCATTAATTTTCCAGGAAATCGAGACGCACCATATCGTGCGGGAATCATTGCTATTATTTTCAAGTCGAAGTTTTTAAAAATGATTTCAAAAATAAGAAGTTTAAGTGGGTGGCAATCTTTTTTTGCGAAGCTTTTTATAGAATCGGAATATCACAAAAAACAAAAATACCACAAGTACAAAAGCCAAAATAGGTATAAATATCGAAGCAAAAGCCATAACTACAGCAATTGCTGTTTCCACTGTTGCTAATATAGGGTTAGCCGTACCAGCTGTTGTGGCGGTTGAAGTTAACCGTGCTGCGGAAGCATTTCCTTTAATTAATGCAGCCGTGCCACCTCCGGCTATAATAGCCAAAGACCACGTGACTACTGGGCTCAGATCTGCAATTGTAGCAACCATAACTGCCGTTCCGGCCAAGGTTGCCAAGGGCAATGCTATCGTATCCAGCAAATTGTCGAGCCAAGGAATATAATATCCAAATATTTCTACGACAGTTGCAACACCCATAGTTATCATAGCTGTCAAGCTTCCCATCCATTGCCAGCTTTCATTCAAAGGGATTACTTCGCAATAGCCAGCTAAACTCAAAACCAACAATGGTAAAAAAACACGGAAACCTACGGCAGCGGCCAAACCGATGCCCAGAAAAATACTGATGATGATATCCAAGTTTTCCATGGACTACTAATCTACAAAAAATTCGTCCTTAAAACCTATTAAGTACAGTTTTTCACGAGCTCTGGTAATTGCAGTGTAAAGCCAACGAAGGTATTCTTTATCTATACCATTGGGAAGATACGGTTGCTCTACAAATACAGTATTCCATTGTCCTCCCTGCGATTTGTGACAGGTAATGGCATAACTGAATTTCACTTGTAGTGCATTAAAATATTTATTATTCTTTACAGCTAAAAATTTCTTGTATTTAGATTTTTCAGTTGCGTAATCCTTCATAACTTCCTGATAAAGTTTGTTGGATTCATCATAAGTGAGCGATGGACTTTCAGAAGTAAGCGTATCTAAAAGAAGTACCGTTTCCAAAGGTTTCATATTAGGATAATCCACCATTCTCATTTTTACTTCAGCAAAACGGAAACCATATAACTCTTTGAAAGCGAATATTTCCAAAACTTCTACAATATCACCATTGGCAACAAATCCAGCTTCACTTGCATTGTCCACCCAAAAATAATTGTTCTTTACGACCATTAAATAATCGCCTGCCGAAAGTTCTGATTCCTGAAAAAGGATACGCTCGCGAATGCTTTGATTGTAAAGATTTGCCCGTTTGTTAGAACGTACTATAATAACGGTGTCTTCATTTCCCAAGGTGGTATAACTATCATTAATGGCATCCATTATTTCTTGGCCATCAACGGGACGGATAATATCTGGAAAATTTGTTCCAGAAAACTTAAATGCTTCAAATAATTCATCATCAAGGCGTTCTCTGATTTTTGTGGCATTTTCCAAAATACCACTGTCTTTTTGCTGCCGAACCACTTCGTCCAACTCTAAAATTATTACTTCTCGGTTATATTGGTTTTCAAGCAGTTGTGCATCCAGCGCGGGACTTATGTCCAAGTGGACTGGTGGAAGCTGTGCGGAATCGCCAATCAAAAGCAACTTGCAATTATTGCCACTATATACGTACTGCATTAAATCGTCGAGAAGCGAACCGTTTTCAAATAATTTTGAATCTTGATTGATATCAGGAATCATTGAAGCTTCATCCACAATAAAAATAGTATCGCGATGCTTGTTTTGCTGTAAGGTGAAGGAAACCGAGCCTTTTTCGCTCTTCGGGAAATAAATTTTTTTATGGATGGTAAAAGCCTGTTGGTTAGAATAGTTGCTTATCACTTTTGCCGCTCTTCCCGTTGGCGCCAGTAATACGGAACGCTTTTTAACTTTTGATAAATTTTTTACCAATGAACCTACGATTGTTGTCTTTCCGGTTCCAGCGTATCCTTTCAATAAAAATGTTTCATTCTTATTCGTGCCCAGAACAAATTTTGCCAATAATTGAAGTGCAATATCCTGTTTTGTGGTGGTAGTATGTGGAAAATCATTTTTTAAAAAACTGTAAAATTCTGATACATTCATCATTTGCTGCTATCAATGAGGGTTTAAAGATAGGTATGATTTTTTCGGAATATACTTTTGTGAACAAAAAAAAATTGTAGATTTGCGATAGACCTTTTAGTAAAATCAACACTTAAATAATATCAATAATGAAATTAGTAATTCAGATTGTTCTTTGGATTGTCATCATCTTCTTAGGCTGGAAACTTTACAACTCTGTAATGGGCCCTGTTGAATTCAATAAAGTTAAGGAAGCTCGCTATGCCAAAGTAATTAAGAATTTAAAAGATATTCAGGCCGCAGAGCTTGCACACAAAGAAATAACTGGAAGCTTTACAGGTGATTGGGACAGTTTGATTAGTTTCATTGATACTGCAAAATTTGCAATTACGCAAAGACGCGACACAAGTTATGCCGATGTTGCAAAAAACAAAGCTTTTGGTATAGATGAGGGTTATTTCATTGAAGAATCCTTGATTGATACATTGGGCTTTACTCCTGTTAAAGATTCCCTTTACGGAAATACAGACAGGTATAAAACGATGATGAACGTTCCCGTGGAAGGAGTTGATGCTAAATTTGAACTTAAAGCAGGAAAAATAGTTAAGAATGATGCTACTTACTCAGTATTTGAAGCAAAAGTGGCAAAGAAGGTTATATTGGCAGATTTAAATAAAGACCTTTTAGCGCAGGAAGTTCAAGTACAATCCGTAGATGGTGTTAACGGTCCAGACATTAAAGTAGGCTCTTTGGAAGAGGTAAATACTACCGGAAATTGGCCTAAAATTTACGATGCAGCAAAAGACAACTAAAATACAAAATACTATAAACAATAGACTGTCCGTTCAAGTTTCTTTGAACGGGCTTTCTTTTTTGGTAACAAATCCAGAAAACGAAGAGGCTATTTTTTTCCTGGAGAAAAAACTTGACTATAGTACTACTCCAGAAGAGTTGCTCATGGAGATAGAATCCATTATGTTCACAAATAACATATTGAATAGTACTTTCAGCGAAGTTTCCTTGGTATACTCCACACCCGTCTATAGCCTAGTGCCCGCTACCCTTTTTGATGAAACCAAAGCCAGCGAATATTTAAAGTTCAACTCCAGAATATTGGCCAATGACTACATGGCCCATGATATTCTGGAAAATTTGGAGATTGTTGTGGTGTATGTCCCTTTTATGAATATCAACAATTTTTTCTTTGAAAAGTACGGTTCCTTTAGCTACTACCATTCCGTTACCGTAATGCTGAAAACAATTCTTGAAAAAGAAAAATACTCGCTGCCCAAAATGTATTTGCACTTTCAGAAAAACAGTTTCGATTGTATTGTATTTAAGAATAGCGGATTGCAGCTTTGCAATAGCTACACTTACAAAACTCCCGAAGATTTTATCTATTATACTCTTTTCTGTATGGAACAATTAAGCCTAAGCCCAGAAAATCTTCCAGTAGTACTGTTGGGTGAAATTGAAAAAGAAGACGAAAATTTCAAAATTGCTTATTCCTACATCCGAAATTTAGAATTTTTGGATTCTGATTTTTCGAACAAAATTAATCTCAACCCCGCAAAATCGCACCAACATTTCATATTAAAAAATGTACTTTAATGCGTATCATTTCAGGAACATATAAAGGAAGAAGATTAACGGCGCCCAAAAACCTCCCCGTTCGCCCTACTACCGATTTTGCCAAAGAGGCCCTTTTCAACATATTAAGGGTTCGCTATTATTTTGATGAAATAAAGGTTCTGGATCTTTTTGCCGGAACCGGAAACATTAGCTTTGAATTTGCCTCGCGCGGTGTTCAAAATATTACAGCTGTGGATGCGCATGTAGGATGCGTTCAATATATAAACAAAGTTTCAGAAGAATTTGAATTCCCCATTACTACCATAAAGTCTGATGTAAACAAGTATTTGGAAAAAGCTTCAGGAAAATATGATGTTGTTTTTGCAGACCCTCCGTATGATTTCTCAACGGAAATTTTAAAAGAATTATTAGAAGAAATAATTAGCAAATCTTTGCTGAATACCGAAGGAATTCTTATTATTGAACACGCTAAACAAAATGATCTTTCCAATTTTCCACATTTTATTGAGGCCCGGAAATACGGAAGTTCCATATTTAGTTTTTTTGCTTAGTTATCCTTATGTTTATACTGCCCTTAAAACTCATTGAACTCGAATTTGTAAAAATTGAGTTTTATGAGCACTACATGATTTCCACCTTTATTGAAGGAATGACATTGAATAATGAAGATGTAGGTAAAATTCAGGAACTTTCCGCACAATTTTACCAAAACAAGCCCTTTGGTTACATTTCGAACAGGATAAATGATTACTCCCGAAACCTATCTCCAAACTCATATAACATTCAATTGCCCAACCTGTTTGCATTTGCAATAGTTTATAAATCGGAAACATCCCGTAAAGTTGCAAATTTTGAAAAGTTCTTTATAAAAGCCCCTTTTAAAACTTTCCAATCCCTATCTCAAGCTAAGCAATGGATGGGCGAAATGGCAGAGAACCTTCAATAGAAAAAAGCAGGCCTGTAAGCCGGGTTCTGTTACCGAAACTAGTTCGGCACCTTATCATTTATCTAGGCGTTCCGTTACCGAAACGCTCCATCTGCCTACCCTCCTGCATCGGGCGGGTACCCTCAAGCACAGGTTTACGTGGCATTTCACCGCATAGAGTTTACCTGATTTCACTACAGCATTACCTGTACATCCTTTCTGTTGCACTAGTCCTATCCCGAAACTGGTTCGGGACGACGGCCGTTAGCCGCTATGCTTCCCTATGGTGTCCGGACTTTCCTCTTCCGAAGTAACTTCGGCAGCGATAAGGCGGCCTGCTTTGCAAAAGTACTCCAATGTTAATAAATATAGGAAAATACAAACACCTATTTTTTAAAAACCCGCTCTACATCTTTATATTTGTTACCGAACTATGGAACACTTCATTGTATCAGCCCGAAAGTACCGGCCTGCCGTTTTTAAAGACGTTGTTGGGCAACAAGCTATTACCAATACGCTCGAAAATGCCATAGAAAATAACCATCTTGCTCAGGCATTGCTTTTTACAGGGCCACGTGGTGTGGGGAAAACAACCTGCGCTCGAATTCTCGCCAAAAAAATAAACCAGGACGGCACCGAAAAGGAAGGTGAGGATTTTGCATTCAATATTTTTGAATTGGATGCCGCTTCAAACAACTCTGTAGATGATATTCGCAACTTAATAGATCAAGTTCGAATCCCACCGCAGGTTGGAAAATACAAGGTTTATATAATTGATGAGGTGCATATGCTCTCTTCAGCTGCTTTTAACGCTTTTTTGAAAACGTTGGAAGAACCGCCGAAACACGCCATTTTCATTTTGGCGACTACCGAAAAGCACAAAATAATACCCACCATACTTTCACGCTGCCAGATTTTTGATTTCAGAAGAATTGGGGTTCGTGATATTAAGGATCACTTGGCAGAAGTAGCAAAAGCGGAAAACATTGAAGCCGAAGACGACGCGCTTCACATCATAGCCCAAAAAGCCGATGGTGCTTTGCGTGACGCACTTTCCATTTTTGATCGCGTAGTAAGTTTCGCTGGGAAAAACCTTACTCGCGAAGCAGTTACCGAAAACCTGAACGTACTTGATTACACTTGGTATTTCCAGATTACCGATTTGCTTTTGGAAAACAACATCCCGCAGGTTTTGGTTACTTACAACGAAATACTTTCAAAAGGCTTTGAGGGGCACCATTTTATTATGGGCCTTGCCTCCCACTTCCGCGATTTGCTTGTTTGCAAAAATCAGGAAACCATAAATCTTCTGGAAGTTGGCGAACAGGTAAAAACCATGTATTTTGAGCAATCGCAAAAAACAAGCACACAGTTTTTGATTGATGGAATTGATATTGCAAACACTTGCGACCTAAAATATAAAAACAGCCAAAACCAACGGCTCCTTGTTGAACTTTGCTTGATGCAGCTTGCTTCCCTGACTTTTCAGGGCGAAAAAAAAAACTCCAATAACGGCCGACGTTTCGTAATACCTCCCTCCTATTTTAAGAGCGAAATATATACTTCAGAAAAAATAACTTCTGCAGGAAATGTGTTACCAAAGCCTTTTAAGAAAGTTGGAGCAGAAATAGAGGAAAAAAATAGTGCGGTTCAAGAACCTTCAGAAGAAATTTCTTCTGAAAATGACACGTCTAAAAATACCATTTCCAAAGAAAATCCTGAGAGTGGAGAACCTAAAAAAGTAATTGAACGCCCACAAATCTTAGCAGAAAGAAATGCAAAAAAAGTTTCTGCACTTTCACTAAAAAGCATTCAAAAAAAGCAAGAAATAAAACAGGAACTGGTTGCAAACCAGCCCGATGCTGAAAATCTTCCCACAAACGAATTTTCTGAAGAAGAAATGCAGGCTGCCTGGACCGAATATACTACAAATGTTGAAAGCGATGGGAAATACAATCTGCTTTCACATTTAACGATGGGCGTTCCAAAACTGGACGGTTCCATCATTCACCTTGAATTCCCCAATCAAACCATAAAGACCGAAGTGGAGCGGGCAAAATATGAGCTGTTAGGTTTTTTGCGAGAGAAACTTCAGAATTACGACGTGGATTTAGACATTACCGTAAACGAAACCTCCGAAAAGCGATATGCATACACCACGCGCGAAAAATTTGAAAAAATGAAGGAAAAAAATCCATTAATTGAAAAGTTGCGCAAGGAATTTGATTTGGATATTTAAATAAGCTATAAGCCGAAAGCTTTAAGCTTTTAACCTTAAACTTTAATTAAAATGCTTGGTTTAAAACTTCCCACAGACCCGCGTTGGGTAAACATAGTTGAGAAAAACATAGAAGATATTCTTACCGACCACGCGTGGTGTGAACAGAAGGCAGCCTCCACGGCGGTTTCTTTGATTGTGAGTTTTCCTGAATATACTGAGCTCATTCAGGAAATGATTGCTTTGGTAAAGGAAGAAATAAGCCATTTCAAAATGGTTCACGACAAAATTCTGGAGCGTGGTTGGGTTTTGGGGCGTGACCGAAAGGATGAATATGTATTACAGATTGTACAATTTTTCCCTAAAGGCGGTAGCCGCACCACACAACTAGTCCACAGGTTACTATATGCAGCCTTGATTGAGGCGCGCAGCTGCGAGCGCTTTCGATTGCTCAGCGAAGAGCTGGAAGACAAGGAACTTGCAGAATTCTATAGGAAACTGATGGTAAGTGAAGCAAATCACTATACAATGTTTCTAGGCTTTGCACGCCAATACGGTGATAGAAAAGAGGTAGACCAAAAGTGGAACGAACTACTTTCCTTCGAAGCCGATGTAATGAAAGATTTGGGAAAACACCAATCCATCCACGGGTAATTTTTTTTGTAATTGTTCGAAATGGAACTGAAAAGAAAAAGCCTTGATCCCCACCATCTTTTAGCAACTTTAACGGGGTTTACATATTTTATACCTATACTTTTTGCTAGTTTAACAGGCTATTTTCTTGTACATACAATTCCGTTTATTGGAGCGTAAATAGAGGAAAAGGAACTCAAAAAAGCAAAAGCTTGGGGAAGAGTAAAGATAAAAATCACCTATAATTCAGGAAGAGTTATGGCTAATCTATCAAACAGTGCCAATCAAACTTTAAAAATAGCTTTGGCATTTATCACATTATTTATTTTATACCATCTTGCTGAATACATGATAATGTTCCAAAACAATGTCTTGGGCTTTTTCATTTTTCAAGTTTTATTTATCACAGCTGCGTGGCTGTTCGGAAAATGGTACAATAAACAAGGTTTAAAATGTTGGGGACTTCCCTTTTCAAAAACTATTTTGAGAAATATAGGCTTCGGAATATTACTGGGTGTGCTATTATATTCTATACCCTTTACAATTTCACTTGCCTTAGGTATTGAAATTGTAGTAAGCATTCCAGATGCCACTACGCTTATAAAGAGCAGTTTGCCCTTTGCCTTTGGAGTTATATTTTCTTCTTTTTCTGAAGATATATTGACCCGGGGACTGATTTATAGATATTTTAGAAATAAAGTCTCCACACTTCTACTTATAATTATCTCTGCAACCATCTATTTACTAAACCATATTTATAGGCTTACTGACGCTCCCGATACACTTCTTTATCTGTTTTTATTGGGGATAATTTTCATAATCCCGCTAGTAAATACAAAAAATTTATGGCTTACCGGAAGCATGCATTGGGCCGGAAATACTTTCTTCTTTGTTTCACACAACGTTGTGGAAACAAAAACGGGAAATGATCTTATCTCCTCGAACTATCTATTTTCCCTATGTTTAATCCTTTTTATACCAATAATATGGTATTTAAGTAAATTTACTTATTTAAAAGATTCAAAAAACACCATGGAATAGCGGAAGATTCAGATATAGCAGTTGTTAAACCTTACTATCGTGCTCACTTTCAATAAAAATAAATTGAATTATATTTGATTGATACTCCTAGGGTAAAAAGGTAATTATTTAATAAAAATGGCGAAAATCTTTAGACGCATTCGGATAGATATGCTCACAAACAATAGACTGGGCAAATACCTTCTATATGCTGTGGGAGAAATAATACTGGTGGTTATAGGTATATTGCTAGCCCTAAGCATAAACAATGCAAACCAAGAAAAAGCTACCCAGGCAAAGGAACTGGCTTATCTGAACGGTCTTAAAAATGAATTTCATGCCAATCAGCAAAAGTTGCAGAACCTTATTGATGTAAACAAAAAAAATTACGAAAGTGCCAAAAGCATTTTAGCTTTTGTTGATGATACAATAAAGACAAATGAAAAACGCCTATCGCAATTGCTTTTTGACGCTTTTGCATTTGAAATTGCCTTCAGCCCTAACAATTCCCTTTTAAATGAAATGATAAACTCCGGCAGCTTGAAAGATATATCAAACAACGAACTGCGCATACATCTTGCCTCCTGGGAATCGGTAATGGAAAATATAAAGTTTCAGGAGCAGGATTTGCGTACCCAACGTGAAAACGTGCGCGATTTACTCCGCAGCGAACAAGGAAGCATACGAACGGTTTTTGACCAAACGAAGGTTTCGCAACAAGTGCTCGACATCCCACCAAAGGAACACCGTTTCAGCAATAATGCGCTCGTACAAACAAGAACTTTTGAAAACAATCTGCTCACCTTCATCCTTACCAGTACGAGTGCAGAAACAGCCCATTATATACCCCTACTGCAGGAAATTGATAAAATCCTAAACCTTCTTGATACAGAGCTTAAAAGAGAATAAATAAAAATCCATGAGCACATTTTCCATCATTGTAATAAGCGTTATACTTCTACATTTAATAGTAGGTTTTGGGTGGCTTATTTATAAACTATCGCCACGAAAAAAAAATAAAAATACCAACGATAAATAAAAAAAATAACTGTCCGAAGCTATTCTGACCATAAAATTTTAGGTTATGAAAAACCTCATATCATTTTTAATACTACTAAGCACCACTTTTGGTTACTGCCAAACCATTACGGTTGACAACATTTTTCAACTGGAAATTAAAAAGGTGGACCAGCGCTCTAGACTTTTTCAAATGCACTTTAAAGGATATTATATACGAATACCAAAAGACAGTAAAAAAATACAGTTTAAAATAAAAGCCACTTCGCTTACCAACCAAAAAGAAACTTTTAACCCCAACAATATATACGTAGTGCTTCGTGATAAAAAACTGAGGCTGCGCCCTTTTGATGGCGATTTTATTCAATTGGTAGACGCAAAGCCGGACGACAAAACCCCCTACTATGGCTACCAGTACCGGCCAGAAGTTCCAGATACGTTTAAAAATTATGAAATGAAAGGTTTTAAAGATATTGAAACCTGCATTAATTATGGCACGGAAAGAAAACCCCACGAAAAACCTATCTATTTTAATACTCGGCAATTTAAAAAAGAAATCTTTAGCCTCTATTTTGCATTGCCGAAAGACCAAACTTCCGGAGAAATTTATTACGGCAATGTCAAATTGATGGATTTTGAATTGGACTAATCACTTCATATATAATGTTAGCTTTAATGCTATCTATTTTTCTCATAAACCTATAATGAACTACAAGTAACTATTCGAAATGGCAATGGCTGTAGTGGTTAGGGTTTTAATGTATAGTTGAAGTTACAGAGCTGCCTCAAGAATTCACCTCCAACTCTGCGGCAATCTTTTCATTATAAAGGCTTTTTACAATCCCGTCACTAAGTCCTATTTTGGGAACATATACATTTTTTGCCTTGCTCCATTTCATTGCAGAGAGATAGATACGCGTGGCCGGGATTACCACATCGGCACGGTCTGGGTTCATATCCAGTTCGGTAATGCGCTCTTCGTAGCTAAGCGATTTCATCAATTCGTAATAAGAAGAAAGATACAAATAGCTTAAAGGCTTTCCGAGTTTCTTGCCGCTCTTTTTAAAGATAGAGTTGATGTTTCCGCCACTACCAATCATAGAAACGTGTTTATAGTCTTTGAGTTCCTTTTTTATCCATAGTTCCATCTCACCCCAAATACTTTCATCCACACGATCTTCCAAAAGGCGAACCGTTCCCAGTTTAAAACTTTTAGAGGCCACATTTTTACCATTGGCAAAAACTGTAAGTTCCGTGCTACCGCCACCTACGTCTACATAAAGGAAAACCTTGTCATCCTGTATCAAATTCTTTAAATCTGTGGAAGCTATAATGGCCGCCTCGTCATTGCCATCAATAATATTTATGGATAGTCCACTTTTCTTTTCAATTGCTTCCGCAACTTGGCGCCCGTTGCTAGCTTCACGCATCGCAGAAGTGGCACAAGCTCTAAAACGGGTTATATTGTGGGTTTTCATGAGTAGTTTAAAAGCCGTCATGGCATCAACCATGCGGTTGGCGCTGTTTTCTGAAATCTTTCCATCCAGAAAAACTTCTGCTCCCAAACGTATGGGCACACGCACCAAGGAGGTTTTTTTAAAAAGCGTGTCTTTTCCTTCTTGCTCAATTACTGACATAACCAATAGCCGAATGGCATTACTGCCTATATCTACCGCACCATATTTTTCAATTTTCAACAAATTAGCTTACTTCTAGTTTATTTAAATAATAATCATACATTTTGAATTGGGAGCGCACCGGTGGCTTGTTGTTCTTTAGATAGGCATTGTCATTATGAATGCTTATTACCCGGGCCTTCACGTTATCGCTCCACCCAATTTCAAAATTTTCAAGAATCTCTTGTTTAATGTCCTCATCATATATTGGACAGGTGATTTCAACCCTATTGTCAAGGTTTCTTCCCATAAAATCCGCAGAAGAAATATATATTTTGGTATCGCCAGCATTTTCAAAAATAAATAAACGTGGGTGCTCCAAATACTTTCCAACAATACTTATGGCTTCAATATTCTCGCTCATCCCTTTAACTCCAGGTATCAAACAGCAAATGCCGCGAACAATCATCTTTATTTTTACTCCAGCCCTACTTGCTTCATACAGCTTATCAATCATTTTATAATCAGAAAGGCTATTCAGTTTTAATTTTATACCACTAGGCAGTCCTGCTTTTTTATTCTTAATTTCCGTATCTATTAAGTGGTAAAGCGCCTTGCGGGTATAATGCGGCGATACAATGAGATGACGATATTTTCGTACTTGGTAGTTTACCTCAAAAAACTCAAAAACTTTATTTATTTCTTTACAAATACGCTGATCTGCGGTAAAAAGGGTATAGTCAGTATATAAACGGGCTGTAGATTCATTAAAATTTCCAGTACTTAAAATTCCGTAGCGTACACTTTTATTATTTTCCACTCTTTCCACAAGACACGCCTTGCAGTGAACTTTCAATCCTTTTACGCCAAAAATCAAACGAATATCCTCACTCTGGAGTAGCTCTGCATATTCTATGTTTGCTTCCTCGTCAAAGCGCGCCTGAAGCTCTATCTGTACCGTAACGTCTTTTCCGTTCTTTTTTGCGTTGATAAGCGAACTTGCTATGTGCGATACTTCTGCCAAACGATAGATTGTGATTTTGATTGATTTTACTTTGGGATCCAGTGCAGCTTCGCGTAAAAACTTCACCACGTACATAAAGCTTTGATAGGGAGCATGCAGTAAATAATCTTTCTCTGCTATTCTGTCAAAAAGACTTCCCTGTAAGCTCAATCCTGGAATTGGCAATGGTTCCTGTGGCTCGTACTGCAAATCTGGTCTTCCCAATCTAGGAAAATTCATATAATCACGACGGTTGTGATAACGCCCACCGGGTATTATACTATCCGTTTTGTCAATTCCCATCTTGTTCAATAAAAACTGAAGTGTTTTCTTATCGATACTCTTGTCATATACAAAACGTACGGGGTCGCCCACACTTCTATTTTTAACACTTTTTGAAATCTTTTCAATAAAACTTCTGCTTAAGTCACTGTCAATGTCTAGTTCGGCATCACGTGTAATCTTAATCATATGTGCCGAAATGGTTTCATATTTAAAAATGCTGAAAATATTGTGAAGGCAATGTCTAATAAGATCATCGAGAATAATAACATATTGCTTTTCTCCCTGCGGCGGAAGCACCACAAAACGGTCTATCGTTCGGGGAATTTCGATAAGTGCATAATTATGCTTGGCCTCAAAAGTATCGTCCTCTTTGCTCATTACCATAGTAACGGCAAGATATGCTGCGCTATCGCGCAAGCTAGGAAATTCATCTAGTTCGCCTATCATAATTGTCATCATTGCAGGACTCACATGACGAATAAAATATTCAGAAATAAACTTGCTTTGGTCTGGGGTAATCTCAGTTTCATCAATAATGAAGATATTCTCTTTCCGAAGTTCTTTTTGAATATTGCTGAGAATATTTAAACTATGGGCTTGCTGATCTATTACTGTAAGGGTGATTTCCTCCAAAAGATCTTTTGCCGAAATGCCTCCCAAAAAACTACGCCCTGTTTTCCCGGCCTCTACTATCCTCCTAATGGTAGCATAACGCACTTTAAAAAACTCATCCAGATTATTCGAAAATATACCCAAAAACCGAAGCCTTTCCAGTAAAGGCAGTTTTTTATCGTTCGCTTCCTGCAAAACACGGGCATTAAACTGTAGCCAGCTTAATTCCCGATTATTGTATTGATTGCGAACTTGTATATGTGTATCAATTTTTTCGGTCATTATTTGAGGTCCCGTGGGAAAATGGTTTTAACGGTTTCACCCGTGGTTATATCGCTCCACTTTTCTTCATCAAAACGCAACATCACAAAACCACAAGTGGGAACATTGTCAATATACCTGTTTCCAAGCATATTTGCAACGGAAGTAAAAGCATGGTTATGCCCCACGATCATTACTTTATCGAGACTATCTGGCAATGATTTTATGATTCGCATTACGTTTTGACCGCTAAAATCATAAAGCTCATGATTGATTTCAAAGTTTGAGTCATCAATTTTTAGCGCATTTTTAAAAAAATATGCTGTGGAAAGTGCGCGGGTAGCATCACTGCTGATTATTCGCTGGGGGGGATCAATATCATTCCCCACTTTTTTTGACACCAGTTTTCCATCACGTTCCCCTCTTCCTTTTAAAGGGCGTTTATGATCATCCACATCGTGTTTCCAGGATGACTTGGCGTGTCTTACTAAGTATAGTGTTTTCATAAAAATTGTTTCAGTTTTTTGGAATTTTTAAAACTATGGCGCCAAACGTTCAATAACCCAATCGTCGCCCTCCAAAGTATAACGAATTCTATCGTGAAGCCTATTGGGCCTGCCCTGCCAAAATTCAATGGAAACTGGCTTTACTAAAAACCCGCCCCAATCCTTTGGTTTTGGAACTTCTTTATTTTCGTATTTTGCCTCCAGATCTTTTAATTTTTTTTCAAGAACTTCGCGAGATTCCACAACTTCGCTTTGGTTCGAAACCACAGCGCCAAGCTGGCTTCCCTTTGGTCTAGAGTGAAAATAATTGGTTGAATCTACTTCTGAAGTTTTCTCAACAGTTCCTTTTATTATTATTTGGCGTTCCATATTCGGCCAAAAAAAGGAGAGTGAAACCCTGTTATTATGAGCTATGGATTTGCCTTTTTCACTGCTGTAATTGGTGTAAAAATAAAAACCGTATTCATCATATTTCTTAAGAAGAACCACTCTACCCTTTGGAAAACCATCAGTGCCGATAGTAGTGAGCGTCATTGCATTTACTTCGTCAACACCCCCACTCTCTTTCACTTCAAAAAACCAGGTACGGAATTGTTGCATCGGGTTTTCAGCAACCGATGTTTTGGAAAGTTCACCCTTTTCATATGATTTTCGATAATCGTGAAGCTTTTCGGCCATAGTTCAAGTTTTAACGCAAGTTAAGAGTTTTAAAAATTCTTTGAAACAGTGGCTTATTAAATATGTATTAAAATATGCTGTGCAAGGTGTTGATTTTTTTTGTTTCTATTTTAATTGCAGGTTTCAAAAGGAAAAAGTCTTCCCATCCTCTGCTAATTCCACATTATCAAAGACTTCCTTCGCTTCTTTTCGGAAAAGTTCCAAATTCCCATATCGCCCGGAATAGTGCCCAAGGATTAAAGTGCCCACCTTTGCCTTTCGCGCAATTACGCCCGCTTCCTTAGCGGTGCTGTGCTTGGTCTTTTCACAAAGATGGTGATGTTCTTCCAAAAAGGTTGATTCGTGATACAGCACGGTTGTGTTTTTAATCTGCGGAACTATGTCAGGGTAATAAGCCGTATCACTGCAATAGGCATAGCTTTTGGGTGCGGGAGGATCAAAAGTTATACTTTTATTTGGAATGAGCTTTCCTTCTCTGTTCACTACATCAAAACCCTGCTTTATTTTGTTGTAATAGCTTAAATCTATATTAAGTTTTCGAGCTTTTTCAACATCCAATTTTCTGTCATCAGGTTTTTCCCTAAATAGAAATCCGTTGGTATAAACTCTGTGGTCTAGCGGAATTGTTTCCACAATAACTTTTTCATCCTCAAAAATAATTTGAGATGTAGTTTCTTCCAATTCATGAAAATACAAGGGATAATTGGTATAAGCTTTCCCCAGTTTTAAAAGAAGCAGAATGGCCTGCTTTATTCCCTTTGGCCCATAAATGTGAAGTTCGGCTTCCCTTCCCAATAGAAGAAAAGTAGAAATAAGCCCCACCAACCCATAAAAATGGTCGCCGTGCAGATGCGAAATAAAAATATGTCGAATTCGCGAAAACTTTACTCTATATTTTCGAAGTTGCATTTGCGTCCCCTCGCCGCAATCAATCAAAAACAAATGCCCTTTTATTTCCAAAACCTGAGCCGTTGGATGTGCTGCGGCTGTGGGTGTTGCAGAATGGCATCCGAGGATTGTAATTTTCATTTTAAATTGTAAGTTTTCAGTCGCAGTCGCAGTTTACAGTAGTGTTCAATTTTAAAATATAAACTGTGACTGTTTACTGCGACTGCAAACCTTTTTAAAATCCCAAGTCTCTTTCAATCTCCTCCATTTCCACTATATCACCAGCTTCCTGCAGGGTTGGCACAACAATCATTTCAAAAGGAACGTCATCAAAATCGATAGCATTGTTCACAATTACAAAGGATTGCTTGGTTTTACGGTGAAGATTGGAAGTTTTAAGGAATTGCAATAAATGCGGCAATTCCAGTTTATCGTATTTTAAAAGGTTCAATACTACATTTTGCCCTTTATATTTTGAAGGAACCTGATTTTCAATAAACGATGCAAAGTCAATAATGTCTTCCTTTTCATCTTCAAGGACCACATAGTTTGGGTGATTCTCAATCTTCATGATGTTTTATTTTTGAAGCCAATAAATAAATTACTGCCATACGTATGGCAACGCCATTCTGTACCTGTTCCAAAATAATGGATTGTTTGCTATCTGCCACATCGCTTGTTATTTCAACACCTCTATTTATTGGGCCGGGATGCATAACAATAATTTCTTTATTTAAGGAATCGAGTATTTTTTTATTGAGGCCAAATTGCTGTGTATATTCACGAGTTGTTGGAAAATAACTGATGTCCATTCGTTCGTTCTGCACGCGTAGCATATTTGCTACATCACACCATTCCAACGCATTGCGTAAGTTTGTCTCAATACTTACATTAAGTTTTTCTATATATTTAGGTATAAGCGTTTTAGGACCACAAACCTTAACCTTTGCTCCAAGTTTTTGAAGTGCAAAAACATTTGACAATGCAACTCTGGAATGTAGTATGTCACCAACAATCACAACCTTTTTTCCAGCAACATCACCCAACTTTTCCCGAATGGAATAAGCATCGAGCAAAGCTTGTGTGGGATGTTCGTGGGCACCATCTCCAGCGTTAATGATACTTGCATTTACGTGTTTTGAAAGAAATACGCCTGCGCCAGGATTTGGGTGTCGCATCACCACCATATCAACTTTCATTGAAAGGATATTGTTTACCGTATCAATTAGTGTTTCGCCTTTGGTTACCGAAGAACTTGATGACGCAAAATTTATAACATCTGCCGAAAGCCTTTTTTCAGCTAATTCGAAGGATAGTTTGGTTCGAGTACTGTTTTCAAAAAAGAGATTGGCAATGGTAATATCACGAAGCGATGGGACTTTTTTGATTGGCCGATTGATTACTTCTTTAAAATGATCTGCCGTTTCGAAGATGAGTTGGATATCGGCTTCGGTGATGTATTTTATTCCCAGTAAGTGGTTTACACTTAGTTCGCTCATTTTTCGGTTTTCTGTTATCGGTTATCGGTTTTCAGTTGTCGGTCTTTCGATTTCAGTTTCGGTTTCAATTTTTAACGAGGTACACTGCGTCTTCTCCATCGTTTTCTTTCCAGCAAACTTTCACTTTTTCGCCATTAATTGCATCTACCTGTCTTCCTCTATAATCTGGTTGGATCGGTAAATGGCGGCTAAAACGGCGGTCTATCAACGTCAGCAATTCAATTTCCAAAGGTCTTCCGAAAGATTGCATCGCTGTCAATGCAGAGCGGATGCTTCTTCCGGTGAAAAGCACATCGTCAATAAAAACAACATTTTTATCTTCCACGATAAAATCAATTCGGGTTTTGTTGGCCTCAAGCGGTTTTTCACTTCTTCGGAAATCGTCCCGATAGAAAGTAATATCCAAATAACCAAGTTTGATATTCTTGATTTTATATTCGTTCTCCAACAGCGTTTTCAACCTTTCTGCTAAAAAAACGCCACGAGGCTGGATTCCGATAAGTACTGTTTTTGAAAAATCGTCGTGTTTTTCGATCAATTGGCAAGCCAAACGGTTAAGCGCAATGTTTATCTCGGTTGCGTTCAGTAACACTTTTTGGCTCATAGGAAGTTCTGAATTATATTCAGAGAGCAAAAATACATTTTTTTTGGCTTTTAAAGACGATGTATTTAGAATTGATTGAATTCTATAAAACAAAAAAGCCTTTCGGAAACGAAAGGCTTTTCATTATTTATAAATGAAACGATTATTTTTTACCGTCCATTTTGTCTTTAAGCTCTTGCAATTTTGCATTGGCATCACCTAATGTTGGTTTTGCCTCCTCAGCATCCTGAGCTTGCTTTTTCGCGGCAGCTTTTACAATCTTCGCTTCTTCTTCTTTGTGAATAGTCATATGCGAAGCAACCACTTTCTTAAATTCTTTGTTGAATTCAATAATTTGGAATTCTGCTTCATCACCTTTCTTCAACATAGAACCATCTTCTTTTTCAAGGTGACGGCTTGGTACGAAAGCTACGATATCATCGTTGAATTTTACGGTTGCCCCTTTGTCAACTACCTCATCGATAGTTGCAGTGTGCTTGGTTCCAACAGCAAATTCGTCTTCGTATTTATCCCAAGGGTTTTCTTCGGTTTGTTTGTGACCTAAACTAAGTTTACGACCTTCAACGTCCAATTCCAACACAACCACTTCCAATTCGTCACCGATGTTGGTAAATTCACTTGGGTGCTTGATTTTCTTGGTCCAAGAAAGGTCGCTAATGTAGATAAGACCATCGATACCTTCTTCAAGTTCAACAAAAACACCAAAATTGGTGAAGTTGCGAACAATACCTTTATGGCGTGAACCAACTGGGTATTTATTAGTGATGTCAGTCCACGGGTCTGGAGTCATTTGTTTGATGCCAAGGCTCATTTTGCGCTCTTCCTTATCCATTGTAAGGATTACCGCTTCCACCTCATCACCAACGTTTACGAAATCCTGTGCGCTGCGTAAGTGTGTAGACCAAGACATTTCGCTAACGTGGATAAGACCTTCAACACCTTCAGCAACTTCAATAAATGCACCGTAGTCTGCAATAACAACTACTTTACCTTTTACTTTATCACCAACTTTCAACTCTTCACCGAGAGCTTCCCATGGGTGAGGATTTAATTGCTTAAGACCTAATTGGATACGCGTTTTATCTTCATCGAAATCAAGGATAACAACGTTCAATTTCTGATCAAGCTCAACAATCTCGTTCGGGTGGTTGATACGTGACCAAGAAAGGTCAGTAATGTGAACAAGTCCATCAACACCACCAAGATCAACAAATACTCCGTATGAAGTAATGTTTTTAACAACACCTTCAAGTACCTGTCCTTTTTCAAGTTGGCCGATGATTTCTTTTTTCTGCTCTTCAATATCCGCTTCAATAAGCGCTTTGTGCGAAACAACAACGTTTTTGAATTCGTGGTTAATTTTAACCACTTTGAACTCCATTGTTTTACCAACGTAAACGTCGTAATCACGGATTGGTTTAACATCTATTTGCGAACCTGGCAAGAAAGCCTCGATACCGAAAACATCTACGATCATACCACCTTTTGTGCGGCATTTTACGTAACCGTTTACAATTGTACCTTCGTCGTGGGCAGCGTTTACGCGGTCCCAAGCCTTAATGGTTCTAGCTTTACGGTGGCTAAGAATTAATTGACCAGTACTGTCCTCACGAACGTCGATCAATACTTCTACTTTGTCACCAACTTTTAAATCTGGATTGTAACGGAATTCGTTCAACGAAACCACCCCTTCACTCTTCGCGTTGATGTCTATGATTGCGTCACGGTCTGTGATGTAAACCACTTTTCCTTCCACAACCTCATCGTCAAGGGTGTCAACAAAATTCTCAGCTACCAATTTTTCGAATTCTTCAAGCTTACCGTCGTCGATTGGGTCAATCCCTTCTTCGTAGTTGTGCCAGTTGAATTCCTTTAGAAATTTTTCAGGATTGCTTTCCTTTAGGGAAACTTCCTTTTGGGGTTTTGTAGTTTCCCCGTTTTGAGTAGCGGTATCTTCTACCTGCACTTCTTCTTTGTTTGCTTTATCAGCCATTTGTTTGTAAAATTGATTTTTGAGATTTTCGCCTTCGCGGAAATGAAAAACCAATGCTTTGTATTCTGCGCTGTTACAAGACTTTAATGCGACTATCCCACAGAAGGGTTTGTTTAAGTTTAGTTTTTAATTCCTCTTATTCTTGACTCGTCGCTAAGAGGGGCGCAAAAATAAGGTTTTTCTTTTGAAAATCAAAAGGTTTTGGGGAAGAAACTGCAGAAATATATTTTTACATAAAATGCGTTGTACACCTTGGTTTAACCCAAGCTATAAATTTTACAAAGATCCTGCAATTTGGTTTCCATAATAATTCAAGAACTACAGCTTTAAGATTTATTACAGAAGCATTGCTAGGCATGGAGACATTTCAGGTTTTTATCCTATCAAATATAGTAACCGAAATTTCTCAGAAGTTGGCGCATTGTAGATATTCAAAGAATCACTAAATAAAGTGTTATTTAGAACCTACACTATTCTTATAACCCTCAGTATGTTCATTCCGTAGGTTTCATACTGTATTCATACTTTATTTATGGCTTATCTATGACTTATCTATGACTAATATACGGGTGATCCTAGAGTTTGACCCCTCCTTGACCAGTCCTAAAAATAACTATTTAGCAGTCTTGAAATAAAATGGAAAATGGGTTTTTTATATAATTATTTCGAAACATCAAAATAATCGTCCCTGCCCATCATTATCGGTAATGGATTCATCAGGCTCATTTTCATCATGGGGAGTATTTGTTTCCTCATTCAAATCCTCTTCATCCACCACGTCCATTTCCTCGGGCTCCGTAGTCGTGGGAGGCGTATATGTAAGCGGCTCCATCATGTTAATCTCCAAAACCTTTTCTTTGGTCAATTGATTGCCCATTGCCGTTATGCCTTTGACCGCAATAAACTCTTCTAAATTAACCTCTAAATTTTCCTCACGCTCCTGCCCTCTTTTTTTGGCGAAAACCACTTCGGCCATAGGTCGGTAATCTGTGAAAATCTTTTCCAGATAAGAATTGGGATGCTCTGTAATAATGGTTTCTTCCTTGTCGGGATTTTCAATCAAAAAGCGCTTCACATAAAAAAGCTCTTTTTCGCCTTCCCAATATATGGCGCTCAACGGCTTTTTAGGATCCCACTTTTCAATAATTATCATATCGTCATCAAAACGAAGCTGAATATCGGGGATTACCGTTTTAACAACCCCGCTCTGTTTAACAATCAGCAACCTATCCTCCTTTCTGAACTCGCCCAAAAGTTCGCCGCGTTCATCCACATTCAATCGCTGCACAGAATCGTCAAACCATATTTTACGGGGTTTTAGCGTTGAAAGGCCTTTTTCTTTCAACTCAATTTTTTTGATAGAATATTTGGTTACAATATTTCCTTTTGAGTTTCTTCCCTTCACTAATTGATCTGCAAAATCGAGATCGAATTTCAGCTTTTTGATACTTCCACTTTGGCGCAGATAAATGGTTACAACTTCTGCCTCGCCATTCGGATTGGCCGTAAAATAAAGCACTTTGGAGCCTTTAGTTCCATTGGTCATATCGTATTCCTTGTCGCGCGTGATGGAGGTTACCGCAAAACGTTTTACGTAATTTGCGCCGCGGGCACCATCGCGATAAATCATATTATAAATGGTGCGTTTGTCCTTCTTTTTGAATACCGCAACGTGAATAATACCCTTGCCCACAAAGGTTTTTTGATCTACTTTGGTGACCATCATTGTACCGTCTTCAGTAAAGACGATGATGTCGTCTATATCACTGCAGTCGGTAACGTATTCGTCACGTTTTAAACTCGTTCCCACAAAACCTTCAGCGCGATTAACGTATAATTTTGTATTGCGGATTACAACTTTGGTAGCCTCAATATCATCGAAAGTTCTAATTTCAGTTTTGCGCTCCTTCCCTGCACCATAATCTTTTTTTAGTCTTTTGAAATAATCAATAGCATATTCCACCAGATGCGCTAAGTGATGCTTTATTTGGGCAATGCTATCTTCCAGTGCATCAATCTTCTGCTGTGCTTTATCAATATCAAATTTTGAAATTCTCTTGATACGGATTTCAGTCAAACGAACAATATCCTCTTCAGTTACGGCACGCTTCAAATGCTGGATGTGGGGCTGCAAACCTTTATCTATTGCAGCAATTACGCCTTCCCAAGTTTCCTCTTCCTCGATGTCACGATAGATTCGGTTTTCAATAAAAATTCTTTCGAGGGAAGCGAAGTGCCATTGCTCCTCCAGCTCATCCAATTGGATTTCAAGTTCGCTTTTCAGCAGATCCACCGTGCGGTCGGTACTTCTGCGAAGCATTTCAGAAACACCAACAAATAACGGCCGGTTATCCTCAATTACACAACCCAATGGCGAAATGGAAGTTTCGCAAGCTGTGAATGCATACAGCGCATCAATGGTTTTATCGGGCGAAATGCCGCTCGGCAAATGGATTTGGATTTCCACTTCGGCAGCGGTGTTATCCTCTATTTTTTTAATTTTTATTTTTCCCTTCTCGTTGGCTTTTAGAATGGTATCAATCAATGATGACGTATTGGTGCCAAAGGGAATTTCGGTAATTACAAGCGTGTTTTTGTCGAGTTGGTTTATGCGCGCTCGACTGCGGATTTTTCCGCCGCGCATACCATCGTTGTAATCGGCTACATCCATCAGTCCGCCCGTTGGGAAATCTGGATAGATAGTAAACTTTTTGCCCTGCAAATGCTTGATGGAAGCATCAATAAGTTCAATAAAATTATGCGGAAGGATTTTGGTGGAAAGTCCCACAGCAATCCCTTCCCCGCCTTGGTTCAAAAGCAACGGAAATTTTACCGGAAGGTTGATTGGCTCTTTTCTTCGTCCGTCGTATGAAGCTTGCCATCTCGTAACTTTTGGGTTGTAAACCACGTCCAACGCAAACTTTGAAAGACGCGCCTCAATATATCGCGAAGCAGCTGCGCTATCACCTGTTAAAATATTTCCCCAGTTACCTTGCGTGTCGATGAGCAAATCCTTTTGGCCGATTTGTACCATTGCATCGGCAATACTCGCATCGCCGTGCGGGTGGTATTGCATGGTGTGCCCAACGATGTTTGCAACTTTGTTGTAACGCCCATCGTCCAAATCTTTCATCGATTGCATAATGCGGCGCTGCACAGGTTTAAAACCGTCCTCAATTGCAGGCACGGCGCGTTCAAGGATTACATAGCTGGCGTAATCCAAAAACCAATCGCGGTACATTCCGGTTACCTTTTTAATAGATTCTCCGGAAGTATCGCCGTTTACGCCCAAATAGTCTGGGCCTGTTTGTTCTTCTTCGTTATTGTTGAGTTGGTCACTCATTATTTATTATCTATTCTTTATTTCTATTCCTTGCATTCTCTGCGTTGTTGCGGTAAGTTTTCACCACAGAGGCACAAAGGTCGCAGAGATTTTTTATAATGCACGCGATAAATTGCGAGCGCACTGTGAACTGCTACTGAACACTAAATACTTTTTTCATTCCTCCACCCTATCAAGTTCCACCTTCAAATTATCAATAATAAACTCCTGCCGGTCCGGCGTGTTTTTTCCCATATAAAACGAAAGCAGTTCCTCAATACTCATAGATTTATCAAGCATTACAGGATCCAAACGGATGTCGTTGCCAATAAAATGCACAAACTCATCCGGAGAAATTTCACCCAAACCTTTAAAGCGGGTGATTTCGGGTTTTGGTTTTAGCTTTTCTATAGCGTTGATGCGTTCTTCTTCGGAATAGCAATAAATGGTTTCCTTTTTGTTTCGAACACGGAACAGCGGCGTTTGCAAAATATATAAATGCCCTTCTTTTATCAATTCAGGAAAAAACTGCAAGAAAAATGTGATTAAAAGTAAACGAATGTGCATTCCATCCACATCGGCATCCGTGGCGATTACGATATTGTTGTACCGCAAATCCTCCATCGAATCCTCGATATTCAACGCGGCCTGCAAAAGATTGAATTCCTCGTTTTCATATACAATTTTTTTGGTCATACCGTAGGTATTCAACGGTTTCCCACGAAGTGAAAAAACGGCCTGCGTATTTACATCGCGGCTTTTGGTAATGCTTCCGCTTGCGGAATCTCCCTCAGTAATAAACAAAGTAGATTCCAGATTGCGTTCGTTCTTCACGTCGCCCAAATGCACCCGGCAGTCGCGTAATTTTTTATTGTGAAGACTCGCTTTTTTAGCGCGATCCTTTGCGAGTTTACGAATGCCGCTAAGTTCCTTTCTTTCCCTTTCCGCTTGAATTATTTTTCGTTGAATAGCGTCGGCCGTTTCTGGGTTTTTATGCAGAAAATTATCAAGCTGCGTTTTTACGAAATCGTTTATAAACGTCCGCACTGTGGGCAGATCGCCGCCCATATCGGTTGAGCCGAGTTTTGTTTTTGTCTGGCTTTCAAAAACCGGCTCCATTACTTTGATGCTGATTGCCGAAACGATCGATTTCCGCACATCGCTGGCATCGTAATTCTTATTGTAGAATTCGCGTACAGTTTTAACCAAAGCTTCGCGAAAAGCGGCCAAATGCGTTCCACCCTGCGTGGTATTTTGCCCATTCACAAAACTGTGGTATTCCTCGCTATATTGGGTTTTACTGTGGGTTAAGGCTATTTCAATATCATCTCCACGAAGATGGATGATTGGGTATGCGCAGTCTTCTTCGGAAATGGTTTCCATCAAAAGATCTTTCAAGCCATTTTCGGAATAGAACTTTTCGCCATTGAAATCTATCGTCAGTCCCGGATTGAGATAGACGTAGTTTTTCAGCATTTTTTCTACATATTCATTTCTGTATTTGAAGTTTTTGAAAATGCTTTCATCAGGCATGAAAACCACTTTGGTTCCTTTTCGTTTTGTGGTTTCCTCAACGGCAACGTCATTGGTCAACTCCCCCAAGGAAAATTCAGCAGCTTTTATTTGATTATCGCGAACCGATTCCACTTTAAAAAATGCGGAAAGCGCATTTACGGCCTTGGTACCAACGCCATTCAACCCAACAGATTTCTTAAACGCGCGGCTGTCGTACTTTCCGCCCGTGTTCATTTTTGAAACTACGTCGATCACTTTCCCCAATGGAATGCCACGCCCGTAATCACGCACTTTTACTTCTTTGTCTTTTATTCGAACCTCGATGGTCTTTCCGGCGCCCATTACAAACTCGTCGATACAGTTGTCTATCACCTCTTTCAGAAGAATATAGATACCGTCATCGGGCGAGGAACCGTCACCCAACTTACCAATATACATCCCCGGGCGCATGCGGATGTGTTCTTTCCAGTCGAGCGAGCGTATGTTGTCTTCGGTATATTGCGTTTCGGCCATAAGATTTGGTGTAGGGTTGCTAATATAAATATACGCTACCACTTGTGAAACCAATACTTCGGAAAGTAATTAACAATAAAACGTCTGCTATTGTTAGTAATTATTTGTTGACACAAAATCAGGAATATTTGGAGGGTTGAATAAAATAATTTGGAATGACTTATGGAATTTGGTAGGGAATTAGAGTATTGCTAAACTTTTGCAAAGAATGAGGTTCGTCATTGCCTTGTTGCATATCTTTTCATAATTTCATCCCACAAACAAAAACTTCAATGGAATTTATAGATTACTACAAAGTTCTCGGGCTGGACAAGAGTGCCACTGCAGCGGATATAAAGAAGGCATACCGCAAACTTGCCAGAAAACTACACCCCGATTTAAACCCCAATGATAAAACTGCCCAACAGAAATTTCAACAAATAAATGAAGCGAATGAAGTGTTGAGCGATCCAGAAAAACGTAAAAAATACGACCAATACGGAAAAGATTGGCAACACGCCGATGCCTTTGAAGAAGCCAAGCGGCAACAAGGTTCACAAGGTTTTGGAAGACAACGCACCTATACTGGCGGCGCACAGGGTTTTGACGAAAGCCAGTTTTCAGACTTTTTTGAATCGATGTTTGGCGGTGGTGGTTTTAGTCGCAGCGGGGGGCGCAAGCAGACTGCACAGTTTAAGGGACAAGACTTGAACGCTACCCTTCGACTTAATTTGACTGATATTCTGAAAAGCCAAAAACAGACCATTACCATTGGCGAAAAGAAAATTCGGCTAACGATTCCTGCAGGAGTTGAGGATGGACAGACCATCAAAATAAAAGGTTACGGTGGCGAAGGGATGAACGGCGGACCAAAAGGTGATCTCTTTATCACTTTTGAAATTTTCAACAATACGCGCTTCAAAAGACTGGAGAGCGATTTATATTCCACTGAAAATATTTCACTTTACACAGCACTTTTGGGCGGCGAGATAACCATTGAAACCTTAACCGGAAAAGTAAAGCTGCAAGTAAAACCTGAAACACAAAACGACACTAAAGTTAAACTGAAAGGCAAAGGATTTCCCAAGTACAAAAAAGAGGAACAGTATGGTGATCTTTATATAACCTATAAAATTGACTTGCCGAAAAACCTTTCAAAAAAAGAAAAAGAACTTTTTACTGAACTTTCAAAACTGAGATAATGGAACGAGAAAAATACATATTGGTAAAGCATTTTTGCGAAAAAACCCATATAGAGGATACTTTCGTTAAAAATCTGTTTGAATACGATTTGATAACCTATGAAAAACAGGATAACGATTTCTTTATTGATTTGAAGGACATTGCGGAAATAGAACGTATGTTTCGCCTACACAATGATTTAGGCATCAATTTTGAAGGGCTGGATGCCATAAAACAGATGTTAAAACGGATGAAAAAACTAGAAAGGGAAATGGATTTGCTTCAAAAAAGACTGAGGTTGTACGAATAGTTATTTCCAAAAGGAACGGTAAATTCTTTTTAATGAAATGTTAAATGGAATTTAGGGAAATGCACAATCCCATATCTTTATCTTCTATGAGAAAAACAACGATACTATTCACTTTATTGGTTTCTATTAATCTTTTTGCACAGCAAACCAATTTCAATTCAACAAATTCAATCAGCCACGAATCAGCACCTCAAAATAATACGGAAACAGGTTCGGGTGATTTAAGTTCAGACGCTGAAAATATCCATGACCTAACTTCAGCAACAAACTTCAATCCAACCGATAAAACCGTTTATGACGCCCAAAAAAGTAATTCCCCCTATGAATGGAAATGGGTTCGTGATGGGATCTGGACGGGTGCGGCACTTGGAGCTAGCGCCTATGGATTGATACTTATTAAAAACAAAGAAGATCTGCCTTTGTCAGAGCGGGAAAAGTTTTTGAATGAAGAAAGTCTACAAAAAGAGATCGACAAATTAAACTTTTTAGACCAATGGGTAGCGGGGAAACATAACAAAAGTGCAAATGCTATTAGCGACATTCCATTTGCACTATCTTTTGCAGCGCCTTTTGCCTTTTTATTTGATGACGAAATTAACGACCATACTGGCCAATATGTGGGACTTTACATTGAAAGTTTGGCTACAACAGCAGCTATTTATACAATAACTGCAGGATTGGTAAATAGAAGTCGTCCGTATGTATATGATAACAGTGGAGATACGGGTGATGATAGAAGGTTTAAAAATAACGGACAACGCTCCTTTTATTCGGGGCACGTAGCAGCTACGGCCACCGCAACCTTTTTTGCCGCAAAGGCTTTTAGCGATTTTAATCCAGATGCAAACGGAAAAGTTTTTGTTTGGGCAGGTGCCGCAACACTTCCGGCCGCAGTTGGTGTGTTACGGATGGAAGCTGGACAGCATTTTTTAACTGATGTACTTCTCGGATATGTTTTAGGAGCGGGGACCGGGATTTTGGTCCCAGAACTGCATAAAAAGAAGGTGGAAAATATAGATATTTACCCAAGCTCTGGAACCAGTTTTAATGGTGACAGTTACAATGGAATGGCTTTTAGATATACGTTTTAGAACTTCTTTTTGAAAATTTTCTTAAATAAAAAATCCCGCAAGAGCGGGATTCTTTTTTTTCTGATTATACATTGAAACGAAAATGCATCACATCGCCATCTTTTACGATGTAGTCCTTTCCCTCTACCCCCATTTTTCCAGCTACCTTTACTTTGGCTTCGCTGCCGTAGGTAACATAATCATCATACCGAATTACTTCAGCACGAATAAACCCTTTTTCAAAATCGCTGTGGATTACACCCGCAGCCTGCGGCGCAGTAGCTCCTACAGGAATGGTCCATGCTCTTACTTCTTTTACACCTGCTGTAAAATAGGTTTGTAGGTTTAATAATTTATAGGCACTGCGGATCAACTTTGCTGAACCCGCTTCTTCAAGTCCCAGGTCTTCCAAAAACATTTGGCGTTCTTCAAAAGTTTCCAGTTCGGTAATATCTGCTTCTGTGCCAACTGCCAGAACAAGTACCTCAGCATTTTCGCCAGCTACGGCTTCCTTTACTTTTTCAACATAGGCGTTACCGGTGGCTGCCGAGCCTTCATCTACATTACAAACATACATTACGGGTTTATCTGTAATGAACTGTGCGTTTGCAATAAATTCTTCCCTTTCTTCTTGGGATAATTCAATAGCGCGTACAGAGATTCCTGCTTCCAATCCAGATTTTACTTTTAGCAATGCGGCTTCTTCTTTTTGTGCATCCTTGTTTCCGGTTCGCGCGGCACGTTTCACTTTTTCAAGCTTTTTATCAACCGTTTCCAAATCCTTCAATTGAAGTTCAATATCAATTGTTTCTTTATCGCGAATTGGATTTATATTGCCATCAACGTGGACTATATTATCATTATCAAAACAACGCAAAACGTGTAGGATAGCATCGGTCTCACGGATGTTGCTCAAAAATTGGTTGCCCAATCCTTCACCTTTACTGGCCCCTTTTACCAATCCTGCGATATCAACAATTTCAACAGTTGCTGGAATTACGCGTTCGGGTTTCACCAATTCTTCAAGTTTCAACAATCTTTTATCGGGAACGTTCACTACCCCAATGTTGGGCTCGATAGTACAAAAAGGGAAGTTTGCACTTTGTGCCTTTGCATTTGATAGACAATTAAAAAGAGTGGATTTCCCTACGTTTGGCAATCCTACGATACCTGCTTTCATTATTTTATTTTTTCAGGGTGCAAATATACATTATCAAAAAAGAATTTTGCTAATTGTAAGAGAATGGTTTTCTGAAAAAGATTGGGTTTTATTTCACTAAAAATTTACAAGAATTTAACGATAATAGGTTTAGTTTTACTTCTTAACAATAAATAACCAGTTATATGAAAAAAGTAATCTTAAGTCTAGCCGTTGCAGTTTTGACCATAACGGGTGTATTCGCCCAGGAAAATACAGATGTTCAATCTACAACCACCGTAAAAAAAGTTACCCAAAAGGGTACTGATGTGAAAACCAAAGTTGTTGCCGAAACCGAAACCGATAAGGAAATTATAAAGGTGGAAGACAACGATAAACAAGATCAAGCATCAAAAGTAATTACTAAAAGAGATGTAGATTCAAAAGTAGTGGCAGATGATGTTTCTATTGATGCTGCCAATCAACAAGGGCAGATAGCAATTAAGCAAAGACAGGAAGCCGAACTTGCAAAAAATATTGCCATTCAAAAAGAAAAAGCTGCTGCGGAGGCTGAAAAACAGCGTCAAGAAAAATTAATGCAACAACAAAAAGAGCTTGAAGCGAGAAGAGCTGCCTTAACAAAACGTCCAGAAGGAATGGCCAAGTTGAAAAAAGATTAAAATAACTATATTCTATTTATTAAAGCCCCGTCCTTTTATTATGGACGGGGCTTTTTTTTATTGAACGTTTTCATTTTAATAGAAATTAACAAAATGAAGTGTGTATCCAAAAAAGTTTAGCAAAAAGTTATAAAATTAAGTTGGTCAATCTTGTCTTCAATAGTTATATTAATACGTAAGAAAATTAATAATCACAAAATAAACTATTATGAAAAAGATACTCATTGTTTTTGCTCTTGCAGCGTTTACCTCAGGTTTCGCACAAGTTGACAGAAACACGAACACAAAAGAAACAACTATTGTAAAGAAAACTTATATTGAAGACGACAAGGGAATTGATGTAGAAACCCAAAAGGCCACAATTTCTCAACAACGCCAATTAGCGTTGAAGAATACAGATGTGGTTAAAACTAACTATAGTGTTACAATGACGCCTATAACCATCAATACTGACTACAGTTATACTTTTAACAATAACAAATATAGTTTCAGTGCTGACAACAATGGATACATTCTGAATCAAATTGTTACCGGAGCACAAAACTCAGAATACGCTAAATTGAAACCATTAGGTCAAAAAGGATATTACCTTTTTAAAAAAGATGGTCAGACATCAGTTGGCTATTTTAACCAATACGGTAATTTTGTAGTTGAGGGATTTGATTCCAATACAGATAATGTTTCAACAACTATTTTCAAGCTTGATGATAAAAGCAAAAGCATGATGAAGGAACAAAAGATGTAAAATACCTTTTAAAGAGAGCGATAAAAAAATACCAGAAAACTGGTATTTTTTTTGCATTTAAATGAATTAGCTTTTCATTATCAAACCTTTACCACAAATTAACAAACACAAGTCCTAATTTTGAATATAACCTTTAAAAACTATATTATGAAAAAAGCAATGTTACTTTTAGCAATATTTTCCTTTTCGGCTAATTTCGCCCAAGTAGATAAAAACACAAACACAGAAAAGCAAACAGTAGTTACCAAGACCTCGGTAACCGACGATAAAGGAACTGATACGGCTACCAAGGCAGTGACCCAAACCAAAAAAGAGGTGTTGACATTAAAAGATAGTGATGCCAACCAAACCAACCAAAGTGTGGTTATGAAACCTATTGAGGTAGATACTGATGTAACTTACGACTATGAAGGAAACCGTTTTAAGTTTCTTAATCAAAAGGATGAGGAAGGTTACCGTTTAATGACTATTAAGGACAATGCAACTAATGAAGAATACGCTGTTATAAAACCAACTTCCCAAAATGGTTATTATATTATGTCTCAAGATGGAAAATCCTCATTTGGTTACTTTAATACAGAGGGCAACTTTGTGGTAGAACGATATGACGCAAAAACAGACGCAATCGTCTCGGAAGTTTATAAACTCAATGTAAAAAGTGATGTGAAAAAAGATAAAATGTAGAATAATTATTAACTATCCCCACAAAATGAAAAACGGCTCTCAGTTTGAACTGAGAGCCGTTTTTTAATTATAATAGTATTGTTTTAGTCTTTATGCATAAAAGCCTGCTTTGCCAAAAGTTCCTCCTCAGACTCCACGTGATCATCATCGGGAACACAGCAATCTACCGGGCATACTGCCGCACATTGCGGTTCGTCATGAAAACCTTTGCACTCGGTACATTTATCTGGTACAATAAAATAAATTTCATCGCTCACGGGCTCTTGTGCCTCATTGGCATCTACTTGTTTTCCGTTTGGCAAAACTACTTTACCCTCTAAATCGGTTCCATCGGCATAGCGCCAATCATCAGCACCTTCATAGATTGCGGTATTAGGGCACTCAGGCTCGCAAGCGCCACAGTTTATACATTCATCGGTTATTATAATTGCCATGGGATATTCTTTTTCTAACTTTGCGCAAATTTAATGCCTATCAATCGCAACTCCAAAATAAGTATGCAATTAAAACAAAGAATTAACGCTTTTATCGCATTAGGAACCTATCTAAAACGTATTGCATTCGAAAATGATTATGAGGAGGCGAAAAGAATATTTCAAATTGCCGAAGCTGAGAATGGCTGGTTTACACAGGACAATATAAGGTTTGCGTTAAAAAGCTGGAGCGAAGCACTTTCAGAAGAAAATATTCAGCAGTGGATTTCTAATTACCAAATGGAAGAGACCAATCCAAAAATCGTTGCTATCATAATGGCGGGAAATGTTCCCTTGGTAGGTTTTCACGATTTCCTTTCAGTGCTTATAACCGGAAACAAAGTGCTAGCAAAACTCTCTTCAAACGACAAAACACTTTTACCCTTCTTTTCAAATTATTTAATTTCCGTGGAGCCGGACTTCAAAAATTATATTGAATTTACCGAAGGTCGATTGAAAGATTTTGATGCAGTCATCGCCACGGGCAGTAATAATACCGCTCGTTACTTTGAATATTATTTTGGAAAATATCCGCACATTATTCGCAAGAACAGAAATTCCGTTGCGGTGCTAACAGGCAATGAAACCGAGGAAGAACTCACGGCCCTTGCCGATGATATATTTAGATATTTTGGTCTCGGCTGCCGAAATGTATCAAAAATATATATTCCTGAAAATTATGATTTTGAAGCTTTTTTCAAGGCAATGTACAGTTGGAAGGAAATTATTCATAACCACAAATACATCAACAATTATGATTATAACAAGGCGGTGTATTTGATGGATAGCTTTCCGCTATTGGACAATGAATTTTTATTACTGAAAGAAGACAATGGTTTCTCCTCTCCTATTTCGGTAGTTTTCTATGAAAAATTCAGTTCTTTCCAAAAGCTTAAAAAAGTATTGGAAGTCCAGTCAGAAAACATACAGTGTGTGGTTTCAAATGCCAATCTTCCAAATGAAGTACCTTTTGGAATGGCGCAAACTCCAGATTTGTGGGATTATGCTGATGGAGTAGACACAGTTGACTTCCTGTTGAAACTTCCTTGATAAAATATTCTTAATTCCCACATAATTAGTGGCATAATTCACATCTTTGTAATATAAATTTTCATCCAATGAAAAAACACAATTTTAGTGCAGGGCCCTGCATTTTGCCACAATCTGTTTTACAGAAAGCTGCGGAAGCCGTCTTAGACTTCAACAATTTAAATCTTTCATTAATTGAAATTTCCCATCGCAGCAAATATTTTGTGGAAGTAATGGAACATGCCCGAAATCTTGCATTGGAGCATTTGGGTCTTCAAGATAAGGGATATAAAGCATTATTTTTACAAGGAGGCGCGAGTCTTGAATTTTTAATGGTAGCCTATAATCTTTTAGAAAAAAAAGCAGCATACCTAAACACGGGAACTTGGAGCGATAAGGCGATTAAGGAAGCAAAACTTTTTGGGGAAGTTGTGGAGGTAGCCACATCAAAAAGTGACAATTTCAACTTTATTCCTAAAAATTTCCAAATCCCAAAAGATGCTGATTACTTTCACTGTACCAGCAACAACACTATTTTCGGAACACAGATTCATGAATTCCCGGAGTCTGAAATCCCCATGGTCTGTGATATGAGCAGCGATATCTTTTCGCGTCAGCTCGATTTCTCAAAATTCAGTTTAATCTATGCCGGTGCCCAAAAGAACATGGGGCCAGCAGGAACAACACTTGTAGTTATAAAAGAAGATATTTTAGGAAAAGTTTCACGCGCCATTCCTTCTATGTTGAATTATAAAGTGCATATTTATAAGGACAGTATGTTTAACACCCCGGCGGTATTTTCGGTGTACGTATCCATGTTGACTTTGGAATGGTTAAAAGATCTGGGAGGCATTTCAGCAATTGAAAAAGTAAACAACCAAAAAGCCGAACTTCTTTATAATGAAATTGACCGAAACCCTTTATTTGAAGGGTTTGTGGCAAATAAGGAGGACCGCTCAAAAATGAACGCTACCTTTAATTTAAAAAACGACGAACTAAAAGCCACTTTTCACAATCAACTTAAACAGGCCGGAATCAATGGTCTAAATGGTCATCGCAGCGTTGGGGGCTACCGCGCCTCTATGTATAACGCCTTGCCATTAGAGAGCGTGCAGGTTTTGGTGGATGTAATGCAAACCGTGGAAAGAGGCGCTTAGAAAATAATAATACAGAATTTTTAACAAATGAAAATATTAGCAAACGACGGAATCTCAAAAAGTGGAATCACCACTCTGGAAAAAGCCGGTTTTGAAGTATTGACCGTGCATGTTGCACAAGAACAACTTCAAAATTACATAAATGAACATAAAATTGAAGTACTACTAGTGCGCAGTGCAACCAAAGTGCGCAAGGATATTATAGATAATTGTCCCTCCCTAAAAATCATTGGTCGCGGCGGCGTGGGAATGGACAATATTGATGTGGAATATGCACGAAATAATGGTATTGAAGTAATCAATACCCCTGCAGCTTCTTCGGCTTCTGTAGCAGAATTAGTTTTTGCACATTTGTTTGGAAGCGTACGTTTTCTGCACGATTCAAACAGAAACATGCCCTTGGATGGCGATACAAAATTCAAAGAATTAAAGAAAAATTACGGCGGCGGACGCGAGTTACGTGGAAAAACACTCGGCATTATCGGTTTCGGAAGAATTGGTCGCGAAGTAGCAAAAATAGCCTTGGGCTGTGGCATGAAGGTTATTGCTAGTGATAACGAAGTGGGCGAAGCAGATATAACACTTGACTTTTACGATGGTCAAACAATAACACTCAAAATAAAGACCGAACCCGTTTCTGAATTGATACAACACAGTGATTTTATTACGCTTCACGTACCCGCACAAAACGGGTATGTAATTGATAAGGAAGAAATTTCGCAAATGAAGAAAGGAGCTGGAATAGTTAACGCTGCACGTGGCGGCATACTCAATGAAAAAGCACTTTTGGAAGCTATTGAAGATGGAAAGATTTCATTTGCAGCATTAGATGTTTTTGAAGAAGAACCTACACCTTCAATAAAAGTTTTAATGCATGATAAAATTTCATTAACGCCTCATATCGGTGCTGCTACTAACGAAGCACAAGACCGAATTGGCATCGAGCTTGCAGAACAAATTATAAGTTTAATGGCCAAAGCATAACATTTTTCTTTACCTTGTATAAGAGTTAATTTTCACAAATAATGGCTTCAATTTTAGATTTACTTAGTAGTGATATAGGCAAGCAACTTATTAGTGGCGCTAGTGCGAAAACCGGTCAACCCACAGATAAAACAGCAAGTGTATTGAGTATGGCACTACCCGTGATTTTGGGCGCAATGCAAAAAAATGCTTCAACTTCCCAAGGAGCAAAAAGCCTGAACAATGCTTTAGAAGACAATAAGCACGATGGTTCTATTTTGAGCCGATTAAGCAGTCTTTTGGAAAACCAAAACGAAGAGAATGGACTAACAAAAGATGGGGCAGGTATTTTAAATCACGTACTTGGCGGGAACCAACAGAAAGTACAGCAAGGCATTAGTAATGTTAGTGGTGTAGATGCAAGTTCCGTTGAAAAAATCATCCAAATGGCCGCACCCATTCTTATGGGAGTCTTAGGCAACCAAAAAAGAAAAGACAATGTGGGAGCCGAGGGTCTTGGCGATCTTTTGGGTTCCGTTATGGGTGAAAGCACCCATCATGACAGATCGTTAATTGAAACACTTTTAGATGCCGATGGTGATGGGAGTGTGATTGACGATATAGCCGGAATGGTTTTGGGAGGCAAAAAGAAAAAAAGTGGAATTGCCGGAATGCTCGGCGGACTTTTCGGAAAATAAGCGCCTTATATATTTAAACAATACAATTTTCCGGTCTAATTATTACAAATGAAAGTTAAATCAGGCTGTCTTCATTTTTACATTTGTTAACTTTGAAAAAATCTTTGATATGAAAATTTTTCTACTAATTGCAGTATTTTCATTTGCATTTTTTAGCTGTGGAACAGGAAATACTTCCATAAACAGCTCACCAATTGATGGAAATACAAAAAAAGATACAGTTAGAATTGCGAATGATAGCCTTGAATATGAAATAATAATTGTAGAACCAGGGTTTCAATCTTGGCTGATTTCCCAGCCACCACGGGGTTTCTATGGTCAAGCAAAATTAGAAGGGAAAAACCGACAGTTTGTAGCTGAGTACAATAGCCGTGTTTTACAGCCAAACTTATATTCCAGAAACTTGTATGGCGAACAAATAAATTACGATCCAACCATAGATTATGGATATGAAGTGAATTACTTATTGTATAATTATTTTGTCTATTTTCAGGAAAAGTACAATCAAAAATTTGTAGGCGGAAGAAATTGAAGAAGTTAAAAGAACGATGGAATATTGAAACCAACGGCCAGCTATTTATAATTTTATTGGTATTTGCAATCACTGGAAGTTCCGCAGCCAAGTTGGCTGCTCCGCTAACAGATTTCTTTAATATAACTAAGGAAATGGGATGGTACATATACTGGCCATTTCGCATTTTTATTATCTTGCCAATTTATAAAGTACTTTTAGTATTTTTTGGATGGGTGTTTGGGGAATTTGATTTTTTTTGGAATTTTGCAAAAAAAATGCTCCGAAGCATGGGATTCAAATTTTAATTAAGAAATGATACTTCTTAAAACAAAAGTTACACAAATTTTAGTCGCTACAATATTCTCGTTGGCACTGCTGCTTCCTACTGCTGTACAATTTGCGCATACTTTTGAAGGTCACGAACACAAAGCCTGTACCGATATTTCAACGCATCTTCACGAAAAACAGCTAGACTGTTTCATTTGTGATTTTCACTTTTCAATATTTGCCTTTACTCCTCAGGAAGTTCTCGACTTCCCTTTATTTCACAGGTTTCAGCATATTGAAATTTTTTACTTTACTTCTACTTTTAATTTAGATCCCGCCCCATATTTTCTTAGAGGTCCTCCGCTATTTTCTTGATTTTTAACATTTTATTTTATTAAACTTAATTTTTAAATCAAGAAAGCATGAAAAACATACTATGCTTACTTGTGGTGTTCTTTGCATATACCACGGTAAGATCACAAAATACCTTGACGGGAAACATAACTTCAAAAAACACAAAAGAACCAATACCGGCAACAATCTATATTCCACAACTTGAAAAAGGAACGGTTGCAGATTTTAACGGTAGCTACACGATAATTAACATTCCCGACGGAAGCTATAATATAGTTTTTTCTTCACTAGGGTTTGCAAGCATTTCAAAAAAAATTAATTTTTCAAACGGAAAAAGCGTTACGGAAAATATTGAAATGCAGGAAAGTGCCGTAGAAATGGAAGAAGTTATAGTTTCTACTCCTTTTCATAAATTACAGAGTGACAATGTTATGAAGGTAGAACGAATTTCCACCGAAGATCTAAACGCCTCTGGGGCTGTAACCCTAGTCGATGGCATTAAAAATATTGCGGGTGTTGATATTATTAGCACAGGTACAGGTATTGGAAAACCAGTTATTCGCGGACTAAGCTCAAACAGAGTTTTAACTTATGCGCAAGGTGTACGTTTAGAAAACCAGCAATTTGGCGATGAACATGGCCTAGGTATTAATGAAGCCGGAGTAGAAAGCGTAGAGGTTATTAAGGGCCCTGCATCTTTGCTTTACGGAAGCGATGCACTGGGCGGAGTACTTTATTTGAATCCTGAAAAATTTGCATTGTCCGGTGAAACTCACGGTGATCTAAGCAGCACTTATTTTTCAAATACATTGGGAACGGCTACAAATCTTGGAATTAAAACCTCAGGTAAAAAGCTGAAGTTTTTGGCACGGGGCACCTATGCAAGATTCAGTGATTATGATACGGGAGCAGATTATCGTGTAACCAACACTAGGTTTAATGAAATAGATTTCAAAACTGGATTGCAATATTCTGATAAAAAATTTAAATCAACACTTCGCTATAATTATAATCGCTCCAATATTGGTATACCTGAGGAAATCGGTGAGCAAACGCGTTCAAAAGATTTAGAACTTCCTTTTCAGGAAATTGACAACCACATTTTAAGTTTTGACAATACGCTGTTTTTTAATAATTCCAGTCTAGATATAAAAGCTGGCTATTTGTTTAATGACAGACGGGAATTTGAAGAAGAACCAGATGTAGCAGCCCTTCGTCTTAAATTAAATACTTTTAATTATGATGTGAAATATCACTTACCTCAATTGGGTAATTTTGAAACCATAGTTGGTCTGCAGGGAATGTTGCAAAATAATAAAAACGAAGGTGAGGAAATTTTAATTCCCGATGCTACAACTACTGATATCGGAATTTTGACAACTACACACTACCACTTGGAAAAAATTGATTTTCAAGCTGGAATCCGTTTTGACTCCCGAAAAATTAAAAGTGAAGCCGCTAGAAATCCAACTGACATGGATTTTATTCCAGCACTAAATACAACCTTTAATAGCTTTACGGCGGCCTTAGGGGCTAAACTCGATATTGTTGAAAATTTTTCAACACGAATCAATCTTGCCAGTGGATTTAGAGCCCCAAACTTAGCAGAACTAACTTCTAATGGCGTTCACGAAGGTACAAACCGCTATGAACGTGGTAATACAGCATTAACAAACGAGCAAAATTTTCAAGCTGATGTTGCCTTGGAGTACAGAAACGAACATATTGAGTTTTTTGCAAATGGTTTTTACAACGCCCTTAATGACTACATTTTTCTGTCGCCTACCAATGAAACCATTGACGATGCACAGGTATTTGATTATTTGCAGGACAACGCATCACTTTATGGAGGCGAATTGGGCTTTCACCTTCACCCCCACCCGTTGGATTGGCTTCATTTAGAAAGTAGTTTCGAAACGGTTACGGGTAAATTGAGCAATGATGATTACTTGCCATTGATACCGGCAAATTCACTACGGAATACATTCCGTGTAGAATTAAATGACGGAAAAATCAGAAAATCAAGTTCAGCTTTTATAACACTCGAAAATACCTTTGACCAAAAAAATGTAAGCAATTTTGAAACAAGAACTGGTGGTTATTCCCTATTGAGTGCAGGAATTGAAAGCAGTTTTAAACTTCAAAAGGTTTTATTTAAAATCGGCTTGAATGGAACAAATCTTACCGATAAAAAATATATAGCCCATTTGTCTAGATTAAAACCCGATGGTATCTTTAATATTGGAAGAAGTATTAATGTAAACCTAAAATTGGAAATTTAAAGAAAAAGCCCCGATCTGGGGCTTTTTTTATTCATTTACGCGAATTTCAATAGTTTGGGGTGTGGGTTGCTTTTTCCACACAAATGTGTATAACCACATTAGTGTAAATGTTGGAACTACGTCAGTAAATGGCAGAATTTCTTCTAAAAATACAAGCACAGAGGCTATCTTACCTTCCGTTCCCTTATACATTTCACTCATTTTTTTGGCTGCAATGGGCGCCCAAAGTAAATCTAAAAAGGGGCCAATTACTGGAATGGCCATTGTAGCCATACCGATTATATCATAAAAGACACTTTTTCGAAGCAATTTATATTTTTCGTTTTTCATTTGTGTTGTGCTTAATTTTATTACAAATAGCAAAAAACATTCCAAAATTAAGAAAAATCGCTACTAATCAATTTCAAAAACTCATTTCTGGTTTCTATCGCTTCAAATTGACCGCGAAAACCAGAGGTTGTGGTTACACTGTTCTGCTTCTGTACGCCGCGCATCATCATACACATGTGCGAGGCTTCAATAACTACGGCCACTCCTTTAGGCTTTAGTGTGTTATTTATACATTCCAAAATATCATGGGTAAGCCGTTCCTGCACTTGTAATCTACGTGCAAAAACATCTACAACACGTGGGATTTTACTAAGCCCAACAATATGACCATCTGGAATATAAGCGATATGCGCTTTTCCGAAAAATGGTAAAATGTGGTGCTCGCACAATGAGTAAAGTTCAATGTCTTTTATGATAACCATATCGTGATAGGCTTCAGCAAACATGGCGCTTTTTAAAATTTCAGCGGGATCTTGACAGTTTCCCGAAGTTAAAAACTGCATAGCCTTTGCGGCGCGTTCGGGAGTTTTTACAATTCCATCGCGTGAAATATCCTCGCCTACCGAACTTAAAATTTTACTATAATTTTCAATCAAGGTATCGGTTACAGGTTGATCGTATTCTTCAAAATATCTATAGGAAGCCATCTAATTATGTTTAACAATAAGCTTTCAAAAATAAACACATAACTTGGAATAAAAACAATATAACCCATTGGATTGTATTATAGCGCTATAAATAGTACTTTCACGGTTTAAATTTTTGCTATGATCGAAGCCCAAAATATCCACAAATTTTACGGGAACCTCCACGTTTTAAAAGGTGTTGACCTCCACATAAAAAAAAGTGAAGTTGTTTCAATAGTTGGTGCCTCGGGCGCAGGAAAAACCACCTTGCTGCATATTTTGGGAACACTGGATGCTTTTGACAAATCAAAAAGTAAATTAGCCATAAATGGTGTAAACATTGGCTCCCTTTCGGGAAAGAAATTAGCACAGTTCAGAAATGAAAACTTGGGGTTTATTTTTCAATTTCATCAATTACTTCCAGAATTTACAGCCCTTGAAAATGTTTGCATACCAGCATTTATTAAAAACACCCCAAAAGCCAAAGCTATTAAAAGAGCTAAAGAATTACTTGCCTTTTTGGGGCTTTCGCACCGTGAAGACCACAAACCTAACGAGCTCTCTGGCGGTGAGCAACAACGGGTAGCCGTGGCGAGAGCGCTAATAAACAATCCTTCAATAATTCTTGCAGATGAACCCAGTGGAAATCTCGATACTGAAAGCGCAGAGAATCTTCACAATTTATTTTTCAAATTGCGGGATGAATTTGGGCAAACCTTCGTAATTGTTACGCACAACGAAGAGCTTGCAGATATGGCCGATAGAAAATTGGTGATGCAGGACGGAAAAATTGTAAGCAATTAAATGAATAAGACCGAACTGAAATCATTTCTTGACGAAAAAGTCAATACATACAATAATCCTAACTTTATTGAAACAGACCCCATTCAAATTCCGCATTTATTCACATTAAAGGAAGATATTGAAATCTCTGGTTTTTTAGTAGCTACCATTGCTTGGGGAAATAGAAAAAGCATCATAGCCAACGGCAAAAAGTTAATGAAATTGATGGGTAATTCGCCCTATGATTTTGTAATGAATTTTTCTGAAACCCATTCAGAATCGCTTTCAAACTTTGTCCATAGAACTTTTAACAGTGACGATCTTTTCTATTTTTTGAAATCCCTTCAAAATATATATAAAAACCACGGCGGACTGGAAACCCTGTTTGCAAAATATGCCGAAAAAGATTCGATGCAGCCCGCAATCCATCACTTCAAAAAAGTTTTTTTTGAATTGCCCCACCTACAGAGAACACAAAAACACATCAGCGACCCCTTAAAAAATTCTGCGGCAAAAAGAATAAATATGTTTTTGCGGTGGATGGTTCGCAATGACAATACTGGTGTCGATTTTGGAATTTGGGAAAACATAACACCTTCACAACTTTCTTGTCCGCTGGATGTTCACAGTGGAAACGTTGCGCGAAAGCTTAAACTGCTAAAACGCAAGCAAAATGATGGTAAAGCATTAGTAGAACTTGATAATTCGTTGAGAGCCCTTGATTCTGAAGACCCTGTGAAATATGATTTTGCCCTGTTTGGCCTAGGTGCTTTTGAACGATTTTAGTTTTAATCTTAACCCATTTCACATAAATTTTCAACCTTAAACAATTCTTTGTAAAATGTTGTACATTTACGTTTGAACCTGCCAAAAATAGTATTTGCAGAATTTTAATCAAAAAAAGAGTACCACACTTTGATAGCACCCGAATTTCCCATAGATGAAGCGCAACGTTTGGACGCGGTCCATTCCTACCATTTATTGGACACTTTGCCTGAAAGAGATTTTGACAATATTACGGCCTTAACGGCAAATATTTGTGACGTGCCTATTTCATTGGTAACCCTATTGGATGCAGACCGAAATTTTTTAAAATCACATTACGGCATTCCGTTTAATGAATCTCCGCGTGATATTTCTTTTTGTGGACACGCTATTCTGGAGGAAAAAGACATTTTTATAATAGAAGATGCCAGAAAAGATCCTCGATTTAAAGATAACCCCTTGGTAACCGATATGAACGCCGTGTTTTATGCCGGCGTTCGCTTGATAAATACTGACGGTTATCCGCTGGGCACGCTTTGTATTTTTGATACTAAACCACGCGTTTTATCAAAATCCCAGAAAAATGCACTTATTGCAATGGCTTACCAAGTTGTAAATTTGTTTGAGGCCCGAAAACGTAACAGAGCATTGCTTTCTGTCCAAAAAGAACTTAGAGAACGCAATGAGGAACTTAAAAATTTTGCCGGCGTAGTATCGCATGATATGAAAATGCCTTTGGCAAATATGATTATCACTTCAGATATGCTTCGCTCAAAATATGGCCAGCATTTAGACCAACAGGGCAAGGAGTATTTAGATTATATTAAGCAATCATCATTCACATTGAGTGAATACGTTACAGGTCTTTTAGAGCACTACGAGACTGATAAAACCGCCTCATTAAAGAGCGAGCCCTTTGACAGCCAAGATCTTTTAGAAGAAATTATTGAGTTGTTAAACATAAATGTGGACTGTGAAATAAATTTGCCAGAAGAGAACATTGAAATGCACGCGAACAAAGTTGCATTAGAGCAAATTATGCTTAACTTAATTGGCAACAGTCTAAAATATAATGATAAGGACAAAATAAAAATTGACATCGAGTGTACCGAAAAAGATGGATCTTATCATATAAAAATTTCCGACAACGGCATGGGCATTGCAAAAGATAAATTATACAATATTTTTGATTTATTCGTTACTACAGGTACTTTGGACAGAAATGGCAAAAAAGGAAATGGAATTGGACTTTCCACAGTAAAAAAACTGGTAAATAGACTCAATGGTGAAATAGAAGTTTCTTCAACTTTGGGAGAGGGCACAACTTTTATGTTTACTATCAAAAAACTAAATTAGCATCCGCTTTCATAACAGGAAATTCAAAACCCTTTTATCTGGGCCCCAATTCAGATTATATTTACCTGCATAAAACAATACTGGTTTACCTTTTTTATGACATTTCCCGAACTCCCCGAAAAGGAAGTAGCACGCCATTTCTCTGGACTCTGAGCCCGGAAAAGGAAGTACCTTCACGTTTACCGTCCAGAAATAGCTGTAATTGCGTTCCATTTTTTATCTTTGGGCAATATTTATAGGAATGCAGTTCAAACACCCAGAAATTCTTTACGCTCTTTTCCTGCTGCTCATCCCTATATTTATTCATCTTTTTCAACTTCGAAGGTTCCAAAAAGTAGCTTTTACAAATGTCGCTTTTCTTAAAAAAGTGACTATACAGACCCGAAAAAGCTCACAACTCAAAAAATGGCTTACTCTAATAATGCGCTTGCTAGCTTTAGCGTGCATCATTATTGCTTTTGCACAACCTTTTACCGCTTCCAAAATTGCGCTAAATACTGAAAAGGAAACTGTCGTTTATATAGACAACTCGTTCAGTATGCAGACCAAGGGCGCCAAAGGACCGATTTTAGAAAGAGCACTGCAGGATTTGTTCAACCAAAACAATGGAACCGAAAAGATAAGCTGGTTTACCAATAATTCGGAAAGAAAAAACACAACCCAGGAAGATTTTAAAAACGAAATACTTTCCGTTGAGTACTCACAAAACCAATTGACGCCAAACCAAGTTTTATTAAAAGCCAACCAACTTTTTTCGAACGAGAAAGGAGTCTTAAAAAGATTGGTTTTTCTGTCTGACTTTCAGCAAAAAGAAGCCTTTCCTTCTATCCCAGAAGATCTGGCCGTGGACGCGGTGCAATTAAAGCCTGTGAAAATTTCAAACATTTCCATAGACAGTGCTTACATTGCTTCAAAAAATGCTTCGTTAACGCAACTCAAGGTAAATGTTTCAACACTTCGTCAAGCCCAGGGAAATGAAGTTTCCGAAATTCCACTTTCACTGTATAACAATGAAAAACTGATTGCAAAAACCGCTGTGGATTTTTCGCAAAACACCAGTAGTTCAGTTACTTTCGATATCGATAATTCTACAGCATTTATTGGGAAATTAGAAATTAACGAACCAAACATATCTTTTGACAACCAATTGTATTTCAGCATCAACAAACCCGGAAAAATAAAGGTCTTGGCCATAAATGAAGCCGACGGTAGTTTTTTGCAACGCCTGTTTGAAAAAGAGGAATTTCAATTTAAGCAACAAACATTTAAAACTTTGAATTATAATGAAATTCTCGACCAAAATTTTATTGTTCTTAATGAGTTGAAAGAGATACCCGCATCATTGGCCACGGCGCTTAAATCTTTCAGTGACGAGGGCGGAAGCATATTAATTATCCCTGTGTCAGAAATAGATTTGAACAGTTATAACAACTATCTTTTAACAATGACTTTAGGAACACTTTCTGAAGAAAAGGTACAGGAAAAAAAGATTACGAAGATTGTTTTTTCACATCCGCTTTTTAAAGATGTATTTGAAAAAGAAGTAGCAAATTTCCAATATCCGAAGGTCAATTCGTTTTACGATGTTTCATCAAAGGCAACTCCAGCAATAAGTTTTGAGGACAACCACCCCTTTTTGCTTCAAAAAAACAAAACCTATCTATTTACTGCTCCTATAAACAAGGAAAATTCCAATTTTCAGAATTCGCCATTAGTTGTCCCCACTATTTATAATATGGCTTTGCAAAGTCTGCCTTTACCCCGCTTGTATTATACCATTGGACAGCAAACCGAAATTGCAGTACCCATACAATTGGGTCAAGATGAAATCCTAACAGTTAAGAACAGTGCGGAGCAGTTTATTCCGCTACAGCAAACCAAGGCTAATTATGTTTTGATGACAACCACTGAGGAGCCCGCGAAAGCTGGGAATTATCAAATAATGAAGAAAAACGAGTTCTTAGAAAATATAAGTTTCAATTATTCACGCAGCGAGAGTGAATTACAATACTTGAACCCCGAAGATTGGGAAGGTGTGGAGGTTTATAGTTCGGTGGAAGCTCTTTTTGATTCTATTGAAGATGCAAACGCAATTAACAGTTTTTGGAAATGGTTTGCTATTTTTGCATTGCTCTTTTTACTTTTTGAAATGCTTATCTTAAAATTCTACAAATGAAGATACTACTGAAATCAGCAACCATAGTAGATGCTTCCAGCAAGCATCATTTAAAGAACCGGGATGTTTTGATAGAAAATGGTAAAATTTCAAAAATTGCGGCAACAATTCCTTCTTCCGAAAAAGTAAAAGAGGTTTCTTTAAAAAACCTGCACATTTCCCCAGGTTGGTTTGATAGCAGTGTTTCCTTTGGCGAACCCGGTTTTGAAGAACGGGAAACTATCGAAAACGGTTTAAAAACAGCAGCTTATAGCGGATTTACAAGTGTTGCCGTAAATGCCAACAGCTTTCCGGTTACGGACAGCAAAGGGCATATAAAATTTCTGAAAAGTAAAGCCGAAGGAAATGCCGTGAGCCTCTACCCTATTGGCGCACTAACTGTGGGCAGCAAAGGAACAGATCTTGCCGAATTGTACGATATGCAGAGCGAAGGCGCTGTTTCCTTTTACGATTATAAAAACCCCATTGCTAATGCAAACTTGCTAAAAATAGCGCTGCAATACACACAGAACTTTGATGGCTTGGTACAATCGTTCCCTTTTGAAAAATCTGTGGCGCGAAACGGAATGGTGAACGAAGAGGTAAACAGTACCCGATTGGGCTTAAAGGGGATTCCCGCCCTTTCGGAAGAACTACAAATAATTAGAGATTTATATATTTTGGAATATACCGGCGGCAAGCTTCACATCCCGACCATTTCCACAAAAAAATCAGTGGAATTGATCAAGGACGCCAAAAAGAAAGGGCTGAATGTAACGTGTAGCGTTTCCATTTTCAACCTTATTTTAACAGATGATGTTTTGGAAGAATTTGACACTAACTATAAATTGCTTCCGCCCTTGCGCACCAAAGAAGATACAAAAGCATTATTAAAAGGACTGAAAGACGGTACCATTGACGGCATTACCAGCGACCACAATCCAATAGATGTTGAGCACAAAAAAACCGAGTTTGACCACGCGCATTTCGGAAGTATTGGTCTGGAAGGCTGTTTTGGCGCGCTCAATATGGTTTTGGGAATTGAGGAATCTGTTAAGGCGCTTACCGGTTTGAAAAAAACGTTCAATATTCCTTCGGAAAAAATTGAGGAAGGAAACCGTGCCGAACTCACTCTTTTTAACCCTGAAGAAAATTGGGTTCTTGCTGAAAAGGATATTCTATCAACTTCAAAAAATGCCGCACTTCTGGGATCAAAATTAAAAGGAAGGCCCTACGGAATTGTATCCAATAACCAATTGGTATTAAATAAATAAATGAAAAATACTCCCGCAGGAAAATCTACCGCGCTCATTGCATATGCACCCTTTGTGGGTTTTATTATTGCCTATTTTTTCAATAGGGAAGAAAACCACCCCTTTGCCACTTGGCATATTAAAAATATGTTTGGGATCACTTTAATGTTTATCGTTTCACTAGTTATACAAGCACAGATAGATGTGACTATTGGCGATATTCTATGGCTCATTTGTGTTTTACTGTGGCTATTTTCTTGGTCTATGGCTTTTTTCAACAAAAAGAAGGGTATTCCTTTTTTAACTGAAAAATTTCAGGATTGGTTTACTTTTTTAAATTAAAGTATTAATTACCTTTAGCTTAAATAACACTAACCTAAAATAAAAAAAATGGAAACAACTACAGACAATGGTAAAACGGTTGCTATAATTGCCTACATCACACTTATTGGTTGGATCATCGCATTAATAATGAACAATGGAAACAAAACTGCGCTAGGTTCCTTCCACGTACGCCAATCTTTGGGCATAATGTGTGTGGGCGTGATTTTGGCCATTATAAGCGGAATTATTGGTATATGGATTTTGTCAACAATTGTAAACTTGTCACTTTTGGTGTTTTGGCTATTGGGGTTGATAAGTGCAGTGCAGGGCGAAATGAAACCCGTTCCGGTACTTGGCGAACAATTTCAGGAATGGTTTAAGGGAATATAATTTTAAACAATTTTTAACGAGACCTTTTCTGCTGAAAGAACTTCAGTTTAAAAGGTCTTGTTTATTTTTGCAGTCTATGGAAAAACAGACTTTACTTTTAAAACATAACTATAGACCCGCAAAAAATGCTTCTGAAAATCCGCCCGCAATTATTATGCTTCACGGTTTCGGGAGCGATGAAAATGATTTGTTTTCCTTCGCCAACGAACTTCCGGAGAAATATGCAATCATTTCTTTAAAAGCTCCAATTCGTTTGGAACCTTACGGAAATGCTTGGTACAATATCTATTTTGACAATTCGCAGGGGAAATTCAGCGATGACGAACAGGCAATAGCTTCGCGCGAATTGGTTTCAAAATGTATTGATGAAGTAGTTGAAAAATACAAAGTTGACAAAAATAATATTACGCTTCTCGGGTTTAGTCAAGGTACCATTTTAAGTTTTGCAGTTGCATTGAGCTATCCCGAAAAGGTAAAAAACGTAATCGGCCTGAGTGGTTATATTAATGAGGAAATTTTAAAGGAGGGCTATGCTACAAACGATTTCAGCAACCTAAAGGTTTATACTTCACACGGCAGCGTGGACCAAGTGATTCCCGTGCAATGGGCCCGAAAAACAGAGCCTTTTCTCAAAAAATTAAATATTGACTGCAAGTATTCGGAATTTCCCGTAGGTCACGGGGTTGCTCCCCAGAATTTTTATGAACTTAAAAGTTGGTTGGATAAAAATTAATCGGTGACCTTCATTCAAATATTTAATTTTGATATAAAAAGGAAGCGATTGGCGTCAATTCAAGTTCGTTTTTATCGTTGAAATAATATTCCAAAATCATTTCGCCCCAATAGGTGTTATCGGTAAAGTCTGCATGGATCCATTTATGATTGAGAAATTTCAGTTTGTTTATTTTCATATCACCCGCCATTCCCTCAAATGGAACTAAAGGATTGTTCCCTTTTTTAAGATTGAAATCATAAATCTGATCAGAAACCATTGCTTCCACCTCGGCTGCCTCATAACCGCGGTTTTCAAAATAGGTCATTGCATTGTCATTTCCCATTAAGGTGAAATAATTCAAGTTCCTAATTTGGCCTTGAAGACCTTCGATAGAGTCGTTATATTTTTGGACTTTGGCTTCCAGATTTTCGATTTTAGTCTCCTGCGATTCAAAAATACTTTTCTCGTTCATATATTGGTAAATAATGAATAGCAAAGCAAAAAGAAACAAGTACATAAAAATTTTATTCCTCATAATCAAATTGTTATAGTAAGTGTATCATAAGCCAAGTGAACGTTTTTCGGAAGTTTTTCCTCCACTTCCTCGTGAAAGCCCATCAAATGGCTAATATGGGTGAAATATGTTTTTTCAGGTTTTATTTTTTTAACGAAATCAAGTGCCTCCGAAAGATTGAAATGTGAATAATGTGGCTCTTCGCGCAAGGCGTTTACAACTAAAACTTTTGTTCCTTTTATTTTTTCAATTTCCTCTTCGGCAATGGTTTTAACGTCCGTTAAATAAGTAAAGCTTCCCACCCTAAAACCTAAAACCGGCAAGGTGTCGTGAAATGCTTCAATAGAAACAACTTCCTTTCCACCTATTGTGAAAGGTTTGTCTTTATCAATTTCAATTTCTTCTACACTGGGGGCTCCAGGGTATTTATTTTCAGTTTCAAAAATATAGGCAAAGCGTTCGTGCAATGACTTAAAAACTCGCTTATGGGCATAGAAAGGCATATTGCCCTGCATAAAATTAAATGGGCGGATATCGTCCAAACCTGCGGTGTGGTCACTGTGCTCATGCGTTAAAAGAATGCCGTCCAGTTTTGAAACATTTTGGCGTAACATTTGCTGTCTAAAGTCTGGACCGCAATCAATAACGTAAGCAAAATCATCCCATTGCAACAAAACCGAAACGCGCAAACGTTTATCTTTTGGGTTACTGCTTTTACAAACAGGGTGATCGCTTCCTATTACGGGTATGCCTTGTGAAGTTCCAGTGCCGAGAAATGTAACGCGAAATGTTGATTTCATCTGCGCAAAAATACTGGTATTTTTTTTGTTTACCTATTGTATTTGCTACCTTTGTTATATAAAAAAATAGAACGTTGCTATGCCGGAAACCATAATAGGAGACAAGGAATTTGAAAATATCCCCTCTATAAAAAGTAAGGCTTTACGAATTAATCTGAACGAAAACATTTACGGCACTTTTGCTGAAATTGGAGCCGGGCAAGAAACCGTTCGGAATTTTTTTAGGGCCGGTGGTGCTTCAGGAACCATTGCAAAAACGATGTCTGCCTATGATAAAGACTTTAGCGACGCAATCTATGGAATAGAGGAAGATGGTAGATACGTAACAGAATCAAGGCTTCAAAAGATGCTTTCGCATGAGTTTAACTTGATTGAAGAACGTATAAATCGTGAAAAACACCCAAACAGACTTTTCTTTTCGTATGCAAATACTGTTGCCACAATCGATTTTGCTAAAAAATATAAAGGTCACGGTTGGGTAGGTATTCGGTATCAAATAGACCCTAAGGAACCCTATAACGAAATAACCCTTCACATTCGTTTTCACGAAAATGATGCCCAATTACAGCAGATTACACTTGGTACCTTAGGCGTAAATTTAATTTACGGTGCTTATTATAAATATGACCAACCCAATAAATTGCTTCGTTACCTATACGATCATATAGATAAAGATAAAATTGAAATTGATACCATAAACTTTTCTGGGCCCCGTTTTAAGGACGTTGATAACAGATTGATGAGTCTTCAGCTAATTAAAAATGGCATGACCGATGCGGTTATGTTTAATCCTGAAGGTCACAATATACTTCCGGCAAGAATTCTTTATAAGAAAAATATATTGGCCCTTCGCGGAAGTTTTAGACCTGTTACCAAGGTTAACATAGATATGTTTGAACGTTCTTATGAAATGTTTTTGAAGGAAAACAGGGTAGAAAAAGATAGAACTGAAGTAATATTTGAAATTACACTTTCAAATTTGCGGGCAGAAGGTGAAATTGACGAGGAAGATTTTATGGACCGCGCCAGACTCCTCTGTTCTTTGGGGCATACGGTTATGATTTCAAACTTTCAGGAATACTATAAACTAGTAGAATATTTCTCCAGATATACAAAGATGCGCATGGGACTTGCCATGGGCGTCAATAATTTGGTGGATATTTTTGATGAAAAATACTATCGACACTTAAGTGGCGGTATTTTGGAAGCCTTTGGAAAACTATTTTTTAAAGATCTAAAGGTTTACCTCTACCCTATGAAAGATGCAGAAACGGGAGAGTATACTAATAGTGAAAACCTGAAAGTGCATCCACGAATGAAAGAATTGTACAAATTCTTTAAATACAACGGCAAGGTTGTAGATATCACAGATTACAACCCTGACAACATGGAGATATTTTCTCGTGAAGTGTTGGCAATGATAGAAAATGGTGATGAAGGATGGGAACAGATGTTGCCACCTGGGGTTTCAGAAATTATAAAGGATAAACAACTTTTCAATTATAAGCCTACGGCTGAAAAGGTAGATAATTAATTCAGTATCTGCGCAGCGTGATCTTTGGTTTTAACCTTATCGATGACACGGGTTATGGTTCCGTTTTCATCCATTATAAAAGTTTTTCTGTGAATTCCGTCAAATTCCCTTCCCATAAACTTTTTGGGTCCCCACACTCCGAAACCATTGATTACCTCCATGTTCTCATCTGCCAGTAACGGAAAGGGGAAATCAAACTTTTCTTTAAATTTTTTTTGCCGTTTTTCACTATCGGCACTTACGCCCAATAATTCATAGCCTTCTTTTTGCAATTCTTTATAATTGTCTCGAAGATTACAGGCTTCCGCGGTGCACCCAGGGGTATTGGCTTTGGGATAGAAAAACACAATCCATTTTTTTCCTTTATAATCTTTTGACGAAATTGTATTTCCGTCCTGGTCATTCACTGTAAAATCTGGAGCCTTATCTCCTACCTTTAATGTTTTCATTATACTTATTTTTGCATAAAAGTACTTAAAATGACCAAGCAAGAAAAGGTAACCTTTGTTATTGATACGTTAAATAAGATTTATCCACAAGTTCCAATTCCCCTAGATCACAAAGACCCCTATACCCTATTGATTGCAGTATTGCTTTCTGCACAAAGTACAGATGTTCGCGTCAATCAAATTACGCCACTTTTGTTTGAAGTAGCCGATAATCCTTATGATATGGTGAAACTTTCCGTAGACGAAATTAGGGAAATCATAAAACCAGTGGGTCTCTCGCCAATGAAATCGAAGGGTATCCGCGGACTATCAGAAATATTAATAGATAAATATAACGGGCAAGTACCAGCTGATTTTGAAGCGTTAGAGTCTTTACCCGCTGTAGGTCATAAAACAGCAAGTGTCGTCATGAGCCAGGCTTTCAACGTACCTGCTTTTCCAGTGGATACTCACATACACCGATTGATGTACCGTTGGGGTTTTTCGAATGGAAAAAATGTAGTGCAGACAGAAAAAGATGCAAAACGTTTATTCCCAAAAGATTTATGGAATATACTGCATCTTCAAATTATTTGGTACGGAAGACATTACTCTCCTGCCCGAGGCTGGGATTTGGAAAAAGATATCATTACCAATACTATTGGGAGAAAAACAGTTATAAAGGATTACTGGAAAAGCAAGAAATAGCTGGTTGAGAGTTTCGAGAGTTACTCCTATATAATCCCCTAACTTTTTTCAAAAAAAAACCCCGAAAAGCTAATTCCGGGGTTTTTCCAAAGTTTAGTTTAGAAGTGCTTCAAACTTCATTTTATGGTAATCTATAACACTTAAAGCCATCGAATAATCCAGAAGAAATTTAATGGTTTCTTCTTTTGGAACGAGATTTTTATTCACGCCGTCCACACGTGATGTTTCTGAGTAAAATTTTTGCATAGAACGTTATTTTGAGGTTTTATTTTCAAATAACGTAACAAAAATTACTTTATTGTATCAATTGGTCAATATAATATTATGTTTATCAATCACTTTGCGCAAATTGATTAAGGCATACCGCATCCTGCCCAGAGCAGTGTTAATGCTAACGCCTGTTTGTTCGCTTATTTCCTTAAAACTCATATCCTTATAAATTCGCATAATAAGAACTTCTTTTTGGTCGTCTGGCAGCTCTTGAATCAAACGCCGAACATCATCTTCAACTTGACCCTTTATTATCTGTTTTTCAACGTTTAAGGCATTGTCGCTTAATACCGAAAATATATTGAAATCATTATTATTTTCAAATTTCGGCATGCGGTTGTTCTTTCTGAAATGGTCTATCACCAAATTATGGGCAATTCGCATTACCCAGGGAAGAAACTTGCCTTCTTCATTATAGGCGCCTCTTTTTAGGGTTCTAATAACCTTGATAAAGGTATCTTGGAAAATGTCTTCAGCGACATCCCGGTCAAAAACTTTCGAATAAATAAAACTGTAGATTCTTTGCTTGTGTCGAGTTATCAACTCGCTAAGTGCAGATTCATTACCGTTCATATAAGCGCTCACTAAAAACGCATCAGAGTTTGTGCTTTGCTTCATATCAATACTTCTTTAAAAAATAAACAACTATGGATTTGGTTGCTTAGTTACAATGTTTATTTGTTAAAAGTAATGATCAGCTATAGGCAATAATTTTTTTATATGACGTTAAGAGCCGTAAATATAACAACAAAGAAATCACAAATGCAAAAAAAAGGTTAAATTTTTCATTAAAAAATAATAATAACCGCAAATGTGTATTGCTAAAACCGATATAGTATCTTTGCAAAAAGCTATAAAAAAAGGAAAAATAAATTGAGTACCGAAACCATAGATACTAAAAAAAACATCCTGATTCAGGGTGCTAAACTTCATAATCTTAAAAACATTTCTGTTGCTATTCCTCGAAATAAACTGGTAGTAGTAACAGGTCTTTCCGGAAGCGGAAAATCCAGTTTGGCTTTTGACACGCTCTACGCAGAAGGCCAGCGCCGTTACGTGGAGAGCCTTTCCAGCTATGCCCGGCAATTTTTGGGAAGACTGGATAAGCCAAAAGTAGATTCCATTAAAGGCATTGCTCCCGCAATTGCAATTGAACAAAAAGTTAATTCTACAAATCCTCGGTCAACCGTAGGTACTTCCACAGAGATTTATGATTATCTGAAATTACTTTACACCCGGATTGGGAAAACCATTTCTCCAATTTCTGGAAAGGAAGTTAAAAAAGATACAACTACAGATGTCATAAACTTCATAAAAAAAATTCCCGAAGGTGAAAAATTACTGCTTGTGGCCCCTATTTTTTTAGAAGAAGGACGAACAATGGAAAACAAAATTCAAGCATTAGCACAACAAGGCTACTCAAGAATTAAAATAAATGATGAAGTATTACGGATTGATGAATTAGAAGGCAAATCCTTTCCGAATAAAATAGATTTGGTAATTGATCGAATCATTACAAAAGACGAAGAAGATTTTTACAACAGATTGGCCGATGCCATGGAAATAGCTTTCTTTGAAGGAAAAGGCGAACTTTATATTGAATCCCTTTCAACAAAAAAAATCACTGAATTCAACAATAGATTTGAAGCTGACGGAATGGTTTTTATGGAGCCGAACGTGCATCTATTCAGCTTTAACAACCCGTACGGCGCTTGCCCGACTTGTGAAGGCTACGGCGATGTTATTGGTATTGATGAAGATTTGGTAATCCCCAACACTGCGCTGTCTGTTTATGAGAATGCCATATTTCCTTGGCGAGGAGAAAGCATGAGCTGGTATCGCGATCAATTGGTGAATAACGCTTATAAGTTCGATTTTCCCATTCACAAACCGTGGTTTCAACTTACCGATGAACAAAAACAATTGGTTTGGGACGGCAATAAATATTTTGAGGGATTGAATTCTTTCTTTTCCTTTTTGGAGTCAAAAAGCTATAAAATCCAAAACCGGGTGATGCTTTCGCGCTATCGCGGAAAAACAAAATGTACCACGTGTAAAGGAAAACGTTTACGTCCCGAAGCTGGCTATGTAAAAATAAACGGAACCGCAATTCAGGAATTGGTAGAACTACCACTGGATAAAACTGCGGAATTTTTCAAAAAATTAAAGCTTTCAGAATTTGAAGAAAAGGTTGCAAAACGCTTATTGCTCGAAATAAACAATCGGCTTCGTTTTTTACAGGATGTTGGGCTTGGCTATTTAACATTGAATAGAAAATCGAATACACTCTCGGGCGGCGAATCGCAACGAATAAATCTTGCCACCTCTTTGGGAAGCAGCCTTGTAGGCTCGATGTATATTTTGGATGAACCGAGCATTGGGCTGCACCCAAAAGATACAGAAAGACTTATCGTTGTTTTAAAATCGCTTCGAGATTTGGGAAATACGGTAATAGTAGTAGAGCACGACGAAGATATAATGAAAGCCGCTGATGAGATAATTGACATTGGCCCAGAAGCCGGAACTTTTGGTGGCGAAGTGGTTGCACAAGGAACCTATGCTGAAATTTTAAAATCTGATTCCCTAACCGCAAAATATTTAAATGGCGAAATGGAGATTGAGGTTCCGAAGAAACGACATACTTCAAAGAATAAAATCTCAATTACGGGCGCAAGGCAGAACAACCTAAAGAATATTAATGTTACTTTCCCATTGAATGTTTTCACTGCGGTAACGGGTGTTTCGGGTAGTGGAAAAAGTACTTTGGTGAAGAAAATTCTCTATCCTGCCTTAATGCGTGAAATTGGTGGATATGGCGAAAAACCAGGACAATTTTCAGAAATAAAGGGAGATTTCAACACCATCAAAAGTATTGAATTTATTGATCAAAACCCAATTGGACGTTCCAGCCGAAGCAATCCCGTAACCTATATTAAAGCATATGATGATATTCGGAATTTGTATGCTTCGCAGAAATTATCAGATATTCGCGGTTACAAGGCAAAACACTTCAGTTTCAATGTAGATGGGGGTCGCTGCGAAACTTGCAAAGGCGAAGGTGAAGTTACTATTGAGATGCAGTTTATGGCTGATGTTCATTTGGTTTGTGATACGTGCAATGGTAAACGCTTCAAAAAAGAAGTGCTGGAAGTTACTTTTCAAGGTAAAAACATAGATGACATTCTCACGATGACCGTTGATGACGCCGTGGCCTTCTTCAATGAATATAAACAGGATAAAGTTGCAGCAAAATTACAACCATTACAGGATGTGGGATTAGGATATGTGCAATTGGGCCAAAGCTCCTCTACCCTTTCCGGTGGTGAGGCACAACGTATCAAGCTTGCTTCCTTTTTGGTGAAAGGAACTTCAAAGGAAAAAACGGTATTCATTTTTGATGAACCTACAACCGGACTTCATTTTCATGATATTAAAAAACTTTTGGCTTCCTTTTATGCTTTACTCGACAGAGGCCACACGGTAATTGTGGTAGAACACAATTTAGATTTGATTAAATGCGCAGACCATATAATAGACCTTGGGCCAGAAGGAGGTGAAAATGGCGGAAATGTTGTAGCTGAGGGCTCTCCGGAAGAAGTCGCAAAAAGCAAAGAGTCTTTTACCGCTTCCTATTTAAAAGAAAAACTTTAAGAGTTAGTTTTTTGGCACACTAATTGAAATCAAAATAATAGAAATAAGACTTTTAGTTTTTTTGGTTGGTTAGTTTTTAAAATCCGTTGAAGTGGTAAAACAGTTCAGCGGATTTTTTATTTGAATATCTTTAAAATTCCCTTCCAATCATATAGCAATCCAAAAAACCTTTTGAAAATCAGATACTTAAAACTTTGGCACGGTCGTTGGTTATTTAATAGCGTACTCAGCTGACCAAAAATTTAAAGCAAGTACGAACCTTTTAAAAATTGAAACTTATGAAAAACATAGCATTTATTTTTAGCGTCCTTTTGATGGGATTTTCAGCAAATGCAACTTCTATTGAAAGTGAAGACAACCTAAGAAGAGGATATGACGGAAGTGCCTACATCTTTGTTGAAGGCGATGTGGAATTTTCCGTTTTTCCCGATGGTCAATTTGATTTTGTATATGTGGGACCTCAAAAAGGTTCAAGCGTTACAATAAACACTCCCAATGTAAATATAAGTTTCAATTCGGGATATGATTATGACGCTTATGTACAGTACGATGATTACGGAGCGGTCATACAAGTAGAAAGTGTCCCTATCTATTATGATTACTACGGACGTATCATTCAAGCGGGTAATGTGGACATTCAATACAACGACCGACGCTTAGTACGCGTTGGCGGGCTTCACATAGTTTATAATAATTATGGCTATTTTTCACACGCCACCGGTGTTATAAATGTGTACAATCCTTATTACGTTTACCGTCCTTGGCACGTATATTACGCACCTCCTATTTATACACACTGTGTAGTTTACGATCTGCCCTACAGAAGATATTACAGTCCAATTAGATACAGTTACCATGACCATGTTGTCTATTATAAACAGAGACATCGGGTAGCTTACCATAATGGCCGCAGAGATTTTTATCGTCCGGGAAGCCGAGTTTACGATAAAAAAGGTAGAGCCTCAATAAACAGGAGTTATAATCCAAACAGAAAAAATACTATGATTGCGACCAGCAATACACGATCTAATAGTACTGTAAGAAATAATAGCACCATCCGCAACAATACTTCTCGAAGCAATAATGCTATCCGAAACAACAACTCTCGTAACAAAAGTGAAATAAGAAGCAATAATACGCGTAGCGAAACCATATCTAAAAATAGAAGCTCGAATAGTAAAAGTGCTGCTGTTATTAATAGAAGCGGTCAAAATAATAGAAGTTATTCCAATACACCAAGTAGAAATACTGTAACTTCTCGAAATAGCGGTAACACAAAGGTAAAAAGCAATACCACTCGTAACAATGTAAGAAGTACACGAAGCGAAAACACAGTTCGGTCAACTAATAATAGAACTGTTTCTAGCAATAAAACAGTGCAAAGACAAACTCGAGCAACTTCAAACAACAGAAGCAGTTCAGTGAGCAGAAATAAAACCCAGGCTCCAAAGCGGGAAACCGCTAGCCGTAGCCGTAGTACAGTAAATAAATCCAGCGCTCCTTCGCGCAGCAGTTCAAAAGCTAGCACCTCTCGAGGCAATTCATCTAGAGAAGCTAATTCCAGAAGAGGACGCGGATAAAGATAGTTTTTTGGTTGGTTGGTTAAACCTCCGTGATTCGCTATTGGCGGGGATCGGGGGTTTACTTTTTTTTTAATTCAAAACCAATGAAGCCATTTGCTTCGTCAGTTCCCTTCTACTGTATTTTTCAATCCCTTCGGAAGAAACCATTAAGTCGCCACTTTTGAAATCTTTGTATAATTGAAGTAGCGCGTCTTTCAATTCATCGTTATCCCAATAGCTGAAAAATTTCCCCGAATTGGTTTCAGCAATAATTCCCTCAATATCACTTTCCTTTGGCCCCAAAGCAATTATAGGGCGTTTGGCAGCTAGATACTCAAATAGTTTTCCTGGAATAATAGCACGGGTTTCCGCACGGTTTATTTCAACCAAAATTAAAACCTGACTTGTATGTTGAAGCCGTAGTGCTTCGGAATGGGACACATATCCCAAAAACTTACAATTTTCCAATAGTTGGAAATTTTCAAGGCTTTGCTTCACTTCATCACTTACGGCTCCAGCAAATTTCAGCTGTAAATCATTTTTGAAAAGGGCATTTTCTTTGCAAATTTCAGCAAGCACTTTCCATAAAATCTCTGGGTTTCGTTCACTCAACAAGGAGCCTATATGTGAAATTGAAAAGACAGAATCTATCTCAAAATCAATTTTCTCCGTAATATCGTAACCGTTCGTAATAACCTCAATTGGCTTTTCCGTAATCATCCCAAACTCCTTTTTGGTCGTTGGGCTCGTCACTGTAATAATATCTGCCGATTTTAAAACCGAAGCTTCTAATGCTTTGTGTTTTCGCTTTGAAGATTTGCTTAGTCGAAGTGAGCTGTGGTAATGGATTGTCGTCCACGGATCCCGAAAATCTGCCATCCATTTTACATCCAATTCCTTATGAAGTTGCATCCCGATCAAGTGAAGGCTGTGCGGCGGTCCTGTAGTAATCACTACATCTACAGGATTTTCAGAAATATATTCTGAAAGAAATTTTACCGAAGGTTTTACCCAACCCACGCGCGCATCGGGAATAAAAAAATTGCCGCGAATGTAAAGCATCAGCTTTTCCAGAACGGAAATTTCCTTTTTTGAAATAATACCGCTGCTTATCTGTTTGGTTTTCTTTTTTGAAAAGAGTTTCGCAAATCGATACGGTTCCTTAATTGGCTTTTTTAAAATTTTGATATCCGAAGGAATTTCAGAAGAAAAATTTTCATCAATCAAAGGATAGTTCGGATTTTCGGGAGCATACACTATGGGTTCCACGCCAAATTCCCTAAAATATTTTACAAACTTCAACCACCGCTGTACGCCCGGACCGCCCGCGGGAGGCCAATAGTATGTGATGATAAGGGCGCGTTTCATTTATTCTTGCTGTTCTTTTTTTCGAAAGGCAAAATACAGCCCGCTCAATAAAATTAATAGGAATATAATACTGCTCACCAAAGAAATGGTACTTCCGGTTTGGATTACTTTCGGCTCAAACTTGAGTTCTATTTTATTATTTCCCGCCGGGATAACCATAGCACGAAGAACATAATTGGCTCGGAAATATTCAGCAGGTTTACCATTTATGTATGCGTTCCAACCTTTTGGGTAATATACTTCCGAAAAGACTGCCAATTGTGGCGACTTGGTAGAAGCTTCGTAAACCAAATGATTGGGTTGATAAGTGAAAAGTTCAATAGTTGCCGTACTATCCCTTTCAATTTTTTGGCTCGGAATTTTTGAAAGAAATTCTTTATTGATAACTGCGGTTCTTTTGGTGTCCAAACTGTCCAAAAGCTGGATTTCCTCATTTGCATTTTCCGCAGGAAGTACATTTTCAACAAACCAAGCATCGCCGTTGGCATACGGATTGCGCTGAGCCACGGGTCCGCCATTTTTACTTTGAACAATAATATAGCGCACGTTCAGCATATTTAGGATGCCTATATTGCCTTTGCTAATATAAAACTCGTTTAAATCCTGCATCCTGCCGGGCTTTGCAGCGTGGTAACCCCCTAAAGCATTGTGATAATAACTGGCGCGCCCACTATTGAAAGCATTTGCGGCAGCATCATAAACACGGTAATGCCCATCATCTTCCAAAATTTGTATGTCTGCGCCATTTTTTTGGAAAGGCTGCTCAACCAACTTTGCCTGTACAAAATCTTCTTCATTCACATATCTTCTATCAACGCCTACCAAATCTACCAATACCAATAAGCAAAGTGCAGCAACGGCAAAACCTTTTTTAACAGTGCCTTTCATAAAAAACCAAAGAACTGCAGCCGTTAAAAGCACAAATATCAACGAACGGATAGCATCTGAAGTGAAAAGCGACATTCTATCTTCACGAATGGCCTCCAAAAATGGAAGTCCCATTTCATCCCTAAAATAGCTATCGTACGGACTCGCAAAATCGAACAATGTTGTTTTAAAAAGAATAAATAGCAAGGTAATTCCACCCACAATTCCTGTTGACCAAAGCAACGCTTTTTTCTTTTCATCTTCTTTTTCAAAATGACTAAAAAACTGATGTAAACCAACAATAGCAAGGATTGGAAGAATTAATTCAATAATTACTTGGATTGAGGAAACTGCGCGGAATTTATTGTACATCGGCACATACTCAATGAAAAACTGAGTCAGCCCTTTAAAATTGTCTCCCCAAGAAAGTAGTAAGGTTAAAATAAAACCTGAAACTATCCACCACTTTAATCTCCCACGAACTAAAAAGAGCGCCAACACGGCAAGAAATATAACAATCGCACCTATATATGCCGGAGCTCCCACATAGGTCTGTTCACCCCAATACATTGGAATTTGGTTTAAAACTTGATTGGCTTCCTGTGCCGAAGCACCCATTCGCATTAAATTTTCAACAGTTTTTGAATCCTTCGGAAATTCTTCGGAAGAACTACCGCCCATAAAACGGGGAATAAACAAGTTGAAACTTTCCAGCCTGCCGTAGCTATATTCGGTAATGTAATCGTAATCTAGCCCTGTTTTGTTGTCTTTCGGCGTACCGTCTGCATTTATTGTCAATTCAGTTTTTCCGCGAGTAGAAGTATCCGCATATTCCTTGGTTGCCAAAATATTTGTAGCATTCAAGCCTACGGAAATTATTACTGCAACCATCATGATACCTACAGCTTTGAAATAATGGGGCAGCATTTTCCTCTTAAAAGCATCAATCAAATAAACAATGCCGATGATTACTACTAACAGCATCAAATAATATGTCATTTGGAAGTGGTTTGCAACCAGCTCCAGTCCCATTGAAACGGTCAGCAGTAAAAATCCCCACAAATATTTTCCACGGAACGTGAGAAATATTCCGCTTAAAACAAAGGGCATATAGGCTATTGCATGGGCTTTTGCGTTATGGCCCACGCCTAAGATTATTATCAAATAGGTTGAAAATCCAAACGCAAGCGCACCCAGAAAAGCCAATTTATAATCGACCTTCAGAACCAAAAACAGGATATACATTCCTATGAAATAAAGGAAAAGATAATCTGCCGGACGGGGCAGAAAACGAATGGCAAGATCGAGCTGTTTTATGTAATTGTTTGGGTATTTTGCACCCAATTGATACGTTGGCATTCCGCCGAAAGCGGCATCGGTCCAATAGGTTTCTTCGCCGGTTTTCTCTCGGAAATCATTTTGCTGTTTTGCCATTCCGGTGTATTGTACAATATCACTTTGGAATATCTTTTTTCCCTGTAAAACCGGGTTAAAATAGGCTAGCGAAGCCACTATAAACAAAACGAAAACAACTAAATGCGGAAGGAATTTTTTATAGCTGGACTGCATAATTTGGTAGATGGATTTGAAGTGGGGAAATTAAGGATTTTTTTTTGGAAACACCACTGAAAAAGGAAACACGAACCATGAGGTTTTGATACACGACTAAAAAAAGGTCTATTTGCCGTGAGTCAAAACGTCGTGAGTCAAAACGTCTTTATCAATCCACTTCCTCAAACTCCACATATTCCCCAACCTTTTTACTATTTCGGGAATTTGGCGAAGGATTTTTATCAATGGTAATACTCCCCTCCTTTTCGCGCTGGGTGTTCATTTTTGGATTATTTCCGAAGAATTGCTCAAACTGCTGTCCTGCTTTTTTTGAAATATAGCGTATTAAATAAGGGGTTGCCAGTCTAATAAGAAACTTTAGACCAAAGTATACCAGAAGAACGATTAATATCGTTTTTAGGAATGTCATCATAACTGTAAAATTCTTTCCAAAAATAACGATTGGTGTAGAAAAAGACGAATGTTGACTATTAAATAAATGGTAAAATCTTATATCTTTGAACTAAACCCAACTTTCCATGAATATCAAACTTCCCTCTCTATTTCTGCTTTGCACTATTTCTTTTTCAACTGTTTCGGCACAATATACCGAAATGATCAACACTAACCGGCCAGGAGGCTCGCAAGGTGCTTTTTCGGTTGGTACTAATGTACTTCAGGTTGAAACTGGATTTAGCTACGGAAAAGAAAAGCACGATCTTTTGAAAACAGAGACAAACGGTTTTAATATTGATTATTCCGTACGCTATGGTTTTTGGAAAGAACGTCTGGAAGTGAGCCTTATGGGCGAGTTTCAATCAAATTCGGTTACAGATAATCGATCATCATCAACAAGGGAATACAGTCTTTCGAACTTTAAGAGCAATACACTTGGCGCTAAATATTTAATATACGATCCCTATCGAAAACGTGACCTAAAAGGCCCTAACCTTTACAGCTGGAAAGCAAATAACAAAACGCAATGGGCAGATTTAATTCCGGCAATCTCTATCTATGCGGGCGCCAATTTTGATTTTGCCGACAATCCATTTACTCCAGAGGCCGAGAGCAGTATTAGTCCAAAATTGGTGCTTTCTACCCAAAATAATTTTATTGGCGGGTGGGTTTTTGTAACCAATATTATTGTAGATCGGGTAACAACAGATTTCCCTACTTATGGCTACATAATAACGCTTACGCACGCTACCAATCGCTATTTTTCGGTCTTTCTTGAAAATCAAGGTTTAAAAAGTGACTTTTATGCAGACCAATTAATCCGCGGTGGCGCTGCTGCCCTCATTAATCAAAACCTACAAGTAGATCTTTCACTAACTTACAGTTTTAAGGATACTCCATCTAAATTTTATGGACGAGCAGGCCTAGCCTATAGATTTGATATGCACAATAAAGATGAATATTTAGAGGATGATGCAAATAAAGAGATGAAAGACAAAAAAGAAAAGGATAAAAAAGAAGAACGCCAAGAAGAATTGAACTTGGACGAAGGTGGTGAATAATAACATTTTTGTGTATGATTACAATAAAACAACTTACCTCAAAAAGTGATCTTAAAAAATTTGTCACTTTTCCCTTTAAATTATACAAAGACAGCAAATATTGGGTTCCATCACTCATTAAGGATGAGATGGAAACCTTGGATACTGAAAAAAATCCTGTTTTTAAAAATGCCGAAGCTTGGTATTATTTGGCTTATAAAGGAGATGAAATTGTTGGTCGTATCGCAGTTATTTTAAATCATTTGGAGGTAAATGAACAGGGGAAGAAAAAGATACGCTTTGGCTGGTTGGATATGGTTGATGATATTGAAGTGACCAAAGCCTTACTTGAAAAAGCATACGAAAAAGGCCATGAACACAACCTGGAATATGCCGAAGGCCCCGTAGGCTTTAGTAATATGGAAAAAGCGGGAATTTTAACAATGGGTTTTGAGGAAATGAACACCATGATTACTTGGTATCATTACCCATATTATGCAGAGCACTTGGAAAAACTGGGCTTTGAGAAACAGGCAACTTGGGTAGAATATAAAATGAACATACCTCCTGCTATTCTTGATAAAGTGAAAAAATTCTCAAAGTTAGTTCGCGAACGTTATCAAATATCTGTTATTCGTTTTAAAAACAAAAAAGAAATCCTTCCGTACGTAGATAGTATGTTCGATTTGCTGAACAAAACCTATAATAGCCTACAGACCTTTGTTCCAATCCAACAATATCAAATTGATTATTATAAAGAAAAATATTTTAGTTTTATACATCCTGATTATATAACCTGCATAAAAGACAAGGAAGGAAAGCTTATAGCATTTTCAATCGTAATGCCTTCTTTTTCCAAAGCACTGAAAAAAGCCAACGGCAAACTCTTTCCGTTTGGTTGGAGTCATATTTTGAAAGCCCAGAAAAAGAATGATACAGCCGCTTTTTATTTAATAGGAATTGACCCAGAATACCAAGGCAAGGGCGTTACGGCTATTATTTTTGAAGAGATGCAATATCTCTTCAATTCCAAAGGAATACAGACCGTTGAAACAAATCCCGAATTAAAGGAAAACACTGCGGTACAGTTGCTTTGGAAAGATTATAATCCAGTACAACATAAAGAGCGGAGTACTTTTAGAAAGAATATTTAAATAAAAAATCCACCCAAAAAAGGTGGATTTTTCAATATTATAAGATTCCCGCCTGCGCGGAAATTTGTTTAAATCTTCTCTCCCATCGCCTCAGCAACAGCGGCAGAAAGACGTTTATAAGTACCGTTCTCCAAGCGCTCGCGGATGGATGAAAAAGCTTCCAAAGTCTCTTCAATATCCTGCATAGTATGTGAAGCCGTTGGAATCATTCTTAAAAGAATCAATCCTTTCGGAATTACTGGATAAACTACAATTGAGCAGAAAATACCGTGGTTTTCACGAAGATCTTTTACAAGAGCCATGGCTTCCGGAATACTTCCTTTTAGATAAACTGGTGTTACGCAACTTTGCGTGGTTCCTATATCAAAACCTCTTTTTTTCAATCCACCCTGAAGTGCGTTTACATTTTCCCAAAGTTTTTCCTTCAATTCGGGCATGGTGCGAAGCATATCCAAACGCTTCAAAGCGCCTTCCACCAAAACCATTTGCAAGGATTTTGCAAACATTTGCGAACGCAGGTTGTATTTTAAGTAATTCATAATCTCTTCGTCACCCGCAATAAAAGCTCCGGTACTCGCCATAGATTTTGCAAATGTGGCAAAATAAATATCAATTCCATCCTGAACGCCTTGCTCCTCGCCTGCTCCAGCACCAGTTTTACCAAGTGTTCCGAAGCCATGGGCATCATCCACAAAAAACCGGAAGTTGTATTTTTTCTTAAGTGCAATAATTTCCTTCAATTTTCCCTGTTCCCCTCGCATTCCGAAGACTCCTTCAGAAATAAGAAGAATGCCACCGCCAGTTTTTTCAGCTACTTTTGTGGCACGCTGAAGGTTTTTTTCGATACTTTCCATATCGTTGTGCTTGTATGTAAAACGTTGCCCCAAATGAAGGCGAACACCATCAATAATACATGCATGGGCATCAACATCATAAACAATCACGTCGTCTTTTGAAACGAGTGCGTCTATAGTTGAAACCATTCCTTGATAACCAAAATTCAAAAGATAAGCTGCCTCTTTGCCTACAAAAGCTGCTAGCTCTCTTTGTAATTGCTCGTGAAGATCGGTATGGCCACTCATCATCCGGGCGCCCATTGGGTATGCAGAGCCCCATTTTTTGGCAGCTTCAGCATCTACTTTTCTAACTTCTGGGTGGTTGGCAAGACCTAAGTAATCATTAATACTCCAAGTTATTACTTCTTTGCCCTTAAACTTCATCCTGTTAGAGATTGGACCTTCCAGTTTTGGGAAAACAAAATAGCCTTCCGCTTGTTCAGCCCATTTTCCTAACGGACCTTTATCTTTATAGATTTTATCGAATAAATCTTTCATTAAATCTTTAGTTAAAAATGCGGGACAAAATTAATTAAATTATTTGTGAGATATTAGATTTTGGGCAGTAGATTTTAGAATGTCACTATCAGAAAAAAAAATCCCGAAAGCGCGTTGCAATCGGGATTTAAGTGATTTAATACTTTTTACTTCTTATTTGGGAAACTATTTCACAAATTCTATTTGATGAATTTCAGCAGTTTCAGAATCAAAAAAGCCCTGCTGGCTCATCCATTCATCATTGTAAATTTTGCTCATGTAGCGTGAACCGTGATCGGGAAATATAACAACTATATTGCTGTTTTGGTCAAATTCACCTTCTTCTTCAAGTTGCTTCAAACCTTGCATTGCCGCCCCGCTTGTATAGCCCACAAACAGTCCTTCAGTTTTTGCAAGTTCGCGGGCAGTGTGGGCACTGCTCTCATCTGTTACTTTTTCGAATTTATCAATAATATTGAAGTCTGTAGCGGTAGGAATTAAGTTCTTTCCCAAACCTTCAATGCGATATGGATAGATTTCATTGGCATCAAATTCCTTGGTTTGGTGATATTTTTGAAGTACAGAGCCGTAAGCGTCAATACCTATTACTTTTATATTTGGATTCTTTTCTTTTAAAAAACGTGCCGTTCCAGAAATGGTTCCTCCGGTTCCACTGCAAGCTACCAAATGGGTGATTTTCCCCGCTGTCTGTTCCCAAATTTCCGGACCAGTAGTTTGATAATGTGCATCAATATTTAATTCATTAAAATATTGATTTATGTAAACCGAACCTTTTATTTCATTGTGAAGTCTTTTTGCAACCTCGTAATAGGACCGAGGATCATCTGCGCTTACGTGTGCGGGGCATACGTAAACCTTAGCTCCCATTGTTTTCAGCATATCAATTTTATCAGCCGAAGATTTTGAACTTACGGCCAAAATACATTCGTAACCTTTAATAATACTAACCATCGCTATGCTAAAACCTGTGTTGCCGCTTGTGGTTTCTATAATAGTATCGCCTGGCTTAAGAATACCTTTTCTTTCGGCTTCTTCAATAATATAAAGTGCAATACGGTCTTTGGTAGAATGTCCCGGGTTGAATGCTTCAACTTTTGCGAAATAATTACCCTTCATCTTCTGGGTAATCTTGTTAAGCTTTATCAACGGTGTGTTGCCTATAAGTTCCAACACGTTATTGTGGGCTTTTATTTCTTCTTTCATAAAGAGGGAGTTCGTTTTAAAATGACTTCAGTATGAAACTGAAAATTTTAACCGCACAAAGGTAAGGAATTATTTTTATTACTCCTTAATTCCTTCCAAATCCAATAGAAAGGCATAGTCCATAGCTACTTCCTTTAACGCCTCAAAGCGTCCGGAAGCACCGCCATGGCCAGCATCCATATTGGTTTGCAACAGCAATATATTATTGTCAGTTTTTAAATCTCTAAGTTTGGCGACCCATTTCGCGGGTTCCCAATATTGCACTTGGCTGTCGTGCAGACCCGTTGTAACCAGCATATTTGGATAGGCCTTTGCCGCAACATTATCATAGGGTGAATAACTTTTCATGTAATTGTAATATTCAACCTCATTGGGATTTCCCCACTCGTCATACTCTCCTGTAGTTAACGGAATGGAATCATCTAGCATAGTTGTAACCACATCCACAAATGGTACAGAGGCTATTACGCCATTGTACAATTCTGGAGCCATATTTACAATGGCGCCCATCAAAAGGCCGCCAGCAGAGCCACCAGAAGCATAAAGATGCTCTGGAGAAGTATAACCCTCTTCTATTAAATATTTGGAAGCATCAATAAAATCGGTAAATGTATTTTTCTTTTTTAGCAATTTTCCGTCCTCATACCATTGACGCCCCATATATTCCCCACCGCGAATGTGCGCAATTGCGAAAACAAAACCACGGTCCAACAAACTTAACCTAACCGTAGAAAAGTAAGGATCTATAGTAGCACCATAGGAACCATAACCATATACTAACGTTGGGTTTTTACCATCTTTTTTAATTCCCTTTCTGTAGATAACCGACATAGGGATTTTTGTTCCATCCGCGGCAGTTGCCCATAAGCGCTCGGTTTCATAGTTATTTTTATCAAATTTTCCTCCCAAGACTTCGGTCTCTTTCAAAACCGTTTTCTCTTTGCTTTCCATATTGAAATCAATAACCGAAGCGGGTGTATTCAATGAATTGTAACCGTACCGAAGCACCTTTGTGTCAAATTCTGGATTCTGGGTTGTATAGGCTGTATAGGTTTCGTTATCAAAAGGCAAATAATAATCGGTTTCACCTTTCCATTTTTTTATTCGAATTTTGGTTAAACCGTTATTACGCTCGCTCACCACCAAATAATCCTTAAAAATATCGATATCTTCCAACAGCACATCATCACGATGCGGAATCATATCCACCCAATTTTCTTGGGAAGTTTTGTCTACCGATGTTTTCATAAGTTTAAAGTTGAGCGCTTTGTCCTTATTGGTCAGAACATACCAATGGTTGCCGTAGTGCGAAATGCTATATTCCAACCCTCTTTCACGCGGCTGGAAAATTTTAAATTCGCCCAATGGGTTATCGGCATCCAAAACCCTGTATTCTGAAGTCAGTGTACTGTAACTCCCTATTACTATATATTCTCGAGATTTTGTTTTGTAGACGTAGGTGCCAAAGGTTTCGTCCTCTTCAGTAAAAATCAACTCGTCCGTTATAGGATCGGTGCCTAAGGTATGACGGTAAATTCTATCGGCACGCAGCGTTTTCTCGTCCTTTCGGGCGTAAAAAAGTGTTTTATTACCGTTTCCCCACGTTGCACTTCCCGTTGTTAAAGGAATACGTTCTGGGTAAATTTCACCGGTTTCTAGATTCTTTATATAGATGTCGTATTTTCTTCGGCTTAGGGTATCTACCCCAAAAGAAACAAGCTTATTGTCTTCAGAAACATTCAATCCTGTTAGATTGTAATAGGAATACCCCTTCGCCATTTCGTTCACATCAAAAAGAATTTCTTCCGCAGCGTCCAAAGAGTTTTTTTTGCGGGTATAGATCGGATAATCCTTTCCGGTTTCATATTTTGTGATGTAGTAATAACCATTAAGTTTGTACGGAACTGACTCGTCATCCTCCTTTATGCGCGCCTTCATTTCCTCAAAAAGATTTTTTTTGAAATCTTTTGTGTGTGCAGTCATTGCTTCGTAATATTCATTTTCTTCCTTCAAATAATTTATTACCTTTTCATCCTCGAGATTGTTGAGCCAGTAATATTCATCAATGCGAACATCTCCGTGCTTTTCAAGTTTTTTATTAATTTTTTGAGCTTTCGGGGGCGTGATTTTCATGATTTCTTCTGCAGTTTTCTGTGCATTAATTGAAGGCGCAAAAATAAGATAAGCAATTGAAAAGAAGGCCAATTTTTTCATAAAGAAGGCTTGATTAATAAGTGTACAAAGTAGTAAATTTGCATTAAACTAAAACAAAAAAAATGTTTGGAGATTTAATGGGAATGATGGGAAAACTTAAAGAAACCCAAGAGAAAGTAGAAGCAACCAAAAAACGGCTTGACAACGTATTAATTGACGAAGCTAGCAGTGATGGACTTTTAAAAATAACCTTAACGGCAAACCGAAAAATTAAAAGTGTTGAAATAGCAGATAGTTTGCTGGAAGATAAAGAGCAATTAGAAGATTATTTAATTTTAACCTTGAACAAAGCCATTGAAAAAGCTACAAATGTTCACGAAACAGAAGTAGCTGCGGTTGCAAAAGAGGGCATGCCCAACATTCCAGGAATGGATATGTTTAAATAATATGCTAAACTTATTATAAATACACTCAGCAATTTTTTAAACACCTTGTTTTTCACGATATTGAAGTTTTAAATATTCAGTCAACCTTTAACACCAAATTATGTTTGAACTCAAAAAAAGCGGTGATAAATTTCACTTTGTATTAAAAGCGGCCAACGGCCAAGTTATTTTAACCAGCCAAATGTACGCCACCAAAGCTTCCGCTATGAATGGAATTGAATCTGTCCAAAAAAACTGCGGAAAAGACAGTAGTTTTGAAATAAAAACCGCAAAAAACGGAAAAATTCACTTTAATATTAAAGCTACCAACGGACAGATAATTGGGAGCAGCCAAATGTACGCTGCAGAAAGTGGCGCAAAAAACGGAATTGAATCCGTGCGTAAAAATGCTCCAGGAGCTACGGTAAAAGAAGTTGAGTAACCTATTTATAGTTTTTCAGGATTTTTAAAAACGATTCGTGCTTACTTTCGGTGTAATCGAGATGCGTAACAATACGTAGCTTGCCCTGCCCCATTGCGCTGATTTTTATGTTTTTTTGAAGAAGGTCATTCATAAACTTCTCTTCTGAAATTTCTTTTTCCAAATAAAATATTACAATATTGGTCTCGGTAGGTTCTACCTTTTTTACATAGGCTTGTTGCGAAAGTACTGCTGCAATTTCAAATGCCTTTTTGTGGTCTTCTGCTAACCGTTCCATTTGATTGTCCAATGCGTAAATTCCGGCAGCTGCCATAAAACCTATTTGACGCATACCTCCTCCTAGCACCTTGCGTACACGCATGGCTTTCTTCATAATGTCTTTTTTGCCAATTAAAACACTCCCCATGGGCGTGCCCAAACCTTTGCTTAAGCAAACAGAAATGGTATCAAAAACTTTTCCGTATTCTTTTGGATCTTCCTTTTTGGCAATTAAAGCGTTCCAGATGCGCGCTCCATCCAAGTGAAAGCCAAGTTGGTGTGTATCGCAAACCTGTTTAATTTTTTCAATTTCTGAAAAATTGTAACAGGCGCCACCACCTTTATTCGTAGTGTTTTCCAAACAAACCAAACTAGTTAGCGGACTATGGTAAAAGTCTGGTGGATTAATGCTCTCTTCCACTTGTTCCGCAGTTATCATTCCTCTGTTGCCGTCAATTAATTTGCACGAAACACCACTATTGAAAGAAACGCCCCCACCTTCATAATTATAAACATGGGCCCATTTATCGGCTATCAACTGTTCTCCCGGTTGGGTATGCATTTTAATGGCCGCCTGATTTGCCATACTTCCCGTGGGAAAAAAAAGAGCGGTATCCATCCCAAACATTTCTGCCAATTTTTGTTCCAGGTTATTGGCCGTGGGGTCTTCTTTATAAACGTCATCGCCCACTTCAGCATTTAGTATGGCTTCCAGCATGCCCATTGTGGGCTTTGTAACGGTATCGCTTCGTAAATCTATAATCATCTGTATTTTTTACTTTTCTCTTAATAAACTTCCAGAGTCCTCCATATTTTTGAACATTTCCGATAGCAAAATATCCAATTTTACTAGTGGTAGTGATCTATTATGCTCTGCATTAACGTTTTTATATTTTGACTCGTTGGTCAAATCAAATTCCCGAAAGCTCTTTTCAAAAGATTTTCCATCAAAAACGAATTTATATTCTTTGTGGCAAGAATTCACAGTCATATTTCCGTAGGCATTCTCATCTACTTTTTCACCTTCATAAGGTTTTATCTCGCCCTGTTTCAACGCCTGTTTGTCTTTAAAGAATTTCTCAATAGTCTTTTTTCTACTTATGCTTATAGGCATAAAACTTCCGCAATTGTCAAACTTTTGTAGCTTCATAACATCTTCATCTTCGCTCCAAAAAACATACACAGAATAATAGGTGGATTTGGATGTGCACAGTTTGCCGTCAGGTAAATTAAACATCTGAATATTCCCATCACAATAATCTTTCCTGTAAAAATATTCAGGGTTTTGTTGCAATTCAAGTTCTGCCATTTTTTGGGCAACCAGACTATCAACAAAGGCTTCATCATTTTGTGCGAAACCTATAGCTGTAAAGATGCATGTAAATAAAAGCAATGATTTTTTCATAAAAGAAAAGATTTAAAGGATTATTAATTCAGAATTGATAATCTCTAAGAAATTATAAAATTAGCCGAAAAATTCGTTCGGCTCACGAAGTTAATAGTATTTTTGCTGAAATTCTTACCTAAAAATGACTACAACAGACCAAATCAAAGACCTTAAGGTGCGGCTAGATGCCTTGAGGCGCTATCTTTGACATTGCTGGCAAAAGCATAGAGATTACAAACGACGAAGAAAAAACCTTTGACCCCAACTTTTGGAACAATCCGCAGGAAGCCGAAGCTTTTATGAAAGTTCTCCGTACCAAAAAAAAATGGGTTACCGATTACGAAACCGCAAAAACACTTACCGAAGAAGCTGAAATTCTGCTCGAATTTTATAAAGATGGCGAAGGCAAGCCAGAAAATGTAGATGCCGCTTTTGAAAAAGCTGAATCTGCAATTGAAGATTTGGAGTTCCGCAATATGCTGGGCGAAGAAGGCGACGACATGAGCGCCGTACTACAAATTACAGCAGGTGCCGGCGGAACCGAAAGTTGCGATTGGGCGCAAATGCTCATGCGGATGTATTTAATGTGGGCACAAAAAAACGGTTATAAAGTAAAAGAATTGAATTTTCAGGCGGGCGATGTTGCAGGGGTAAAAACCGTAACGCTGGAAATTGAGGGCGAATACGCCTTTGGTTGGCTAAAAAGTGAAAATGGAGTCCATCGTTTGGTGCGTATTTCTCCATTTGATAGCAATGCAAAAAGACACACAAGTTTTGCGAGTGTTTATGTATATCCATTGGTTGACGATACGATCGAAATTGAAATAAATCCCGCAGATATTTCTTGGGAATTTGCCCGCAGTAGCGGCGCCGGCGGACAAAACGTAAACAAGGTAGAAACGAAGGCCATCCTGACCCACCACCCTTCCGGTATTGTTATTCACAACAGCGAAACCCGAAGCCAACTAGACAATCGCGAAAAAGCGATGCAGATGCTCAAATCACAATTGTATGAAATTGAACTTCGCAAGCAAATGGCACAGCGTGCCGAAATTGAGGACAACAAACTTGCCATAGAATGGGGCTCGCAAATACGCAACTATGTGTTACACCCTTACAAACTTGTAAAAGATGTACGTACAGGCCACGAAACCGGAAATACGGACGCTATGTTGGACGGTGAGATTGATGAATTTCTAAAAGCCTATTTGATGATGACGGGACAGAAAGAGAAGAGTGATGAACTGTAAAAAAAACAAAGGGAACAAGATTCTAAAATTTTCATTCCCCTTATAATTTTCATATTGGATATAATAATTTAAGTCTATAACATCCTTTTCGCACCTACTAAAACATCTTCTGAATATTATTAATATATTACTCTAAATAAAATTATGAAAAAAACGCTACTCTTATTTGTAATACTAGCTTTGAGCCTTAAATGTTCAAAAAAGGATGATGATATTCAGAGAGTCGAAGGTGCGCCAATTGCTGTTGATGACTCAACGACTACTCCAAATAATCGTTCTGTGGTAATTGATGTACTATTGAACGATGAAGCAGGGGATAATCCTTTAGACCCCTCTTCGGTGATTATAGAAAATGCTGTAAGCCATGGAATTACCGAAATAAATCCCATAACAGGCGAAGTAAAATACACTCCAAATTCCACATTTATCGGGGTTGATACCTTTACATACAAAGTTTGTGACAATAGTAGTAATGCACTATGCGATAGTGCAAATGTAACCATAAATGTAACCAATGGGGGCGGGGATGACACCCCACCCTGTCAAATGGTCGAAAATTTCACAGCCACATATACTTCCGATAGCATTACAGTTTCATGGAATCCTTGTGTAGATCCTAATGGAGAGGAGGTAACTTATTTATTAACTTTTGTAAAAGAAGGCTATGACTGTTATTTTGATGGTACCTATGATATGTACTGGCTTGATTTTACTACCACGGAAAATTCACTCACCTTTACAAATGCAAACACAGATAATCAACTTCAGCTATTTCATCGATATTATATTAATATAAGAGCCCAAGACCCAAGCGGTAGTACTTCTGACCCAAATTCAATTTCGGTGAACTTTATGCCAATTGGTACACTTAATCAGGATATTATTTTACGGCATCAATATGCAGTAGATTTATTTGAAGGACATCAAATCGATGTTGTAAATGGAGAGATTTATACATATGAACCTTGTATGGACTTTGGAATCCCCACATCGAGCCCTATAATAGACCTCTCTCCATTAACTGGAATTAAGGAAATTAATGGAGATGTTACTCTTACAAGTTTTGGTTTACACCAATTTCATACTCTAGAAGGCTTTGAAGATGTTACAAAAATTACAGGGAAATTAAAAATAGAAGGCAAATATGACCGCAACTTTGTCAACGATGTAAGTCAATTATCAAATTTAACAGAACTGGGTGGGTTCGAAATGGTCGGTAACTCAATATCATCTATTAATGGAATAGATAATCTACAAACGCTGGGCGGAAATTTTTATTTAGAAAACAATAAAAGTTTAAACCAAATATCTGGTTTCTCTAATCTTCAAACAATAAAGAGCGTTGAAATAAGTAGAAACCCTAATTTAAATAATTTAAATGGCTTACTAAATTTAACCACAATTCAAGATTTTCTAATTCTAGATGATAATGATTCCATAACAAACCTTGATTTCTTATTGAATTTGGTACTCATTGAATGTGGTGGAGGTTCTAACAATGATTTAACGATAACTAACAATTATTATTTAGAAGATTTTTGTGGGCTAAGGGACTTTCTTACAAATGGGGGATTATGCTCTGGAAATTACGTAATAGCGGGCAATGGATTTAATCCAACCGCTCTTCAAATAATAAGCGGCGATTGCCGCCTATAAAAAACAAAGGGAACAAGATTCTAAAATCTGAGTTCCCTTTGCAAATCATATTCCTTCTGCTGGCATTATCCGTGTCGAAGTTTTACGGGTGTATTCTCAGCTGTTTTTGAAACTTAAGCACCCCGATATGATATGTGAATGAATTTACAAAAAATATTTATTCCAATGTGTTTATTTTCAAAATTTTAACTTTTACGTTTTCCTACAAAATCAGCGGCCCAAAAAACTAATAAAAGCAACAGAAATATTCCAGCAATGTATTTTGCCGGTTCAATTTCACCATCGCCAATACCTATAAAACCTATTACTCCAAAGACAATAGCCAAGATAATATAGATTGCTTTCCAATGAAGCATGAGATGGCAGGTTTTAAGGTTGTTTAATAAAAGGTATTAAAGTTAAAATATTTCTGTCTAAATTTTAACAATCGCGCTTTTTTTTAATACAAAAATCTATGGTTCTAGAACCTTAAAATATCTTTTAGCGGAAATATGAATACCCCTGTCGTTAAAACCTTCCAACAAAATTTCATATAAACCCGGAACGTCTGAGGTATAAAAAGTGGTGGAATACGCTGTGTCCTTAAAAGAAAGGCTAGGCTCCCAAAGCAATTGTACCCGATAGTCAGGTATTCTTGAAATTACATTCCTATTGCTATAGTCTGGACTGTAATATTTTTTTTGCTTAACCGCAGGAGGCAAATTTATCATCTCAACAAAACTTTTTGAAAGGTTAGGAACAAAATCCCCTTTTTTTGTTTCCACAGCAATAATCCCACTATAAATCTTAGTTCCGTAGCGGTAAGGTGTGTTTATAATCCGAATGCTCTCAATATCCCTGGCTTTATAATTTATTAATTCCGAATTATTCTGGATTAACATTCCATCCATTAGTACCAAGGGGTCTATGTCATTAAATTTTGCAATCCGGTCAGGGTCATATTCGTTATGGATAATAAATTTAGCATCATCTCCATTCCCTCTAATTGCCGCGAGGGTAATTACCTCCACAAAAGTTTCACGCACGGAAGGAAATCTGGTGTAGTCATCCAATTTAAAAACCGTTCCCAAATCTTCATAAAAGCAAGGATTGGTTTTACTGGGTAAAATACTATCCTTTTTAGTATCAAAATAAGCATTTTCAACTTGTAATTGAATGCTTCGCTCCAATAACCAATCTTTCAAGGCTTCATCAAGTTTTAAAAAATAGGATTTATTTTTCTGTATTGGAAGTTCTTTTTTATCCAAAACCACTTTATATGAATTTTTTTCCATTTCGTTACCATATAATTGAACGATACTATTTTCAGAATTATAGTCCTCTGAAACGGAAAAGAAAAACCTGCCATTGCTGTTTGTTTTTGCCACTTTAAAGATATAATCCTCTCCAGGAACAGTAAGTGCAACTTCTATATTTGATACAGGCATACTGTCTATTTTAGACAATACCAATCCCGAAATAAGCTCTCCTCTAAGCTCTGGCACATAGAAAACTTCTGAATAAATTTTTGCTGCTGTTGGGATCTTGCCCGAAATTTCAATAGGATTTATTTTTCGTACCGAAAGTACATACCTGCCTTTCATCCCTTTAAGAGAATTTTCCAGTTTTAGACTGACTTTTTCACGGAAACCATAACTTTCTTTATCTAAATTAATTTTAGCCTTTGCTGGATTATTTTCTTCTGAAAAGTGAGGACTTTTTTCAACAATATGATTCATAAAAATTGTATCGCCCGTTTTACTGAAAGCCTCTTGTTTCGTAAAAGTATTGATGATGTAAATATCTTTCTGTACAAAAGCAGCAGCTTCATTATTCCTTGAATAATTGGTGTAGCTTATCAGTTTGTACGCTCCTGTCTTCAAATTTGAAGGAATGAAAAAATCTCCGTTGGCAGTCCCGTCCAACAATTTCAATTTATGGTTAAAGACCAACGAGTCCTGCTGGTCTCGCAATGAAACATAAGCTATCGCGCTTAAAGAGCCTTGGTGGGATAACGCATTGGTGACGTATACTTTGTATTGAAGTAATTCTCCAGCTAGAAAAACCTGCGAGTTGATGGACAACTCCACGTTTTCCTCTGGAAAAACACTTACATCAATTGTGAGCTTATCTTTAGGAATTTGAGCCGTAGCAGTGAATCCATAAATAACAAAAACTATAAAAATTAATTTTTTTACCATAATCAATCTTCCCAGAAATCGGGTCTTACATTTGATGAAAAAGAGGTACACACAGTGCATTCGGGCTTCGCGATAGTATACAAAACACCCTGGGCAAAGCTGAATACTTGATAATCATAGAATGTTAAATATGTGTAGATTATCTCCCTTTCATCGGGATCATTATCTAGGTTTGTATTGTCGCGATAATCAAGCAATAGTAAATCACAATCTACAAAATAGGGTGGCTTTTCCAACCCAAAATCGTCATAATTAAAATAGATTCTCTTTGATGTCATGGATGAAACTTCAAAAAATCCCAAAACCTTTTCATCGGGATTTTCCTCAGAAACCATATTGCCCGCTACATATCCAGGCTGTCCTTGTGACAGAAGACTTTCAATACTACCAAGTTCTTTAATGATTTTATAAAAAGTATAGGCTTCAACGCTTTGTACATATTGTTTTACCAAAATACTGTAACGGGTCTGCATTTTTGCATCAAGTTTGGAGAGATATCTCACTGGAAAGCGGAAGACTTTATTTTCGTTCAATTCTGTTGTGGTGGTTTGGTTTATTCCGGTTGAAAATTCTGTGGAATAACAAATTTCCTCTGGCTCCCTGGGAGTAAGAATCACCTGATATGTACCAGAAATGGGATCAAAATCAATAATTTCTGAATTGTAGGGAGATGGATACGGAGCCACTATTTTATATGTTTCTTCATACGCATACCTATAATATTTTGCATTACCGGTTGGATCTTCTGTGTCTATCAAAATCTGAACTCCATCTTTTTCTTCTGTTGCATCCACAACTCTTTCCGCATAAAGTTCATCAATACCTACAGATGGCGGTAAGGTAACTGCGGAAGAAGAGTATCGTTTTCCGTCTGATGTTATAATATTCAAAGTATAGGAAACGCCAGGTTGTGCGCTAAATGAGTTTTGGGATATAAAATTGCCGGTTTCGCTATCCCAATAAAAGCTGAAACTCTCGCCATTGCTTCCGGTGACGGTAACATCGGCATCATTTACAAGCAAAATTTCGGGATTTTCCAAGGACGAAGTTTTACTCAGCTTTACAATTTGAGGTTTAAACTCATCTGTTATAGTACTTTCTACCACCAAAACGCTTTCGAAATCTACGGTTTCTATCTCAAAAGGTTCCGTACAGCCCACTTGAAAAAGCAGAAGTGCGAAAAGACCGATCAATATAATTCTGTTCCTCATCATTCCTAAAACTTAAAGTTATACGTAATAGTAGGCACGGGCACGGAGAAAATAGAAGTTTTATACGCTTTTATTTCTCCAGCTTCATTTACAAAAAAGACCGAATATGGATTGTTTCTTCCCAAAACATTATAAACTGAAATATTTATAAAACTGTGCGCTAACTTATTCAATTTGTGGTTGCCTTCTATATTTACACCTAAATCCAATCTATAATAATCTGGAATTCGGAACTGGTTCCGGTCGCTATATAGTACTTGTTCCTCGCCCGCAAAAATATACCTGCCAATAGGGTATGTAATCGGGCGTCCCGTTTGGTAGGTGAAATTGCCCGAAAAACTAAAACGCTTGGTAAGTTTGTAATTGGCTACTACCGAAAAGTCATGGGGCTTATCGTAATTTGCAGGAAAAAATTCACCATTATTCACACGTTCCTGCATTAACTGGCTGTCCAGCTTTATCTGGGAACGGGAATAGCTATAGCCCAAATAACCGTTGAACCTGCCCGAATTCTTCTTTACCAAAAACTCTACTCCGTACGCTTTTCCTTCACCTTGCAGAAGATCGGTTTCAAGGTCGTCGTTTAAAATTAACTGGGCGCCAACCTTATAATCCAGCAAATCGTTCATTGTTTTATAATATCCTTCAAGACTGAATTCAACGTCTTTTCCGGAAAGATTTTTAAAAAAGCCCAGACTATATTGGTTTGCGCGCTGGGGAGCAATATTTAAATCTGAAAGTTTCCAAATATCTGTGGGAGATTGGGTGGTATTCGTGGATAGTAAATGCAAATATTGAATGGTCCTGTTGAAACCCGCCTTTACCGAAAAATCATTGCCCAACAAATAACGCGCAGATATTCTATATTCTGGCCCACCATAGGTTTTTATGGATTCGTTTTTACCGAATTCCTTCACCTCTACAATTGAATTTTCACTTTTAGGAACTCCTTCAGCATACACGTTTTGTATTGAGGGCCCTAAAGCCATATAAAACGAATAACGCAATCCAAGATCGAGCAAAAATTTATCGCTTACTTCCCATAAATCTGAAAGATAGACTGCCGATTCCAGCCCTTTTTCACGGTCAATTGTTTTGGCCTCCACATCAGAATTTTCACCAATAGGCTCAATATTTCCGGGATCTATGGAATAAAGCTTGCTGCTTAGGCCATAACTGAGTTTGTGCTTATTACTTAACTTATAATTGAAATTCAGTTTTGCCTGATACTCGTTTAGTTCATAACCAAAGTCGAAATCTTCGTTGGCATCTGCCTCATAGTTAATACCATATTTGTATTGGCTATTTACCAAAATCACTTCTGCCCTGCTCTTTTCACTAAATGTATGTCCGTATTTTAAAGAAATCAATCGATTGTTATAATCAAAAATAGAATCAGAAGTTATGCTGAAACGGTCTTTACTATAGTAAAATGTACCCTGGATGCTATTATTGTTGTCTATATTATGTTTGTATTTCACGATACCATCGTAAAAGGTAGCTTCGCTGTTTTTAAGTGCCTCTTCATCTAAACTTCGCAATATCCAGTCTGAATATGTGGCCCTGAAACCCGCAATTACAGAAGCTTTCTTATTTACCACTGGAACTTCAACGGCGAGATTTGCGGTTATTGGCCCAACGGAACCTTCGCCAGCAAATTTTTCCATATTGCCCGATTTGGTCTCAATATCAAAAACCGAGGAAAGCCTTCCGCCGTATTCCGCCGGGATACTTGCTTTATAAATTTCGAGACTTCCCGTTGTAAAAGGATTTACTGCAGAAAAGAAACCTAAAAAGTGTGAGGGATTATAAAGAACGGCATCGTCTAAAAGAATAAGGTTTTGATCTGCACGACCGCCACGAACATTAAATCCGCTTGCGCCTTCCCCCGCTGTTTTTATACCGGGCATAGTGGTTGCAACTTTTAGAATATCGCGTTCACCTAAAACCAGGGGAATTGTTTTAATCGCTTCAATGTCAATATTCGTAACGCCCACCACGGCATCGCGTACGTTTGCATCCTTATTTGATTTTACGACCACTTCCTCCAGCGATTCGGTATTTTCTCGCAATTCAATATTCAAAGAACCATCGCCGTACATAATTACATCTTGACGAATTTTTTCAAAACCCAAAAGATTTGTTTCCAGTTTGTTTAATCCGTAGGGAAGTCGAATACTGAACCGCCCCTCGGCATCTGTAACAGCATATTTTGTTCTGTCTATAGTTGAAATAGAAAGATTTTGAAGCGGCTCCCCAGTTTTTGAGTTTTTAAAAACACCTGAAAGTGTATAGGTTTTGTTTGCTGCGTTGGCTGTTTGCTTGCCGATGGTTACAAGTTTTCGGGTCTCAACAGTTCCCTGTGCGGCATATTCTTCTTGAAAAATGGGTGCATTTTTAGTGTCCTCAAGCTGCTTTTCTTCGGTCTTTTCTTCATTAAAATAATCAGGGGGCAAATCAGTATAAACGTAAGTATTGTTCAATAAAATGACATTGCCATCCTTGAACACAAAGTTGATGTTGGTATTGCTGAAAAGTTCTTCCAAAACATTCTGGAGCGATTCATTTTCAAAATCTTTCGTGACAAAATGCCCCTTTAGCCAGGTTTCATCAAAATAGAATGTTTTATTTGAAAGGGTTTCCACCTTTAGAACTGCTTCCTTTAAAGGAGTGTTGTTGAATGAAACCGTAATATTTTTATTGTTTTGCCCGAAAGTTGCGGCAGTAATCAAAAAAAATAAAACATGGACAAAAAATCTATTTTGCATGGATAATTTCAACTTCAAATTAGAATTGGTTTTTGGTCGTTTCCAGACTGTCAAGGAATGTTAGAAGCTTGATCATAAAAAGGTCTGGATTGGATTTATTGAGCGCTTTATAGGTTTTATAGAAGTCGCGAATCTCTTTGTCTTTTTCAGGAATGAATTCACGTAAATCCTTTTCGGAATCTACCAATGAATACCTTCCCTTGCTTTTCACTATATAAAAATTTGCCTCGGAAAATCTATACTGAATACCGCTATTTAGAGCTTTATCTTTTTTCTTTTTAGTGTGTTTTATATACAATTCAAAAACATTTCCAAGATAGGCAGCCTCGAAAAAACCATTGCCCGAAATATTTAAATCCACATCGCTTAACCTAACAAAATTGTGACTGCCAACCGAAAAAGATGCTACAAATTCAGGAATGAGCTTGACGTTAAAAATGCTTAAATTATCATCAGAACGCGTTAACAGATTGTCTTCCAATAAATCATAATTCAAAAGCACGTTTACATAGTACTGGCCATTATAAGTTACGGACCCACGAGTATAATCATACCCGTTATAATATCTGTAAGTGCCATCAGTATTTAAGAAAGGGTCAGTAAATTCCGTTCCATTATAAAGACCCGTATTTTCCAGCCCTACAATCTTATCGTAGGTTTCATAAATTTCATTCGGCAGTTTTGATTGTGAAAACGCTACCAGATTAAGCAGCAGGAAAAATAGAAAGAAACGGTAGGCTTTAGAAATGTTCATTATCAAATTTTGCGATTTTAAAAGTACAAAAAAACAACTCTTAAACTAAAACCCTTCCTATTAAATCAACTTTTATCTTCAAATTTTCTATTTTGGAAACTTATCTTCGTAGAAATCTTGAAGAATAATTTTATAATGAAAGCAGCAACACTCAAAGAAATAAAGACAGAGCTTACCCACCGTTCCACGCAGGAGTTGCTGGAACTTTGCCTTCGGCTTTCAAAATTCAAAAAGGAAAACAAAGAACTGCTTACTTACCTTTTGTTTGAGTCTGCCGATGAAGAAGCCTTTATTCAAAGTATCAAAGACAAGGTTGATGCAGATTTTGAAATGATAAATACCAAAACCTTCTTCTACATAAAAAAAAGCGTTCGGAAAATTTTGAGAGAGCTCAAAAAATTCATCCGTTATTCACAAAATAAGGAAACTGAAGTAGAACTTTTGCTTTATTTTTGTGAAAAACTGAAAGATTTTAAACCATCCATTAAAAGAAACACAACCCTTTCCAACCTTTACTTTAGGCAAATAGAGTTTGCAAAAAAGAAAGTTTCAACCTTGCACGAAGATTTGCAGTATGATTTCAATTTGGAAATAGAAGAACTATCAAAATTTTAAAAAAACATGATAACATTTTACCACAACCCCCGTTGCAGCAAATCGCGCCAGGCCTTGAATTTATTGGAAGAGAAAGGAGAAACCATTGAAGTTGTAAGATATCTTGAAACCCCTCCATCCCACCAAGAACTGAAACAAGTAATTGAACTTTTAGGAATTGCACCTATTGATTTGGTTAGGACACAGGAAGAAGTCTGGAAGACAACCTATAAAAATAAAAATCTAAGTGATGAGCAAATCATTGATGCCATGGTACAAAACCCCAAGTTAATTGAACGCCCTATTGCAATTAAAGGAACCCATGCTATAATAGGAAGACCTCCCCAACAGGTGCTTGATATTTTATAGGTTTGCGATATTTATTTAACAGAACTTTAGCAATTTCCAATTAAACCACGGCTATTTTCGTGTGTCAAAATTGCTAAAAATTACATGAAAATAACCCTCTCGTTTCTGTTCGCACTTGCCTCCACGATCTTATTGGCGCAAAACCCTGATAATAAAGAAGTTCTTATAAAAGGCATTATTCTTGAAGAAGGCACCAACTACCCTTTGGAATATTCCACAGTCTCTTTTATAAATAAACAAGGAAAGACCGTTACAGGAGGCATAACCGACACCGAGGGAAAATATAGTATTGAAGTGCCCCCAGGCGTTTATACTGTGAAATTTGAATTTATCTCCTATAAATCCAAAGAACTAAAAAACCAAAACCTAACCAAAAACACCACCCTTCCCACTGTAAATCTGGCTTTGGACGCAGCTAGTTTGGACGAAGTCGTAATACGTGCTGAAACTACTGAAGTACAAGTACGGCTCGATAAAAAAATATACAATATTGGTAAAGACCTTACCGCAGGAGGAGCCACAGTAAGTGATGCGCTAAATAACGTGCCTTCGGTAACGGTTGATATTGACGGGGCCATTGCCCTTCGCGGAAATGAAAATGTACGTATTCTTATTAATGGAAAACCTTCAGCAATTGCAGGATTTGGCTCCACTGATGCCTTGCGACAGCTGCCTGCAGAAGCCATTGAACGTGTAGAGGTTATTACTTCGCCTTCTGCCCGATACGATGCTGAAGGAACCGCCGGAATTTTAAATATAATTCTTAAAAAGGAAAAAACGCTTGGGCTTAACGGCTCACTAAGTACCAGTCTTGGCGTGCCGCTTAACAGCAGCGCGTCGGGAAATATAAATTTACGTACGGACAAGTTCAATATTTTCAATACTACGGGCGTATATTACCGGAATAGTCCCGGAAATGCATTTTTTAACAATAATTACTTTCCACGGACCGTAATAGACTCTGCAGGAAATCAAGTAATAAGAGAACCACAATTTGACCAAGTAATAGAAAGAAGAAAATATGACCGAATGGGGAAAGGCTTCAATACCAACCTTGGGATTGAATATTTTTTAACCGACAAATCATCGGTCACCGCAAGTGTGTTTTATCGCAAAGGCGATGGAGAGGATGAGACAACGAACAATACCTTTAACTACAACAATAATACGATTGAGGAACGAATTACGCGAATTGAGATTGAAAGCGAAGATGACAAATCTTATCAATTTTCATTGAATTACGTTAATGATTTTAATGATAACGGCCATAAATTAACAGCCGATTTTCAATATGAAAGTGATAAAGAAACTGAACGGTCATTTATAACGGAACGAGAAGTTTTTCCAGATAATGAAATACTTCCGGCCGAGGATATAATTCAAAAAGAAGACCAAACAGAATATTTGGCACAGGCCGATTATGTGTTGCCCATTGGGGAAAACGCACAGTTTGAGGCAGGGTATCGAGGTAATTTTGAAGAAACCATTACAGATTACACCTTATTGGAAGAAAGAGGAACTTCGGGCATCTTTGATAGAAATGACAGTCTTTCCAATATTTTCACCTATAATGAAAATGTACACGCCGTTTATTCACAATACGGAAATAAATTTGGAAAATTCTCCTTTCTGCTCGGGCTTCGTGTTGAAAACACACAGTTAAAAGGAAAGGTCGATGCTGAGAATGTAACCGAGAATACCTCTTTCGACCTAAATTTTGACAAAAATTATACAGGTCTTTTCCCCACTGTAAACTTGACGTATGAGCTGAAAGAAAATGAAAACATTACGTTGGGTTATAACCGACGTATTAATAGACCGCGCAATTGGTTCATAAATCCATTCCCTTCACGTTCCAGTGAAGCAAACGTGTTTCAGGGCAATCCAGATTTGGATCCTGCCTACGCAAGCGCTTTTGACTTGGGGTATCTAAAACGATGGAAAAAACTTACCTTAACTTCTTCTATCTATTACCAATATGAAACCGATGCGTTTGAAAGAGTTCAGGAAGAAACCGGTGAAGTTACAAGCAACGGAATTCCGGTAATCCGTACAATTCCTATTAACCTTTCCACAAACGAGCGTTACGGCTTTGAACTGGGCTTGCTATACAACCCAACAAAATGGTTAAACTTAAACGGTAGTTTTAATTATTTTCTCTTTAAAACGGAAGGATTTTATAATGATGTAGATTACGGTGCTGAAAATACCAGTTATTTTGGCCGCTTCAGCAGTAAAGTGAAGCTGCCCGCTAAAATTGAATGGCAAACCAATGCTTTTTACAGAGGACCTTCAAACAACTCGCAAACAGCATCTGACGGCATCCTTTCCGTAGATATGGCAATGAGTAAAGACATTATGGATGACAACGGAACCTTGGCTTTGAATGTTAGTGATCTTTTCAACACCAGAAAAAGAAACAGCATTACAACTACCGATACATTTACAAGTGAAAGTGAATTCCAATGGCGACAACGCCAAGTAACTCTTACTTTCACTTATAGATTCAACCAGAAAAAACAGCGCCAACGTCCGGAAAGAGGTAATGATGACGATGGTGGTTTTGAAGGTTAACCGTGATTGATTGCCAATAAAAAAGGGAACCAAATTGGTTCCCTTTTTTTATATATTTTTTTAAAAGAAATTATTTCAATTCCTTTTTTTTCTTTTCCTCACGCTTCAATTTCCAGTTTTCATAAAGCGCTCCCCCGATCCAGTAAGGAAGAATGCTCACCAAGAAAATCATTAACCAAAAACCCATGGTAAGGATGGTTAAAAATGCAAGAAAACCTAGATATTGTTCAAATGTAAACATGATGCAGCTTTTTTTAAATGATGCCCCAAAGATAATAGGTTTTTTTGAAAAACGACTACAAAAATTTTCGATTTATTCACAACAAATAAACAGCCGTGCGGGTTGACCAACTTTTGGCTTTTCGCTACCTTTGGCATAAGAATTCATTTATTTCAAATTAAAGACTTTAACAATGCAATACAGAATAGAAAAAGACACCATGGGCGAGGTAAAAGTACCTGCCGATAAACTTTGGGGCGCACAAACCGAGCGTTCTTTCGAAAACTTTAAAATCGGCCCCCGTGCTTCCATGCCGATGGAAATTATATATGGTTTTGCATATTTAAAGAAAGCCGCCGCCTACACCAATTGCGATCTTGGCGTTCTTTCGGAAGAAAAAAGAGATTTGATTGCCAAAGTTTGCGATGAAATTTTGGAAGGAAAACACGACGATCAATTTCCACTGGTAATCTGGCAAACCGGAAGCGGAACCCAAAGCAATATGAACGTGAATGAGGTAATTGCAAACCGTGCCCATCAACTTGCCGGAAAAACTATAGGTGAAGGCGATAAAACGCTTCAACCAAATGACGATGTAAATAAATCACAATCCTCAAACGATACTTTCCCAACGGGGATGCACATTGCTGCTTATAAAAAATTGATTGAAACCACCCTACCTGGTGTGGAACAACTTCAGAAAACACTTTCAAAAAAAGCATCGGAATTTAAAGATGTTGTAAAAATAGGTCGTACCCATTTTATGGACGCCACTCCCCTAACCCTCGGACAGGAGTTTAGTGGTTATGCTGCACAACTTGAGCACGGAATCAAAGCATTAAAAAACACCCTACCACATTTGGCAGAACTTGCATTGGGAGGAACCGCTGTGGGAACTGGCTTAAACACCCCTAAAGGCTACGATGTAAAAGTTGCCGAATACATTTCAAAGTTTACTGATCTGCCTTTTGTTACAGCAAAAAATAAGTTTGAAGCCCTTGCAGCACACGATGCTTTTGTAGAAAGCCACGGTGCTTTAAAGCAATTGGCGGTTTCGTTAAATAAAATTGCAAATGATGTGCGAATGCTTGCCAGCGGCCCAAGAAGCGGTATTGGCGAAATCAACATTCCAGCAAATGAGCCCGGTTCTTCCATTATGCCTGGAAAAGTTAATCCTACACAATGCGAAGCACTGACAATGGTTTGTGCGCAAGTGATCGGGAATGATATGGCTATCGCCGTGGGAGGAATGCAAGGCCAATTTGAATTAAACGTTTTCAAACCCGTAATGGCAGCAAACTTTCTTCAATCAGCGCAATTGATTGGCGATGCCTGTGTGTCTTTTGATGTCCATTGCGCACAAGGTATTGAGCCAAATTACGAAGTAATCAAAAAACAGTTGAACAATAGTTTAATGCTAGTAACTGCCTTAAATCCAAAAATCGGCTACTACAAAGCTGCGGAAATTGCAAACACGGCACATAAAAACGGAACAACATTAAAAGAAGAAGCTGTAAATCTTGGTTATTTAACTGCGGAAGAATTTGACGAATGGGTAAAACCAGAGGATATGGTGGGAAGCCTTTAAGTTTTAATGAATTTAAAAAGGGGTGAACATTCGTTCACCCCTTTTTTTACTTCAACCTTTTCTTCTTCTTGCCATAAAATTTCCTATACCTAAAATAGGCAACCGTACTTAAAATGGCTGCAAATAGTGTGATCCACCAAACAAAAGTGGGTGTTGCTGGCGCATCGCCACTTGCATAGGAATGTAAACCACTTAGATAAAAATTCACTCCAAAATAAGTCATCATAATTGAGGCGTAGGCAAACATTGCCAAAACATTGAACGTCCATCGGCCGCGAAGTCCGGGAACCAAACGTGCGTGGATTACAAATGCATAAATCATAATGCTTATAAGGGCCCAAGTTTCCTTCGGGTCCCAGCCCCAATAGCGCCCCCAACTTTCATTGGCCCATTGGCCCCCCAAAAAGTTCCCAATAGTGAGTAAAACCAAGCCAACCGTCAGCGCCATTTCAGTGATAACGGTTAATTCGCTGATGTTGATTTCCATCTTTTTGTAATTGCCCTTTGTGGTAAAAATCATAAGAAACAATGATACCGCCGCTAAGATCATACCCAACGTAAAAGGTCCGTAGCTCATAACAATCACTGCCACGTGAATCATTAGCCAATAACTGTCCAAGACCGGCTGTAAAGTAGAAATTGATGGATCCAACCAGTTCTCGTGAGCAACCCAAAGTATGATTGCTCCTGCAAAAGCCGTGGCTGCTACAGTTAAATCACTCTTTCTTCCGAAAGCCAATCCAAAGAAAATGGTAGCCCAAGCCACATAGACTACAGATTCATACGCATCACTCCAAGGGGCATGACCACTTATATACCAGCGCAATGCCAAACCTAATGTCATCACAGCAAAGAAAATCCACATTATTATTTTTGAACCTTTGATGAGGGTGCGAAGTATTTTTCGATCCTTGAAAAGTTGTGCAATAATAAAAACCATCATCAAGATTCCGAAAATGGCAAAATACTTATAAAGCCTGTTGAAAATATCTGCTTTGTTATAAATAGTTTCCGCACGGAGTTTGTTTTCTGAAGGCATTACTTCTTCGCCATATTTTTTCTGGAAATTGGTTATACTTTCCAAAAATTCATCCGCCTGCGTATAATCGCCAGTTTCCCTTGCCTTTTTCAAGCTGTCGAAATATAGCGGCAAAATATTTTTGGCGTAAAGCGAATCCATTCCCTTAAGATTGGCCTCTCCCAATTCGGGATAGGAAACCCATTTATTGCCTTCATCATCTGGAATGGGAAAGATTTTCAGAATACTTCCGCTAAGGGCGGCATTCAAAAGTGAAAAGTTTTCGTGGGCGCGTATAAAATCCTTTTGAAATTGATTGGGTGTATTGGTACGTGTTGCAGCTTCCAAATAAGGCTCCAGCTTATAATTTCCTTTTTCATCAAAAAGGTCAAGCAGGGCAATATCCTTTTGGCCTTCGGGAACACCGGCTACGTGGCGAATACTGTCATTGCCTCTTTTTAAAGCAATCAGCGGCACTTCTACCCAAAGTCTTGGAAACTCCGCCATAGAGATGAAAACCTGGTTAGCATCCAAGCCTTCATAATTTTCATCTCTACTAATCTTTCGCAAAAGCTCATTTGCAAAAGTATTGATGGGTTTCATCCGCCCGTTATCCTGAATTATTAAATGGCCAAATTTTGCCGCATGCTCCTTACTCACCGCATTTGCTTTTATCAATGAGTCAATTTGCTTCTTTGGCACTGCTTTATGGGCTGGGGAGCCGTGGTGCTGTGCAATTCCAGAAAGCGAAAAAAGCAGCACCAAAATAGTGATCATACTTTTCTTTTTCTGCTTTATTCTTTTTAAAATCTCTTCCAATTTTCCAAAACGGCTATGCTTACTGAACAGAATGGCCATCAAGCCGAAATAAAGGAAAAAATAACCGATATAGGTAATCCAAGTTCCCCACCAATCATGGTTTACCGAGAGAATGGTTCCGCCTTCGTCTGGATCAAAACCAGACTGGAAAAAACGGTAGCCTTCGTGGTCGAGCACATTATTCATAAAAATATCTGTATCAAAATGGGTCTTGTCCTCATTAATGACGGTGACTTTACTTTTGAAGGAAGAATATCCTTTTTCGGTACCGGGATATTTTTCGGCAATAAAATCGTTTAAGGTTATGCTAAATGGAAGCTCAATTTCCTTTGAGCCATAACTGGTATAAACCTTTAACCCTGCGATTTCAGTTTCAACAGGATTGGGAGCTGTTCCCTTGCCGCCGAGCATTGCAATGGTTTTTGATTCATCGCCAGAAGCTATTTTAAGGATAAGTGCGTCTTGATTGCTGGGTTGATCTGCGGCTGCCTTAACAACACCAAACTCTCCTTTGGTGACAGGCTCAGGAATTACAAATGAAATGCCGCCCATACGGTAAAGAGAGCGAAGGTTAAAGGGCTGTACGCTGTCTGCAACCACTTTTCCTTGAGATTGATCTGCCATTATCATATAATCACCTTCAAAAGGGCTGGAAATAGTATAATTGCCATCTTCGGAATAGGTGATGTTAATTGCCCCATCCGTAGGCTCGTTAACTGCAAATAGAATGTTGTGGATGCTTGAAACTTCTCCTACTTTCACCCAATGGTCATGACGCTCGCCATCACCCGCTTCCACTATCTTTATATATTCTTCCCCATTGTCACTGGGCGTAAGACCCTCTACGGCACCTTTTATAAATTCTTTAAATTTGATGGTTACCGGTTGGTTATTGTAATCGGTTTCTATGATGAAATCGTTGTCCAGTTTTTCAGAAAGTCGTAATGCTTTTGGTTTTAATTTTCTACGTTGCGCCACTCCATCAATCACATAGTCACCATCGATAAAAACATCCAAATATGATTGTTCAGAAAGTATAGTGTTTTCCGTTTGCCCTTCTCGAATGTGCATTACTCCTTCAAAACCAATATAGCGCGTAACGAAAGCACCAATAATTATTAAAATGAAAGCCAAATGGAGCATTAACGAAGCCCACATTTTTCGCTTGTGAAGATTATAGCGAAAAATATTCCCCACAAAGTTGATTACAAAAAGCAACATTATTGCCTCAAACCACCAAGCATTGTATATAAGTTCACGTGTATAGGCCGTTGGCGGGCTTTGGGAGTCGGCGTCCATAAAGGTTCCAGCGGCCATAGCTGCTGCAAAAACGATAAATAAAACGGCTGTTAAACGGGTAGAGAAAAGAACGGAAGCAATCTTTTTTTGCATTATAGGAAATTTTGGCGCAAAAATAAGGAATTGCACCCATTTAGACTACTGAAATCTGTTAACTATTGCCGTTTTTTAAGTCTTCTTTTCTGGCGTTGAAAATATTCAGATGTATGAAAGTTCCCATGTTTCGGGCACGATTTTTAGCAACATTGGCTGTGTCGCCTTCAAAAAGCTCATCAATGGTTTCATGCCAAAGGTTGATCCACGTCCCAAAGTGCAGTTCGTTAACGGCACCACCCACTTTTTTATCTACCTCAATATGAGCGTGCATAGGGTTTCCGAAGTATTTTCTTTTAAAGAAAAGATTTGTCTCCCAGAAATCGGTCAGCAATTCTAAGTGAGTTTCCCAATCGGTGATAATTCCATTAAAAATAGGCCCTAGAAGTGCGTCTTTTCTAATTTTTGAATAAAACGTTCTTACCAGCAAAGACACATCTTCTCGGGACTCTATTTTCTTTTTCATCTATAGCAAAGTTATCAAAATCAGCAGCAAGTTTGCAATTAGGCTCACTATAAGTAACCAAAAAGAAAATTTTCGGTTTGAACCCGCTAACAACGCTGCATTATATCCCATACATAAAGCCACACAGATGGTTAGCTCAACCCCTGAAACGATTCCGGTTCCCTGGGCTAACACCGTCATAGCGGCAATAGAGCCAATACAGCTGTTCAAAATAATGGTCAGCGGAATATACATGTAAAAATCGTTCTCAAATTCTTTTTGCAAGGTTTTGATTGAAAGTGTTTTCATATTATAAATAGGGTTTTGAATTTTAAGATGTAAATTTACCATGCGAAACAGGCCTTGTTTTATGAGGCAAATCATAAAGAAATGATTCCCGAAAATCTACTATTGAATTACAGCGCAACACTTGAAAACATTAATGCTTCGGAAATAATCCTTCACGAAAAGAGACGGGCCGATTTCTATTTTCAGATTAAGACCGGCGAGGTAAAAATGTTCAATCTTAACGAACAGGGAAAAGAATTTGTGCAGGGTATTTTTTATGATGGGGAAAGCTTCGGTGAACCACCATTGCTGGGTGATTTTAAATATCCGGCCTCCGCTTCTGCCGTAAAGCAAACACAGCTTTACAAATTAAGCAAAACAAAATTGTTTGAATTGCTTACCGAAAACCCCGAAGTCAACCTAAAATTTACCAAAGCGCTTGCAAAACGGCTTTATTACAAGGCTACCATTTTAAAGGAAATCTCAGTACATCCTCCCGAACATCGTATTTTAGCTCTAATAGATTTTTTAAAACGAAAATATGGCTCCGATGGACTTTTCCAAGTGGAATTGACCCGTCAACAAATTGCAGATTTAACAGGACAGCGGGTTGAAACTGTGATCCGTGCCATAAAACAGCTAGAGCAGGACGGCGAGATAAAATTGATAAAACACAAAGTGTTTCGTTGAAAATTAAAAGAAAAGGGAAAGGACGAGTTTATATAGTAACAAGAATTTTAAATCACATCTTTCTTTATTCATTTTTCTCTATTCTTTTTTTCTAAAAACCGCTAACTTCGCACTATGACAAAGGTGGTTTTCTTAGGCTTCGGAAATGTGAACTCGCATTTACTCAATGCTTTAAAGAATAGTTCTGAAGTTTCTGTTAAACAGGTCTTTAACAGAAATTACGTCAAAATGATTTCGCCATTTGAAAAAATTCCGTTTACAGATGAAATATCAAAAATTGCCGATGCAGATGTTTATATAATCGGGATTCCCGATGACGCCATTTCAACATTTTCCGAATCACTTTTATTTCAAAATAAATTGGTAGTCCACACTTCGGGCGGCGCTGCACTGAACGTGCTTTCTTCAAAAAACCGACGGGGTGTCTTCTATCCGCTACAAACTTTTTCCAAGCAACGGGAAATTGATTTTGAACAGATTCCCATTTGCATAGAAGCTGAAAACTCCAACGATTTGGAAACGTTGCAAAAGTTGGGCAAAACCATTTCAAAAAATGTAGCTGAAATTTCTTCGGAAAAAAGAGCCAAGCTCCATCTTGCCGCGGTGTTTGTAAACAATTTCGTAAACCATTTATATGAAATAGGAAGTGAAATTTTAAACGAGGACGATTTGCCGTTTGATTTGCTGAAACCGCTAATTGCTGAAACCGCATCAAAAATTAAAACCCTTTCACCCGAAGAAGCGCAAACAGGGCCGGCAAAAAGAAACGACAAAAAAACTATTGAAAAACATTTACATTTGTTGGCTGACAGTCCTTACACAAAACTCTACGAACTATTTACAGAGCAATTAAGCCAGAAATATGGAAAAAAGCTATAAAGAATATCTAAAACACATAACCACCTTCATTTTTGATGTGGACGGCGTCCTAACAGACGGTACAATTCAAGTGAACACACAAGGTGAAATGTTCCGGACCATGAACATTAAAGACGGCTACGCACTTAAAACGGCTGTCGAACAAGGTTTTAATGTCTGCGTTATCTCAGGTGGCTCCAATGAAGGCGTGCGCATTCGGCTTCAAAATCTGGGCGTGAAAGATATCTTTTTGGGAGTCCACAATAAAATCAAAATCTTAGAAGATTACTTAAACACCAACAACCTAAAGCCAAAAAACACTTTATTTATGGGCGATGATCTTCCCGATTATGAAATTATGCACAAGGTTGGCCTACCTACTTGTCCGCAGGATGCGGTTCAGGAAATCAAGGCAATATCCAAGTATGTTTCACACAAAAAAGGCGGCAAAGGCTGCGTTCGGGATGTTATTGAGCAAGTATTGAAAGTTCAGGAAAAGTGGATGCCTACAAAGGGTGTGAGCGCAAAATATGATTAACCCATTCCCGAAACAAAACTCACAACGAAAAGCCTGAAATCTTGGAATATTTAAAACTCATCCGTTATCAAAATCTGTTGTTTTTAGCCCTAGTGCAGATTTTTATTAAATATGGTCTTTTCACTTCCTTTGGTGTTGAAACGACACTAAACAATTTTGGGTTTTCATTATTGGTAATGGCTACACTCTGCATTGCAGCAGCCGGAAATATTATTAACGATATTTACGATGTTGAAATTGACAAGGTCAATAAACCCAATAAGGTTTTAATCGGAAAAAAGATTTCCGAGCGAAACTCCAACCGACTTTTTATAATATTAAACATTATAGGCGTTGCTATAGGTTTTTATCTTTCAAACGTTATTGGGAAACCAGGCTTTGCGGCACTTTTTATAGGTATTTCTGCACTTCTTTACCTCTATGCCTCATATTTGAAGGGAATGCTGCTTATTGGAAATCTCTTGGTTTCCGCCTTAGTTGCTATGAGTCTTATAATTGTGGCGCTTTTTGATTTGCTTCCAATTATAACCCCGCAAAACCAAGCTGGACAATCGGCTGTTTTTAAAATACTTTTGCATTATGCATTGTTTGCCTTTTCCATAAATTTTATTCGTGAAATTGTAAAGGACCTACAAGACATTAACGGCGACAAAAAAGCTGGAATGAATACATTGCCCATTGCGTTAGGACGAAAAAGAACCATTACGATTGTTTTTGTTTTGGGAGTCTTAATCACTTTGGGGGTCGTGCTTTATATGTACGAACATTTGTATAGCCAACAAATTTTGCTGCTTTACTTTCTCTTTGCCATTGTTGCCCCACTGCTCTATTTTTGTATAAAAGCTTGGGATGCGAATACGCCAAAGGAATACGGATTGCTTTCAAAACTCTTAAAATTTATCATGTTTTTGGGAATATGCACTATTCCGTTGTATCGATTTATAACTTTATAGAAACAAGAATTCAGAAACCAGAAACTTAAAATGCTTCGCGAAAAACTGAAAAACTACAACATAATTCTCGCTTCCGGTTCGCCCAGAAGGCAAGCTTTTTTCAAGGAATTGAATTTAGACTATACCATCAAGGTAAAAGAAATTAAGGAAACCTATCCCAATCATTTAACTAGCTCACAAATAACTGATTATCTTTCACAACTTAAAGCATCAGTTTTTACAAATTTGAACGAAAATGATATTCTCATTACCAGCGACACCATTGTTTGGAAAGACGAAAAAGCGCTTGAAAAACCAAAAGATTTTGAAAATGCAAAAGCTATGCTTCAAAATTTGAGCGGGGAAATGCACGAGGTCATTACTTCGGTATGTTTTACATCCAAAGATTTTCAGATTACCGTAAACGATGTCACAAAAGTTTGGTTCAAGAAGCTTTCCGATGAAGAAATTGATTTCTACATAAAAAACTACAAACCTTTTGATAAAGCGGGAAGCTATGGTATTCAGGAGTGGATAGGATACATTGGCATCGAAAAAATTGAAGGTTGCTATTTCAACGTTATGGGACTTCCCACGCGACTTGTTTATAAAACGTTAACCCAGATTGCCAACCGTTGAATTTGTGTTATTTTTGAGCAAAATTCTTCTGATAATGAACCTTTTCAAATTCATCCCTCTTTTCGTTATTTTATACGTGATAAGCGGCTGCAATGCTTCCGAAGAAAAAAGTGATTCACAACCCATTTCAGCTAAAAAAGAAACCTCCAAAACCGCAACACCGCGTAACATTTCAAAAGAATTTAAAGAATATTGGTACAGCGGTACTGCAGAAATTACTTCGTATAGTCTAATGCAGGAGCGCTATGGCGAAATTCGTGAAGGAAGTGCAGTTAATATTTTTGTTACTGAAGATTTTCTGCCCGATGCACAGGTAAAGGCAAACAATGTTTCCGAAGAAAATATTTCTGTAATGAAATTGAACCAAATGAAGAATTTCAATACCGGCATCTATCCGTACTCAATAATGACGAGCACCTTCAGCCCAATTTCCGAAAAGGAACATCCGCTAAAAATCACGAACAGTGTACAAGAATGGTGCGGACAAGTGTATATGCAGCTTAACAACCGTGCAGAGTTTGAAATTGAAAGTCACTCCTATTTTCAAGGCGAAGCTGACCAAGAAATTTCTTTGCCAAAAACCTATTTGGAAAACGAGCTTTGGAACCTTATAAGAATTAACCCTGAAGAGTTGCCTACCGGCGATGTGATGATCATCCCTTCGTTTGAATATTTGAGGCTTAGGCACAAGGAAATTAAAGAGCATAATGCTTTCGCCAGTTTAAAACAAGGTGATTCCATAACCATTTATACCTTAAACTACCCTGATTTACAGCGGCAATTAATGCTCTTTTTCAACAGTACATTTCCTTATGAAATCGAAAAGTGGGAAGAAATTAACGCTGCAGACCAAAACGATACGCTGCGTTTAAAAACCACTGCCACAAAACTGAAAAGGATAAAAAGTGATTATTGGAAAAAAAATGCCAACGCACACTTAAACTTGCGGGATTCGCTGCAACTAAAATAAAAACATGAATATCCAAGAACACACCCTTCAACTTATAGAATCTGCCGTATTGATTCTGGTATTGCTATTTTTAAGGTTGATGCTCAAAAGAACCGTACGTAACTTTGCCAAAAAAATAGAACGGTTGGAGCACCGTACAGGTTTAATCATGAAACACGTGGACTTTGCTGTTTTCTTTCTGATGGTTTTGGGCCTCATCCTTATTTGGGGAGTGGATTTTAGAAATTTGGGACTGGTGATGTCGTCAGTTTTTGCGGTTATTGGAATTGCCTTTTTTGCGCAATGGTCAATACTCAGCAATGTTACAAGTGGTGTGATTATGTTTTTCACCTTTCCCTATAAAATTGGTGATTATATAAAAATACATGACAAAGAAATGCCCTGCGAAGGCATTATAGAAGACATTAAAACCTTTCACATTATTTTACACACAAAAGATAATGAAATAGTTACCTATCCTAACAGCATGATGCTCCAAAAAGGGGTAAGCATTGTAAAGGCCGAAGCGTTTCACGAACAGCAACATGAACTCGATAAAAATAAGGAAGGCCTTCCCCACGAATAATTTCACAAATAAGTATCTTTGAAGGGTTTTGAATAAATCAGCACTTAAATTTTATGCATAAACCATTTTTTTTCCGTCTTCTATTTTTATTTTTTTCGTTAGTCGCCGTTGCACAAGCGCCAAAAAAACCTACCGCTTCTGAAATTTACCACAACCTTCAAAAATTGAATTTTGTAGGCTCCGCACTTTATATCGCAGCACATCCTGATGATGAAAACACGCGGCTCATTTCCTATTTGGTTAACGATGTGCACGCAAATACTGCCTATCTTTCCATAACCCGTGGCGACGGCGGACAAAATCTAGTGGGTCCTGAGCTACGCGAACTTTTGGGCGTTATCCGAACGCAGGAACTTTTGGCAGCTCGAAAGACCGATGGTGGACAGCAATTTTTTACCCGAGCAAATGATTTTGGCTACAGCAAAAATCCAGATGAAACCTTTGAATTTTGGACCAAAAACGAAGTGTTGAGCGATGTGGTTATGACCATCCGAAAATTCAAACCGGATATTATTGTAAATCGTTTTGACCATCGCAGTCCCGGCAGCACACACGGCCATCACACAGCTTCGGCCATGTTGAGCTTGGAGGCTTTTGATATGGTTGACAATGCTTCAAAATTTCCAAAATCCGCTGCGGAATATGGGGTGTGGAAACCACAGCGACTATTTTTTAATACTTCGTGGTGGTTTTATGGAAGCCAAGAGAAATTTGAAAAGGCCGATAAGAAAAACCTCGTCTCTATTGAAACTGGCAACTATTTCCCAGCGCTCGGTCTTTCAAATGGTGAAATAGCCTCGTTGAGCCGCAGCATGCACAAATCGCAAGGCTTTGGCAGCACAGGCTCCCGTGGCACCGAAACGGAATACTTGGAACTGTTGAAAGGAAGCAAACCATCAGATAACGACCTTTTCGAAGGAATAAATACAACTTGGTCACGACTGGAAAATGGAAAGGAAATTGGGGCAATTTTGAATCCTTTGGAAGAAAGCTTTAATTTTAAAAATCCTTCGGAAATGTTACCCCAGCTTTTGAAAGCCTATCCATTGGTTTCAAATATAAAGGATGAACATTGGCGAAATATCAAGCTAAAGCAACTAAAACAACTAATTTTAGATTGTAGCGGCATTTTTATTGAAGCGGTTTCCAAAACAAATACAATCAATCCAGGAGAAAATTTTGAAGTAACTCTTGAAGCCGTAAACCGTGGAAATGCAGAAGTGGTTTTAAAATCGTGGAAAAATTCTGAAGGAAAAGAGCTTTGGAATTCTTCTGAAGTTCTTCCTTTTAATAATAAGAAAAACATTGAAATAACTGTTACTGCCGGAAATAACAATCCTCCCTACTCCTCACCCTATTGGCTCAATGAAAAGGGAAGCGTTGGAATGTACGCTGCACCCGAAGCCCTGATTGGACTGCCCGAAACGCCTGCTTTGGAAGAAATTACTTTTGAATTACAATTCGGGAATAGTACAATTCCATTCACGAAAAATATAATTTACAAATTCAACGACCCCGTAAAAGGCGAAGTGTACCGTCCGTTGGAGGTGTTGCCAGAAGTAACTGCTTCCATCCCCGACAAAGTCTTGATATTTGCAAGCGATGATGCAGAAAATGTTTCGGTAATTGTCCGCGCTGGAAAAGACGATATTTCAGGAAGCCTGAGTTTGCAACATCCCGAAGGCTGGAAAGTAACGCCAGCACAGCAAACATTCCAGCTTGAACGGAATGGTGAAACGAAAACCTTTAATTTTACGGTAACTCCGCCCAACGGTCAAAGTGAAGGTTTTTTAAAACCAATTATAAATGCCGACGGAAAAATATTTGACAGGGAATTGGTAACCATCGATTATGATCACATTCCATACCAAAGCGTGTTATTACCATCCGAAGCGAAAGTTGCCAAAATTGCCATTCAGAAAAAGGGGCAGAACATTGGCTACATTAACGGCGCAGGCGATGCTATTCCGGAAAGCTTGAAGCAAATTGGCTATTCAGTTACTACAATTGACCCTTCAAATATTACAACGGAAAACCTTCAAAGGTTTGATGCCATTGTTGTTGGAATTCGTGCCTACAACACCGTTCCCGAACTCGCTTTTGCACAAAATTACCTTAATAAATATGTGGAAAACGGCGGAACGCTTATCGTGCAGTACAATACCAGTCGCGGGTTGGTTACCGAAAACCTTGCGCCTTATGAACTGAAATTATCGCGCGATCGGGTTACCGATGAATTTTCAGAAGTAAAAATATTGGCGCCAGAAAATCCTATTTTAAATACACCCAACAAAATAACACAAAACGATTTTGAAGGCTGGGTACAGGAACGCGGCTTGTATTTTCCTAACGAATGGTCCAAAGAGTTTACCCCAATTTTAGGTATGAATGACAAAGGGGAAAGCCAAACAAAAGGCTCACTCCTTGTGGCCAAATACGGAAAAGGATATTATATTTATACGGGATTGAGCTTTTTCCGCGAACTTCCCGCTGGCGTTCCCGGAGCTTACCGATTGTTTGCCAATATGCTTTCAATCGGAAAATAATTTAAAAAAACGTGACCGAAGAAAAACAAAAATTTGTTTGGAAGTGGAAGTACACAGTTGTACTTCTGCTTAATGCTGTATATATCTATCTGTTTTATTTATTAATGCAAAACTTCGCCTAAATGCAGCAGATTGATTGGATTGTTTTAATCGGGACCCTTCTCTTTATCGTGCTTTACGGCACCTGGAAATCACGCCAGCAAAAGGACGTTGGTGATTATTTAAAAGGCGGAAACACAGCGCATTGGTGGACTATTGGGCTGAGTGTTATGGCTACCCAGGCCAGCGCCATCACCTTTCTATCCACCCCCGGACAAGCCTTTCACGACGGAATGGGCTTTGTACAATTCTATTTTGGATTGCCCATTGCGATGGTAATTATCTGTTTGGTTTTTATCCCGATTTATCATAAACTCAACGTTTACACTGCTTATGAATATTTAGAAAGCCGTTTCGACAAAAAAACACGGACACTTACTGCAATCCTATTTTTGATACAGCGTGGTTTAGCCTGCGGCATCACCATTTTTGCACCCTCCATCATACTTTCAGCTGTATTGGGTTGGAATTTAATTTATTTGAATATCATCATAGGTGTTCTTGTGATTATCTATACCGTGAGCGGCGGCACAAAGGCCGTGAGCGTTACCCAAAAACAGCAAATGGCTGTTATTTTCTTCGGAATGTTGATTGCTTTTCTTTTAATTCTCAATTATCTTCCACTTGATATTTCGTTTTCCAAAGCACTTGAAATTGCAGGTGCCAATGGCAAAATGGACATCCTCGATTTTTCTTTTGATTTTGATAACCGCTATACTTTTTGGAGCGGAATTATTGGCGGATCATTTCTGGCCCTCTCCTATTTTGGTACAGACCAAAGCCAAGTGCAGCGCTATCTTTCCGGAAGAAGCGTCAAGCAAAGCCAAATGGGCTTAATTATGAACGGCTTGCTAAAAGTACCAATGCAATTTTTCATATTGCTTGTGGGAATTATGGTTTTTGTTTTTTATCAATTCAACAGTTCCCCTTTGCACTTTAACCCAGCTGCGGTAAAAGATGTAAAAAAATCTGAATATGCAGGGGAATACAAAGCTTTGGAAGTACAAAAAGAAGCCATTGATAAAGAATTGGCAGCAACGCAAATAAGTTATTCCAAAGCGGAAAGCGATGCCGCCAAACAAACCTTGGCTCAAGAAATTAAATCTCTTAACAGCACCGAAAAACAGTTGCGGGAACGGTCGGTAGCCGTAATCAAAAAAGCAAATCCAAATGCGGAGACCAACGATAAGGATTACGTTTTTATCCACTTTATTCTCAACAACCTTCCGCGGGGGTTGATTGGTTTGCTCTTGGCCGTCATTTTGAGTGCTGCAATGTCCTCCACTGCTTCCGAATTAAATGCTTTGGGCAGCACAACGACCATTGATCTTTACAAACGTAACGTGCCGGGCAAACGTGAAAGGCATTATGTGGCTGCTTCGCGTGGGTTTACCCTTTTATGGGGAATTATTGCCATTGTTGTTGCCTGTACCGCAAATTTATTCGATAACCTTATTCAGCTTGTAAACATTATCGGTTCCATTTTCTACGGAAATGTTCTGGGTATATTTCTTCTCGCCTTTTTTATAAAATATGTACGCAGCAAAGCGGTTTTCATCGCAGCACTCATCACCCAGATAATCATTATCTATTTTTGGTATATAGACCTTATGCCTTATCTGTGGCTAAATTTGGTGGGTTGTGTTTTGGTAATGGCGATTGCGGTTTTGTTGCAGGTTTTATTGCCGAAAAATGACAATTCGGAAGAAATCATTTTAGAATAAGTGTAAAATCCACCATTGGATGTACGAATATTTAAGTAGAATTATTCGTGTATTCGTGGCAAAAATGCTTTATCTCCTAAATAACAACTTCGAAATACGATTGTTTCCCGAAGCAAAAGCAAGGCTATCATTTACAAACTCAATAGCAAAAAAACCTTCTTTTGAAAGTTGTTTCCAATTCTTTCCTCCATCGCCGCTAAAGGAAATTCCAGGTGAGCCGATTGCAACAATCCCCTGCCCTTCCGTTCCGGGAATAAATTTTACAGAAGATCGATACCCCGGTTCTTTTCCGTTGGAAATCAATTTCCACGTTTTACCGCCATTTTTGGTTATGGCTTTGTTTCCTTCATTAAATGATTTGTCTTCCCAATTTCCACCGAAAATGACTCCATGCCTTTCATCCCTAAAATCAATACTATAAATGCCCGTCATCGCTTTGCCCTGAACAATTGGCGTGTCAAAAACTTCCCAACTTTTTCCTTTATCGGCTGTGTGCATTACCCGCGATTTTCTTCCGCCCGTGGCTACCCAGGCATTATCGCCAAAAATGGCAATATTGCTATTACTTGCCGCAAAGGCAGCTTCGCCTTTTTCAACCTTGGGAAGGTTTTCGCACGGCAGTTTTTTCCAAGTATTTCCACCATCACGGGTTATGATTACAGACATACAATTTTCAAGGGGATCGCCAATAGCAATGCCTTCGTTTTCATTCCAAAATTTCATGGAATCGTAAAAAACATTCTCGCCTTTTTCGGTGTAAACTTCTTCAATATTTGTTGCTTCGGTACCGTTAAAGCCAATTTTATAAAGGACGGCCGGATTGGCAATACTCAAAACAAATACAGCTTCCTTTGTGGTTGCGATGGAACGAAAATGCAGCAACGAATCGCCGTATTTTATAATTGCCAATTTGGGAGTATCGCCATCAATCAACCCTACCTTGCCCTTATCTGCTGCAAACCAAACCCTATTTTCATCCAAGGGTTGAATGGCACGAATACTCAAACTATCAATAAAGACGGGCGTGATTTGAACAGAATTGATTTCAATTTCAGTTTTCTTTTCACAAGAAAAAAGTAGCACTGTGGCAAAGATGGCAATTACAAAACGCATAATTTTTTTTTCTTCAAAAGTAACCATTCTAAAATTCCAAATAACAAATTCCAAATCACAAATCACAATTGAGTACCAACTGTCAGTCTGAGCGCAGTCGAAGACCCCAATTTCAAATCACAATCGTAAATTGTATTTCGTATTTCCTCATTTCATATTTCCAATTTTACACGTATCTCCCATTTCGTATTTAGTAAATCAAAATTGTGATACCTTTGCAACCAATTAAACATAATAATGAAATTACACAGAAATTTAGTATTCGCAACCATAGATTCCCTTCACTTGATTTTTAACGAAAACAAGCAGGCAGACAAGGTTCTGAAAAATACTTTGAAACGCGATAAGCGCTGGGGTGCCCGCGACCGTGCTTTTATAGCCGAAACTACCTACGATATTGTACGCTGGAAACGTTTGTACGCCGAGATTGCCGAAGTTCGTGAACCCTTTGACCGTCCAAATCTTTTCAGGTTATTTACTGTTTGGGCAACCTTGAACGGAATTGCAATCCCACCATGGAAACAATTTGAAGACACCCCAACCCGCAGGATTAAGGGGAAGTTTGACGAACTTTCAAAAATCAGAAAATACCGCGAATCCATTCCCGATTGGTTAGATGAATTGGGGCAGAAAGAATTGGGCAAAAAGTGGGATAAGGAAATTGCTGCGCTAAACCAACAGGCCGATGTGGTCTTGCGCGTTAACACCCTAAAAACCACTGTTGAAAAACTTCAAAATGAATTGGCCGATCTCGAAATTGAAACCGAGATTTTAAAAGGATATCCCGATGCTTTAAAGTTGAAGGAGCGAGCAAACGTGTTCACCACCGATGCCTTTAAAAATGGCTTGTTTGAAGTGCAGGACGCCTCTTCACAGAAAGTGGCGGAAATGCTCGATCCTAAACCTGGAATGCGCGTAATAGATGCCTGTGCCGGAGCTGGCGGAAAAAGCCTCCACATTGCCACAATGATGGAAAACAAAGGGCAATTGATTGCAATGGACATCTATGAAAACAAGCTGAACGAGCTGAAACGCCGTGCAAGACGTAACGATATTTTTAATATTGAAACCCGCGTGATCGATTCTACGAAGGTGATAAAAAAATTAATCGATAAAGCCGATAAGGTTTTGATTGACGCGCCTTGCTCCGGATTGGGTGTTTTAAAGAGAAATCCCGATGCCAAATGGAAACTTCAACCTGAATTTCTGGACAACATTCGCGCAACACAAAAGGAATTGCTTAACAGTTACTCACGTATGGTAAAACCCGGCGGACAATTGGTTTATGCAACCTGCTCCATCCTTCCCTCGGAAAACGAGATGCAAGTAAAAGCATTTTTAGCGCGCGAGGAAGGAAAGGATTTTTCACTATTAAATGAAGAAAAAATAATGCCCAGCAAAAGCGGATTTGATGGATTTTATATTTCTTTGCTGCAAAAAAAAGATTAATATCAAAACACAATTAAAAAATGAACAAAATATTTACCCTATTTCTTTTATTAAGCCTACAAACCCTTTTTGCCCAACAGCCTTATTATGACGATGTTAATCTTTCCTTGACCGGACAAGACTTATATTTTGCGCTGCAACAAAAAATTGAAAATGCAAGCACATCCTTCAATTATGGCGATACGCGCGATTCCATGAAAATTACGGATGAAGATCCCGAAAACAATAACAATGTTTTATTGCTTTACGGGTATGATGATACTGGAAGCTGCACTACAGACCGAAGCCGTGACAAGGATGATTTTGGAGGTGGCAGTTGTCAATACAACCGTGAGCATACTTTTGCCCGATCAAACGCAAATCCTTCAATGGGAAATGTAGATAATGGAACTACAGGAATTGGCGCCGACCCACAAAATATTCGACCCACCGACCAACAAATGAACAACAACCGCGGAAGCAAAAAATTTGCTGCCGGATCTGGAAATGCCGGCAATGTGGGTAGCGGAAATTGGTTCCCTGGTGATGAGTGGAAAGGTGATGTGGCAAGAATAATGATGTATATGTACACCAGATATGGCGATCGTTGCAATCCCTCTTTAAATGGAACTGGGGCACTACAGGGCTCCACAGAAATGTTACAAATTTATTTACAATGGAATGCCGAAGATCCTGTTACAGATTTTGAAGACCAACGAAACCCCCATTTGGAAACCGTGTACGGAAATCGCAATCCTTTTATAGACAATCCATATTTGGCAACACTTATTTGGGGAGGCCCCGTGGCGGAAGATCGCTGGGGTTTAATGGGAACCGAAGAATTAATAGCTGAAAATATTTCAATATATCCAAACCCAACTTCTGAAATTATTTGGATTAAGGACAATACTTCTTTTTCAGTCGATCATTATTCAGTCTTTGATGTTTCAGGAAGACGAATATTGTTTAATACGTTCAATGCTTCTGAAAAGAAAGTAGATGTTTCTAATCTCAATAGCGGGGTTTATCTTTTGGAACTGGTTTCTTCAGAAAGAAAAATTACCAAAAAAATTATGGTGCAATAAATAAATTGAACACTATAGAAAGAGCGGGCAATGCCCGCTCTTTTCATTTTAGGATTATATCAACTTATAAATTTACTTTACAATAATTCGTGCCGTTTTAAACGACTTGGTGTTTTGGCCCCCTATTCTTACGAGATAAACCCCACTTGGCACTTCACCCATATCAAGTTTTGCTTTAAAGCAATCGCCCATCTTATCTAGCATCTTTACTTTAAGTTGTTGCCCTAGCATATTATAAATGGCCAAATAAGCCTTACCCTCATAGGCCGTTATAAAATTTACTTCAAAGTTCTTGTTGTTTTCTGAAGTAATTATCAAATCACCTTTGCTGATTGAAAAATCGTTTACGCCCAGCGTTCCAATATTTGCGGTGTAATCTTCGGTTTCCCCGAAATCAGTTTCTTCACAAGCATCTGCCGGTACAGGGCCATTCCAATTGGTCTTTGCGCGCATACGGTGTGGACCAGTAGCTGCTCCTGCTGGCACAACCAAGTCCATGGTTACTGTATAGGTTCCCTGACCTTGACCGGAAGCAATCTCTACATTGTCAACCACCACTTCGTTAGGAGAAAATGTGGAATCATCATTAAAATCAATCCAAACTTTCACAAATTGATCGCCATACCCTGTGGTTACTGTCAGTTCATTTGTACTGTCTGGAGCTAAGTTAGCAACCAGGTTTGTGAAATCGCCATAACCCTCGCAAGCTGATGCATTATTTATTTCGGCCACTGCGAATAACTGAAACCCATCTCCAACAGAACAATCAATTACAGGCTGGCATAAAATGTTTTCTACATCAGTTGTAACGGAGTCATTGGCTGCATTGAGATCACTCGCTAAAGCAGTTGAAACGGTTACGGTATAAACTCCCAATGCTGTAAAATCAGCAGTTTGTGTAAAGCTATAGCTCACCTCTTCCTCGGAATCAATTGGGCCTGCAAAAGTCTCAATTACAGGTGCACCACCATTGATGACATATTGTATATCAAAGTTTGACTGCGTATTGGCTCCAAAGTTTTTTATTGTTGCCGTGATAGTTTCGTTACCCAAACCAGAACTCGAAACTGGCGCTGTTATTTCTATTGCTCCCACGTCATTTGTCAAAAGATGGGTAACTTCTTTTGTGAATTGATCATTCGCAGGAAACTCATCTCCAGAGAGGTTTGATTTTACTTGAATGGTGTATGTTTGCCCAGAGTTTGACAAGTCAACTGTTTGCGAAAAAGTATAGTTTGCGGTAGCACCTGCCGCTATGCTACCAGAAAAGGTTTCCGTTGCTATTAAATTTCCATCCACACGTAGTTCCAAAGGAATATTTGCTTGGGTCGCAGTTCCGAAATTACGAATGCTTACCGCCACTGTTTCAGCATTTGTTAGAATTCCGTTTTCGGGTTGAATTAGCGCATTGACACCTACGTCATTGGCAAAACCTCCAGATAAGGTAAATGCAGCAATTTGTGTTCTCCAGTTATTGTCCGAAGAAAAATATTCTGCAGTATGCCAAAACGTAAAGTTGTTAGGATCTAAAGTTAAATGGGAATAGTCACCAAACCTATTGGTGAAAGTCTGAACACCCGCACCGGGAACAATTTCAGTTTCGGCCACCGTCATTTGACCCAATGGATCCCCATCAAATCTACCCGTGTACCGTATTCCCGCTTTTAGGGTGCCACTAGCTATGTTAAAGGCAAGGCCAATATTTCCTGCAGCGTCCATTCCCGCACTTCCCATAAAGCGACTGTTTCCATCGGCAGGTGCATAAGTGCCTTCCTGAAATATGGACCAAGGGTTTGAGGCATCATTCCGAAGTTCAATCCAGCGAATACCCGATGTGTCATTGCCATCAATATCGGTATTAAAGGTTATTACCCAGCTATTGTGATCGGCAAAGCTTCTGTAGTTTGGCGCATAAGAAATAACACCGCCAATCATATCAATTTTTTGGCTAGTACCAGGCTGTTGTACATCACCTGTTCCAAATGGTGCAAATACTGAATTAAATGGCGCAGTGGGTATTTCTAAGGGAGCAGAAATTGTAGAGTTGCTTGTTGTAACCCAATCCAGTTCAATTTCCCATACTTTTAAATGATCAAAAGTAACCCCCGACCATCCATCATCCTGAAGGTAAGTTACATATCCAGGAACATCGGCGGGATAATTTGTCCCCAATAGGTTTGCTGGCTCCGGACTTAAAACCGTATTGGTATTCTGGGTTGCGCCAGGAAGTGGGAAGCCCACAATCTTTGGGCTGGCGCCACCTGCCAGCATTACATCTCTTTCTACCGCATAAACCTTATTTGTGGTTCCAATATTGGCAGTAAGGTAATACGCGTCGTGCCATACGCTATAATGAGGATAATCCGGAAAACTCCCGAAAGTATACTGATACACATTATAGGCGCCTGTGGGGTCATTGGTTTCAGAAACACCTATGGCTAGCGAATTATTCAACGAACCAAATTGACTCACAAACCATCGATCTGCCAGTTGATCATAAAGCACAATGGGATCTCCGGAATTTGTGCCAATGCCTAAAAATGTTCCCAAAGCAACAGGACCAACAACAAGGTTACCAGTTTTATCAAAAATCTTTACGATCGAATTAACAGCGTGAACGTAATGGTTTGGTCCCACTGCTCCTGTAGGATCGGGCGGAACAAAACCCGACTCGGAGGAAGAGGCACCAATAAAATTTTGTTCAATTGCCCTAGTCTGGATATTTCCCAAGTTCTTTTGAACTGTTTGGTCTATACCTAAAGGCAAGGCATTTTCATTAACTTGTTCATGGTAGCGCGAACCGTTTTGTACAATACGGATTTCCTTAACGGTTTGGTCAAAGTTTTCTTCTTGAAGGGCAAAATCCCTTAAAGGGATTGTTTTCTTAATAAAAGTGCCTACAATAACCTCATCCGGCGGAAAAGTTTCCTGAGAGTATGCTCCCAATCCAAACAGCATACAGGTTACAATTAGTAATTTTTTTAGTTTCATGGTATGTATTTAAAAAATTGATGATGAAAGGTAAGACATATTACTTAAAATTTAATTGTTAATAACCAGAAGTTTACTATAAAATGATAACTCAGAAATCTTACATTTTTATGTGATTAAAAATCCTTCAAATTTGGTTATCTTTGAACCTTCTAAAACACCAAATATTCAATAGGATGATTCACTTTTTTGGCAACGTTCAAAACACTGTTTTTGCAGTCCAAACCCACGGAAATATTTCAGAAGAAAACACTAAAAAGTTGGAGTGGCTTTTCGGCAACCAACCTAAAATTGCAAAATCCGTCCTGTCCCCAAACGCGACGGATTTTTTTGTGGGGCCTCGTGCCGCAATGGTTACTCCGTGGAGTACCAATGCCGTGGAAATTACGCAAAATATGGGGATTGAGGGAATCATTCGTATCGAGGAGTTTCACAGCAATAAGGTTGAAAAAGGAACTTTTGATCCTATGCTTTCGCAGAAATTTAGCCAATTGGATCAGGATATTTTCGATATCCACATCAAACCAGAGCCTATTTTGGAAATTGATGATATTTCAGAATATAACCAAAAAGAAGGGTTGGCCCTAAATGCCGAGGAGGTTGAATACCTTGAAAATCTTTCAAAAAAACTAGACAGAAAACTTACCGATAGTGAAGTTTTTGGTTTCAGTCAAGTAAACAGTGAACATTGCCGCCATAAAATCTTTAACGGAACTTTTGAGATAGACGGTAAGGAAATGCCCTCCTCCCTATTCAAATTAATTAAAAAAACATCTGCCGAAAATCCGAACGACATTGTTTCGGCCTATAAAGACAACGTCGCTTTTATAAAAGGCCCAAAAGTGAAACAATGGTCGCCCAAAAGTGGCGACAAACCCGATTGGTACGAGGAAAAAGATTTTGAAAGTGTGATTTCCCTAAAAGCGGAAACCCACAACTTCCCAACAACCGTAGAGCCTTTTAACGGTGCGGCCACCGGAAGCGGTGGTGAAATTCGCGACCGATTGGCTGGTGGAAAAGGATCTTTGCCCTTAGCGGGAACGGCCGTATATATGACTTCATATTCACGATTGAATGAGGAAAGACCTTGGGAAAAAGGAATGAAAGAACGCGATTGGCTTTACCAAACGCCATTGGATATATTGATAAAAGCCAGTAATGGCGCTTCCGATTTCGGAAATAAATTCGGACAACCCTTAATTGCAGGTTCGGTGCTCACTTTTGAACATGATGAAAAACAGGATGTCACCCTGAGCGCAGTCGAAGGGTCTCGCAAGTTAGGATATGACAAAGTAATCATGCTCGCGGGCGGAATTGGCTACGGAAAAGCAAATCAAGCCATAAAAGGCAAACCCCAGGAAGGCAATAAAATTGTAGTCCTTGGGGGTGATAACTACCGCATCGGAATGGGTGGCGCCGCCGTTTCTTCCGCAGATACGGGAGAATTTCACAGCGGAATTGAATTGAACGCAATACAAAGAAGTAACCCCGAAATGCAAAAACGTGCCGCAAACGCCATCCGCGCCATGGTGGAAAGTGATGAAAATCCAATCGTTTCCATTCACGATCACGGCGCTGGCGGACACCTAAATTGCTTGAGCGAATTGGTGGAAGACACTGGCGGAAAAATTGATTTGGACAAACTCCCTATTGGCGACCCTACCCTTTCCGCAAAGGAAATTATGGGCAATGAAAGCCAAGAGCGCATGGGCTTGATAATTGGTGAGGAAAACATCCAGAAACTGAAGAAAGTTGCAGATCGCGAGCGTTCCCCAATGTATGAAGTGGGGAAAGTTACGGGCGACCAACGTTTCTGTTTCGAAAACGAAAATGGCGAAAAACCTATGGATTTCGCTTTGGAGGATATGTTCGGCAGTTCTCCAAAAACCATAATGAAAGACAAAACCGTAAACAGAAATTATAAAAATGCTGATTACGAAGTTTCGAAAATAAAAGATTACGTTGAACAAGTGCTTCAATTGGAAGCCGTGGCATGTAAGGACTGGCTTACCAACAAAGTAGACCGTTGCGTTACGGGGCGCGTTGCCAAACAACAAACTGCCGGGCCACTACAACTTCCGTTGAATAACTGCGGCGTAATGGCGTTGGATTACCACGGAAAAGAAGGTGTAGCCACGAGTATCGGTCATTCGCCATTGACAGCTTTAATTGACCCTGCCGCAGGTTCGCGCAATGCAATTACTGAAGCTTTGACCAATATTGTTTGGGCGCCGTTGAAAGATGGTTTAAAAAGTGTTTCGCTCTCCGCCAACTGGATGTGGCCCTGCAACAACGAAGGTGAAGATGCGCGTTTGTATGAGGCCGTAAAAGCAGTTTCAGACTTTGCAATTGATCTCGGAATCAATGTTCCCACAGGGAAAGATTCACTTTCGATGAAGCAGAAATACAAAGATGGCGAAGTAATTTCTCCTGGAACCGTGATTATTTCGGCGGCGGGAAATTGCAATGATATTAAAAAAGTTGTGGAGCCAGTTCTACAAAGAAATGGCGGCAGCATTTACTACATAAATATTTCACAGGACGATTTTAAATTGGGCGGTTCTTCCTTTGGGCAGATTTTAAATGCCATCGGAAATGAAGCCCCTACCGTGAAAAGTGCGGAATATGTAAAAACGGTTTTCAACACGCTGCAGGAATTAATTCGCGATGAAAAAATCCTTGCCGGGCACGATGTGGCCTCGGGTGGATTGATTACAACCTTACTGGAAATATGTTTTGCGGATGTGAATTTGGGAGCAGATTTGGATCTTTCAGGTTTGGGTGAAACTGATTTGGTGAAAGTATTATTTTCTGAAAACTGTGGGGTTGTAATTCAAGCTTCGGAAGATGCTTCGGTTGAAAAAATGCTCGCTGAAAATAATATTGATTTCAAAAAAATTGGAAGGGTTTCCGAAAACGAAACGCTTTCAATAAATAATAATTCAGAAAAATTACAATTCAGCATTTCAGAAATGCGCGATGTTTGGTATAAAACTTCATATTTGCTGGACAGAAACCAGAGTGGTGAAACACTTGCAAAAGAGCGTTTCAACAATTATAAAAATCAACCGCTGAAGTTTGTGTTTCCAAAGGAATTTAATGGAAGCCTCCCTGTCAGTTCGAGCGCAGTCGAGAACGCTACATTGAGACCTAAAGCAGCAGTTATCCGCGAAAAGGGTAGCAACAGCGAACGCGAGATGGCTTATATGATGCACCTTGCAGGTTTTGACGTTAAGGATGTGCACATGACCGACCTGATTGAAGGCCGTGAGGATTTGGAAGATATAAAACTGCTCGTTGCAGTTGGTGGTTTCAGCAATAGCGATGTGTTGGGAAGTGCCAAAGGTTGGGCGGGTTCGTTTTTGTATAACGAAAAGTCGAACACGGCTTTAAAGAATTTCTTTGCAAAGGAAGATACACTTTCCCTGGGCGTTTGCAACGGTTGCCAACTTTTTGTGGAACTCGGTCTTTTAAATCCTGAAGATGACGAAAAACCAAAAATGCTCCACAACGATACCGGAAAGTTTGAATGTGTGTTTACCTCTGTAAAAATTCAAGAGAACAATTCCGTGATGCTTTCCAGCTTTGCGGGAAGTACGTTGGGAATTTGGTCTGCGCACGGTGAAGGAAAATTCAGTTTTCCAAAAGCCGAAAGCCACTATAATATTGTTGCAAAATACGGCTACGATGCGTTACCTGCAAACCCAAACGGCAGCGATTTCAACACCGCAATGATAACAGATAAAACTGGTCGCCACTTAGTAATGATGCCGCATTTGGAGCGTTCTACTTTTCCTTGGAACTGGGCGTATTACCCAAAAGACAGAAAGAATGATGCGGTTTCACCGTGGGTCGAGGCCCTTGTGAATGCGCGAAAGTGGATTGAAAAAGCAAAATAAACCCGATTGGATTTTTGGATGTTTGGATTGTTTGATTTGGTTAACCGTCATTGCGAAGGAGCAACCAAAGAAGCCACTGCCTGTACTGAACTTGGCGAAGTGAAGCAGTCTGTGGTGTAGTTCTAATCATGATAACAAATAATCTCATGAGATTGCCACGCCTACCGGTCGCGCAATGACGGTTTTGCACATCATTGGAAACGTCATTGCAAAGGAGCGACCATAGGGGATGGACATAATAACAAGCCTCCTCCACCCCGTCCCGAATGTAAAAAATAAGTAAACAATGATGACAATTCCTCACCTGTTACGATGGTTTATAAAGCGAATCCTTAAACCATACCCTATGAAAACAAGAATATTACTTTTGTCCTTATTCCTTTCCCTTGCCTTAACAACAAACGCCCAAGATGGCACGTATGACCCCTCCTTTAACCAAGGTTCAGGTTTCTCCGGTTTTGTGTATGTCATAAAGGTTTTACCCAACCAGAAAATAATGGCAGGTGGTGAGTTTAGCCTATACAATAATACACCCGTCTCCAATCTTGTGCGTTTGAACAATGATGGTACCTTGGATGACACCTTTGTTACCGGCACTGGATTCAATAACGATGTGTACGCCATGGCCGTGCAAGCTGATGGAAAAATAATTGTTGCGGGACAGTTTACGGAATACAATGGCCAACCTGTCCAAAGGGTAGTCCGACTGCTGGCTGACGGAACCTTGGATACCGACTTTAATACCGCCAATGCCGCCGATGATAGCGTGTATGGAATTTTGCTGCAGCCCGATGGAAAAATAATTCTCTATGGCTATTTTGAGGCATACAATTCACAACTCTACAAAGGTATTGTACGTTTGAATACGGATGGCAGCATAGACACCTCCTTTAACACGGGCACCGGCACAGATAATGAAGTTTTGGCAGCGGTACTTCAAGACGATGGAAAGGTGGTCATCGGAGGGTATTTTACCCAATACAATGGAATCCAGCAGAACCGTATTGCCCGCATCAACCCGAATGGCTCCTTAGATACTTCCTTTAATACCGGAACAGGCGCCGACGAGGAAATCCGTGCGCTCGGCCTACAATCTGACGGAAAGCTTTTGGTAGGAGGTTTCCTTAATACCTTTAATGGTACAGCGGTGCCACGCATTGCACGTCTTCAGCCCGATGGCAGCTTGGACGCTACCTTTAATCCCGGCAGCGGTACCCAAGGCATCATCTATAACTTCCTGATGCTGGAAGGCGATTACAGTTTTGCCACGGGAAGTTTTCCCTCCTATGATGGCACGGCTTACAGTGGGATAGTTCGCCTGTCCCCCGATGGAAGTGTGGACAGCTCATTTGATCCCGGCACAGGCCTATCAGGCTCCATGCAGATAGGGGTTACCACTGCCTTGCAGGCAGATGGAAAATTGCTTACTGGCGGACTCTTTACCGCATATGATAACAATAGTGTAGGCAGTATTGTACGAATTTCCAATAGTATGCTTGGCACACCAACAGATATTTCACAGGAAACCAATATTGTGCTCTATCCCATTCCCGTAACAGACGTACTCCAAATAGAAAATAATACCCACCTCCCGCTACAGTCGGTCACCGTTTATGATATAACAGGAAGAAAGGTGTTTAGTAAGGCCCTGGGCAAGACGGCATCTTCCGGCATTGATCTTTCAACCTTAACAGCCGGAAGCTATCTGTGCAGTATTACCGATGGAAATAGAGTTTGGAACAAGCATTTCATCAAGGAATAAAATACATGTTATTCTCAAAAAACCCATCGGTTTATGCCACTTCCACCTTGGGGAATTATCGTCCCACAACTTACATCATACCTAGAAAAATCCGTGGCCAGTGGCATAACCTTTAGGGGGCAGCCAACTCCCGTATTATTTCACTATTCAAACATCAGTTCCTACCCTCACTCCCATCATTATGGCAGGTAGCTTGCTGGGTTTACTTTTGCTCTGGTTTCTCAATAGCATAAGCACCCATAGTATCAATTTAGAATTTGAAAATACCCCTTTTTAGGTATTTACAACCCTTAGAATGTTTTATAAGTTTGAAGTTCAAAATTATACTATGATGAAAAATTACGTTTTGTTTTTTATGGTACTGCTATTAGTAGGGTGCTCCAAATCTGATGACACTTCCGAAGATCAACTTGGGCCTGGCCCTTGGGACGAAAATATTGCGGGCGGAAACCTAAAGATAAGTTTGGAGCCCATAATAAGCCATCAGCAAGTGGGTAGTAACGAAGCCGACATTGCATACATATGCAGGGATGAAATACCCCGCAAACCCTTGACTATTTTTCAGTTTAAGGTGTACGTGCCCACCTATTTGGAAACAGGATATTCTTCAGGAATTGAAAATTTCACCGTTGACGTGTTTTACGATAACACCACCTCAGAATCCTTAGATATCAATTTGGATTATGAGAACCAAGTATTTGATGAGCTCACGCAGCTTCAATACTCCGTGTATGCGGTGTATGTGTTTAATAGAAATGTTAAAATATATCGTGAGAACCTCGAGCAGATTAAGGCAGCGTTTGATGTGGTGTATAAAGACGATGAAGGCGAAGAACTGTATCGCGGCAGTAAGGAAATTGTTTATAATATAAGCACCAATGAAGAAGCTTGCAGCCCTACAGGAGGAACAGGACAAGGAGCAATAATGTTTTTCAAGAGTGAGGAGTATGGATGTAATATTGGCCTACGGGTGTATATGACGGGGCCTTCGGGAAATGGGGAAGGTACCATTCGGGAGATGTATGATTTTTACAATAATGCACCCTACACAAACTGTGGCACCAATGATCCCGGGCTCTTGGTTTTTGACTCGTTAATACCAGGCTCCTATACCTTTTGGGCCACCTGCGATGGCGTGGAAATATTTCCTCAGCAAACCATAGAAATTTACAATGACAATTGCCAAGCCTTTGAATTTAAAAGTCCTTAATAAAAGGAAACTCTTTTTAAGCAACAAAAACCTTTAACAGATAATACTTATTTTAAATTAAATGATTTTGCACACCAAAACTATTCTAATGAACTTGAAACAACTCATATTTTTTCTTTGCCTTGCCATTTTTTGCAATTCCTGTGAAATTAATGACGCGCCGGAAGATTCAGAAACGGAAGAGGAACAACAACAAAATGATGAAACGCAAGAAGAATTATTTGGGGCTATAATGCTGTATGATTGCAGTTGCACCTTAGTGACAGCAGGAAGTCCTATTTACAATTGCCATGCGGACGGTACCGTAACTTCAGACCGAGTGGAACTTCTGAAGGATGGAGTGTTGGTAGCCACTGGCTTTGTAGTGCTTGACGCTGGAGTATCCAGCAATGACGATTGTGGGGAAGACGGTGCAATGACCGTTACTGGCTTGGCAGAAGGCACTTACAATATTAAAGTGTATTGTGGAAATAGCGACACTTTAATTCAAACAACCAGTATTAGTGTATCGGCTGGTATTTGCAGAACAAAATATCTCTTTTAAAGCAGCCGAACAGCTTTATAATTCCGGTAATTGCTTCCAATTTTCTGGGTTATAGCTGTTATCCATTTTTTCAAGGGCTATTAGTACTTGGGCAAGACTGCGCAACAAGGCGGCGTTAGGCTCCTTTTTTAGAATAGATCCAATAACGTGTTCCCGAAGGTTTGGGTGGGTTTGCCGCATCTGTTGCACGTGTTTGGTCAATGCTTCTTCGGCCATGATCACTTGCTGTTTAGCCAACTTCTGATCCAAAATGGCGTCCTCATACTTATCTATTACCTTATCATAGGCATTAAACCCCTCTAGGGTATCCAGTAGGTTGACCCCGCCTTCTTCTGGCGGTAGGTTGCCCAGTTGCTTTAGTTCGCGCATAATGGCTGGTTGGTCTAGCGCTGGTTGTGAGATAAGCCATTCTTGAAATTCCTGCGCCGTGCCCTCGGTTATCAGCTGTAGTAGTTTTTCACGGTATTTCATAGTAGCTATTTGTTTTGATGGTTTTATAGTTTGCTGCATACATACTTTTTAGATTTAAATCTTTATGCTTTAAAATGTGCAACTCAACCAACTGCGGACACGTACGGGAAGCCAGCGCCAACCTTCGAATTTAAATTTAATGATTCACTTTGCATACCGCAAAAGTTTTTCTATCAGACAATAAATATACATAATAAGTCTTGTCAAACTTATTTTCCGTAATTGAGGAATTAGACATATTCAGTATATCAAGTTTATTTTGATATAGGTAATCATCCAATTCAATATTTAAATAGTAGTTACCTTCTTTAAATTTCTCACTTGTCATGATGGCCTTTTCCAAGTTTTGAAAAGCCAAGGAATCAACGTTGTAAAAGAGGTATTCCATCATAGGCTTAAGAAACCCTCTATCTTTACCTGATTGAATCAACGTGATATTATGGTAGTTGCTATCAAATTCTGCCATGGCAAGAACCTCATCAAATAGTTGAGTATCTCTTTGACATCCTACAAATAGTAACGCGATGAATATTAAAAGGAGTTGGTTCAATTTTAATGATTTAATACAACTGCTTGATTTTCAATACTATTGATTTGCATGTATACGCTTTGGTTGTATTTTTGGGGTAATTTAGGTGATTTTTAGAAGTTTTTCAGTGCTTCCTATTTTCATTATTGGGCAAATGAATACTATTCTTTTGAAGAACGGGATGGGTACTTTTCTCAGAATACATTGTGGTGCGTAGTGTTTTTTCGCTTTTTAGTCTGTATCTAATTCTTTCTTTTTCTCCTCAAACGCATCTAAACAATTTTCCAAAAAATTACCTTCGGAATGAACACATTCACAAAATTCATTTCCAATTGTTTCATATTTTGTATTATCATATTGTTTCTTACAGTCCTTCATTGAATTTCGGGGCATAATATCAAATCCCTTTAGGAAAATTAAAATTATAAGTACAAAAGTTGCCCCCACTCCACCAAAAAATAGAAAAGGAAATTTACTATTATATTTTTCAGGTTTCTTTACAATACCATAATCAGGTATTTTCTTAAAAGGCAATATGTACTTTAACCTATCATAGTTCCAAAAGAGTATGTACAAGTTTGCTAAAACCATGAGTGGTGAGGTAACAAAAGAACCCTCAAATCTCACTGCTAAAGACAGAATACATATATTAACTATTATTGGAAAATAAAGAAGTGCACCTAAAGTTACTGTGCGAGGTATTAAAAGTAGTATTGCTGCAAGAATTTGGGCAATTCCGATAAATGGATAGTAATAGCCTGTATGGTGTAGCGCAGTCAAATATGCCCCCATGGGATGAATTTCGGATAGACCACTTGCGAATTTTTCATCCATAACCTTCACTATTCCTGCAACAATAAAAGCATATGCTAAAATTATTCGACAAAAAATAGAGAAATACCAATACCATTTATTATGCTTGGCTTTTAAATAAAATTGATCAAATTTAGTTAAGTTGTTCAATTCAATTTCGTTTTTGGTTAGCTGTTCATAAGATATTCAATATAGTAATCTAATGAAAAATTAGCGGTTTTGTGCCAAACAGTAATATTCTGTTTTTGAACTTGAAATAACAATGTTTTTGCGTTATTTAAATATTCTTTTAATTGTATCCACGCATGCTCCCTTCCCTATTATTTCAGTGGTTAAATCAGGAGCAATGAAAACAACATTTTCGTGAAGTGCTAATTCAACTTTTTCAAAATCACGCTGCGTCCAACCTGTATTAAAAGATTCGATAAAATTTTCAATTTATTCCTTCATGGTATCGATTTTTAATGCCAAACAACATGTGTATTTACAACTGATTTAAATATTCTACTGTAGTTATACCGAATATGTGTGCAACTTATTTATTTCAAATATAATTTAAAACAATACACTGATAGTACGGGAAACTGTAACAGGCAATATTCCACTAAGAACCTTTAACGGTTAACAATTTATCATTTTTGAAGTGGGAAGTCTGTCAAGAACCAAAACCAAGAACCAAGAGCCAATAATGAAAGAGTAAGAAAATCGATTCACAATTCACAATTCACAATTCACAATTCACGATTCACGATTCACGATTCACGATTCACAATTCACGTCTCACGATTCAAGATTCACGTCTCACAACTCACAACTCACTTAATCTGCCTTTACCAATTCAATATTTAAGTAGGTGCCGTCAGCAATTGTCCTCACATTACCGTCTTGTGGGGTATCCGTAAAAATATAAACCTGCTCATAGGCACTAAAATGAACCATTTTGGTTAGGGTAGCCGACACCTTATCCCCATTCCCCATAAAAACGTAGGTCGCAGAGCCTGGAATAAAGTTAGAATTCCATCCTTTTGCAAGGCTGAACTTTATATTTAAATCGCTCCCCCCTGTTTTTTCTATTGCAACGGCATAGGTTACACGATATGTACCCGCTTTAATAAACTGAACATTATTTGAATTAACAGTAATATTCTCAGAAACAGCTGTTATTCCAAAATTAATTGGAGTCCATGGATCCAAATTTTGTGTATTTGAAGCATATATATCTGCATATGCTGTATTTCCCAATTGAGGATAGGATGTCCAAGTTGCATTTCCACTGGCGTCAGAAGTTAAAATCTTGCCCGCACCTTGGCTTCCATCTGCAATTTTAAGCGTTCCATTCTGCAGTTTTAAAGTCCCGTCTACTTTAATATTTCCCTTGACATCCAATTTTTCGGTAGGATTACTGGTTCCTATACCAACCTTAGTGGCATCCCAAGATGAAAGACTTAAATTATTTCCTAAAATTATTGTATTGGGATTGTTGGCTATGGAACCATTTCCTATTGCTACTGCATTTTGTGCACTCGCGTTTGAATTATTTCCCAAGGCAGAGCTGTTAGCGCCGGTTGAGATACTGCTTGTGCCTATTGCCACTGCATATTGCCCTGTTGCCTTGGAAGAGGTGCCTATTGCAGTACTATTTTCACCCGTTGCCTCGCTATTGGTGCCCACTGCCAGGGTATTGTTATTAGTGGAAGCTTTAGCATTTACGCCAATTGCCGTAGCCTGAAAACTTGATGCGGTAGCTGAATTACCCAGCGCAAGCGTGCTGTTGCTTGTTATGGCTTTTGCGTTATATCCTAAGGCCGCCGACTGAAAGCCCGAAGCGGTTGCTGAGGCACCCACTGCAGTAGCTTGATTGCTGTTTGCTGCGTTGGCGTTTGTACCTATTGCAATGGAGTTGTTTTCATTGGCCACTGCCCCATACCCCAGTGCCATCCCGCCGTGGGGATCAAATAATGCAAACCGACTGTTATTTACTTTAAAATTAAGCGCGATATAATTTGTAGTGCCTAAAAATTTGGTGCCATCCACATTATTTCCATTCAAAGACCAGCCATCGCTACCGCCCCCTGTACCGGATGAACCTGCAGAAATTGCATTCCAAGCACTGCCATTCCAGAAATAAAAACCTGGATTAAGATCGGCTGTTGTTGAGGTATTATAGACCAGAAGACTAACGGCTGGGTTTAACACAGTGCTATTGTCGCCAGAGCTCGTTAATGCCACTCGGGGAAAGAGCACTCCTTTATTACTGGCGGAAACATCAAGCATACTTGATGGGTCTGGAGAAGTGGTATTAATACCAACTTGTGAAAAACTTAAAAAGGAGAAAAAGAATAAGACGAAAAAGATGTAGGTAGTTTTCATTATAAATTTAATTGATTTGGGTGGTGCAAACGTACTATCCCTTATAAACTCATCTAAATCTTTTCGATATAACCATTTATAAAATCGTTAAAATGTTGATTTGGTTGATTTAGAAGCCTTTATACGTAAGAATATTCCTATATAATTTAGGTAGATGGAACGATTATAGCTTAGTATGGTAGCCTCCCATTAACTACCCATCCCTTTGAGAAACTATGGGCAAGCCACCGCTCAGGATAGGCCCGCGCTCAGGGTAAACTTTACTTATTCGAAATCGCTGGCGCATTTTAATTAATGAATAAATAATAATGAATAGAATTGCTACTTAAACTTTTAATTTTTTATTCTAATCTGAAATTATATATTTATTTAATAAAATCCCGAAACATGAATAAGCTCATAATCATAATATTTATCTTATTTGTCAATACCCCTCTATTTGCAAAATCTGGGAAAATTATTTTGACGGGGCAAATAAAGAACCACACCGAGACTGCCATTGCGATAAACCATATCGATAATAAAAAATTGGCTTCAGCAGAATTGGATGTCAATGGAAACTTCAGTATTTCAACAGAAATGGAAGAAGGCTATTATCTTCTTAATTATGGGAGAAATACAACCTACCTCTATCTCTACCCAAATGATAACCTAAAGCTTACTTTTGATGCCAATCTCTTTGAAAGCACACTCGCCTTTAGTGGAAAAGGGTCTGAAAGAAATAATTATCTGGCCAAAAAATCGGTTGTAGAAGCTGAACTTACACAAGACTTGGAAACATTTTACAAGGTAGATGAAGCCACCTATCTTTCAAATATTGAACGTGTTAAAAATACACTATCCGCCTCCCTCGATCAGTATGATGTTGAAACTTATTTTAAAAAAGAGGAAATCAAAAGTTTGGAATACGCACGCCTCTTAAGAATTCAGAACTACACCTCCAATTATAAATTCTATATAGGCGAAACGATTACTCCCTCAGCAGATTTTTACAAACCCATTCAAAACTTAGATGTAAAGGACACCAAAGCATACAAAACGCAGCCCTATTATCGCTATATTGTTAATTCAGTATGGAGTGACCGTATTGAAGCAGCTTCCGGCGTAGATGCCATGTTGGATGTTTTCCGAAAGGTACCATCAAAAGAGCTGGCGACGAGTCTGGTTAATGGATTCTATTCCGATATTTCCACCAATAAGGAACGTTCCAAAGATTATCTGGACCTTATCAAACGAATTACAAATCAAGAGCGCTTTATAGAAGCTGCAGAAAAAAGATATGCCGAAACTTTGATGGCCAACACATTACAGGAAGGCGATATTTCACCTGATTTCAGTTATGAAAGCTTAGAGGGCAGTAACGTTAACCTAAGCGATCTCAAGGGCAACTACGTTTATATTGATATCTGGGCCACTTGGTGCTCCCCCTGTATTAAACAAGTGCCCTATCTGAAGGAACTGGAAAAACGCTATCACGATAAAAAAATAGTTTTTGTAAGCATTTCAGTAGATAAAGCTGATTTTAAGAATGCATGGAAACAAATGATTGCCGATAAACAATTGGGTGGACTCCAACTTTTTGCTGATAAGTCCTTTGACAGTGATTTTATGGATGCCTATGCAGTAAACTCCATTCCTCGTTTTATCTTGATCGATCCGGAAGGCAAAATACTCGATCCGGCAGCACCCCAACCTTCTTTTGCAAAAACAAACACACTCTTGGATAGGTTATTAAATTAAGTTTTAATGATTCCCTATTTAGTGTATTTCAAATTTACTCGAACACCTTTGTTTTCGTATTAATTGAAATTCTGCACTCAGGTCCCTGAGTGGCCGATGAAGGAGGCTGTATCGAAGGTACCGGCCTCGCGAATGACAGTTTTACAAAATATCAAAAGCCTTCCTCGAACAGCCTGCCCTGCGCAGGCGAAGGGTCTTTGCGAAGGAGCGACCCAAGGAGCGACTGAAGCAATCTGCCCAGGGGTGGTTACAATCATGATAACAAGTAGCCTCATGAGATTAACTCCGTTGAATCTTCGATTTGCCACGCTGCGCTCGCAATGACGGTTTTGTTCATCATTGGTACCGTCATTGCGAAGGAGCGACCCCAAGGAGCGACTGAAGCAATCTGCCCAGGGGTGGTTACAATCATGATAACAAGTAGCCTCATGAGATTAACTCCGTTGAATCTTCGATTTGCCACGCTGCGCTCGCAATGACGGTTTTGTTCATCATTGGTACCGTCATTGCGAAGGAGCGACCCCAAGGAGCGACTGAAGCAATCTGCCCAGGTGTGGTTACAATCATGATAACAAGTAGCCTCATGAGATTAACTCCGTTGAATCTTCGATTTGCCACGCTGCGCTCGCAATGACGGTTTTGTTCATCATTGGTACCGTCATTGCGAAGGAGCGACCCCAAGGAGCGACTGAAGCAATCTGCCCAGGGGTGGTTACAATCATGATAACAAGTAGCCTCATGAGATTAACTCCGTTGAATCTTCGATTTGCCACGCTGCGCTCGCAATGACGGTTTTGTTCATCATTGGTACCGTCATTGCGAAGGAGCGACCCCAAGGAGCGACTGAAGCAATCTGCCCAGGGGTGGTTACAATCATGATAACAAGTAGCCTCATGAGATTAACTCCGTTGAATCTTCGATTTGCCACGCTGCGCTCGCAATGACGGTTTTGTTCATCATTGGTACCGTCATTGCGAAGGAGCGACCCCAAGGAGCGACTGAAGCAATCTGCCCAGGTGTGGTTACAATCATGATAACAAGTAGCCTCATGAGATTAACTCCGTTGAATCTTCGATTTGCCACGCTGCGCTCGCAATGACGGTTTTGTTCATCATTGGTACCGTCATTGCGAAGGAGCGACCCCAAGGAGCGACTGAAGCAATCTGCCCAGGGGTGGTTACAATCATGATAACAAGTAGCTTCATTTTTTTTCCATTTGCGAAGCTATAAAAGGAATTCTTGGCGCTAAGAAATAGCCTGTCAAACTTGCAAATAATATGGGTATGAAATGTCCAAATCCGGTAAGAGTAGCTAGTAAAATGGTTGTACTCATTGGTGTACGTGTTACACAAGCGTTAATTGCTGCCATACAGCTAACTATGGCTAATGTTAAATTTATAGTCGGAAATAGTTGATGGATAATTAGCCCCAATGTTGCGCCTACGAAAAACAGAGGTATTATAAATCCACCCCTCCAACCTGATGTAACGGTTATGGAAATTGCTATGATTTTAAAAATCAAAATTGCACACAGTAAGGTTAATGAGAAATTTTCTGATAGTAGTACGTTTATCTCGTGATGTCCAAAGTATCGGGTTATGGGAAGATAAAATGAAATGATACTGTAAGCTTCCCTTAAAACCGAACTGTTTAAAAGTAGAATAATTATCTTAAATTTAAACAGTATTATGAGACGAAGTAAATTTTCACCGCAACAGATTGCAAAGATTTTAAAGGAATTCGACAACGGAAAGAGTGTTGACCAGATCAGCCGTGAGCACGGTGTTGCCCCTGCGACCTTCTATAAGTGGCGCTCCAGGTATGCCGGGATGAACACCAAGGAGCTCAAGCGCCTCAAGGAGCTGGAAGAAGAGAACGCCAGGCTCAAGCAGATGTATGCCTCCCTTGCCCTTGACCACCAGATGGCCAAGGAGATCATCGAAAAAAAGCTCTAAAGCCCTGCAGGAAGCGAACCATTGCCAAAGAACTTATTCATTACGGCATCTGCAGGGCGTGCCGTGTACTCAACATGAGTAAGAGTGTTTATTATTATAGGCCGTTGCCCAAGGATGACAGCGAGATAGAACAGGCCTTACAACAAAAGGCAAAGGAACATTCAGAGGAAGGTTTTTGGAAGGCCTATGACCGGTTGCGCGAAGAGGGAAAACCCTGGAACCATAAGCGTATGCACCGGGTCTATGTGGCACTGGGGCTCCCCTTGCGCAGAAAGGTGAAGAAACGTTTGCCTGCCAGAACAAAAGAACCCCTGGAGGTTCCAAGCGAGCTCAACCATACCTGGAGCATGGATTTTGTAACAGACGTCCTAGAGAACAAAAGGCGCTTTAGGGCATTTAATATAATCGACGATTTTAACAGGGAGGCACTCCATATTGAGGTCGACTTCTCCCTGACGAGCAACCGCGTGGTCTGGGTGCTCAACCACCTTATCAATAAAAAAGGCAAACCAAAAAAAATACGGATGGACAACGGCCCTGAGTTTATCGCCAAGATCGCCTCGGAATGGAGCGAGATGCACGATATCGAGTTCAAGTATATACAGCCGGGGAAACCCACACAAAATGCGTTTGTCGAAAGGTTCAATGGGAGTTACAGAAGAGGGGTGCTCAACAAATATATCTTTGAGGATATAGATCAGGTAAGGGAGCAGACACAGATATGGATGCACGATTACAACCATTACCGCCCGCACGACGGGCTGGGTAAAATACCGCCGGTAAAATATGCGGAACTTAATTCTCTTGGGGCTAGCCCCAAGAGAATTAAAAACAATAAGTTTGTAAAAGTATTAGAAAAATGAACAGTTCTAATTAGGGGAAGCTTACAATACCAAGTAAAATTCCACCAATTAAAGTTTTGATATAAATGGGTATTGGTCTTTTCTCGAAAAGTGATTTGAAAAATTTGGTGCAAAAAATAAAAGCCCATCCAAAAGCTGCCCCTATGATTGCAAAAAGAACTGCATAACCAAAATCAAAAATCCCTGAATATTCATAAGCAGATAAATCCCATATGGGACCAAGACCTAAATGAATGATTAGGGCGAACACCAAATAACTAAAGCAACTTGCAACAAATGCGGGAATTATGGCTTTGTAATATTCAACTGCGTGTTTGTGGTGGAGTATTTCCAAAGAAAATAAACTGCCCCCTAAAGGAGCTCCAAATAAAGCAGTAAAACCTGAAGCCATACCCGCAATACTTAATGATTTTAACTCTTCGCCTTTTAGTCGAAACATTTTTCCTAACCAAGTACCTGTAGAACCTGTTACTTGTACCAATGGCGCTTCTGGACCTAAACTTCCACCTGAGGCAACACACAATAAAGAGGAAAGTATCATTGAAGGATTGTTTTTAGGGTCAAGCTTCCCTTTATTAAATCGAATGTTGTTTACAATTAAATGTATTTCTCCCGGGTCTCCAATGAAGTGAATTATCAAACCTGCTAAAAGTCCGCAAATTGCCATAACGGGAATTACTTGCCAACCATTAAAAATTGCTAATTGGTGTGTTAAGAATTCAAGTCCAATCCAATAAGCGCCTGCAATTATTCCACCCAATAATCCAAGTAAAGCCCATAATAGAAACGTTCGACTGAAAACGAAAGGATTAAATTGGACTGGTTGGTCTAGAATATTTAAGTATGTTACTAATTTTCTTCTTCGTTTTAATTTCACTGTTTGGTTTTTGTTTTATAGGGCACCACAAGCGTACAGCTGGCGGGATGCCCACGCCAGCTTGGGGTATTTATGAATGCAATACTAAATATCAAAATTATTTTTAACTAGTAGCCCCCTCAACAATAGCAACCTCCTCCTCAGTTAAACCGTAAAGCTCATACACTAATTGGTCTATTTGGGCTTCGAGTTGAGTAGTATCAAAATTTTCATCTTCTTCTTTCAAAGTAATCAGATAATTAATAATATCTATTATTGCAGTAAAGTCCAATAAACTCTTAAGAAAGGGTAACTTCAAAATATGAATTATTTTAGTTTCAACGAAAGTATTACCTAAAGAAGGTGCGATAATTCTTCTTATGTAATAATTAGCAAATTTTGAATTTAGTAACCCCAAAACTGGTAACAATCTTTCATAACTATTAAATTCATAGTCTTTAAATTGAATTGAAAAAAAGTTATTTGATGCATAGTTAGATTTATCTATGAATGCTTTAAATGGGTTACCAGTTCTTGTTAAATATATTTTTGGATTATTAAAGATTCTCTCATCTCTTAGGGAAGCATATTCGTTTTTGTCCTTGTCAATAATTTCCTTTCTGTAATCTACAAACCAACCAAATCTATAGGAAATGTAATTTTCTATTTTATCTCCATTACGACCTCCAAGAAACATAGGTTTTTCAAAATCATTTGTTTTTGTTTCAATAAATAACTTTTCACGTATGTTTCCAGAGTGAATACCTTCATGGCACTGCAAATAATCATCAAGAATTTTACAATCTCTCAATTTATTAAGAATATTAATATCCTTTTCATCCAATAGGATGTTATAAGTGTTATCATATTCTTTAAGTATAAAATCATTCTTTTTTGCCAACCATTTGTTTTCTACAATTCCAAGGTTTTTATAAAATCGCGTTGAAATGGTCGATTCGTTTATTTCCTTCGTCAAATCTAAAAATAATGTACATACGTCATGTTCAACATCTATAAAGGGTCTTACGGAATCTGGAATAGCTGTATTTTGATACCAAGCCAGATTATAAAGCCCTGAAGCACATAGTTCTCTAGTATTGGAAAAATCTTTTACCAGAATACTGTCCGGGAGAATTTGGGTAATAAATGAATGAGAAATACTAAATGAAAGACCCATAAAATAAGCAAAAGTATTCGGTGTCGAACTATCAATATTTGAATATTTTAATTTTAAAAATGCTTTCTGTTCTTTAGACAAAGTTGCTCCCCATGGCGGATTCCCAATAACCACATCAAAACCCACAAAGTCGCCATTGTCATCCAGCACCTCCGGAAACTCAAAGCGCCACTCAAAGGCATCTTCGTAAATCTTGTTGTTCTTTATTTCCTCAATTTCGGTTTCCAGCTTGGCGGTGTCCTCCCCTAACTTCTTTAGCTTTTTGTTCCAGGCCGCCTTTTCCTTTGGGCTCATCTCAAACATTTGGGTTTGGTTGGTCATGCCAAAGAGTTCGCCCTTCAGTTTGTTCAACCTTTTCACCTTGGGGTCGTTAAGCGATATCTCAGAACGGAAATCGCTCTTTATATCGGCTATCAGCTTTTCCATGGCGCGCTTCTGCTCCTTGTTTTGGGCGTTTCTATACGTATCAACCGCCACGCGGTAACTATCTATGGTCCACTTGCTGCTTTTTAGCGCCTTCTTTAGGTCGGCATCCAGCGCGAACCTGCTTATTAGCGAGTTGCCGCGCTTTATGTTTATGTCTATGTTCGGCAATGTCTCCAACTCGCTTTCGGTTTTGTAATAGGCGTTTTTAAGCAGCTCTATCCAAAGCCGCAGGCGGCAGATTTTTACGGAGTTTGGGTTTATGTCCACCCCAAACAGGCAGTTTTCAATGATAGTCTGCTTTTCGTGGAAAAGGGTTTGCTGTATGCGCTGGCTTTCCTTGTTGGTAGGGTTGTACTCAAACAGTTCGCCGTCCTCATCGGTAACTATCAATTCGTCGTTTACTACTTCAAATTGGTACTCTTTTAGGCGTTTGCCATCGCGGTCCTGCAATATTTTTAGGTCGTTCTTGATGGCAATCATCTCATTGAGTGCCGACACCAGAAAATGCCCCGACCCTACTGCGGGGTCACATATTTTTAGGCTGTTTACAATTTGGTTTGCCTCTGCCCTATCTTCTATTTTGTCATAAAGGGCATCTATATCTTTACAATCCCAATTTTTGGTTTCGTTAAACTTTTGCACCACCGCCTTGCGGATGGTCTCCCGGCACATATACATAGTAATAAAACCAGGCGTAAAAAACGAACCGTCCTTATAGCCGTTTATCTTTTCAAATATCAGCCCCAGTACGCTGGCGTTGATTAGGGTTTTGTTGTCTTCCTGAATTTCTTCCTTGCCCTCGCTGCTAAAATCGTAGGCGTTTAGGAATTCAAACAGATATTCCAAAGTGCTTAAACTGCCCGTGCGTTTTTTGCCCGTATCGGTTTTCAGCACCGTTGCGGAATAAAGGGGCAGTTGTTTCTCGTCGCGCAGGTTGCTTATAAACAGGGTGGCGTGCTCTATGCCTGTGGGTTCAAACAGCGAACTGTTTAGGTAGGGCACTTTTGCAAAAATATCCTTTAAATCGGTGGTGCGCTCCTCGTGTTTTCGCGCAAGTATTTGAAAGAAAAGGCCATTCAGGTCGTCGTAATCATGTATTTTCTTGTGGCTAAGAAACTCGTAGCTTTTATCGCCTTTGTGATAGGTAAGCAGCTGCGCTTCCAGCAACTTAAGGAACAGGATGCGGTTAACCCACGTAATGGCAAGCTCCAGACCTACATTAAAAAGACGCTCCTCGTAAGTGACGCCAAAGTGCTGCGGATTGTCCAACCTGCTTATTTTGTCTAGACTGTCCAACTGGATAATGGCATTTTCCAACAGACTACCATTATTGCGCTCCCCGGGCTTGTTGCGGGCTATCAGTTTCTTGCTGCCCTCCTTGGTTTCCGAAAGACCGATAATGTGGAGCAGTTCGCCATAAAAGCGTTTGTCCAGACTGTTGCTGTCGTTGGCAAAGGGGAGTTTTAATAAATGTTCCGGGGAAAGGAGTTTGAATAGCGCAATGAGTTTGTTATCGTCATTCGGGTTGTCGTTGCGCAGCGGTTTTTCATATTCGCGGATATCGAAATAGGTAAACTCTATTTCCTGTTTGATGGTGTTGATAAAGGGTTCCGCAATTTCCCTGTAGAAGAAATCGGTAGTCTTTCCCGCCAGCCTGCCCGCCTCAAAATCGGTAAACTGTTTTACCAATGCTTTGTTCTGTGCAAACAACCGCTCAAAACTGTTGGCATCAAAAATGAACCACTCATTGATATTGGTAACCACCAGCTGTTTTACCTCCAGGTTTTTATGGGCAATGCGCTCCCGCAGATAGTAAAGCACCAATTCCTGAAAGGCTTTTGCATTGAGCTTCTCCCCGGTTACCATCTCTGCCCTATTGGTTGGCTTTTTGGCCTCAATGATTACGCCCACGCTGCTCTTTGCCTTGTTGCCATTGTGGATAACAAGATCGTTGCGGCCTTTGGTATTTATAAAGTGGCTGGGGTCGTAATAGGTTTTCTTTAGGAAATCGGAAACCAGATTTTTGTGGAACTCCTCGCTTTCGGTATCGTTGGTACGGTCCAGTAATTCTATAAGATTGGCCTTAAAGCGCTCAATCTCGGTGCGGTTTGGTTTTATTTTTAGGAAGGCCTTGTTTATTGCCTTTCTGGGTTTTAGGGCTTTTGGTTGCATTTATACTGTTTGGTTGTGTTGATTGGGTAATTTAGGGATTTTTTGGGGAACGGTCTGGCTATGCGCAGTGTCCCAAAGGGCATTGCGTATAGGTGTTGTTGGGCGTAGTTTTATATTTTTTCAATTACGTTTTTAACTAAGTCTTGTATAAAGGCTATTGCCTTATAATCTTCAATAACCAATGTGTTTGGGTGCGCACAAGAGTTTCTGATTCCGAGTTTCTCATCAAGAATCTTTCGTGTATCATTAGATATGAGTTTGGCCACCCTTAATAGTTCAATAAAATCTGATTCTTTTATATCACTAAAGTCTTCCTTCTTATTGATTGTTATTTTTTTGTATTTCCCGTGAGCTTGAATAGCATTATTGAATTTCGCAATGTTAGGGACCTGCAAAACATGCTCATAAATTGTATCAATAGTAAGTAGCCACACCATTAGAATGGATGCTCTAAAAGATTTTACTTCAAAACATGTGATTGCTTCTTCAAGGAAAGATTTTTGTTCTTTCCCACTTACGTTTTGCAACAAATCACGCAAGGTCGTAGAAATCTCTCTTTTATGAGTTGTTCCAAGGTAGGTTTCTTCTAAGCCCTTTTTGGCCTTACGCTGAAAACTTAGACCACTCTTTCCTGAAATTAGGACTGCAGGCTTTTCCTTTTTTAATTTTAGAACCTCATTAGATACATTAGCTGGAAGTGAAAGAGAATGTTTCTCAAATTCAGCCTTAATATCTGTGGTTGTAAAAAATTCTTTAGAATATTCAACGCAATGGAAGAAGGCAATTAACTTGACCTGTTCCTTTTGAGTTAATTTCTCAAAATCGTCTACTCTATCAATTAAATCAGAGACATTCATTTTTCTGACTTGGTTGGAAGGTCTTCATCAACGAATATTTCAGCAGCGCGTGTTAATTTCCAAGCACCAGATACGCCTTCTACAGGCTCAAACAAGTCACGTGTGTTTTTATTATTAATTATTATTTGTCTCATAAACTTAGGCCTTCCTTTCAAATCCAAAATCCGGTATGCAAATTCCACATTACCTTCCGTGAAATATGGAAGTTTTCTTACGAATTGGATATAATATCCTATTGCAGCAATTTTGTTACCTGTGTTGGAATCTGCTCCAGGACATTTTGATAGAAAAAAGTCCTTAAGCCCCTCTATTTTGCCATCCTTTAGATAGTCGAATTTTTCTGATTCTATTGAGGGAGCCTTTCCTGATGAAGTTTTTTTCTTTGACTTCTTTTCTCCATTTGTTGTCTCAGTTACAGTTTTACTTCCTTTTGGGGTCGAAGTAGGATTTGAGGAATGTGATTCCACTTCTACACTTTCTTCAGCTTCGAAATCACTATTATTCTGATAAGCTTTAATATATTCTTTGAAATGTTCGAGTTGGTTGCTAACAAACTCCTCGCTTCCTTCTAATTCAATTTGACCATCTTTTAGGTTGATCTTGGCTTTTGCTGTATTCATATTACTTTAGTTTTAATTACGCCCAACGGTCTCGGCTATGAGTAGTTGCGTGGTTTAGCGGTTAACTTTGCAGGTATACACCAAATTGAAAATCCGCAAGGATTTTCAGAAGTAAGCGAGAACAAGCAATTACTTATAGCCATTGTGCCTGTTGCACAAGTTAAGGATTTTCCGTAATTTCATGGTATGCAAGGAAAAAAGATCTACCAAGAAAAGCTCTTCAACGATTTCCGTTTGAGCGAGCGCGTTCCGGAGCACAATTTTTACCGTCGGCTACAATCGGCTTTGGACCTGAATTATTTATATGCACTTACAAGGGACTTTTATGGCGACAGCGGCCAAAAGAGCATCGACCCGATCGTATTTTTCAAGCTTTGTCTGGTTGGTTATTTGGAGAACATCACCAGCGACCGCAAGCTTGTGGAACATTGCGGGATGCGCCTGGATATCCTCTACTTTTTGGGCTATGGGATAGACGAGCAACTCCCTTGGCACTCTACCATCAGCCGTACGCGGCAACTCTTTCCCGAGGATGTCTTTGAAGCAGTGTTCACCAAGGTCTTCACCCTCTGCGTGGATGTGGGGATGGTCAGCGGCCATACCCAGACGGTGGACAGCGCCCCGGTCAAGGCCAATGCCTCTATGGACAGTCTGGAGCTGAAGGTTCCGGAAGAAGAGCTGGAATCACATCTTCGTAAGGTTCGCCACATAAGCGCAATGGATAAAGAAAAGCCCTTTCGCAAAAGCAAGGGCGATAGATCAGATAAAGGCCAGCGTACTATTACCGCCAACGGGAAGGAACTCAATGCCATTGCCTCACGAAACAAACGCTGGAACAAAGACCAAGATCAGCGCCCCGGAGCGGGAAACAAGGGAAGTAAATATACCAGCAACAAGACCCATTACAGCCCCACCGATCCCGATGCCCGCATCAGCGTAAAGCCCGGCAAGGCACGGAAGCTCAACTACCTGAGCCAGCTGTGCGTGGACACCGCCCACCACGTGATCAGCGATATAAGGGCCTACCACGCGGATGGAAAGGACAACCAGCAATTGCCGGACATTGTACAGCGATTAAAACGGCGGCTAGGGAAACAAGGCCTGGTCTGGGAAAACTGCGTGGCCGACACGGGCTACAGCAGCGGCGAGAACTATGCATTCCTTGAAAGGCAGGGCATCAAGAGCTTTATCCCGCCCCACGGCACCTACAAAGGTGGCCCGGAGGGTTTTGTCTATATAGAGGGCGGGAATTACTGGCTGTGCCCACAGGGAAAAAAGGTGACCTTCCGCAAGCAGAAACTGGAAAAGGGAACGCTCAAGGATAACTATTTCACCAGGAGGAGCGATTGCAAGGGCTGTCCCATCAAGGCCCAGTGCATCGGCAAGTCGCACGAAAAACGCATCAACATAACAGCATATCGAGAGGAATATGAACGTAACATTGCCCGTGTAAGCAGCCCACTGGGCAGGTATATGAAGGGCAAAAGGCAGAGTACGGTGGAACCGGTCTTCGGAACGCTCACCCAGTTTATGGGGCTTGGCAAGGTAAATACCATTGGGCTGGCACAGGCCAACAAGTGCATGCACCTCTCGGCAATGGCCTACAACCTTAAAAAATACCTAAAGTTCGTCCAGAAACGGTCAAAAAGTGGGGCAATCTGCCTTGCGCTTACGTTTTCACTGAAAAAGCACCTTCAGAGATGTATAGCCCCGTTTTTAATACTTCCGAAGAGTGCCTACGCTGTAGCGTGAACAAAAAATAAAGCCGCTTAAAACGGCTTAAACGGGGTCAGCTTTTACGGAATTAAGGGGTTGTGCAACGGTTACCATTGTTGTGGTTAGTGTTTTTTTATTTATTTACTCAATTTTAAAATTCTAAAAGCCCCTTGAATTACTAAAACAAAAACTATTGTTCCGATAATCAAATCAGGTTTGCTTGAACTCAACCAATTTACCAAAAGTCCCGCAATAATAACTCCCAAATTGATAATCACATCATTTGAAGTGAAAATCATACTTGCTTTCATATGAGCCTCTTCTTTACTTTTTGACTTTTGTAAAATATAAAGGCAAATTCCGTTTGCAATAAGGGCGAAAATCGAAACGATAATCATTGTCGAAAAGTTGGGTAGTTTCTCGTCTCCGAAAAATCTTCTTAAAACTTCTACAAATCCGATAATTGCAAGTGTTATTTGAAAATATCCAGCAAGTTTGGCAATCCGTTTTTTCTTTATTACTGTTCCGCCAACCGCAAACAAGCTAATTCCGTAAACGAAACTATCCGCAAGCATATCTAAACTGTCGGCAACCAATCCCATTGATTTTGAGATTATTCCTGTTGTCATTTCAATTATGAAAAAAGAAAAATTTATGGCAAGTACAGACCAAAGTAGCTTTTTTTGGTTTGCATTTTCGTTAAATTCAGTTTGGTCGGTTTGTTCAGTCGAGATTTTCTTTCCTCCTAAATTCAGTTCGATAACTGATTTTTCAATTTGGTCAGTTTCTCCGCTGTGAAAAACGGTCAGTTTTCGGTTGGGAATGTCAAAGTCCAAATTCGCAATACTTGAAATTCCGTCCAATTTCATTCGAATTAGATTTTCCTCTGAAGGACAGTCCATTTTGGTAATCTCAAATATTGTTTTATTCATTTAGTTTCTTGGTTTTTCAACATTAACCACAACATGTGTATATACGCATGTTTTTGAATCCCTATTGCTGTTATCCCGCACATGTGCGCTATATTAATTAATAATCTTTCAAAATTAACGCATAGCAAAACCCAAACATGGCCTAACCAGCCTAAGGGTTTTGTTTAAAAGGGGAGAATAAAACACGAGGTTTCAGTTTCAAATATAGCAATAATCTTTAATGTATTAACTTTTTTTATGGCTATAGGCTTTAAGCTTTAGGCTATAGGCTTTAGGCTATAGGCTGGTGGGTGAATCGTAAATCGTAAATCTTGAATAAGTGAATGCGTGAATGGTTGATGAAAAATCTTACGTCTTACGTCCTAAGTCTTACGTCCTACATCTAATGATGAACTTCGTATTTCGCAACTCCTCCCGGTCCGCTCCCACCCTTGTTCGCAAAAAGGTTCTTTTTTGGAACCCGCAACTGAACATGACCAAACCAACACCCAAACAAAACCCGCGGAAAATGCCTTAACCTATGCAATGGTATGCAATTGCGGTACATTCCGGTCTGGCGTGTGCAATGGTGTGCAATGGCGGTCCATGGTGTTCAGGAGTGTGCAAGGGTGTGCAATGGCGTGCAATCGAGGTACATTTTGGGCAGGGGTGTGAAAGCGGATGCAATGGTAGTACATTTTAATCCTTTGGTTTTAATTGCAGGCCGTGGGGAGCCTTGGAGTGCTATTGGTTTTGATTGCGTTCAATTCCAGTCAATTCCATTCAACTATTTGGATAACAGTTATTTGCCCATTACTTTGGCAGTGATTAATTAAAATGAATGTTTAACTAATTTTTAAAAAGATGGGAACATACAACAAAGGTATCCTAGGCCCCTTTAGGGGAAAAGTTGGCCCCGTGATCGGTTATTCCTGGAGAGGAAAAGACCTGATGCGCGGGTTGCCAAAAGAATCGACTGTTGCTGCCACAAAGGCGCAGCTTGAACAACGTGCAAAGTTTGGCACGGTCATTAAATTTTTAACTCCTATTAAAGGCATTTTAAGTGCCTATTTTGGGAAAGAACAAAAAGCGAAGTCGCCGTTTAACCTGGCAACAGGCTATCATTTAAATGAGGCCCTATTGCCCGGCCCCGACGACACTTGGCTAATTGATTACCCAAAAGTGCTGATAAGCCGGGGCGACCTAAGAGGGGTTGATAATCCGCAACTTGCCGTGGAAGGTGGGTTAATAAACCTTACGTGGACGGACAACAGCGGCCTAGGTTCTGCAGATGCTACCGACCTGTTGATCGCGGTGGTGTATTGTACGGAAATGAACGAGTTTGTGCAGTTTAATCCTGCCGCTACCCGTGCAGATGCCGTTGTACAACTTGCCATTCCCGCGTATTTGAGCGGATCCTTGGCAGAGGTATGGGTTACCTTTGCAACAGCAGAGGGCAATCTGGCAGCCGTTAGCAGCTATGCGGGTGCGGTTACCGTGCCTTAATTTTTGCTGTAGGCTTTAGGCCGTAGGCTGTAGGCTTTAATCCTACGGCTTACGGCTTTTGGCTTTTAGCAATAGTCGCTCTATTGATAAAGGTATAGCCTACGTCTTATGTCATACGTCATAAGTCATAAGTCATACGTTTTCAGCATTCAACCTTCAGCTTACGGTTTTTCATCCATATCATCGGGAAGCTTGCCCCCGCGTAGGTAGAGCATTTTTAAAATTACATCTTCAAGGTAAAAATTGGTACTTCCAATTTTCATATAAGGAATGGCACCCCGCTTTCGCCATCGATAGAGGCAGGATTTGCTAATTCCAAATAGCTCGGTAATCTGCTCGTCCTTTACCAGACGAACTTCTCGCAGGTCCTTAGACCTTTCTTTAGTAGGTTCTTGAGGCATACTATAAAAGATTTAGAGCTGGGGAGTACTGCTAAGATAAAATTTATTTTTAAAAAAAGGCCTATCGAGTCTGAATATGCCGTAAGGCGTCAAAATGCGAATAAAAAAAGCCGCTGTTACCACGCGATTGCATCGCGTGGGTCAGACAAGCTTTTAACCAAGATGTCCTTGTATTCATTTCTCCTAAAAACATCAAGCCATTCAATTACTGCAAAACTTACAAAATACAGGCCCTCAGGATTATGGAATTTATAATTTCGACTCACGTTTTAAACTTGTTTATTTTTACTTGTTCAAAAATATTGCTGTGAATGGACGCGATGCAATCGCGCAATAGCGGGGGTAATTGGCTAATTGATAATTTGGAATTTGGGATTTGGGATTTGGAATTTGGGATGTGGGATTTGGGATTTGGAATTTGGAATTTGACCCTTCTTCAGCATTACCAAATTACATCCTGTTTCTTAGTCTTTTAAAAAACCAATTGTATATTCTGGCGACAATCATTTTTCATTTGCAAAAAAACTTAAAAAAAATCATTATTTTCACTTCCTTAATAATTCTATCATGACAGATCCAAAAAGACTCTTCGATTTCCCATATTATCAGCTTGAAAAATATCCTCAGGAAAAATCACTTGTTACAAAATACAACGGGGAGTGGAAAGCCACATCCACCCAGGAATATATTGATAAGGCCAATGCATTAAGTCGCGCGCTTATAAGCATGGGCGTTAAAGCGAACGATAAAATTGCGGTAATCTCAATGACCAACCGAACAGAGTGGAACATCTGCGATATTGGGATTATGCAAACGGGCGCCCAAGATGTACCCATCTACCCTACCATTTCTGAAGATGAATATGAATACGTATTAAACCATAGTGAAAGTGTTTACTGCTTTGCTTCCTGTAAAGAGGTTTACGATAAAGTCCAGAAAATAAGAACTAACGTACCCTCATTAAAAGAGGTTTATACCTTTGATAAAGTTAAAGGCGCCAAAAACTGGCAAGAGGTACTGGATGAAGGTAAAGACAAAAGTAACCAGGACGAGCTGGATAAAAGAAAAGAAGCCATACAGGAGGATGATTTGGCAACCTTAATTTATACTTCAGGCACAACCGGAAAGCCCAAAGGGGTAATGCTTTCGCATAAAAATATTGCTTCAAATGCCAAATTCAGCTCAGAACGTTTACCCATTGAACTTGGAAAATCAAAAGCATTAAGTTTTCTGCCCGTTTGCCATATTTATGAGCGCATGCTGCAGTATATGTATCAATATTGCGGGGTAGAAATCCATTTTGCGGAATCGCTGGAAACCATCAGCGAAAATCTGAAAGAAGTAAAGCCCGACGTTATGAGCGCCGTTCCGCGTTTGCTGGAAAAAGTGTACGATAAAATTTATGCCAAAGGTGCGGACCTTACGGGAATTAAGAAAAAACTCTTTTTCTGGGCCATAGAGCTTGGTCTTAAATACGAACCCTACGGCCAAAATGGCTGGTGGTACGAAAGCAAACTGAAAATTGCCCGTAAGCTTATTTTCAGCAAATGGCAAGAGGCCTTGGGAGGAAACCTAAAGGCCATTGCCTCCGGGAGTGCAGCCTTGCAACCGCGCTTGGCAAGGGTTTTCAACGCTGCGCAAATTCCGGTGATGGAAGGCTATGGATTGACCGAAACATCTCCCGTAGTTTCCGTAAACGATATGCGCAACCACGGTTTTAAAATAGGAACCGTAGGCAAACCGCTAAGAGAAACCGAAGTAAAGATTGCTGAAGACGGCGAAATATTGGTTAAAGGGCCACAAGTGATGTGCGGCTATTACAAAAACCAAGAACAAACAGAAGAAGTGCTTAAAAATGGCTATTTCCACACGGGAGATATTGGCGAAGTGGATAGCGAAGGCTTCCTTAGAATTACCGATCGCAAAAAGGAAATGTTTAAGACCAGTGGAGGTAAATACGTGGCGCCACAACTTTTGGAAAATGCAATGAAACAGTCTCGCTTTATTGATCAAATTATGGTAATAGGTGAAGGCGAGAAAATGCCTGCAGCGCTTATTCAGCCCGATTTTGATTTTGTAAAGGAATGGGGAAACAAAAAAGGACGCAACATACCTTCAGATCCTGCGGAATTGGTAAAAAACCAAGATGTTATTGACCGTATCCAAAAAGAAATTGATTTTTATAACCAACGTTTCGGCCAATGGGAAAAAGTAAAGAAGTTTGAGCTCACCCCTGAGCAATGGAGTATTGAAGGTGGCCACTTAACCCCTACCATGAAAATGAAGCGAAAAGTAATCAAGGAGAAGTATATTGATTTGTACAATAAGATTTATGGGCATAGCGGGGAATAATTTTTACTATTTTGCGGAAAAAATTTTGAGAATGAATAAAATTACTTTAAAGATATTTCTTGTCGTTTTGCTGATTGGCAATATGTGGTTTATTAATGGACAATGTTTGCCTAATGGAATTACATTTTATAATCAAGAGACAATTGATAATTTTTCTACAGATTATTCTGGATGCTCTGTAATCGAAGGGAATGTAACTATACATGATATATTTGGAGATATAACAAATTTAAACGGACTTTCGCAAATTGTGGAAATTCAAGGAGGCTTAGTAATTAATTCTTCTCATCAATTAATAGATCTTACAGGGCTCGACAATTTAAATATCCTTGGTGAGGGTTTATATATATCTGAAAATAATAATCTTGTAAATCTTCACGGATTGGAAAACCTTAATTCTGTAGGAAATTTAAGTATAAGAAATAATGATAACCTTACGAATATTTCGAATCTGAATATTATGCAAATAAATGATGCAATTTCAATTTCTTATAACGATATTTTGTCTTCTTTAAACGGTTTAGAAAATATTACATCCATAAATTATTTACTAATAGATAATAATGATTCTTTAACCAATTTAAGCGGATTGGATGGCCTATCAATAATTAATTCAGGTTTTGATATCTTAAGAAATGATGGGTTGATCGATTTAAGTGGCTTGGATGCTTTAGTCTATACTAATTATGGTGTGATTTCAGAAAATGGATCGTTATTAACCCTACAAGGACTTGAATCTTTAACAACCATAAATTATTTCTACATACAACTCAATGATCAACTTCAGGACATTAGTGGCCTATCCTCACTTACTGAAATTATTGAGTTTAATGGAATTGAGGGAAGACTTATGATACTTGAGAATAACATGCTTTTATCTTTAAATGGCCTTGAAGGATTAACTGCTGTTCATGGTGAGCTGGGAATTGCGAATAATAATCAACTTTCAAACATAGGAGGAATTAGAAATGTTGATGCCGAAACAATAACTAATCTTTACATAAACTATAACCCAAATTTATCAGAATGTGCTGTTTTAAGTGTTTGTGATCATTTAGATATCGACTTGGAAAATACATATATAAATGATAATAATATAGGCTGTCAAACCCCACAAGAAGTAGAAGCCGCCTGCGCTCTCGACACAGAAGAAAATCAAATTGCTAAAATCAAAATTTACCCAAACCCAACGAACGGGTCGTTTGAAATTTCAGGATTAAAAGATGGAACTATTGAAATAATTGACAGCCAAGGAAGAACCGTTAAAAAAATGGATTTAGGTGAGCGCAACTATTCAATCTCTGAATTAACATCCGGAATATATTTCGTAAAAATTACTTCGGAAAATTCTTCACTTACGAAACAGCTCATAAAAATTTAAAATTTGAACTGGCTCCTCCTTATAATCGCCGGCCTCTTTGAAGTAGCCTTCGCAGCCTGCCTCGGCAAAGTAAAGGAAACCTCGGGCCTCGATTCAAAATTGTGGTTTGGGGGGTTTTTAATTTGCCTTTTTATCAGTATGTTTTTACTTATAAAAGCTACACAAACGCTTCCCATCGGTACTGCCTATGCGGTGTGGACGGGCATTGGAGCCGTGGGGACGGTATTGGTGGGGATATTCTATTTTAACGAACCAGCTACTTTCTGGCGGGTATTCTTTCTTGCTACCCTCATTGCCTCTATAATAGGGTTGAAATTCGTTGCAAATTAATATCCTAATTAGTCTTACGTATTTTCTCTGTTCTCTGTTCTCTGTTCTCTGTTCTCTTGTCTCACATCTCACTACTCACAACTCACAACTCACTCCTCACTACTCACTACTCACTACTCATCACTACTCACTACTCACTACTCAATACTCACTACTCAATACTCACTACTCAATACTCACTACTCAATACTCACTACTCAATACTCACTACTCACTACTCACAACTCACTACTCACAACTCACTACTCACAACTCACTATTCACTACTCACTACTCACAAAAAACATCCCCACATACTATGCATGCATAATAAATTTTTGTATCTTTGATATTCCACTTTTTCAAAGTCTCTTAATGAAGGAAAAAACAATCGATTATATACTGCGCTCCACCTGGATGAGCGTAACAAAAATGTACAATGAAGAAGCTGGAAAAAAAGGAAGCACCATGGCCACAGGCTTTGCCCTTATAAGCATTGATCCCGAGGAAGGCACGCCCTCCACGGCACTTGGACCAAAAATGGGGATGGAAGCTACTAGCCTCTCAAGAACCTTGAAATCTATGGAACAAAAAGGTTTGATAGAGCGCAAACCCAATCCTGATGATGGTCGCGGGGTCTTGATCCACTTAACGCCTTTCGGAAAAGAGATGCGCGATTTTTCAAAAGGGGTGGTTTTAGGCTTTGATGAAGCGGTAAAAAAAAATGTCTCTGCCGAAGAACTGGAGATTTTCAAAAAGGTGGCAAACACAATAAACGAATTAATCAATTCAAAAAAAATATACGACTCTCAATAAAGAGTTAGGAATTAAGAATTAGGAAAATAGTTATAACCCAATTAACGAATAACTATTAACCACTAACTTTAAAAAATATGTCAAAAAGAAGAATTAACAAAGTAGCGGTAATCGGTTCCGGAATTATGGGAAGCGGCATAGCCTGCCATTTCGCCAACATAGGCGTGGAAGTGCTGTTGCTGGATATTGTTCCGCGCGAGCTTACCGATGAGGAAAAGAAAAAGGGCTTAACCCTAAATGATAAGGCTGTACGAAACAGGATCGTAAACAACGATTTGCAGAAATCGATAAAAAGCAACCCTGCCCCACTCTACCACAAGGATTTCGCAAAACGGATTTCCACCGGAAATCTCGAGGACGATATTTCCAAGGTAAACACTGCCGATTGGATCATTGAAGTGGTTGTAGAGCGCCTGGACATTAAAAAGCAGGTTTTTGAAAATCTTGCAAAACACCGAAAGGAAGGCACACTTATTACCACAAACACTTCCGGAATCCCGATACACTTAATGAGCGAAGGCCATAGCGAGGATTTTCAGAAACATTTCTGCGGTACGCACTTTTTCAATCCGCCCCGCTATTTAAAACTTTTTGAAATCATTCCCGGACCAAAAACCTCGCCTGAAGTTTTAGACTTTTTAAATGAATATGGCGAAAAATTCCTCGGGAAAACTTCCGTGGTCGCAAAAGACACTCCTGCATTTATAGGAAACAGAATCGGAATCTTCGGCATTCAAAGTCTTTTCCACCAAGTAAAGGAAATGGGCCTTACCGTGGAAGAAGTAGATAAACTGACCGGGCCGGTAATCGGCCGACCCAAATCGGCAACCTTCCGCACTGTTGATGTGGTTGGTCTCGATACCTTGGTGCACGTTGCAAACGGAATCTATGAAAATGTGCCCGACGATGAGGAGCACGAAACCTTCAGACTGCCAAAATTCATCAACACAATGATGGAAAACAAATGGCTGGGAAGCAAAAGCGGACAGGGTTTTTACAAAAAAGTGAAAAACGACGACGGAAGTAGCGAAATCCTATCACTCGACCTTGAATCCATGGAATACCGAAAAAGCAAAAAAGCCTCTTTCGGTACCTTGGAAAAAACCAAATCGGTTGATAATGTGGCCGACCGTTTCCCAATTCTTATAAAAGGTGAAGACAAGGCAGGCGAATTCTACCGAAAAAATTTCGGGGCTATGTTTGCTTACGTTTCCAAAAGAATTCCCGAAATAACCGACGAGCTCTATAAGATTGACGATGCCATGAAAGCCGGTTTCGGCTGGGAAAACGGCCCGTTTGAAATATGGGATGCCGTGGGCGTGAAAAAGGGAATTGAACTAATAAAAGATTTAGGGAAAGAGCCCGCCCCTTGGGTAAATGAAATGCTTGAGAGTGGCGTGGATAGCTTTTATGAAGTACGTGAAGGGAACACATACTATTACAGTATCCCAGACAAAATACATAAAAAAATACCCGGACAGGATGCCTTTATTATTCTGGACAACATCCGAAAATCCAAGGAAGTTTGGAGCAACAAAGACGTTGTGGTTGAAGATTTGGGCGATGGTATTTTAAATGTAGAATTCCGAAGCAAGATGAACAGTATTGGGGGCGATGTACTTGCCGGTGTAAACAAAGCTATAGACCTTGCCGAAGCTAGTTTTGACGGTTTGGTAATTGCCAACAACGGCAAAAACTTTTCCGTGGGCGCCAACATTGGTATGATCTTTATGATGGCAGTAGAACAAGAGTATGAAGAATTAAATGCAGCCGTAAAGTATTTTCAGGATACAAGTATGCGCATCCGCTATTCCTCTATTCCCGTGGTGGTTGCACCACATGGAATGACCTTGGGTGGAGGTTGTGAGTTTACGCTCCACGCAGACCGCGTGGTTGCAGCAGCCGAAAGTTACATAGGTTTGGTTGAATTTGGCGTTGGAGTAATCCCCGGCGGTGGCGGTTCCAAGGAAATGGCAATGCGCGCCAGCGACACTTTCAAAAAAGATGATGTGGAATTGAACAGACTTCAGGAATATTTCTTGACCATTGGAATGGCAAAAGTTTCCACTTCAGCCTATGAAGCTTACGATACGGGTATTCTTCAAAAAGGAAAAGATATCGTTATCGTAAACCAAAACAGGCAAATTGCCGCAGCGAAGGAAGTTGCGCGTTTTATGGCAGACCAAGGCTACACAAAACCAATCCCAAGAACCGATGTGAAAGTACTCGGAAAGCAAGCCTTGGGAATGTTTTTAGTTGGAACGGACCAAATGGTGGCAGGTAATTACATCAGCGAGCACGACAAAAAAATAGCCAATAAGCTTGCCTATGTAATGGCAGGTGGTGATTTGAGCGAAGCAAGCTACGTAAGCGAACAATATTTACTTGACCTTGAAAGGGAAGCCTTCTTAAGTTTAACCGGAGAGCGAAAGACTTTGGAAAGACTTCAGCATATGATTCAGAAAGGGAAACCTCTTAGAAATTAGAATTGAGTAGTTAGTATTGAGTATTGAGAAAATGCACAAGTTAGAAGAATTAAAGATTTGGAATAAAGCGATGGAAGTTGCTGAAGAAGTCTATCTACTAACTGCAAATTTTCCAAATGAAGAAAAGTTTGGATTGATCAGTCAACTTCGTAGAAGTGCTGTTTCAATTCCTTCTAATATTGCAGAAGGGGCAGGAAGAAATACCAATGGTGAATTTAAAAACTTCCTCGGCATTGCTAACGGTTCTTCATATGAGCTTTTTACACAATTATTATTATCAATTAAATTAAAACTTGGTTCAGAATCATTAGTAAATCCAATTTTATCCAAAGTTATTGAACTACAAAAAATGAGCTATTCATTAATAAAATCGTTAGAAAAATGAGTGTCTCAATACTCAATACTAACATCTAAATACTAAATAAAAATGAAAACAGTATATATAGTAAAAGCATACAGAACCGCAGTGGGCAAAGCACCGCGCGGGGTATTCCGCTTCAAGCGTCCAGACGAACTGGCTGCGGAAACCATTAAATATATCATGAATGAATTACCGCAACTCGACAAAAAGCGAATTGACGATGTAATTGTGGGTAATGCCATGCCCGAAGCCGAACAGGGACTAAATATGGGCCGGTTGATTTCGTTGATGGGTCTTGATATTGTTGACATTCCAGGAATGACGGTAAACCGTTATTGCGCTTCGGGATTGGAAACCATTTCCATTGCCGCGGCAAAAATCCAAACAGGAATGGCAGATTGCATTATTGCAGGGGGTGCGGAGAGCATGAGTTACATTCCAATGGGTGGCTACAAGCCTGTTCCAGATTATAAATTGGCAAAGGAGGGCCACGAAGATTATTACTGGAATATGGGATTGACTGCTGAAGCAGTTGCCAAAAAATACAATGTTTCCCGAGAGGATCAAGACGAGTTTGCCTATACAAGTCAAATGCGCGCCTTAAAAGCTCAGGACGAAAATCGTTTTCAAGATCAAATTGTGCCTATTGAAGTGGAACACACTTTCGTAAACGATTCGGGAAAAAAAGTAACCGAAAAATATACGGTAAATAAGGATGAAGGCCCTAGAAAGGGAACCAATATTGAGGCTCTTTCAAAATTGCGCCCGGTTTTTGCCGAAGGCGGAAGTGTTACCGCAGGTAATTCCTCACAGATGAGTGACGGCGCAGCTTTCGCAGTTGTTATGAGTGAAGAAATGGTAAAGGAACTAAACCTAGAACCCATTGCCAGATTGGTAAGTTTTGCCGCTGTTGGCGTGGAGCCAAGCATTATGGGAATTGGACCAGTCTATGCAATTCCAAAAGCCTTAAAACAAGCTGGATTGAAGCAAGACCAAATAGAACTTATAGAATTGAACGAAGCCTTTGCCTCACAGTCTTTGGCCGTAATCCGTGAACTTGGTTTGGATAGGGAAAGAGTAAACGTAAACGGCGGCGCTATCGCTTTGGGACACCCACTGGGTTGTACAGGCGCAAAACTTTCAGTGCAATTGTTTGATGAAATGCGCAAGCGCAACCTACAAGGAAAATACGGAATGGTAACCATGTGCGTGGGGACGGGACAAGGAGCGGCTGGTATTTATGAAGTATTTTAAATGTTGAATTCAAAATTTTGAAGGAATGGAGCCGAAGAAGGAAAATATCATAATTGACAAAACCTTTAAGTTTTCCCTCGATATAATTTCTTTGTACCAAAAACTTCAAAATGAAAAGGAATATATTCTTTCAAAACAGCTTTTACGTTCGGCAACCAGTATAGGAGCTAACGTTGAAGAAGCATCGGCAGCCCAGTCGAAAAAGGATTTTATAAATAAAATGTCCATCGCGTCTAAGGAGGCACGTGAAACAAAATATTGGCTTAACCTTTTGGACAAGTCTAATTTGACCCAACTTAATATTTCCCCTTTTTTGATGGAAATAGAACACATAATAAACATTTTGACCAAAATAATAATCACGGCTCAGACCAATTTAAAAAACAATAACATCTAAATTTTCATTCAAAATTTAGAATTCAAAATACAAAATAAAAAAAATGGAAACACAAACTAAAAATAACTCTGAATTACTAAGAGGCGGTCAATTTCTAGTAAAAGAAACAAAAGCCGAAGACGTCTTTACCCCGGAAGATTTTTCCGAAGAACAAAAGATGATGCGCGATTCCGTAAAGGAATTTGTAGATCGCGAAATTTGGCCCAAAAAGGAGGAATTTGAACATAAAAATTATGCGCTCACCGAAGAGATTATGCGCAAGGCAGGAGAAATGGGCCTATTGGGCGTGGCCGTGCCCGAAGAATATGGCGGACTTGGCATGGGCTTTGTAACCACGATGCTTGTCTGTGACTATATCTCTGGTGCTACCGGTTCTGTGGCTACTGCCTTTGGAGCGCACACGGGTATCGGTACGCTGCCTATTACGCTTTATGGAACCGAAGAGCAAAAGAAAAAATACGTACCAAAACTTGCTACGGGCGAATGGTTTGGCGCATATGCCTTGACTGAACCGGGTGCGGGAAGCGATGCCAACAGCGGTAAGACAAAAGCCGTACTTTCTGAAGACGGAAAATACTACAAGATAAGTGGGCAGAAAATGTGGATTTCAAATTCAGGTTTCTGTCATACTATGATTGTATTTGCACGTATTGAAGATGATAAATATATCACTGGCTTTATTGTTGAAAACGACCCAGAAAACGGAATCTCAATGGGCGAGGAAGAAAAGAAGTTAGGAATCCACTCCTCCTCTACCCGTCAGGTTTTCTTCAATGACACGAAAGTTCCTGTTGAAAATATGTTGGGCGAGCGCGGTGAAGGTTTCAAAATTGCAATGAACGCCTTGAATGTAGGCCGAATTAAACTTGCCGCCGCTAGTCTTGACGCACAACGCCGTGTTATTTCAAGTGCCGTTAAATACGCAAATGAGCGCATTCAGTTTAATGTGCCTATTTCCTCCTTTGGCGCAATAAAATTGAAATTGGCCGAAATGGCAACCAGTGCGTATGTGGGAGAAAGTGCCAGCTACCGTGCCGGAAAAAATATTGAGGACAGAATTGCGCTTCGTGTAAAAGCTGGCAATTCTCACCAAGAAGCAGAATTAAAAGGTGTAGAGGAATACGCCATTGAGTGTTCCATCTTGAAAGTTGCCGTTTCTGAAGACATTCAAAATTGCAGTGATGAGGGAATCCAGATTTACGGCGGAATGGGCTATAGTGCAGATACCCCTATGGAATCTGCTTGGCGCGATGCGCGAATTGCCCGTATCTATGAAGGGACCAACGAAATCAACCGTATGTTGGCGGTGGGAATGTTGGTAAAAAAAGCAATGAAAGGGCACGTAGATCTTTTAAATCCCGCCCAAGCAGTAGCTTCGGAATTGATGGGAATACCTTCTTTTGAAACGCCAGATTTCTCAGAATTGCTTTCCGAAGAAAAAGCAATGATTGCAAAACTGAAAAAAGTATTCTTAATGGTTGCCGGAAGCGCTGTCCAAAAATATGGAACCGAACTAGAGGAACACCAGCAAACCTTGATGGCAGCCGCAGATATTTTGATTGAAATCTACATGGCCGAAAGCGCCATTCTCCGTACCGAAAAGAATACAAAGCGCTTTGGAGCGGATACGCAAAAGGAACAGATTGCGATGTCGCAGCTATATCTTTACCACGCAGTGGATATTATCACCGTAAAAGCAAAAGAAGCGATTCTATCTTTTGCTGAGGGAGACGAACAACGTGCAATGTTGATGGGACTTAAGCGTTTCACCAAATATCAAAACATGCCAAATATTGGCGAATTGCGTAGAACGATTGCCCACAAAGTTATTTCGGAAAACAACTATCCGTTTTAATTGATTGATAAATTATTCTTAAAACCGCTCCGGAAATGGGGCGGTTTTATTTTTAGCAGTAATTTGGTTCGAAGTTTGCTATTTTTTAAAAAAAACAATTTATAATGAAAAAGCTCCTTTTCCTATCCATCATATTCATTACCTATAATACGTTCGCACAAACCAATACCGAAGTATATGTTTTTGATATTTCTCCCGCATATGAAGGGTTAGAATTATTAAACATTCAACCAGTTTCCAGCAATAAAGGATACAATAACCAACCTTCATTTCAAACGGACGATTTTATTCTTTATTCGAGCAATAATGATGGGCAAAATGATATAGCAAAGTTTCACGTCACATATCGCGTTTGGGAATGGTTTAATACTCCAACAAAAAATGGCAGTGAATTTTCCCCACAAACATTCCCTTCATCTAATGATGTGGCCGCAGTAAGGCTTGATAAAGACGGTTTACAGAGATTATACAAATACAATTATAAAACCGGAACTTCGTCAGAGTTGATTAAAGATTTACAAGTAGCTTATTTCGCTTTTTATAATGACAAAGAAATTCTTGCCACGGTTTTAAATGGCAATACAATGGATTTGGTTTTCATAAATCTTCAAACAAAAACTGCCGACACACTTTTCCGAAATGCCGGAAGGTCGTTACAAAAAGTCCCGAAAACAAATTCTATGAGTTATTCCCTGGTAAATGAGGAAGGAAATTTAGACCTATATCTTTTGGATATGGATTCCTTTGAAAGTTTTTTTGTTACACAATTGCCCATCGGCATTCAGGATTATGTTTGGATCAATGACACACAAATTCTTATTGGCAGTGGCAATAAACTCTACATGTACGATACTTTAGGCGATTCAGAATGGACCAAGGTTGCTTCCCTTGAAGAATATGGCCTGAAGAATATTAGCCGTATGGCCATAAGCCCCAATGGTAATAAACTTGCTATCGTTTCAGAATCAAAATAATTACAAATTTTACATTCTTTAAAAGTTTTGGGACGTTCTTCGTTCTTTTTGGTATTTTTAAAAAAAATCCCTTGCCGATGAAAAGTTTTATTTCCATCATTATTTTTTGTTTTACCGCTTCTTCCTATTCGCAAACCGATCAAAGAATTTACGATATCATAAAAGCTGTTTCTTCGGAAAGAATTGAGGCTGATATCATAACGCTTGCTAATTTCGGCACCCGAAATACTTTTAGCGATACCGTAAGCAACACCCGTGGCATCGGTGCAGCACGTAGATGGATTAAATCTGAATTTGAAAAGATTTCAGCAGGGTGCAACAACTGTTTAAATGTTTTCTATCAAAAAGATTTTGTAAAAGCCGAAGGAAACGACCGAATCCCAATGGATACTTGGATTGTAAATGTGGCGGCAATTCAAAAAGGAACAAAATACCCCAACCGTTACATCATTATGAGTGGCGATATAGACTCCCGAAACAGTGATGGTAGCGATTTTGAAAAAGATGCTCCCGGGGCTAACGACAACGCCAGTGGTATGGCTGGAGCCCTTGAAGCAGCGCGTGTGCTTTCAAAATATAAATTTGAAAGCAGCATCATTTATTTAGGATTGAGCGGCGAGGAACAAGGGCTGTTTGGCGGAAAAGGCTTTGCGGAATATGCCAAAGCACAAGGTTGGGAAATCATTGGAGTTTTAAATAACGATATGATCGGGAACATTGAAGGGGTAAATGGCGTAATCAGTAATCGCGATTTCAGAATTTTCAGTGAACCCGTTCCGCCTACAGAAACAGAAAAGGAAAGACAAATGCGACGTTTTTACGGCGGCGAAGTTGACGGGATTTCACGTCAACTTGCCCGTTACGTTTTTAAAACTACTCAGACTTATATGCCAGAAATGGACCCAATGATGATTTATAGATTGGATCGTTTTGGTCGCGGTGGGCATCACCGTCCCTTCAATGATTTGGGCTGGGCTGGAATTAGAATTATGGAAGCACATGAAAATTACAATCAGCAACACCAAGACATTCGAACCGAAAATGGAATAGAATATGGCGACAAACTCAAGTTTGTGAATTTTGACTACGCAGCAAAACTCACCGCTGTTAATGCCATAAATCTGGCCAGTCTTGCCTGGGCACCTCCTGCTCCATCAGACGTTGCTATTGGCGGTGTTGTTGAACCATCAGCAAAATTGAAATGGGACAAAGTAGATGGCGCAACGGGTTATAAAATTTATTGGCGGGATACAACCAGCCCAACTTGGGATTATAGTCGGTTTGTAGGCGATGTTTCAGAATTTACTTTGGAAGGCATTGTGATTGACAATTACTTTTTCGGTGTAGCTTCAGTAGGAAAGGATGGGTTTGAAAGTATTGTTATGTTTCCAAATTCGGTATTTAGATAATAAATTAATAAAATGATTACACTAAAAAATCAAAACATTATTTCCCCTTTGAAGGGAGTTAGGGGGATGTTTTTCGTTGCAATTTTATTTTTATTTCAATCCGCCTTGGCGCAAAAATTTACGCGCGCAGATACGCTTATAGGAAGCATAACGCCGGAACGAGCGTGGTGGGATGTAACGCACTATGATTTAAAAGTAACAGTGAATCCTTCGCAAAAAACCATCAAAGGAAGCAACACCATTTCCTATAAAGTCTTGGAGCCTAACAATATTATGCAAATAGACCTGCAGACTCCTATGAAAATTGATAAAATACTTCAAGATGGAAAGAAGATAACGTACACTTCTGAAGGAAATGCCCATTTTTTAAAACTTCAGAAAAAACAAATAAAAGGAAGCGAAAATAATATAACCATCTATTTTTCCGGAAAACCAACTGAAGCCGTTCGTCCTCCTTGGGATGGAGGTTTTACATGGACAAAAGACAGTAATGGCAAGCCTTTTATAGCAACGTCCAACCAAGGTATTGGTTCCAGTGTTTGGTGGCCTTTAAAGGACCATCCATCCGAAGAGCCCGATAACGGGGTTACTATTGCCGTAACTACTCCTAAGGATTTAATGGATGTAAGCAACGGAAGGCTAATTAAAGTTAGTGAAACCGACTCTACCAAAACTTGGACCTGGCAAGTGGTAAACCCAATAAATGCGTATGGTGTGGACATAAACATTGGCGATTATGTGCATTGGGGTGAAAAGTACAAAGGCGAAAAAGGAATGCTCGATATGGATTATTATGTGCTTCGCGAAAATGAGGCGAAAGCAAAAGAGCAATTTAAACAAGCGCCAAAAATGATGGAAGCTTTTGAGCACTGGTTTGGCCCCTACCCTTTTTATGAAGATGGTTATAAACTTGTCGAGGCGCCCTATTTGGGAATGGAGCACCAAAGCAGCGTAACCTATGGCAATAAATTTAAAAATGGATATTTAGGCCGTGACCTTTCCGGCACGGGTTGGGGATTGAAGTTCGATTTTATAATAATCCATGAAAGTGGCCATGAGTGGTTTGCAAATAATATTACCAACAAAGACGTGGCAGATATGTGGATCCATGAAGGGTTCACAAATTATTCCGAAAATTTGTATTTGGATTATTTTTTCGGTAAAAAGGCTTCTTCGGAATATGTGGTTGGAATCAGAAACAACATATCGAACGATCGCCCCATTATTGGTATTTACAATGTTGATTACGAAGGAAGCGGCGATATGTACTATAAAGGCGCCAACATACTGCACACCATTCGGCAACTCGTTGATGATGATGAAAAATGGCGTAAAATATTACGGGGTTTAAATAAGGAATTTTATCATCAAACCGTTACCACCAAACAGGTTGAGGACTATATTTCCAAAGAAAGCGGGATTGATCTCTCAGTTTTTTGGAACCAATATTTACGAACCACGATGATTCCCAAATTGGAATACACTATTGATGGGAAAACTTTAAAATTTCGATATGTAAATATTGTTGATGATTTCAAAATGCCCATTATTGCTGTGGTGAAAGGTAAAGAAGAATGGATTTACCCTACTTCGGAATGGAAGACCAAAAAATTTCCAGCTGCAATTGAAACAGTAGAAATAAAAAAAGATTTCTATGTGAATTCCGAAGAAATAAAACAATGAAAACCAAGCCTACACTTTATTTTAAAAATGATAAAGAATGGCGTGAATGGCTGCACGAAAATCATGAAATACATCCCCAGGGTGTTTACCTGATTTTTTACAAGCTTGAAATGGAAATTCCAACGATGCGCTGGGAAGAAGCGGTTAAAATAGCCCTTTGTTACGGTTGGATTGACAGCACGGTGAAAAGCCTTGGCGATGGGAAGCGTCAGCAATATTTTTGTCCGCGGAACCCAAAAAGTGTTTGGAGCGCGCTCAATAAGTCGTATTTAAAGGAATTAAAAAGAGAAAACCTACTTCACAAAAACGGAAAAAAGGCAATAACAGAAGCCAAGAAAAATGGAAGCTGGACAGCTTTGGACGATGTGGAAAACCTAGTGATCCCTGAAGATCTTAAAAAAGAATTTGATAATAACGCAAAGGCATTTTCAAACTTTAAAAACTTCAGCCGTAATTATAGAAAAAGCTATCTTTATTGGCTAAATCACGCAAAAAGGGAAGAAACTCGACAAAAGCGTATTTCAGAAATTATATCGCTGTGCGAAAACAATATTAAATCCAGAAATTAATCTCCAATTTTTTAAAATATGAAAACATTTTCATTAATCCTATCTCTTGCTATATGCACTACTTTTTACGCACAAAAGAAGGATAAAAAAGATAAGGAAAAGGAAGAGCCCAAATGGGAAGTTGCCAACCCTGGAAAAGATTTCAACTATAAAACCCACTCCTTTACTACTAACGAAGGCACTTGGATGAACCTGGACATAAGTCCCGATGGTAAAACCATAGTTTTTGATATGCTAGGCGATATTTATACCCTTCCTATTTCGGGAGGAACCGCTAAGGCAATAAGAACGGGGATTCCTTTTGAAATACAACCTAGGTTCAATCCCGATGGCACTAAAATTTCGTTCACCAGTGATGCCGGGGGTGGCGATAACATTTGGGTGATGAATATAGATGGTAGTGAAGCAAAGCAAGTTACAGAAGAGGATTTCCGATTGTTGAACAATGCCGTATGGAGTGCAGACGGTAATTATTTGATTGCACGTAAACATTTTACTTCTGAAAGAAGTTTGGGTGCCGGGGAAATGTGGCAGTACCACAAATCTGGTGGAACCGGTTTACAAATTACAAAACGCAAAAACGATCAGCAGGACGTAAACGAACCTTTTGTTTCACCCGATGGGAAATATCTTTATTACAGTGAAGATATGTATCCAGGTGGTTATTTTCAATACAACAAAGATCCCAACGACCAGATTTATGTAATTAAAAGATATGATTTTGAAACAGGGAAAACAGAAACAATAACGGGAGGTCCCGGCGGAGCTGCAAGACCAACAATTTCGCGAGATGGAAAAAAATTGGCCTTTGTAAAAAGAGTACGCACCAAAAGTGTGCTTTTCATTCAAAACTTGGAAACTGGAGAAGAATGGCCTATTTATGATAAATTGAACAAAGACCAACAGGAAGCTTGGGCTATCTTCGGCGTTTATCCAAACTTTAGCTGGATGCCAAACAATGATGAAATTGTTTTTTGGAGCGGTGGAAAAATAAATAAGATAAATGTAAATTCTTTAGAGGTTACAAACATTCCCTTTACAGTAAATGTGAAAATTGATTTGGCCGAAACTGTACATTTCAATAATAAAATTGAAACAGAAACTTTTACTCCGAAAATGATTCGCCATGCGGTTACTTCACCAAATGGGGAGATTATTGTATTTAGTGCATTGGGCCATTTATACAAGAAAATTTTGCCAAATGGAGAACCAACACGATTAACAAACAGTACTGATTTTGAATTTGAGCCTGCCTTCTCCCCCAACGGTTCCGAAATATTATATGTTACTTGGAATGATTTGGAAAAAGGCGCTATTTATAAAATTTCCGCAAATGGTGTAACACCTGTAAAGCTTACTTCAAAAAAAGGAATTTACCGCACCCCTTCCTATTCGCCAAATGGAACACAAATTACCTTCAGAAAAGAAAATGGAAATACCGATCAGGGATTTACTTTCACCAAAAATGATGGGATTTATGTAATGAATGCCGACGGCAGCAATGAAAAATTTGTTATAGACAAGGGCGAATACCCACTATTCAGTAAAGATGGAAAACGGATTTTTCTTCAGACTGGTGGAACCTATTTTGGAGATATTGAGAAAAAACTTATTAGCGTAAACCTTGAAGGTAACGATGAAAAAACCCATGTTACTTCAAAATATGCAAATAGATTAATCCCCAGCCCAGACAATGATTGGATTGCTTTTACAAATCTTCATAAATTATATGTTGCCCCATTGGTGCTGAATGGCCACGCCATTGACTTAGACGATAAAACCAAGGCGCTCCCCGTTTCGCAACTCGCAAAAGATGCAAGTATTAATATCCATTGGTCTCCAAACAGTCAAAAAGTAATGTGGACATTGGGCGATGAATATTTCAGTAATGAATTGAAGAACAGGTTTACGTTTTTAAAAGGCTCTCCGGAAGAAGTGACAGAATTGACTTCAACCGGAACAAAAATCGGTCTGCAAGCCCCCGTGGATAAACCCAGCGGAAAGATTGCTTTTACCAACGCGCGCATCATCACTATGGAAAATGATGAAGTAATTGAAAATGGAACTATTGTTATTAATGAAAATAAAATAGAAGCTATAGGCGCAGCCGATAAAGTTTCTGTTCCCACTGGTGCAAAAGTCTATTCCGCCGAAGGAAAAACCATCATGCCCGGAATGGTAGATGCACACGCCCATGTAGGTGCTTTTCGCTATGGATTGCCATCGCAACAATATTGGCCTTTTATGGCTAATTTGGCTTTCGGTGTAACTACTTCGCACGATCCTTCGGCTAATACTGAAACGGTCTTTACGCTTTCCGAACTTCAAAAAAGTGGGCAATTGGTGGGGCCGCGATTGTTTTCAACAGGATTCATTCTCTATGGCGCCGATGGCGATTTTAAGGCAGTTATCAATAGTTTGGAAGATGCCCGCAGCAGTATTCGCCGCACCAAAGCCTTTGGGGCAAAAAGCGTAAAAAGCTATAACCAACCCCGCCGAGACCAACGCCAACAGGTATTACAGGCTGCTCGCGAGATGGGTATAAATGTGGTTCCCGAAGGCGGCTCCACTTTTTATCACAACATAACCCAGATTATTGATGGCCACACGGGGATTGAGCATAACATACCGGTGGCGCCCGTTTATAAAGATATATTGGAAGTTTGGGGCAAAAGTGGAACGGGCTATACCCCTACGCTGATTGTGAACTACGGTGGAATGAACGGAGAATATTATTACTATGAACGCGACAATATTTGGGAAAACGAAAAACTTCTCACATTCACTCCCCGAAGTATTGTGGACAGCCGATCACGCCACAGAATTAAATCACCCCAAGATGAATATGATAATGGCCATATTTTGGTTTCTGAAACTGTAAAAAGCTTGAGCGATGCTGGCGTAAAAGTAAACATGGGAGCTCACGGACAGTTACAAGGTTTGGGCGCACATTGGGAAACCTGGATGCTGCAACAGGGCGGAATGAGCAATCTGGAAGCCTTAAAAGCTGCAACTATCAATGCTGCTGAATATATTGGCGCCGGTGAAGATATTGGTTCATTGAAAATTGGAAAACTTGCAGATTTAATCGTGATGGACAAAAATCCTTTGGAAAATATTGAAAATACCGAATCTATAAAAATGGTAATGGTTAACGGCAGGTTATACGATACAGATACGATGAACGAAATTGGCAACAACCCACAAGAGCGACTTCCATTTTTTTGGGAAATGGATAAATATAACCAAGCATTCCCTTGGCATCAGGAAACCCACGGTTTTATGGATGGTGGATGCAGTTGTCATTAATAAAAAAAAAAGCCCCAAAAGTGGGGCTTTTAAATTTACCTAAAATATTGAATTACATTTTTGGCATCAATACTTTATCCACAACGTGAACAACACCGTTTGATGCATCCATATCAGCACTTGTTACGGTAGCTGTATTTCCTTTAGCATCTTTAATCATGACTTTACCTCCTTTTTCAGACAAAGTTAAAACTTCACCATTAAGGGTGGTAACATCAAGCTTGTTATTGGCTTCTTTAATTTTAGCCAAAACATCTGTTGCATTCATCTTACCTTGAAGAACGTGATACTTTAACAATGCTTGAAGTTGTTCTTTGTTTTCTGGCTTCATCAAGTTATCCATTGTTGCCTTTGGAACTTTGTTGAAAGCTTCATTGGTTGGTGCAAATACAGTGTATTCACCTTCAGATTTTAAGGTCTGTGCCAAATCGGCTGCTTGAAGAGCGCTTACTAAAGTTGACAAGTCTGAATTGCCCATTGCTTTAGCAGCAATTGAATTGGCTTCCATCTCGGCCATTTTAGCGGCGTTCATTTCTTCAACTTTCATCAAAGAATCTTTTTCGCGTTCCATACGCATTTGTTCAGCCTTGGCTTGTTCCTCAGCTTCTTTCTTTTTAGTGTCTTCACAGCTAGCGAAAAGCATTCCCACTACAGCTAGAGACAGTACAATTGATTTTAGTTTCATAATAGTTATTGTTGATTTAAATGTTTGTACCAAAGGTATTCTAAGTGCCGTAATTTTTTTTACTAATTGTAATTAATCTTTAGTTAAATATTTGATAATTTTTTTAGGGGTTTACTAATAAACCATTCATACTATTAAATTTTTCACAATGTCAAAAATTACCGACCATAAAATGGTATTTTTAGATATTAACTTAAAAATTAAAAAAAATGATTAAATCGAAGTATCAAAGCGTTTTGGAACTAGGTGAAAAATTAAACATCCAAAATGGTGATGTAAAAGAGGAAAATGGCCAATTAAAAGTTTGGGGGACAGCAAAAAACCAATATGAAAAGAACCTTCTTTGGGATGAAATAAAACGTATTGGAGGCGAAAATCCTACCGATATCATGGCCGATATTAAAGTTGCCGATACTTCTGCCTTTGCCCACCATACTGTAAAAAGTGGAGAATCATTGAGTAAAATTGCAAAGCATTATTATGGCGATGCTAATAAATATAATGCTATTTACGAAGCCAACAAGGGAAAATTGAAATCTGCGGACCTAATCCACCCGGGTGATGAATTGGTTATTCCGAATATTTAATATTTAGGTTAAAAGAAAATAAAACCGCCACTTTTTCAGTAAATGGCGGTTTTTTTATTGTTTATATTTAAAGTCCGCTAATATAGCTTCCGTATAAATCTTTAAAATGCAAGCCATTCCCCAAACTGAATTTGCTCAGTTTTTTATTTTCGGCCAATGCCCAAAGAATTACTTCCTTTAGAAAATAACTATCCTCTTTTGAAGTCTCGGGCTGATACTTTTCAATCAATTGTTGCAACGGAATAATCCGGTCCAATTCATTTTTATATTCTTCATCAGTGTAGGAATCCAGCAGTTCAAAATCATTTTCTTCAAAAAACCATGCAACTACTTCTGCATACGGATCTGGGTCACCATCTTTTGTGAGTTTTTCTATCTTTGGAAATTTCTCTTTAAAAATAGTATTTACAGCATCAGCAATCAATTGTTGTGCAACCTGCGAAACACCTTCCTCCTCTCCTTCGTACACCAATTCAATCTTGCCGGTGATGGAAGGAATGATGCCCACAAAATCTCCCAAACGCACGCTGGTTTTTTCTTCTCCATTATGCAAAGTTCTCCTTTCAGCCGTACTTAAAAGGTTTTCAAAAGCAGTAATACTCAGTCTGGCGCTTACGCCACTTTTAGCATCAATAAAATCATTTTCACGCGCCTCAAAACTTATTTGCTCTAAAATATCCTTTGCCAAATCGGGTACGTAAACATTCGATTTTGAATTGATGGCATCTGCCGTTTCCTGTTCCGTTATTGTGCGTGCAGTTGCAATATCTTCGGGATAATGCGTCAAAATCTGTGAACCAATTCTATCTTTAAGCGGTGTGACAATACTTCCGCGGTTTGTATAATCCTCAGGGTTTGCAGTGAAAACGAACTGAATATCCAACGGCAAACGTACTGCAAAACCTCGAATTTGCACATCGCCCTCCTGCAAAATATTAAACAGCGCAACCTGGATACGCGGCTGTAAATCTGGCAATTCATTAATAACAAAAATGCAACGGGTACTTCGCGGAATCATTCCAAAATGAATCACGCGATCATCTGCATAGTTCAATTTTAAATTTGCAGCTTTTATGGGGTCCACATCGCCAATAATATCTGCTACCGTAACATCGGGCGTTGCCAATTTTTCTGAAAAGCGATCGTTCCGGTGCAACCAGCTGATGGACGTGTTATCCCCTTTTTCATGCACCAGGTTTTTGGCGTAACGCGAAATAGGGTTGAAAGGATCATCATTAATCTCGCTCCCTTCTACAATAGGAATATATTCATCCAAGAGCCCCACCATTTGTCGCGCCAATCGGGTTTTTGCTTGCCCGCGAAGCCCCAACAAATTTATGTTGTGTTTTGAAAGAATGGCGCGTTCCAGTTCTGGAATTACGGTAAGTTCATAGCCGTGAATTCCCACAAAAGGCGTTTCCTTCTTCATTATTTTTTGAAGTAGATTGCGGCGCAATTCTTCTTTGATTGATTTCGGTTCGTAACCCGATTTTTTAAGTTCACCGAAGGTTTTTATTTTTTTTATTTCCATAACTTTTATTTCTATATTTTTTAACCCCAGAGGGCACAAAGTTTTTTGCAAAGGTCGCAGAGGATATTTCCAATGAAACTCAATTGCTCGCGATAAATCGCAAACCTATTATTTAATCCGCTTTCTGCGGTTCGTTTCATAATCGCTAAAAATCATTTCACCCAAACCTTTAAGACCTGTGTAAAATGCCTTTCCTTGATTGGCTGCTGTAAAATGCTCCACAAACTGCATCAAATAGGGATCTTCGGCAATCATAAAAGTGGTGATTGGGATGTGAAGCTTCCGAGCTTGTGATGCCATTGCGTAACATTTGTTTACAATATAACTATCCAATCCGTTGCTATTTTTATAATATCTTCCATCGGGAAGCCTTACGCAACTAGGTTTTCCATCGGTTATCATAAAAATTTGTTTGTTGGTATTGCGTTTTCTTCGCAATAAATCCATTGCCAATTGAAGTCCCGCAACTGTATTTGTGTGATAGGGACCAACATTCAAATACGGCAAATCCTTAATTTTAATTGGCCAAGCATCATTTCCGAAGACTAAAATATCCAGCGTATCTTTTGGGTAACGGGTAGTAATAAATTCCGAAAGTGCCATTGCCACTTTTTTAGCTGGAGTTATGCGGTCTTCGCCGTAAAGAATCATGCTATGGCTGATGTCTATCATCAAAACCGTGCTCATTTGGGTTTTATACATGGTTTCCTCAACTACCAAATCGTTTTCAGATAGTGTGAAATCGCCCAAACCGTGATTTATCTGCGCATTTTTAAAACTTTCCGTCATGGAGATTTGTTCCAGCGAATCGCCAAAGCGATAATTGCGGAACTCGCCCGCCTGCTCATCTCCCCTGCCCGTTTGCTTGGTTCGGTGGTTCCCGGCACCACTTTTTCTGAGTTTTCCAAAGATTTGCTCCAAGGCTCTTTTGCGGAGGGCTCTTTCGGTTTTTTCGGTAATTGCCAAACCGTTTGAACCGTCAATCTTTATTTCTTCGCGAAGATATCCTTTCTTTTTAAGGTCTTCCACAAAATCATCCAGTGTATAATCTTCTGTTGTGAGGTTATATTCTTCGTCCAACTGTTTTAACCAGTCCATCGCTTCTTCAAAATCGCCCGAGGTATGGGTAATAAGTTCTTGAAAGACCTCAAAAAGTTTCTCAAAGGGAGATTGGTCTCTGGGTGTATGTTTAGTGAAGATAAATCCGCTCTTGGCTTCCATTTTATTCATAATTTAAAAGTAAAACAATCCTTGTTTAAAAAAAATGTAGAAACGTTAAACTACTACCAAAAAAAGGAATTTAGCTGTACAAAAGATTATTTGACCCTATTGTAACGCGTTAATTATGCTTTATTTAAATTTTAGTTAACAGATTTTTAATGCAAGTGTAGATGTTGAAGCCTTATATTTAAAAGAACAAAAAATAATCAACCTCTAAAAAATTAATATTATGGCAGAGATTAAAATTGAAAAGAAAAAACCCATTTGGCCCTGGATACTTGCAGCATTAGTAATACTTGCTGCTATCTATTTTATTTGGTCAAGTAACGATGACGATTACGAGACCGATGATGAAGTACTTGGCAATGATACTATTTCTCAAATAGATCAAAATACCTATGATACAACAGCAAATGATTCCACTACCCTATATACAGGCACATATGGTACAATGGTGAAAGAAAAAGCGCTATCAAATTATTTTACTTATATAGATAATGAAAAAATGGGCTTGGACCATGAGTATACCAATGGCGCCTTAATCCATTTAATTACTGCAACTGAGGCAGAAGCAAATAATTTGAATGTAGATATAAATGCCAATTTGGAAGAAGCACGTACTCATGCTTTTGAAATTACGAAAGATCCGATGTCGCTCAAGCATGCAGATAAAATTAGAGCTGCAGGCCTCGAAATTGTGACTGCTCTGAAAACAATTCAGGAAAAGGAATTCCCGAATCTTTCAGCCGAACTGGGTGAATTAAAAGTTGCTGCTGAGGATATTAATCCCGCAACTCCAACGCTTGAACAGAAAGAAGATGCCAAAGCCTTTTTCGAAAAAGCGGGACGCGTACTTCAAAAAATGAATGAATCTGAAAATAATCAATAAACTAAAAACTATGAAAAATCAAGAAAAACACTTATATAAACTCCACGAACTCTCGGACTACAAAGTAGTGAGCGATGACCCCGACATTCGCTCTTGGGAAGTTCGCGATATTGACAATCGGGTAATAGGCAAAGTTGATAATCTGTTGGTAAACAAAAACGCCAAAAGAGTGGTTTACCTTGACGTGGAAGTAGATGAAACCATTATTGATGAAAACCACGACCCCTATGCTAAGCCCAGTAATACCGAAACCCACGAATTCTTAAATGAAGAAGGTGAAAACCACATAATTGTCCCAATTGGAATGGTACGTCTGGATGAAGAAAACAAATTAGTACGTGCAAACGGTATAAACCACCGAACCTTTGCAGAAACAAAACGTTACCGAAAAGGCGATACGATAAATAGGGAGTATGAAATAATAGTCTTAGATTCCTATAATCGCAATAACGTATCTGCAGATGACAGAACGGAAAATGACGACGATTTCTATAATAGAGACGAATTTAACAGAGAGTGATATAACAAGTAATTCATCTTTATCAATCCGCAAACCCGAACGCCCAAGCTCACACCTTGGGCCTTCGGGTTTTTTGAAATGTTCACATTCGTAACTCCTTCAGTAAGTAAAAAACATAATGTTTTTAATGTGAAACTGAATATAAATTCTATAATAAAATTCAGTAGATTTGTGCTGAAAATCAACAAAATAACTTCCAAAACTCCACTTTATGAAAAATTTTAGTTTAATTTTTTCAGCACTCTTGCTCTTTGTTGCGTGTAAAGACACACAAAAGGATAACACCAACGAGGTTGCTGATATTAAAACCTATACTATAGAGCAATTTATGGGGAACGAAAATGCATTTGCAAATGGCTTTTCTCCGGACAATTCAAAAGTATTAATAACCAGCAACCGTTCCGGCATTTACAATATGTATAATGTTTCTGTAGAAGGCGGCGAATTTATGCCCATAACGCAGTCTGACAGCGCTTCAGTTTATGGTATTTCCTATTTTCCTAATGACGACAGGATTCTTTTCAGAATGGATGGCAATGGAGATGAAATTTTCAAAATTTTTCTGAAAGACAGCAACGGTATTAAAAGGTTAACACCGGAGAAAAATGTTAGAGCACTCTTTCAAGGCTGGGCTAAGGATGGCAATAGTTTTTATTACCAAAGCAACGAACGCAGCCCACAAATAATGGATGTTTATGAAATGGACATTGCGACCTTTAAACCAAAACTTCTTCTTAAAAATGATGACGCTATGGATTTTGGCGGAATTTCAGCAGATAAAAATTATATGTTGCTTTCAAAATCCATCAATACAAACGATAGTGACTTGTTTCTTTTAAATCTTAAAACGAATAAAAAAACTAAGATAAATGAAACATTGAGCAAGAATACACCTGAAGATTTTTCGCCCGATGGAAAATCATTTTACTACACAACCGATGTAGATGCTGAATTCAGCTATTTGATGAAATACAATATTGAAGACGGCAGCAAAGAAAAGGTTTTGGAGAAAGATTGGGATATCAATGCCTTCTATTTCACCCACAACGGAAAATATCAAGTTATGTTTACCAACGAAGATGCCAAAACAGAAATGTACGTAACCGAAGTGGCAACCGGAAAAGAATTGAATTTTCCTGAAATTGATGGACAGGCCATAAATGCCGCAAGTTTTTCGAGGGACGAAAAAATGGCTTTGTTGACCGTGGGAAGCTCCCAACTTCCCACAAATACGTATTCGTACAATATTGCATCTGGAGAATATCACAAGCTTACCGATGTTTTAAACAAAGAAATAAATCCGGATGATTTGGTGAAAGCAACTGTGGTTCGTTTTAAATCTTTTGACGGATTGGAAATTCCGGCAATCTACTATCAGCCAAAACAAGCAAGTTCCGCTAATAAAACTCCAGCGTTGGTTTGGGTCCACGGTGGTCCAGGGGGTCAATCAAGGCAAGGGTTTAGTTCGTTTATTCAATATCTTGTAAACCACGGATATGCAATCTTGGCGGTTAACAACCGTGGCAGTAGCGGTTACGGGAAAACTTTTTTTCAAATGGACGACCAAAACCACGGCGATAAGGATTTGAAAGATTGCATTGCCGGGAAAAATTGGTTGGCAAATCAAGAAATAATCGATAAAGACAAAATTGGTATTATTGGAGGCTCTTACGGAGGCTATATGACGATGGCGGCACTTACCTACGCTCCCGACGAATTTAAGGTTGGCGTAAATATTTTCGGGGTTACCAACTGGATCAGAACTTTAAACAGTATTCCACCCTGGTGGGAATCTTTTAAAGATGCGCTTTATTTAGAAATGGGCGATCCAAATACTGCAGATTCCGTTCGCTTAAAGCAAATTTCACCATTGTTCCATACCGAAAATGTAACAAAACCTTTAATGGTACTGCAAGGTGCGCAGGATCCACGGGTTCTTAAAATTGAATCGGATGAAATTGTGGAAGGAGTTAAAAAGAACGGCGTTCCAGTGGAGTATGTGGTTTTTGAAGATGAAGGCCACGGATTTGTAAAAAAGGAAAACGAGATTGAAGCCTACGGAAAGGTTTTGAAGTTTTTGAACCAATATTTAAAAGGAAAAGATCAAACTACTTTGGATACAGGCGCCACAGAAACTACCGAAGTGAAATAATAAAATTTAGACTATTCCAATCTTTTCGGAATGTGCAATAGCTTTTTCGCTGTTGGCAAAATAACAAGTAGCAACACCCATAGATTCTATATTGTTCAGAATTTTTTGGGTTTTTGCTTTTTTTCCTTTTGAAGTTTGCCGAATGTAAATAGCCTTTATATTTTGCGGAAATATCTTAACCACCCGTTCATAAAGGTATGGATCCTTCTGTGAGTCATCGCCCAGTAACACATATTCAAGTTTAGGGTAAAACATGACAATATCCTTTATCTTTTCAAATTTATGGTCGTGGCTGCCTCTTCCCGTAAAAAGAAAATCGGAGATTCCGGTTTTTATTTTTTTCAGTTTTATTACTGCCTTCGGCAATTTGTGAAGTCGCGCAAAGGAATCAATAAATTCGTATAGGTTCCACTCGCTGCTGGAAACGTAAAAAAACGAATTGGAAGCCCTTTCATTGTTTTGTCCTGCTTTACTCAAAGCTTGGTAATGCGGCACTACATCCTCAAAGACCTTACGTTTGTTGATGTTTTTAAGAAGAAGCACATAAAGTTTTTTAAAAAAAATTCCGCTGTGCGAAACCAAGAAAGTATCGTCAATGTCTGATATTACGCCGACCTTGCTTTCAAAGGGCTTCAACAATTCAGAATTTTCAACGATTCCGTAATCATACAGCTCGCAACATACCTGAAACGGGTGCCAACCACTCTCAAGTTTCTCGGAATATGGAATTGTAAACCGAAAATATCCATCAGCCAATGTTTTGGTAGTGACTTCTAAATTTTTAAACTTCAATTTTACCTCTACATTTTCCAAAGGTTTTATTCGGAACATATGAATCACGGACACCGCATGGCGAATTCCCTTTCGGTCCAATCTGTATTTGTCGGGTGCCCACGATTTAAAAACGTGGCCAAAAACAACCAATTCCTCATCATTTACATAGCCACGGTACAATTTTAAATCAAGCTTCACTTATTGAGATTTCGTTAACGGTTTAATATTTCCAAAATAGGTATTTTTAAATTCAATCTTTATTAATGAAATCAGAAAATTATATTTTATTGGTGGTTAACCCAATTGCGGGCGATAACGACAAATCTTCTATAATCACAGCAGTTGAATATGAGGTGTCCCAACGCGATTATAAGCTTAAAATCTATGAGACTACCGGAGATGATGATAAAAACACCATAGATTCCTTAATAGAGGAATACAATCCATCCCGAATTATAGTTGTGGGGGGTGATGGCACAATTTCATTGGTCGCGGAATGTGTTTATGAAAAGGAGATAATTCTAGGTATCATACCGGCCGGATCCGCAAATGGAATGGCGGTAAATTTCGGCATTCCTGAAACAATTAAAGAACAGATAGCCATAGCGCTTTCTGATTGGACATTAAAAGTAGATGTGCTTTTTATCAATGGGCGAATGTGCCTTCATATTGCAGATTTGGGCATCAATGCAGAATTGGTCAAAAACTATGAAAGTTCAGGAGTTCGGGGCAAATGGGGCTATTTTTTACAGTCCATCCCCACGCTTATAAATTCAGAATCGCCTTTCCATTTCACCATTGAAACTGCCGAGGGAATGGTTAATGAGTCAGGAGTTTTACTGGCTATTGCAAATGCCAATAAATTTGGCACCGGCGCTACCATAAACCCCAACGGAAAAATAAACGATGGCATATTTGAAATCTTGATTTTTAAACATCTTGATTTTATAGAAATTTTTAAAACAATAAACGACAAGCCTGATATGTCTTCAGATTTTGTTCAAGTAATATCAACAGAAAATGCTATAATTCGTTCCACTAAAAAAATTCCATTCCAAATAGATGGAGAATTTATTGGTGAAATTGATGAAGTTAAAGTTTCAGTGGCGCAAGAAAAATTATTAGTTGCGCTGCCTGAAAAGTTCTGTAAACACTATACATTCCAACATTAAATTATGAATATTCAAAAAGTATCATTTACCAATAAAGATGAAGAACAACTGGCAGGGCGTTTGGAACTTCCGTTAGACCAAAAGCCCCATAATTTTGTCATTTTTGCACACTGCTTTACGTGTACCAAAAATTTGAGCGCCGTTAAAAATATTGGTAGGGCACTTACAGATTCGGGTTTTGGCGTTTTAAGGTTTGACTTTACGGGGTTGGGAGAAAGCGAAGGCGATTTTGAAAACACAAACTTCTCCGGCAATGTGGAAGATTTAGTTGAAGCTGCAAATTTCCTAAAAAAAAATTACGAAGCTCCCACCCTTATTATTGGTCATTCCCTAGGGGGCGCAGCGGCAATCTTTGCTGCAAATAAAATTGATTCCATAAAAACTGTAGCGGTTATCAATTCTCCCAGCCATCCTTCACATGTAATGCATTTGCTGAGAGAAAGCAAACATGAAATAACAAAAAATGGAAAAGCAAAGGTAAATCTTGGGGGATTGGATTTCACCATAAAAAAACAGTTTCTGGACGATCTGAAAGATAAATCGCTTTTGAAAATTGTCAGCAAATTCAAAAAGGCATTACTTATTTTACATTCACCGCAGGATACCGTTGTTGGAATAAATAACGCCGAAGAAGTATATACATCCGCACACCACCCTAAAAGTTTTATATCGCTCGACGGTGTTGACCATCTATTGAGCAAAAAAGAAGATTCAAAATATGTGGGGCAAGTAATTGCAGGCTGGGCTTCCCGCTATTTAGAAATTCCAAGCATTAAGGAGGTTAAAAGTAAAAGTAAAGTTGCGGCAAGTTTAGATAAGGATGAAATGTTTACCACCCATTTAAAACTAGGTGACCATAATTTAATTGCAGATGAACCCACAAGTTTTGGGGGAAACAATTATGGCCCTTCCCCTTACGAATTTCTTTCCGCAGGGCTTGCCGCCTGCACTGTAATGACCATACAAATGTATGCCCGAAGGAAAAAATGGAATGTTGAAAACGTAACCTGTCATATCAACTATTCGAAGGATCATGCGGTAGATTGTGAGCATTGTGAAGATGACTCGGCCAAAATAGACACCTTCACCCGCGAAATAAAATTAGAAGGAAATCTTTCCGAAGAGCAAAAAACAAGACTGCTGCAAATTGCCGATAAATGTCCGGTTCATAAAACGTTACACACAAAAACCCAAGTTATTACATCTTTATATATTTCTTAAACCCACAATCGTATCAATCTATTTTGTAAACTTGTAGGGTATTTAAACTACAGTTTATGAAAATAAAAACACATTTAATTCTATTAATAATAGGAGGCGTAACAGTTTTACAAAGTTGCTGCTGGTATGGCGATTGCAACGAAGGAGATGATATACCCCCAATTTTTGTTGAATCTGATTACGAGCCTGTATTTATGGAACGGGCTGCTTTTGAAAGCAGTGTAGTACTCTCTCCAGCTAAACCAGTGGTAAATGCGGGAAAAATTTATGTTATCGATACATTTCTTTTTATCAATGAAAAGAATGAAGGATTTCACATTTTCAATAATGAAAACCCTTCAAGCCCATCCCCAATTTATTTTATAGAATCGCCCGGTGCAACAGATTTGGCCATAAGAGAAAATGTATTCTACATAAATCAGGCAACAGATCTTATAGCGGTGCAAGTTGATTTGGCAGCAGGAGGTCTTAATGTTTCTAAACGAATAAGAAACACCTTTCCTGAAATGCTTTCTCCAGATGGATTTTATCCCAATGATATTCCACAGAATAATGTAGTTATAAACTGGATACCAAAAACCGATACCCCATGAAAAAGATAGTAATTTTTATTATAACTGTAGCTTTCACCTTAGCCTGTAGCCAAGAGGGAGAAAATGTATCTCAAAATGAAACTATGGGCAACAACGATGGACAAGGTGGCTCTTTGGCGCGTTTTGCAATGCTAGGGGATTATCTGTACACCGTGGATGAATACGGATTGAATGTTTACAACATTGCAACTCCATCTGATCCTGTATTCGTTAATAACATTCCTATTAGTTTCAGAATTGAAACCCTTTTCAATTATAAGGAATTTCTCTACATAGGTTCACAAAATGGAATGTTTATATATAGCATTAGAAATCCAGAATTTCCAGAATATATGGCAGATGTACAGCATTTTACCTCTTGCGATCCTGTTGTGGCAAATGACACCACAGCTTTTGTTACGCTGTGGTCAGATTTAGGGTGTGGAACTACTGTAAACCAATTGGAGATTTATGATATAACCGATGTTGTAAACCCCACATTGTTAAGCGTTAGAAGCCTAACATTTCCAAAAGGTATGGGACTTTATGGAGATTATTTATTTGTTTGTGATGATGAAATAAAAGTCTTTGATATTTCAGACCCAGCAAATTCAGTTTTGGTCCATAATATAAACCGATTAGCTTTTGATGTAATTATACAACACAATTTATTAATTGCCATTGGCGAGAATGGAATCTATCAATATCAACTCAACCAAAATGATATTACCAATACTTCCCAACTGAGTGCTTTAAACTTTTAAAGTATTCTTAAATTATTGCTGTCGCTCAAAAACTATTGTACCTTTATTTTAAACTAGTAATAAACCAAAAAATAAATCATGAAAAAAATTAGATTATTTTGCAGTCTTTTAGCGGTTATGGCATTTATAAGCTGTAAAAACGAAAAAAAAGATATGGATTCCACCAATGGAATGAATGATTCTATATTAATGGAAAATGAAAACCAAGAAAACTTGGTACAGGAAGAAGCTAAAACAGTCTCTGTGTCCTTGGAATCTAAAAGTGGAAGTACAGCTGTAGGTGAAGCATATTTTAGTGAAACAAAAGGCATGGTTACCTTTGAGGCTAAATTTTCTGGACTACAACCTGGAACTCATGCCATTCATATTCACGAAAAAGCAGATTGCAGTGCCGCAGACGCCACTTCTGCAGGCGGTCACTGGAATCCCACACACACCAAGCACGGAAAATGGGGCGATGCAGCTGGATACCATAAAGGAGATATCGGAAATTTTGAGGTTACCGACGATGGAAGAGGCCGAATTTCGATGGAAACCAACGAATGGTGCATAGGCTGTGGCGATGAGAATAAAGATATTCTTGGCAAAGCTTTAATTGTACACGAAGGTAAAGATGATTTCACAACCCAACCTACTGGCGATGCCGGAGGTAGAGTAAGTTGTGGAGGAATTATTAAATAAAATTTTTGATCTTAATTTCATACAAAAAATGTCGGCAAAATGCCGACATTTTTTTTTATTTCAAGAATATGAGCGTTATTAAATATGCAATGCTCGGTCATCGGTTGCAGCAAGTGCGGCTTCTTTCACTGCTTCGGCATATGTGGGGTGCGCATGGCTCATTCTGGCAATATCTTCGGCACTGGCGCGGAATTCCATAGCCGTAACAGCTTCTGCAATTAAATCAGCAACACGAGCTCCTACCATGTGTACACCTAGAACCTCATCCGTTTTTTTATCGGAAAGAATCTTTACAAAACCGTCGGTATCGCCACTGGCACGGCTTCTTCCCAAAGCGCGCATCGGGAACTGACCGCTTTTATATTCAACATTCGCTTCTTTTAATTGCTCTTCGGTTTTCCCAACGGAAGCAACTTCCGGCCAAGTGTAAACCACCCCCGGGATTAAATTATAATCAATATGTGGCTTTTGTCCGGCAATAATTTCGGCAACTAAAACACCTTCTTCCGAAGCCTTGTGCGCAAGCATTGCCCCGCGAACCACATCACCAATGGCATAAATATTTTTAATATTTGTTTGTAAATGGTCGTTAACGTCAATCATTCCGCGTTCTGTGATTTTCACACCTGCGTTTTCAGCTTTCAACCCATCGGTATATGGTTTTCTTCCAACGGAAACCAAGCAATAATCGCCTTTAAAATTTACTTCTTTATCATTTTTATCGGTAGCAGTAACAGTTACTTCTTTTCCTTTTTTGGAAACTGCGGAAACTTTATGTGAAACAAAGAACTTCACGCCCTGCTTTTTCATTACCTTCATCAATTCCTTGCTTTGTGTGGAATCCATTGTGGGAATAATTCGGTCCATATATTCCACTACGGAGACTTCGGAGCCCAATCGGTGATAAACTTGTCCCAATTCCAAACCAATTACGCCACCTCCAATAACCACAAGGTGTTTCGGGATTTCTTTTAAACTCAAGGCTTCGGTAGAAGTGATAATCCGGTCTTTGTCCAATTTTATAAAAGGAAGCGTTGCAGGCTTGCTGCCGGTAGCAATAATGGTATTTTTGGCTTCAATGGTCTCCTTTTTCTTACCATTTGTTATTTCAATATTGGTAGCATCCCTAAAAGCACCCATCCCGGTAAAAACGTCAATTTTGTTTTTATCCATTAAAAACGCTATCCCTTTGGTGGTTTGGTCTACAACGGAAGCTTTGCGTTCAATCATTTTTTTGAAGTTCAGCTTTATTTCTCCTGGAATTTCAATTCCGTGTTCCTCAAAATGTTTCAAGGCATCTTCGTAATGATGTGAGGAGTCAAGTAATGCTTTGCTGGGAATACAACCCACATTCAGGCAGGTTCCCCCCAAAACATCATATTTTTCAATGATTGCGGTTTTCATTCCCAATTGTGCGCAGCGGATTGCTGCCACATAGCCCCCGGGGCCAGACCCAATTACTGCTACATCATATTTGCTCATAAAAGTTGAATTTTATATTGAAGTGCCAAAGGTACGATACTGTTTAAGAGTTTAAAAGTTTAAGTTATGTGAATTTGTAAAATTGTGAGTTGAATTTATACCCCCCCTATTCCCATATTCACAGATTTACAAGTTCACTTACACGCTTACTCCCAACTTGCATACTCACTTATCCACTTATTCACTTATTAACCATATAATAATTTCACCACTCCTATTAATTTTTGCATTTTTGCCAAATAACCAACAATTCCAAAAAAATGGCTTTTAAACCAGCAGACAAAATTCAAGATTTACAATACTTCGGTGAATTTGGAGGCGTTAATCCTTCCATCTCCGATTCTTCCACCTACACCTTTCTTTCGGCTAAAACAATGTTTGATACTTTTGAAGGGAATGCAGATGGGTGCTATTTATACTCGCGTCACTCCACCCCTTCCAATCTATATTTAGGACAGGCTCTTGCAGCCATGGAAGGCACCGAAACAGCAAATGTTGCAGCAAGCGGAATGGGTGCGATTACACCTGCTATTCTCCAACTTTGCAAAGCTGGTGACCATATTATTTCCAGCCGTACTATTTACGGTGGAACCTATGCTTTTCTCAAAAATTTTGCCCCTCGTTTAAATATTGAAACATCTTTTGTAGATATTACAAAACTAGACGAAGTTGAAGCAGCTATCACTGAAGACACAAAAATAATCTACTGCGAAACTGTGAGCAATCCGCTATTGGAAATTGCCGATATTGAAGCTCTTTCAAAAATTTCAAAAAAACACGGTCTCCAATTATTGGTTGACAACACTTTTTCACCTTTAAGCGTTTCACCCGCAAAATTGGGCGCTGATGTTGTTTTACACAGTTTAACCAAATTCATAAACGGAAGTAGCGATACCATGGGTGGCGTAACTTGCGGAACACAGGAGTTTATAGATAACCTTCGTAATGTGAACGATGGCGCCAATATGCTTCTCGGTCCCGCAATGGACAGTTTGCGTGCGGCTTCTATCTTGAAAAATTTGAGAACGCTTCACATACGTATAAAGCAACATAGTGAGAATGCCCTGTATTTAGCCGAAAAATTTGAGGCAGATGGTTTGAAAACCGTTTATCCGGGATTGAAGTCGCATCCGGGACACAAGCTCTTCAAAAAAATGATGAATGAGGAATATGGTTTTGGTGGCATGCTGACCGTTGATGTGGGCGGAATTGATAAAGCCAATAAATTAATGGAATTAATGCAGGAGCGTAATCTTGGATATTTGGCGGTAAGTTTAGGATTTTACAAAACCTTATTTAGTGCGCCGGGTTCTTCCACGTCTTCAGAAATTCCAGAGGACGAACAAAAGGCTATGGGGCTTAGTGATGGACTTATCCGTTTTTCAATTGGTCTTGACAATGATATTCAACGAACCTACCAAATGATGCGGGAATGTATGGTGGAGGTTGGTGTTCTTTAAAAAACAAATTCCTTATAAGCAAAAAACTCCTGATAGTATCAGGAGTTTTTCTTTTAAAGTCAATAATGAATTAATCAATACGCTCAATTATCATATTTGTCGTTCCCCCAAAAATCTTTATTTTGGGAATAGGTGTAATTTTTGTTCCGGAAGGCCCTGTTTTAGAAGCATTGATAAAATAGGTTTGATAAGCATCTAAATGAAGTAATCTTACGGTAGTAAATGAATGTATTTCAGTATCTAAAATTTCAGTTACCGTTGCGGTATTATTTATTCTATTATTATTTTTAGATAAATAAAACTCAATATTTTTAATCGCACTGTTCACACCCGTTACACGTTGATATGTAACAGTATAGGTGACTTTATAAGTCCCCGACACCTTTTGTCGTATTCCATTGCTAAGTAGTTCTACATTTGAACTTGACAAATCTGTGGTTTGCATATTTGGTAAACTTAAATTATCAGTATATTGGCTTAATTGTAGTGTTGTATTATTTGCTAAAAAAATCTCTCCATATTCTTTTGTACTACCAGTTGAACCACCGCCAGAGTTGTTACTGGTATTAACCAAATTCCAAGTACTGCCACCCCAAACAAAAAACCCCGAAGTCAACGTACTGTTGTTTGTAGTATTATAAATAAGTAAGCCTTCAGCAGGATTAGCAATAGTTGTATTATCATTTATCCCCGTAGGGCTACACGTGGAAAAAGAACACCCTTATTTGATGCAGAAATATCAAGGATACTTGAAGGATCAGGCGATGTGGTATTGATGCCAACCTGTGAAAAACTATAAAAGGAAAATAAGAAAAATGGGATGAAGTTGTAGGTAAATTTCATAATAAGATTTTGATTTGGTGGTGCAAACGTAATTTGCTTTTGCAGAATTGCAATGTCCCAAATATCAGTTTTCGATATAACCAATTATATACTCGTTGAAGTGCAGATTGTTAAGAGAATGAGGGGGTTGGTAGAAGAATTCACCTACAAAACACAAGGCTGTTTTCTTTTTTATGACGAAATAGTCATCGTTAATTTAAATTTTCTTTCAATCGTGGTGATGACATTTCAATGCGAAAATCGATGGATTTGCACAGGTCTTATAATTTAAAAAAAAACAAAGATGAAAAGAACCACATTTTTTTTTGCGCTTATTTTCATTGTATTTCAAATCCAAAAACTTAATGCACAAAATTTTGAATGGGCAAAACAATTGGGAGGCACTACAAATGACGAAGGCATAGCCATAACCGTGGATGCTTCAGGAAATGTTTTAACAACGGGTAGATTTACAAATACAGCAGATTTTGACCCGGGTAATGGTACATTCAATTTAACTTCCGTGGGTAGTAGGGATATTTTTATCTCAAAATTAAATGCTACAGGAGATTTTGTGTGGGCAAAACAAATAGGAGGAACTATTAATGAAATTGCAAATTCAATAGCCACAGATGTTTCTGGAAATATTTACATCGTGGGAAATTTTGAAGGTACTGCCGATTTTGATCCTAGCGCCACCTCCTTTAATCTTACCTCAGCCGGAAGTGACGACATCTTCATTCCAAAGTTGGAAGCGAACGGCAATTTTGTTTGGGCCAAACAGATAGGCAGTACGAATACTGATTTAGGATATAGCATCATAGCTGATCCTTCTGGAAATGTATATTTTACTGGCACCTTTGAGGGTACTGTAGATTTTGATCCGGGTGCAGGCATTTTTAATCTTTCTTCAGTAGCATTTAATGATGCCTTTATTTGCAAACTTGATTCCGCGGGCAATTTTATTTGGGCAAAACAATTTACGGGAACAAGTAGCGTAAATTCAAATGCGATTAATATAGACTCCTCGGGAAATATTTATGTAGCGGGAGATTTTTTTGAAACTGTTGATTTTGATCCAAATTCGGGTACTTTTAACCTTACTGCGGCAGGAAATTTCAATGATATTTTTGTCTCTAAATTGGATTCCTCCGGAAATCTGATTTGGGCAAAACAAATGGGCGGAAATGGTATAGATATAGCCCGCTCCATCTCAATTGACGCGTCTGGAAATGTGCTTACTACAGGTGATTTTCGTGCATTGGCAGATTTTGATCCTGGAGCTGGCAATTTTCCACTTACCCCAATTGGCTTACAGGATACCTTCATTTCCAAACTTGATGCCTCTGGCAACTTTGTTTGGGCAAAACAATTGGGAGGTACTGAATTGGTTATAGGCAATTCCATAACTACTGATGCCCAGGGAAAAGTATTTTCAACAGGATATTTTCAGGGAATGGCAGATTTCGACCCTGGTACCGGGATGTATAATTTTACTTCACTTGGTATTGGGGATGCATTTATTTCCTGTTTGGATGCCAGTGGCGAATTTGTTTGGGCCGTTCAACTTGGCGGTATGGATATTTCAGAAGGAAAATCCATATATGCAGATGCTACCGGAAAGATTTATTCCACAGGATATTTTGGAGAAACAATTGATTTTGATCCCAGCAGCAATACATTCGATCTCACCTCCGCCGGTGCCGATGATGCCTTTGTTTATAAAATAAGTCAAGAACCTTTGGGATTGGATGAATATATAAATAATGACTTTTTGATGATTCCAAATCCCACTTCGGGACAAATAGCTATTTATTTAAAAAACAATTCTGAAACAATTAACCTAGAAATACGTAATATATTGGGACAAGTGCAATTTCGTAAAACCTATAACCATACATCTAAAATAGATTTATCAATTGAAGGCCAACCTGGCATTTACTTTTTGGAAATCCAAAATGAAAATAACAAAATCGTTAAGAAGCTTGTAAAAAAGTAATTTTAGCTAACTAATAAGCTTCATAATTTCTTTAACAAATAGTAACATACCCCATTTATGTTGGAGTCCGAATGTTCCGAACTTGTTCCAGGATATCGATGCCATCATAGCTATTATTAAATAATTATTACTACTACAAAACAGTGGTTTTAATAGTTAGTAAAACATTACCTTCTCGATTATAACCAAGGCATATTCCTGCTGCCTTGAAATTTTCCCAATCAATCCACTCCACATAAAATTTGCACAGCTTTTTACAAAATCGTAACATTACATTCCATTTTAAAATTTCCCTATGCAAAGTCAAGACATTAAGCCTACCGACCCAAAAGACGATCAGATAGTTGAAAACGTTGAACTGAATATTTGGGAAGCGTTAATTCCTGTTTTTGCACTTATCGGAATGCTTTTTTACAATGTGTTTTATGCCTATGGAGATGATGCCTTAAGCGGAAGCAACCAATTTATTCTTTTGATGGGTGGTGCCGTTGCGGCTATCGTGGGTTTCTTCAACAAAGTGAAATTTGACCAAATGCTTGAAGAAGTTGCTATAAACGTAAAATCTACCGCGGGTGCAATTTTAATTTTATTGATGGTTGGGGCTTTGGCAGGAACTTGGCTTATTAGCGGCATTATTCCCACAATGATTTATTACGGTCTTCAAATTCTAAATCCAACAATATTCCTGGCCTCTTGTGTAATTATTTGCGCCATTATCTCCGTGGCTACCGGAAGTAGTTGGACTACTTCAGCCACTGTGGGTATTGCACTTGTTGGCATCGCAAATGCATTGGACATTTCAATAGGAATGACCGCAGGTGCCATTCTTTCGGGAGCCTATTTTGGCGATAAAATTTCTCCCTTGAGCGATACAACAAACCTAGCTCCAGCCATGGCGGGTACAGATTTGTTTACTCATATTAGGTATATGCTTTACACAACGGTTCCCACCCTGGCGGTTACCTTAATCGTATTTGTAATTATTGGATTGAATATAGACACTTCCGGCACAGCAGATACCCATTTAATTCTTGCTGCTGTGAAAGACTCCATAAACGTGAGTCCGTGGTTGTTTATAGTTCCATTGGTTGTTATATTTTTAATTGTAAAAAAGACTGCTCCTTTAATCGCTTTGCTTATAGGAACACTTTTAGGTGCGGTTGCAGCCTTAATATTTCAACCGGATATTGTAGCTTCCATTGGTGGAGGTACTTCGCTGACTTTTGAAAATGGTTATAAGGGTATTATGAACGCAATTACCGTGGATAGTTCCATTCCTACAGATAATGAAGCATTAAAAGATCTTTTTTCCGCAGGCGGAATGGCCGGCATGCTAAATACTATTTGGTTGATTCTTTGCGCTATGGTATTTGGTGGCATTATGGATGCCATTGGTGCGCTTGCTGCAATAAGTAAGGCCTTATTAAAATTGTTCCACACCACTTTTGGGCTCTTTGCCAGCACTGTGGCCAGCTGTTTGGCATTAAATCTTACTGCCAGTGATCAATACCTTGCAATCGTGGTTCCCGGTAAAATGTATGCAAAAGCCTTTAAGGATAAAGGTTTAGCTCCAGAAAACCTCTCAAGAACTCTGGAAGATTCCGGAACGGTAACTTCTGTTTTGGTACCTTGGAATACTTGTGGCGCATACCACAGTGGGGTGCTGGGCGTAGATACACTTCACTATGCGGGCTATGCTATTTTTAACTGGCTAAGTCCATTTATGACTTTGCTTTTTGCGGCCTTCAGGATCAAAATCAGAGAGTTAGCTACCTCCCCAAAAACAGCTTAATTTTACATAGTTTTTACTTATAGTTAAAAAAATAACTTATCGTAAAAATCTATCGGTTTATAGATTAATACATTCGCTTCAATTCCTTTATCCGTAAGGAGTTTCTATCTTTGCACTAGAAAATTTTAACCCAAAAAAATAAATAAAATTATGTCATTAGTAGGAAAAAAATTCCCAAACATTTCAGTAGATGCAATGAACGAAATGGGGGATACTTTTAAACTCAATGTGCTTGAAGAAGCGAAAAAAAACAACAAAAAAGTATTGCTTTTTTGGTATCCGAAAGATTTTACATTCGTTTGCCCAACCGAAATCCATTCCTTTCAGGAAGCGCTTTCAAAATTTGAAGACCGCAATACTATGGTTATCGGTGCTTCTTGCGATACGCCCGAAGTTCACTTTGCTTGGCTCAACACCCCAAAGAATAACGGTGGTATTGAAGGTGTTACCTATCCATTATTGGCAGATACGAATCGAAACCTATCCAATGCACTTGGAATTCTTGACATCACCAACGAGCGTTACGATGAGGAAACCGGATTGCTAATGGTAGATGGCGATAACGTAACCTACCGTGCAACATACCTAATTGACGAAGAAGGAAAAATATTCCACGAAAGTGTAAACGATATGCCTTTGGGAAGAAACGTAAACGAATTCATTAGATTGATTGATGCCTATACCCACGTACAGCAAAAAGGCGAAGTTTGCCCAGCAAACTGGGAAGAAGGCAAGGATGCAATGAAAGCCACACGCGAGGCTGTAGCTACTTATTTAAGAAACTAGAGTATGGTACTGGAATTAAAAGACGATAGCCTACAACAACTGGTAGCTGAGGAAAAGGACGTAATTGTTCAGTTTTCGGCAGGTTGGTGCGGCAATTGCAGATTGATGAAGCCAAAATTTAAGAAATTGGCTTCAGAAACTGAGGATTACAAATTTGTTTTGGTTGATGCCGAAAAATTTCCAGAAAGTAGAAAAATGGCAAATGTTGATAATCTGCCCACTTTTGCATCTTTCAAAAATGGCGAATTGGTAAATCAAGTCCAGACCAATAAATTTGAACTTTTAAAAGATCTTGTAAATGAAGTTGCCAGTAATTAGACATATTCAGCGAAACAATTCCACAATACAGATTGAGAACTGTATAGAAGTCTTGGAATCGTACAGCGAATACAACCGGATAACTGAAGAAGAGATGGATATCATTGGCGAACTTATCACCAACCTTTGCGGGGCGGTGGAAGTGCAGAAAATGATTGATGACGGTATGCCCGAACACGATGCAGCAAATGCATTTGCACAAAAAGTTTTGGGTTCCATAGACCGATAGGAGATTAATATCATTATAAAACCCCTTTACATATTTGTAAAGGGGTTTTCTTGTTAGATAAATTCTTTAAGAAGTTGTTTGCATTTTAAGCAAAACTGAATACGTATCTTTAGGCTTCACTTTAAAAACTATAAAATGGCAACCATAAAATTAGGCGGAAATAATGTTGAAACGGCAGGCAACCTTCCAAAAGTAGGCGATACGGCCCCAGATTTCAATTTGACAGCTCAAGATTTAAGTTCGAAAAAATTATCAGATTACAAAGGTTCACGCGTAGTAATGAATATTTTTCCGAGTATTGATACAAATGTTTGTGCAACCTCTGTGCGCAAATTCAATGAAAAAGCTACGGGATTGAAAAATACCAAAGTGCTCTGTATTTCAAAAGACCTTCCTTTTGCGCAAAAGCGTTTTGTGAGCGACGAGGAAATTAACAACGTTACCAATTTATCAGATTATCGCGATGGTAACTTCGGAAAAAACTATGGAGTGGAAATGACTAACGGAGCACTTCAGGGCTTGCATTCACGAGCCGTTGTGGTTTTGGATGAAAACGGAAAAGTAATCCACAGCCAGCAAGTACCGGACATTGGCGAGGAGCCCGATTATCTTTCGGCACTAAAACCACTTTTATAATGTGGAATTCATTTTTGGGAAAGCGCCTAAAAGGATGCGGCTACGCATTCAAGGGCGCTTTGCTATTGTTACGCCACGAGGCGAGCATCCAAGTGCAGGCAGTAATTGGTATCATCATGACCGTTGCAGGATTTTATTTTGAAATTTCCGCTACGGAATGGATACTTCAAGTTTTTGCAATCGGTTTGGTAATGAGCATTGAGGGCCTTAATACCGCAGCCGAGGAAATTGCCGATTTTGTGCACCCAGACTTTCACAACAAAATTGGTTTTATAAAAGATGTAGCAGCAGGGGCCGTATTCTTTGCCGCAATTACCGCCGTTATCATTGGTTGCATCATTTATATTCCGAAATTTTAAATCAACAATGAAATTTACAAAAGGTTGATATACAAATAATTATATATTTTTTATATCTTTAAGGTCAACCAACCAATTTCATTATGAAGCAATTAGCCACAATTTTGTGTCTACTGCTGTTTTCAATTCAGCTTTCTGCACAACCCGAAGTCCCTTCCCCAATTATTTTTATTTACGATGCAAGTGGCTCCATGTGGGGCCAAATGCAAGGCAAGACCAAGATGGAAATAGCCACTGAGGTTCTTACAACTACGGTGAATAAGCTTCCCGCAAACCAAAACGTGGGCCTTGATCGGAAAAAGGGAGATTGCAAAGACGTGGAAACCCTAGTTTCCATGGAAAATAATTCAAAAAGTGAAATAAATTCTGCCTTAAAAAACATAAAACCCTTGGGAATGACTCCCTTGGCATACGCTGCTTCACAAGTAATTGACGGACTTCGAAAATCAAAGAAAAAAGCGACCATCATTTTAATTACGGATGGTATTGAGTCCTGCAACGGCAATATCTGCGAGATAGTAACAGCTGCCAAAAAAGAAGGGATTGATTTTAGATTGCACATTGTGGGCTTCGGCTTAAAAGCAAATGAAACGGAACAGCTCAAATGCGCTGCCAATGCGGGTGACGGTAAATATTATGACGCGGCAGATGCAAGTGGACTGGACGATGTCTTAACCGAAGCCACGGCAGAAACCGTTGATAAGCCAAAAGGAAATGTTTCGGTGTTTGCCGTTAAAAATGGCGTAGCAATAGATGCTTGGGTAAAAGCGTACGATGTTGTTGCAAAACGCGCTCCCATAAGCGTTCGAACATATAAGGATACTGCCTATTTCTACTTACCTCCCAGCAAATACAATTTTGAGGTTACTCCACTTGAAGGTAGCGATGTAAAAATGGTTACCGTAGAAGGGATACAAAGTTTTGAAGATAAAATAATACATAAAACCATCAGCTTTGACGGTGGAAAAATTGGTGTCACCACCACAAATAACGGGAAAAACTGGGACTGTATGGTCAAGGTTTTGGATGCAAACGGAAAAACCGTAGCCTCTCTCCGAACTTATAACGAACCTAAGGAAGTAGAAGTAAATCCAGGAGTTTACAAAGTTTCCATACAGGCATTGGGTGATATGAAAGGGCTGGAAACTTATACTGAAATTGAAAACGTAAAAGTTGAAGCAAGTGGAATTAGACCAGTATCGCACAATTTCACCACAGGCACCGCTTTTATTGATGCTAAAGCGGATGGAAACTCCATAGATAGTGTAGTTACAATTGATGAAAGCCCTTCGGGCAAAAATGTTGCAGGAGGCAGGACCTATAGCCGTGGCAAACAATTTTTATTGAATCCCGGAACCTATAAAGTAAAAGTAGCACCCCTTGGAAATTATAAAGATCGCAAAACACAAACTATAACCATTGAAGTAAAAAAAGGGGAATCTATTACCAAAACCTTAAACTTTTAAGGATGCAAAAACTTCTGAAACCTTCCTGTATTGGCTTTTATATCCTAATGCTTTTGGTGTGTTTCTTTATTGGGCTTTATTTTGCGGGCGCGATTGATGCTGGTAAAAACCAAGGACTAGCCGGTGGCGCTATCGTCGTGGGCTATGGAGTACTTTTTGCAGGAGTGGGGTTTATTGCCTCATTTTTTATAGCCTATTATGTTACTACAAAATTACTTGTTAAAATAAACGTCTTTCTATTAATCCTTTTGCTGGCCGCTGTAGGCTATAAATATTTTGAGTTTCAGCATCGGGATAAACTTAAAAAGGAAGAAAGCGAAAAATTTGACCCTCCCTCCACTACTCCAACTTCGCAAACAGATGTATAATTTTAGGAACTAGATTTTTATTGCGGCACCTACTCTTTGTCACAATTTTTTAAGAGAAGTATTTTAATTCTCTATTTATACTTTTAAGTGTTTGCCACGTTAAGAGTATTGAACCTTTTCGCTTGAAATTTAAATTTTGAATTTGTTTTTTGTAATTTCAAATTTTCCTCATTGATATTTGTATTTTTGCTGAAAAGACAACCGTTCCATTAATGGCCAAAAAGAAAAACTCAACAACTAAAACACCTCGCAAAAAAATAAGCTTTTCGCTGTCCAAACAACAGAAAATACTTTTAGGTAGCTTTTTGTTTTTGTTGGGATTGGCACTGATGTTTTCTTTTGTTTCCTATTTTTTTACTTGGCAGGCAGACCAAAGCGAAATTGGTGTTTTGGCAGAACGCGAATTGCAAACCAAAAATTGGCTCAACAAGTTTGGAGCCAACGTGGCCCACTTCTTTATTTATGACGGTTTCGGGATTTCAGCCTTTATTTTTGCCTTTTTGGTAACCTTAACGGGAATTTATTATTTTTTCGACTATGCCAAAAAACAGTTGGCTAAGTTTTGGTTCTGGGGTTTGCTTTTAATGCTTTGGATTTCAGTTTTCTTTGGTTTTTTTGGAGAAAAAACAACACTTTTCAGCGGTATCATCGGTTTTGAAACCAACGACCTCATGCAGGATTATTTAGGTTTGGTTGGCGCTATGCTGGTAATGATATTTATATTGATTGTCTATTTGGTAGTTCGATTAAAGCTTACGCCCGAAATGGCAATCGATGCTTTTAAAAGCTCCAAAAAACAAATTGCTTCAGAGTTTGTTTCCGATGAAAATAAAACTGACCACAAAACCTCAACAGTAAACAGTGAAATTGAAGATGAAGACGAAGATGATATTCCAGAACCTTTTATTGAAGAAAAGGTAAGCCCTCCACCTCCCCGGCCGGTTGAAAAAATTATCCTGAAATCTGACGTGGAAGGCGACGTGGAAATGGAAGTGGAACAGGCAGCCGACGAAGAGGAAATAGAAAACCTAAGCGATAAACTTGTAAAAGATTTTGGGGAATTTGACCCAAAACTGGAACTGAGCAATTACAAATTTCCAAGTATCGAGCTCCTGCGCGACCATACCGTGGGCGCTGCCATAACCATCGATCAAGAGGAGCTTGAGGAAAACAAAAACCGAATTGTTGAAACGCTCAGCAATTATAAAATAGGCATCGCAAACATAAAAGCAACCGTTGGGCCCACCGTCACACTTTACGAAATTGTACCCGATGCAGGTATCCGTATTTCAAAAATCAAAAATCTTGAAGACGATATTGCCTTATCACTTTCAGCATTGGGCATTCGTATTATTGCCCCAATTCCCGGCCGTGGAACTATTGGAATCGAGGTGCCGAACAAAAATGCCAAAATCGTTTCCATGCGTTCGGTGATTGCTTCTGCAAAATTTCAAAATGCCGAAATGGAACTTCCCATCGCTTTTGGAAAAACAATTAGCAATGAAACCTTCGTGGTAGATTTGGCTAAAATGCCGCACATGTTAATGGCAGGGGCAACCGGACAAGGAAAATCAGTCGGTTTGAACGCAGTACTCACCTCTTTGCTTTATAAAAAACACCCTGCGGAAGTGAAATTCGTTTTGGTAGATCCAAAGAAGGTGGAACTGACGCTTTTCAACAAAATTGAACGTCATTATTTAGCAAAATTGCCCGACACCGAAGAAGCAATTATTACTGATACAGCAAAGGTTATCAATACGTTGAACTCCCTTTGTATTGAAATGGACACGCGTTACGATTTGCTTAAGGATGCCATGGTCCGTAACATTAAGGAATACAATACCAAATTTAAAAACCGAAAATTGAACCCCAACGAAGGGCATCGATTTTTGCCGTACATCGTTTTGGTGATAGATGAATTTGCCGATTTAATTATGACCGCAGGCAAAGAAGTGGAAACACCCATAGCACGTTTAGCGCAATTGGCAAGGGCGATCGGAATCCATTTGATTATTGCTACCCAGAGACCTTCGGTAAATGTAATTACGGGTATTATAAAAGCCAACTTCCCTGCGCGTATTGCATTTAGGGTAACCAGTAAAATTGATTCCCGGACCATTTTGGACAATTCGGGTGCCGATCAGCTAATAGGCCGTGGTGACATGCTTTACACGCAGGGCAACGAATTGACGCGTATTCAGTGCGCATTTGTTGATACGCCCGAAGTAGCAGATATTACGGAATTTATCGGTTCACAAAAAGCATATCCCGATGCGCATTTACTGCCAGAATACGTAGGTGAAGAAGGTGGCACAACTCTTGATATTGACATAGAGGAACGCGACAAACTCTTCCGTGAAGCCGCAGAAGTATTGGTGATTGCACAGCAAGGTTCCGCATCTTTGTTACAGCGAAAATTGAAACTGGGATACAATCGGGCTGGAAGAATCATCGACCAAATGGAAGCGGCAGGCATTGTGGGCCCCTTTGAGGGCAGCAAGGCACGGCAAGTTTTAGTTCCAACAATTGATGCGTTAAACCAACTTTTAGATAACGAACAAAATGACAATTAAAATGCAACAACTAAGTATTCTTTTAATCGCTCTTTTTATCACAACCTTTTCGTACGCACAGGATGCAAAAACACTGCTGAAAGAGGTTTCGGCAAAAGCCAAAAGCTACGATAACATTTCAATCGATTTTAAATATAATTTGAATAATTCCAAGGAAAACGTAAACCAAGAAACCCGAGGCGATGTTACGCTACAGGGTGATAAATATGTTTTGAACATGCTTGGAACCACCCGAATTTTTGATGGTAAGAATATTTATACCATCGTTCCCGAAGATGAGGAAGTGACCATTTCAGCATACAACGCAAAGGATGACAAGGAAATTACACCTTCAAAAATGCTCACTTTTTATGAAAAAGGTTACACCTATAAAATGGACATAGAGCAAAATGTAAAGGGGAGAAAAATTCAATATATAAAACTCACGCCTATTGATTCAAAAGCTGAAATAAAGGATATTCTTTTGGGGATAGATGTACAGACCAAGCATATTTATAAATTGATACAGACCGATGATAAGGGCACAAAATATACCCTTACCGTAAATTCATTCAAAACAAACCAACCCGTTTCCAAAACCTTGTTTACTTTTGACGAGGCTAAATATAAGAAAGATGGTTACTATATAAATAAGCTATAGCAGCATAAGTGAAAATACTGGACAGGTACATATTGGTTACATATTTGAAGACGTTCTTGAGCGTCTTCATTATTTTAATGTTCATATTTGTCCTACAGACTATTTGGCTCTATATTTCTGAACTTGCCGGGAAAGACTTGGACGTGTGGATCGTGCTCAAGTTTCTTTGGTACGTTTCCCCACGATTGATTCCTTTGGTGCTGCCACTCACCATTTTGGTAACTTCCCTGATGGTTTTTGGAAGCTTTGCAGAGAAGTATGAATTTGCTGCAATGAAATCCACAGGAATTTCACTGCAACGCGCTATGGGAAGTGTGATTGGTTTTATTGTCGTACTGTCAATTACAGCTTTCTTTTTCGCAAATAACGTGATTCCTTATTCCGAATATAAATGGCAGAACCTTCGGCGAAATATCTCGCAGTTCCAGCCTTCCATGGTAATTTCCGAAGGACAGTTCAGCCAAATTGGCGATATGTTCAACATAAAAGTTGAAAAGAAAACCGGCGATCGCGACCAGTTTTTGGAAGATGTGGTAATTCATAAAAAAAATGAAGCCAAACCAAACGGAAATTTTACTGTAATAATTGCCAATAATGGTGAATTGGCAAGCGAGGAAGGCAGCAATACCCTATCACTAATTTTAAAGAAAGGTAATTATTACGAAGAAATTCAGACTAAATCTGCAGTTAAGCAGAAAGGCGAGCCCTTTGCAAAAAGTTATTTTGAAGAATATTCCATAAACATCGATCTTACCGAATTAAACAATAAAGATATAGATAAAGAGAATAACCTCAACAACCAAAATATGTACAATATCAGTGAGTTACGCGTTGAGATTGACTCACTTTCTGATAGCTATTCTACCGATATTCAATCTTACACAAAAAACATGTACTACCGGAGTGGGGTAGAAAAATTCAAGGAAAATAAGGTTAATGATTCCGCAAAGTCCCCTACCATTAGCACGATTCTTGAGATTTACAATCCCGCTCAAGAATTGCAGATTGTAAAACTAGCACTTAACAATGCCAAAGGAACCCTACAAACCGTAGATGCAAAAAAGGTAGAATTTAAAAATAAAACCAAAAGATTGAACAAAACCGAGATAGCCTTGCATGAAAAATACGCTTTGGGTATTGCCTGTATCATTTTATTTTTTGTGGGGGCACCGCTTGGGGCGATTATTCGAAAAGGCGGCATGGGTTTGCCTATGGTGGTTGCTATTCTGCTATTTTTAACCTATCACTTTATCGGCATTTTTGCCAAAAACAGTGCGGAGGATGGAACTATGCATCCCTTTATAGCAACTTGGTTAAGCACAGCCATTATGCTGCCACTGAGCGTCTGGCTTACGTATCGCGCCACTACAGACCAAGGTATTTTTGATTTTGACTCCTTTATGCAACGCATAGGACGCTTATTTGGAATAAAAAGAAAAAAGAAGTCTGAATAGGAATACTATAATCCAAAATTTCTTTTAACTAATTACAGCCACACATTTTATATCTTTGCACCACATATTTAAAGCTATGATTTCCACAGAAAAAGAAAATTCCGTTAAACTCAACACGATTGAAGAAGCCATTGAAGATATTCGTAATGGAAAGATAATAATTGTAGTTGACGATGAAAACCGGGAAAATGAAGGAGATTTTATTGCCGCCGCCGAAATGGTGACCCCAGAAATGATCAATTTTATGGCAACCCACGGAAGGGGGCTTATCTGCGCGCCTTTAACCGAGGATAGATGCAATACCCTCGATCTAAATATGATGGTGGAAAATAATACCGTATTGCACCACACACAGTTTACCGTTTCAGTAGATTTAATCGGTCACGGTTGTACTACGGGCATTTCAGTACACGACCGCTCAAAAACCATAAAAGCACTGGTTGATGAAAATACAAAAGCCCGTGACTTGGGTAGACCGGGACATATTTTTCCACTTCGCGCTAAGCAGGGCGGAGTTTTAAGAAGAACAGGGCACACTGAAGCTGCTATTGATTTAGCGCGTTTAGCAGGATTGAAACCTGCGGGTATTTTAGTTGAAATCTTAAATGAAGATGGTACCATGGCGCGGCTACCACAGTTGATGAAGGTTGCCAAAAAGTTTGATTTGAAATTGATTTCAATCGAAGATTTGGTGAAATACCGAATGGAAAACGATTCCTTGATTGAAAAAAAGGAAGATTTCAAAATAAATACAAAATTTGGGGATTTCAGGCTTCGCGCTTACAAACAAACCACAAACGACCAAATTCATATTGCCCTTACCAAAGGCTCCTGGAAGGAAAATGAACCTGTTTTGGTTCGCGTAAACGCAACCTTGGTAAATGGCGACATTTTGGGAACCCTTACCAATAACGCCGAACAGAAATTGGACGATATGTTCAACGTAATCAATAACGAAGGAAAAGGAGCTATTGTTTTTATTAATCAACAGAGCCAATCGCTCAACCTTTTAAACCGTTTAAAAGAACTTAAAGAAGCACAGAAACCCAACGAAATCGCAAAAGCACCCCGTATTGAAATGGACAGCAAAGATTTTGGAATTGGAGCCCAAATTCTTCACGATTTGGGAATTCATAAAATTCGCCTAATTTCAAACAGCGAGCAGACCAAACGTGTTGGAATGATCGGATATGGTTTAGAAATTATGGAATATGTGAATTACTAAAGCGCCATCAGTATTGCGCTTTTCATAGCCTCTGCCCGTTCCCTTACTTGCTTTTCGGTCCAGCCAATTTTTATAAGTGATGAAATTGTACGGCCCATAATAGCATCACTTTTTGAAAAATCGGTATTGTTTAAATCTTGCATTTGGCTTCTAACTTCAGCAGAAAGATTACCGAGCGATTTTAAATCCCGTAGATGTTCCCAGCCGTTTATATAGTGCCAATTATTGGTGAACCAATAAAAACAGGCATCTACGCCAGCTTCAGCAAGGGCTTTGTGTGCTTTTTTGGTTAATTCTTCTGTGGGAAGAAAAAAGTTCAAAAATGAATAATTTTCCTCGCCACCTTTGGGAACCCTTCTGAAAGTAACACCTTCAATAGTTTCTAATACTTCCCGAAGAATAGTATAGTTTTCCTTTTGAGTCTTTAAAATTCCATCAAGTTTATCAAGTTGCGCCAATCCTACAGCGGCATTCAATTCAGAAATTCTGAAATTATAGCCCAAAAAAGGATGCGTTTCCGCCCCCCGATCTTTACCTATATGGTCGTGGCCGTGGTCTTGATAGTGGTCTGCGTGTAGTGCATATTTTTTATTATTAGTAATAACTGCTCCGCCTTCGCCACAGGTAATCGTTTTTACATAATCAAATGAAAAGCAACCCAAATCGCCATAGCTTCCCAAGGGTTTTCCTTCATAGGTTCCGCCAAGAGCTTGACAGGCATCTTCCAACAGGATTAAATCGTGTTTTTCGCAAATCGATTTTAGAGTTCTCAAATTTGCCATAGAGCCACACATATGAACAGGCATGACACATTTGGTCTTTGGTGTGATCGCAACTTCTACAGCTTCAGGATTTAATGTTAAAGTATCGTCAATATCCACTAAAACAGGAACAGCTCCTAAAGCTAAAATTGATTCAAAACTTGCCACAAAAGTGAATGTAGGCATAATAACCTCATCACCCGCGCCAATGCCTGCAGAAGCCAAAGCAACGGTCAATGCAGCTGTACCACTAGAAACTAATTGACAATAATCAGCATTCATTCTTTTGGCGAAAGTAGTTTCAAACTCCTTTGCTTTCCAGTGGTTATTGCGCATCCCTTCAAAACCATAACGCATCAATACGCCTGTTTCCAATACATCGTTTACTTGCTTGCGCTCTTCGGCGCCAAAAATTTCAAATCCGGGCATTTTTTAAATTATTAAGGTTGAATGGAGAATGTAAAATAGCTGTGAGCCAAAGATAATGGTTGTGCAATAAAATTAAAATTCTCAAGGGGTTAATTCACTTCAATAATAAGTTCATCAACGCCCCGGCGAACTTTTTTAAGATTGATGAAAAAATCTGACTCGTCGCGATAGCCTACGGGCAGTACGATTACAGACTCTAGACTCTTCTTATCCAAACCAAGTAATTCATCATATTTTTTAGGTTCAAAACCTTCAATAGGACATGCGTCAATGTTCTCTACAGCACAAACGGTAAGCAAGGCACCCAATGTAAGATAAAGTTGATTTGCCATCCACTGACGTATTTCTGGAGCTTGTTTTTCTGAAAAGTTTTCGATCAGGGCTTTTTCAAAAGGTTCCAAAATGGTACGTGGGGTGTTTCGCTGCCCTTCCACCCTTTTAAAATGTTCAAGAATAAAGGATTCATTAATATTTTTTTCGATACACAATATCAAAACATGCGAAGCATCACGGACCTGCGGTTGATTGTAGGTAAGAGGCATCAATTGGGACTGTAGTTCAGTATTTTTAACCACTACCAGTTTTAAAGGCTGCAAGCCATATGAAGTGGCTGTAAGGTTAAACGTTTCTTTTAAAATATTCAGTTTTTCCTCGGAAAGGGTTTTGGAGGAATCGAATCTTTTTGTTGCGTATCTCCAACGAAGTTTTTCAATTGTATTGGAAGTCATTTAATAATGTGAATTAGTATTCTCTACAAAAATAGCGATAAAATTTTTGAACTTTTACCGCTATTTATTTGTTACTAATTAAACAATTAAAAATTAACCTTCACTTTTAAAAACCCCACCAAATCTGCAGCATAGAACAGAAAAGAATTATTTTTTAAAGAGACATTCATTATTTTATGAATTTCTATAGACTTCACCACTTTATTCTTCAAAAGTAATTTTAATTCATATTTTCCATCTTTTAGGTGGTCATGAACGATCCAAATTTTATTTTCATCAACCAATAAGTTCATTATCCGGTCTCCCACCAGTTTGGAATTTTCATTGTTTTTAGCAATGTATATTTTCCCGAGTTTGCTATAGGTAAGTCAATCTTGTTTTGCAAACCACATAAAACCTGTATTATCATGAGCTATACTCATTACGCTATTTTGCGACAGTCTTTGCTCAACTGTAAGTTTACGAAATGCCATTTGCTTATTGCTCTGCAAAAAGGCCGCAAAGGAAATCAGGAAAAAGATGGGCAGCCTTAGTTATCTCATAATAAAGTGGTTGGCTATTTAAAAGTAATAAATAATTTAAGAGTTAAAATTGTTATGCGATAGAGCACATAAAAACATCAAAAAAGAAATGGAATATTTAAAAAAGCTTTTTATATTTGCATCCTCTTAGGCAAAACGCTTAGAAAACGCATACCACTGGAGAAATGGCAGAGTGGTCGAATGCGGCAGTCTTGAAAACTGTTGAGGGTCACACCTCCGGGGGTTCGAATCCCTCTTTCTCCGCTAGGGAATAGCTTAAATTCCACCAAAAGCCGATAAACACTATGTTTATCGGCTTTTTTCATTTCTTCCAATATCAAATAAAACTATCCTAAATCAAGTAAAAAGTGAGCTAATCGGTGAGTATTTTTTAATTCAATTTTTACTCACCGCATGAGTAATAACTTCAATGTTATTAAGGCTTTACAAAGAAAATGAAAAATATTTTATGTACCTTTAGAGAAATTTAAAATGTACTCACCTATGCAATCTACATTTTCTATCTTATTTTATCCAAAGGGAAACGATATAGATAAAAACGGGAACTCCCCTATCTATGCACGTATTACCGTTAATAACAAAAGAAGTGAGTTCAGCATCAGAAGAAAAGTTTCCTTATCGAAATGGAATTCAGAAGCGGGCACCATTAGAGGTTCATCTTCTGAAGTTGGTGACTTTAATAAGTATACGGCTGCTATCCGGATAAAACTTCATAAGATATATGAGAAACTGCTTGAAGAGGATATCATAATTACTTCAGCGATGATCAAAAACATTTATCTTGGAAAAAATATAAAACATAAAATGCTGCTGGAAATTTTTCAGGAGCATAACGATAAGGTCGAAAACTTGATCGGAAGGGATTTTGCCGCCGGTACGGCAGAACGGTATCGAACCGCCAAGAAACATATCGGTGAATATATTTTAAAGGAATATGGCAACGATGATATTCCCGTCAAGGACGTTGACCATACTTTTATTACCGGTTTTGAATATTACCTTAAGACAACGAGAAATTGTTCACACAACACCGCCATAAAGTATATCACAAACTTTAAAAAAATAATCAGGATTGCCTACGCCAATGATTGGATCAACAAGGACCCATTTGTCCATTGGAAAGCCAAGCTTAAAATTGTAGATCGGGAATTTCTCAATGAAAGTGAGCTTCAGGTATTAGTAGAAAAAGATTTTGGGATTCCTCGATTGGATCAGGTAAAGGATGTTTTTGTATTCTCCTGTTTTACAGGATTGGCCTATGCCGATGCCAAAAAACTTTCTTCGGATAATATTATCCTGGACATTTCCGGAGAACGATGGATTAAGATAAAAAGAAGCAAAACGGATACCAGAAGCAGCATTCCCTTATTGGCAATTCCGCAAGCCATTATTGAAAAATACGCAGAAAGCCCTGAAACGGCATCCGGAAATTTATTACCGGTATTGAGCAATCAAAAGACAAATGCCTATCTCAAGGAAATAGCCGATCTCTGTGGAATTAAGAAAAATCTTACCTTTCATCTGGCCCGACACACATTTGCCACAACAGTTACTTTGACCAATGGAGTCCCAATTGAATCCGTAAGCAAAATGCTTGGTCACAAATCTTTAAAGACTACGCAACACTATGCTAAGATCATAGATAAAAAAGTCAGTGAGGATATGAAGGCGCTTAAAGGTAAATTGGCAAATTATTCAAATATGGAAAATGCTTCAACCAATGTATAACTTAATAATGATTTTTAAGTTTTTTAATAGTTTATAAAACTGGGACCTATTGGGCAATCCGGGACCTATTGGCAAACCGGGAACCTTTACTATTTGATCAGCTATTATTTAATAAATACCAAATCCACACTTACTTTTCCTTTTATTCAATTTATACCAATGCCAAATAAGTATTTTTAACCATCAACTTTGGAAAATATTCCGCATTAAAACAATTTGTATCCTTATCATGAAAAGGACTAAATTTGGTTTCATTGCCCTTGGGAGTTCTTGATGTTTTAAATCTACCAATTTTCCGAACTTTCGCATAACTGTAGCCCTAGCAGCCAGATTTGCGATGTAAATTTTATGAATACACCAGTTGTAATGTTTACGGGCGGAATGCCGGTGGCAGCCCCAGGATGGGATTTTTTTTGATGACATTCTGCATCCTTTCCCGATGTTCCAAAAAAGTAAAAACCATGACAAAAAACGCATTTCTACTTCTAGTAAGTACCACCATTCTACTTTCGTGCAATAAGGACGATAATAACAATACCAATCAGGACTTTCAAGATTTTCAGTCGCAGCAATGTGTTACTGCCATAGGGTTAACGGGTCTGTATTGGGATTATGCAAACGGGCTGCCAGTGCCATTGACAGAAATACCCACCATTAAAAATCCTGGAACGTATTTTATACATAGTGACTACCCGCAATTGGGCTTTCAGATGCCGCAGGGGTACAGTGCTTTTGAGGTATCCAGTAACAATCCATCTAGTGTGGGTGTTAATGTTATAAGAAACGACAATCAGGTTGTATGGCGTTATGTGCCGTTAACTTCCTTGCCTGGCCAAGTGGCCATTAATGATGCCATTGCTTTTGAGGTAAACAATATGTTTGCCTTTTATAACTTCAATGATAATTTTAATGTAATATGTACAGCTACAAGAACTACAAATTTTGATGGGTTACAGATAACTTTTGGAGCGCGTTTGATACAGTTTGGGGTTTTTACAGGTTTGGTTTGGGTGAATACACTTTTTGAACCCGTGAGCGGTTTTACCCAAATGGCATCCTCTGTTTCTGTGGCGCCTACGGCTGAGTTTAACAAGGAGGTTTTCGATACTTTTTTGCCAATTAGTTTTCAATTATTGGTAATAGATGATGGGGTGCGCGATTCAGATTTGGATGGCTATCCGGATGAAATAGACGCAGAGCCTTTTAATCCTAATGTACATTAGTAAGTAATTAAGGAAAGTGCGGTTCGGCTTCACTAAGTAAAGGCGCCAGCGCGTTAAGGACATTATGAAATTACATTAAATTGGGGGAGATTATGAAGTGGCAGAGAAGTATCTAGGAAGTATCTATGGAGTACAGACGGCATGGAGTCGGCATGCGGTTGGCTTGGGATGGGCTTGTGATCGGCTTACGGTCGGCATGGAGGTGGACTACGCAAGGGGAAAATTACTCTCGGAGATATAGTCCAGAAGCGAATTAGAAGGAAGTTATAAATATACAACATTGAAGGGGCGGATTGCAGGCATTTTTAAATATTTTATCATCAACAAGCTTGAGTATTAAGGAGTTTAAAATGACACCGGATAGCGATAAACAATTCCATCTTTTAGCGAATTTGGAGCTATAAGCTTTATGTTATAAGTAATATGCTTTAGGCGATAAGCTAGAGTATATCATCTTAATCTTAATAGGTATAGGTTTTTTTTATTCGCGCAATGCTTTTAAACTTAATAAAGCGAAACTCGTAAATCTCCTAAATCGATTGCTTTTTTCATCAAGGTAGAAAGAACACCTCCCTCCCACTTAGAAAAATCGTAAAAGGTTTCGCTTTGAGTGAAGAGCATACCAAATATAATAATTTTGCCATTTTCAAAAAGGAGTGAAGGGCATTACAAATGCACCCTTAAATAGACAAGCTTTCCAAAAGCGCGCCAGTGGGGCTGTGCAATGGTTACCGGTGTTGTGCCCAGTACTATTCCGTAATAATGTATGCACCTACTTTTTTTGTCGGCATCCAATCAACTACAATATTAGGAATTCTATTGTTTAAAAATTGATCAAAATCAACTTTTAATAAATTGTAATCTCTAATTTTAATATCAGCAATATTTATTTTACTTACAGTTTCTCCTGTATATATTTTAATTCCTTTTGTTTTTGAAGCGAACAGTACATTAATCGCTTTCAATACAAAATATTGAATATATGAACTATGCAAATAGGTGGTATGCACAAAATCATTTGCCCACTGGTTTATATCGATTATCATTTGAACATCAAAAGGAAAAATAATTCGAGAATTAGATGATTTTACCTCTTCTTTTATAAATTCCCAAGATATTTGTGTGAATCTTTTAACAGGCAGTCCGCTTTGGTCATTTATTGAATAATATCCTATAAGCTCTCTACCAAATACTTCTAATAACTGTCTAATTTGAAACATTACGACAGGCTTTAAATCTCTTAAATAGAGGTCTTCCATTTTTGAAAACTCCTCAATTCTAAATAAAGTTCGAGCTGCTGAAAATAAATCAGTTGGAGATAAATATTTTCTTCTACCACTATTTAATGAAATGGAAGTAACTGTTTTTTTTAAGTCAACTTCAACACTAGCAATCAGCCACTCTAAATCAATTTTCAGATTAGATATTGTATGTTCAAACGCTGATAAGTTTTTTAGTTTAACAACACTTTTTAAATATTCAACATATTCTAATGATAGGAAGAGGGACTTTTTAATATATTCATTCCAATGAGTTTGATTTTTAAACTTCGTTTTTAAAACAGTTGAAGCAAGATTTTTTTGATTGTATGTTTTGCCCTTTAGAAAAGTATTACAATAGTTAATATGCCAATCAAAAAAGGCGTTTAGTTTTTCAAGAAGTTTCTTTTTATTATAATAAGTATTTTTTGTTTTATAGGTCCAGCTTTGAGCTGTGAGTTCATCTAATTCTTTAAATTCAAGAACATTATTTTGTATCTGTTGTTTGTAAACTATCAATGTATTTCAGATATTAGTTACAACATGTGTATAAATGAAATGGTTATTTCCCATTTACCAAACATTTGCTCCATTAGTTTCTTATAAATTCAAAAATAAGTTCATATTCGTAAAACCGTAAAGGTAGGTTTTTAAAACAGGGAGAATACCAAATATAATTATTTTCTCTTTCTTTAAAAGCAAATGACATTTCAAAATCATCTAAAATATTGCCGATTTACAAAAGCACACCAGGTAAGTTAAATAGTTTTACTTGCTAAGCAATCAAAAAACGCTCTCTTAAATTTTGATTAAATTAGACTAACTAATAATATTCAAATGGAATGGAAGAAAATATTTATATCAAGGCAATGGAAATTGGCTATAATCACAATAACGGAATTCATTATTCAAAAATGAAGGCAATACTTGAAGAAAACTTAAATTTCCAAATGAATAAGGCTAGAGAATACACTTTTTTAAGTTGGTTCTTAAACCATTTTCAGTCTCAGGATTCTGCTGATATATTGCAGGACACCCTTTATAAAATAAAATTCTATATTTTAAAGGGTGGAGCAAAACACAATGAAAAAGCATATGCCGAGATAATGACACAAAGATTTTATATAAAAGGAGAGACTGTAAAGCAATATGTTGATTATCTTGAATTAAAAGAATCCCGTGAACAAGCCAAAAGTGCACAAAAAGCATCTACAATCGCCATAGGTATTGCCATACTGACTTTAGCAATATCCATTTATTTTTCAGCTACAGCCCCAAAACCTCCTTTTAATGTAAATATTCTAGAAAAATCAAATCCGGTTAAAGAAACCATTTCACTGGATCCAGAATATAGAGTTTATCCTGATAACGAAAAAGATGATGCGATGATCCAAGAGGTTTATGAGCTCAAGAATGAGATTAATAAGGCAGAAGAACTCATTGAGTATTATGAATCTGATGATTATAAAAAACGCATCAAAGCTTCCCTATTAGATTCTAAACTATAATCAAAGAAATTTTGCACTATGCATTAAGTTATTTTAGAAGCTAAAACTTACGCAAACCCAACCATTACGGAAAATCATAAGAGTGGGTTTTTAAATCGGGCTGAATACCGAATATAAAGTTTTTTGCATAGACTGTAGGCTTTAAGCTATATTCCAATAATCCAAAAATCTAACAATCCAACAGTCTAAAATCGCTATCTATTTCATTTTTAGCAGGCACCAAAAAAAACCGCTCAAAGCGGCTTATAGGGGTGAGATATTTAAAAATAATGGGGTTGTGAAATGGTTACTGATGTTAGTAACAGCTTTTGTTAGCAGTATTTCTCAATTTCTTCTTGATAAAACTGGATACCAATGTATATCAAATTTAGTTAGAAGTATATTGTGTACAAACTTTACAAATTCCGAACGAAAGTTGTCATTTATATTTAAACTACTTTCATTCAAAAAATCATTTTCTTTTAAAATTTTGAAAATTTCTCTTGCCTGTTCATAAATAGAAACTCTTTGTTTTTGTCGTTCAAAAAACATTTCGTTTGGGTTAATAATTTGTGTTTTTTTAATTTCGATTGGTTGTGAAAAAAGTATCGCCATTCTTTCCCCAGATTTATACACTAAATTATGATGTCCGCTACCGGGAGGTGGGAATCCGTTTAAGTCAAATATTGCAGAATTGAAAACTATTCTATCGCATTGGTAATATTCTAAAAGCGAATCGTCAGTATGAAAATCAGGAGTAGCATAATAAACATTATTCAACGGGTTACTCAATTGCTTTAAAAGCTCGAATTGTCTTGAATTCGTATTTATTTTAATTCTATAAAACTCGTCATTGAATACATTCCAATGATGAATATTCTTTGCGTTTTTTCTTGTAATATAATTTGGAATTTTGAATTGAAAGAAAATATTACCATTTATTCCCATATCATAACCACCATTTTCTCTTCCTTCCATAACTGTATTTGGAAAAATTGGAAGCGGAATTATTGGGAAAAACCGTTTCAAATATTCGAAAGTGAAACAAAAAGAATATTGTGTTTCGGAAAAGTCGCAACTCATATATTATTTTTTTTTAGTTATTGCAAACAGGTATTATAAAAATAGTTGCGGGTTTAATTTAGAACTAAACCGCAATTCCTTTTATACATTTTTGTTTGGTAACGTTATTCTCTCTTTAATTTTTCTTTTATCCAACCAATATTTTCTTCGGTTGGTGGTATAAATGAAACTTTATTATCTCCTTCCGATTTCCAATATGTATGTTCATCGATATATCTGAAAAAAGTCAATTCCGTTGTAATTCTTAAAATCATTGTTACCATTCCAATAATTCCGATTATGACTTCGACAGGGACTTCTTCTTTGTCTTTATATTCTATCATTGGATACCAATCAGCGTGAAGCGAATTGATATGAATTTGTTTTTTACTTAAAATTCCCCAAACTTTTCCAAAAAGAGGAATTTGTTTATTCGCTACAGAAATTGAATAAGTTGATTTAATTTTATCATTATTGAAATCATTAAGCATATTTGGTTCAATAATCAAATGAGTAACCGTAGCACACATTTCAATAACACTTCTCAATAAAATTCCACTTTGTAACCTGAAACCACATCTTAATGTTTGAACAGAACTCGCAACCGTATTTGATGAGTTTCGCAATAAATCTCCACAAGTAATTATTAATTCCTCTTTATTAACGTGAGCTTGTTTTAGTCCAACATAAATTAAAGGCATTATTTCACTCAAATCAGAACTTATATTGGCAAATTCAGTTGAGTAAATTTCATCAAAAGACTTATTTATTTTAGGACTTATTTTTTGGAGTTGATTTATTAGCTGATTTCTTTTAAAAATCATTCTTTCGCCTTTTTCCTCGTCAGTATAAACTCCAGCAATTTCCTCTTTTGGAACACCACTTTCTTTTGCTATTCTTTCTAAATATTCATCTTTATTCATAGTGTTGTTCTAATTGCACATATTTCGCTATATAGTAACAACTATTAATGTCACACTAGGATATTCAAAACTTTTAAAGCTTATTTACTGCGCATACTTTTCAAATTTAACACAAAACCCAAATATTTCAAAAAAACCTTCTAAATCACTTCCGCCCTGGCATTCTGCAACTTCTAATCTTTCAGGACGGCAACTCGATCCTTTTTGGAGCATCGAAGTTACATCATAGCGGGGAAGGTTTTAAAAGAGTGAGTTTTATTTGGAGTATTTACTGTCAAGGATAGGCGCAGCTAAATTGGTAGAACGGCGAAAATTATATAAGCAGTTTACTTAATTTTCATTTCATGAATTTTTTCTTTATTTCTATCGGATATGGGTATTGTAATTAGTTTGACAGATTTATCATCCGTTGAAGTTACCATTCCTATTAAGAGACCATTTGACATCTCAGATACCAGTGCACCGATTCTTTCTTCTGGATTATTAATATTTATCAAAATCTTGAAATTAGTCTCCATCTTTTTTAATTTTTGGATTAGTTTAAATTCCACATTAGCTCCATTTATTTTCACAAACTCTTCTCCTAATTTTATGAAAATATTATTCGATATGTGTATTCTTTGGTTAATGGAAATTTCTTTTTCAAATCCTACTTCATCAAATTTTGCTTGAATTGAATCATCTTTCATGATTGAATTAAGCAAATTATGGCAGAGGGTTTTTATATTTATTGGATCATCAATATTAGAACTATTTTCTATAAATAAGGGAGATTCATTGGATATAGTTTGGCTCTCTTTACTTGTCAACTCTCTTTCAAAAATGAGAGTAAAGAATGGCTTATTAATAATTGTTGGCACTATCTCACTAGTAAAAAAATCATCTCCAAATTTTATATGTTCCAAATCGATTCCCTGATTTTTTTCCCAAACTCTCAAATGATATAAATCTATCCCATGATAAGCTGCTTTAGAGATTGCTGGCTTCGTAAAGCCACTAGCAGAAATAATTCCCCCTTTCTTTATGGATGGAGAATCTTTAAAGTGTATACATAATTGTTCAACTTCTGGTGAACCTAATTTTCTGGTATGGTCTTTAACTTGCAATCCTACGAATGATACTTCTTCTCCATCTTCATTAATGTACTTTACAGAAATATCAATATCTCTTTTACGTTGTGCCGCAATATCAAGAACCATTTTACCTAAAATAATTTCCACACTATCAGGATTAGATAATTTGGTTAATATGCCAGCAAGTAAATGAGTGTCTGTAGGAGTTAGCATAATATTGTATAACTGCTGTTTAAAGAAATGAAGATACAAAAAGTAACATTTGAAATGCGAGATTATATTGACACGCTTTCCAAAGTGCGCCAGTGGGACGACTTAATAAAATCTTTTATGTATTCATTTTATTTAATATTTGTTGATCGTAGGGGATTATCCCAAAATCACCATCTATAATTTCATCGCCATATCTTTCCCATATATCATTGAAACTTGTTCCAATTGATTGTTCATTTCAATCAGTTTCAGTGATTTGCATTACTGGTCCATTATAAATATTACATTGGGTGGAAGTTACAATTAAACCATCTTAATTGTAATGTTTCATGTCTTCAAATATTTCCTTAGTTGTATCATAAGCGGCTTGGTCGTTTTCGAATTTGGAGCCAATAGGATTTTGACAAGCACCTACAATGAGTCTTCGAGTCAGACCAAAATAGTATCTGGAAAATTTGCCTTGGCGGTATGCCATTAAAATATCAATCCAATCCAAAAATTATTTTTTTTCAACTCATTGCGCACAACGATTAGAAATACCGCAGAAACCGGATAAATTTAATATTTTCGGATAAGCAGCGACGGTAGCAATGAAGCATGGATTCGGACACGGTCGAATCCTCGTAATTGCGTTTATACATCTTTGTTGCCACACGTTTTTATCCTTTTTGCTTTCATTTATTATGATTTGATTTCAACTTTTCTTTAAGTTCTTCATAAGTCATTTTGGGTGAAGTTTTCCATTCGTCCAATATTAACCTGTCTTCTTCAGGCATTGATGCTATTTCCATTCCCAACATTGTGTAAGTCCCGTCTTTAAAAGGCATTGAGGTTTTAACAAAGTTTATAACATCCAAAATCAATTCTAAACATTTTTGCATATAAGCCGATTGATATTTTATCTCAACATCTATTAAGTAATATGAATGGATGTATGTGCTTAATTCGTGTTGAAAGTCTTTTGATTTTTTGTAATCATAAAATTCATTATCTATGTCTAAAATCTCGCAAACTGCTTGTAAAAAATTTTGATACTTATACTTTAAGCTTCCTATTTTGCTGTTTACTCGGTCAATTCCATTCTTTGGTTTGGAATCTTCAATGATTTGTTCCCTTTCCTCTCGTTTTACAGAATGTAGCAGAAAATTTAATTCCATTAATTCAAGTGCAATTCTGCATTCTAATGAGGCGTAAATCAACGATGAGGCATTTTCGTTAGATTTTGCTATATTAATTAATTCTTCCGCTTGTCTTATTAAGTAAATTGGGTTACTAATACGCACATCAGGTTTATAAATCATTTCCTTCATTGGTTCATTTTTTGTTAAATGAGTGGCTAACTTGTTTATCCTTCCAGCTTTATTGAATAGACATTCAATTTGTTTTGCTATTCCGAAATTATTGAAAATTTCTTTATATAGTTTCCAAAGATAAAACAAACTCAAACCCCCACCCATTACGGTAAATCTTAAATCGGGGAGAATGCAAAATAATAACAAATTTTAGTTTATACAATCGCTAAAAGTGGACTGCCCTATAAAGAGAAATTTAAGTCGAAATTGTAGAAGAAATATTAGGTATTTAACTTAGATCTTTGTTAAGCAACGTTATTTACCAATTCCAACGAATAACATACCTAGTCGCATATTTGGTAGCTTTTATTTCAAATTGATAAATTATACGATTGTCCTCCATAGACACCTTTTTTTCTTCAGTTATAATTCGTTCAAAGGTTCCTTCATTTTCAAAAATGTCAATTGAATAAGGTTTTCTTTCTAATGAAAAGTCAAAAATGATTTTCATTTTCTTTGATTGATGCCATTTTTGAATAAACCAATATTCTTCAGATTCAGGAAAACAATCAATTAGGAAGCATTTCAATTGCCTTTCTATTGTTTCGTTTTTTAATAAAGGTTTGGTGAATTGACTTTTGATAAAGGTTCTTTTATCATCAACTACATCAATAGATACTATTTTTGCTTTTGTAATCTCAATATTTTCAATTTTACCATCCACTATTATTCCATCAGTGTGAAAATTATAATCGCCTCGAACACATTTTAGGACTTGATTTTTCAAATAAGTAGTTCTATGGCCTGATTTATCAAAAGTTAGAGTTAGATCAGTACTAATAGAAACTATTTTAGATGATTCCAATCTTTTTTTATTTCTCTCAATGACAGAAATTATTTCATTAATACAATTCTTATAATTTTTATTGAATTTGATATACTTTTTGTCTTTTAAAAAAAGAGGCAACTCTATGTCATCAATAACAATTGGTAAAATCAAATTATCTTTTTTCTCAATTTCAAGCGTTATTGCTGCTGTTATTTCCTTCTCAACCCAAGGACTTTCTAGTGCTCTTCTTGAAATAAACAACAAAACATAATCTGTCATTAAAAGCCCTCTCTCTATGGATTTTAAGATTGAATCACCGATTAAAATTGAATCTTCATCAAGCCAAACATCAAAACTTTGTACTTCCAATAGTTTTTTAAATTTTCTCACTATTGGTTTGTCAATACTCGTATGACTTAAAAAGATTTTTTCCATATAGATTGCATAATGTTGCCTAATGGTTAGTATAAGAATAGGAGCCGATTGAGTGACCTTTTCCTGTCAAGTTACGAGAAAGTTGGAGCGGGTTACAACCCTTGAAAATACTAGTATCCCGGCAATTATTTTTATACATTGTGCCTGTTGCACAACCACCTCTTCAAATATAACAAAAGGCTTGTATAAAATTGAGAAGTTTATTAATTTCATGCCTATGCAAGGCAAGAAAAACTATCAGGAAAAACTCTTCACAAGCTTTAAGCTAAGTGACAGGGTTTCAAAAGAAAATTTTTACCGACGGCTAAAAGAAGTTCTAAACCTGGACTTTCTTTACCCACTCACCAATAAGTTCTATGGACAAAGTGGGCAAAAAAGCATAGACCCCGAGGTCTTTTTTAAGATATGCTTGGTGGTCTATCTGCAAAGCATAACCACAGACCGTGGCCTGATGGATCACTGCAGTATGCGTATGGACATCCTTTATTTCCTGGACTATGATATTGACGAGCCTTTACCTTGGCACAGCACCATCAGCCGCACACGGCAACTTTTCCCGGAAGATATTTTTGAAGAAGTCTTTACCCGTGTTTTAAAATTGTGCATAGAAGCCGGTCTGGTAAGCGGCCATACCCAAGCCATCGATTCAGCCCCTGTAAAGGCCAATACCTCGATGGACAGTCTTGAGATCAAAGTGCCGGCAGATGAACTTGAAGAACACCTTTCCAAGGTGCGCGTACAGAGCAGCAGGGACAGAAAGGCCAAAGAGAACAAAGCGCCTAAGGAACAACAAGAGATAACGGCCAGTAAAAAAGAATTACAAGAGATCAAGAGCCGTAACAAAAGATGGAGCGAAGACCAGGATATGCGCCCGGGAGCCAAGAACAAGGGCAGCCGTTACACCAGCAACAAGACCCATTACAGTCCTACCGATCCCGATTCCAGGATAAGTGTCAAGCCCGGGAAGGCAAGAAAGCTCAACTACCTGTGCAACATAAGCGTAGATACCGGGAGCCACGTGATTACCGATGTGCAGGCTTACCACGCCGACAAGAAGGACAACCAGTATTTGCAGGACACCGTGGCAAGGCTCAACAGGCGGTTGAGAAAGGAGGGAATGATCTGGGAGCACCTCTTGGCAGACACCGGCTACAGCAGTGGGGAGAACTATGCCTATCTGGAAGCCAGGGGCATTAAAAGCTACATTCCGCCCCACAGCCTGCCCCGAACTTGCTTTGGGGGGACTTACAAGGGCGGCCCCGAAGGCTTTAAATATATAAAAGAAGGAAACTACTGGCTGTGCCCACAGGGAAAGAAAGTAACCTTCCGCAAGCAGAAACTTGAAAAAGGCACATTAAAGGATAATTATTTTACAAAACGAAGTGATTGCAAGGGATGTCCCATCAAGGAAAGCTGTATAGGTAAAAGCCACGAAAAGCGGATCAATATCACTGCTTACCGGGAAGAATATGAACGCAACATAGCGAGAATAAAAAGCCCCACTGGTCGGTATCTAAAAAGCAAACGGCAAAGCACCGTGGAGCCTGTCTTTGGAACCCTCAAGGAGTTTATGGGTCTTCGCAAGGTCAATACCATTGGCATTAAACAGGCCAATAAATGCATGCACCTCTCGGCGATGGCCTACAACCTCAAGAAATACCTCAAGTTTATCCAAAAACGCGCAAAGAGCGGGGCGGAAAGCCTTGTTTTGTATTTTTTGCCAAAAATAGTGCTTCAGAATGTAGCATGGCATTTTTTAAAGGCACCAAATTTGGTTCATTCTCAAGCCTGACCAAAAAAGCAAAGCCGCTCATAGCGGCGTATATTGGTTTGGTTTTTAAAAATTATGGGCTTGTTCAACGGTTACAGATGTTGCCCTCCGGCTTTTTTACGTTTCCTTTTAAATATCTTCTATTCGTACAGGTTTCATAATCACAGAAAACCATCCCATTTGTGGTCCAGAAAATCCAATAATCTTGAAATTGCCTTTTAATCTCTTGGATGCTTGTCTATTATCATAAAAAAAATCGTCGCCGCTTTTTACATCTATTAAATATTCAATTCCCCCAATTAACTTTTCCCTTGCGTCAAAGTAATAAGAAAAACAAAATTTCGAATTTTCATTAATTTCATAGTTTTTATCATTGTCGAAATAAATATCTATGAAAATTATTTTACCTTGATTTTTAGTAACAAATTCAAACAATTTTTTAGTTACGATCCCATCATTTTCGTCAATTCCAATACGTCCTTTAAATTGAGGGATTTTATTATTTTTTTGGTATTCTTTGATTTGGAAAAAAAGTGCTATTCCGCCTACTAGTAATGCAAATACGCCAATAGCAATTTCCATAAATTTATTTTTCTAATTCAGGATTTGGTCTTAATCATTTGTCTGACATCTGCAATATCTACTTACCAATAATGCTCCTCTTTTAAATTTACTAAAAGCTGATTTTTATTTTTACCGTGTACTGTCCAATATTCATCATAATTGGATTGTGTCAATAATTTTCCGCTGTAGACATTATCGAAATAGATTTCATCTCCTATTTCAATTTCATCAATTTTGTATTTATTATATGCCATTTTTAAATTGTAATGAGTTATTTCAAACTTGTGGGCAACATATTTTCAGTTTCAAATCCCGTGATGGGCATTTCAAATGCAATAATAAATAGACACGGTTTTCAAAAGTGTCTTAGGTGTAATGCCATTCATTCTTCCATTGCTTATATTGGATCTTTAACGGCCAAAAATTTTTAGTAAATATAAATTGTTCTATTTAATGCGCTTATATCCCGAACTAGAATATAATGACAATAAATGACGATAATTTATAGTAAGCGGTTGACCGGTTATTTTTCTTAAAAGTAATTTAACCCTTTTTAAAGAATAATTCTCTTTAATACTTGATAATCTTTCGATCAAAAAGAAACTTTCTTCATTCGATAAGTCCTCATACCTATTGAAATTATGATGTTTAATAGCGTTTTTAATTCCATTTATTTTCGGATGAAATCTAGCTGAACTTAAGTATAAATTTAGTATCTCATTTTTTGTTAAAATCTTTTCAAGATAGAGGGCAAATATTATTTCTAAGATTTTTCTTCTCCACTTTTTATTATAATCTTTAATAAATAAGGTGCGTGCTAATTGCATAGTTATTGTTGAACCACCACTTTTAATTAAATTGAATTTTTTTCTAACTATTTTGAACCTACTTAAAAATCCTCTAATTAAAGATTTTGCCACAAAACCTTTGTGCGTTTTAAATTTCGGATCCTCAATACCCACCAATATTTTTGTGAAGTTTGGATTCTCTTTCTTAAAATATTTAGACCTGGCATAATATTTTAAAAAATGATGCTCAATATTTTCTACCAGACTTACATTTAAAATTTTTGATATTATAGTGGCTGTAAAAAATAGAAACCCCTTTCCAAATACTGCAACATCTTGTTTAATTAAAGTAATTGTACCAGTTGAATTAGCCGCTTCCGAAATAAACCAGCCTTCAAATCTATCTTTTTTGACGTTTTTTAAAAATACAAATGAGGAAATTTGTCTGCCATTATTATTTGTATGTTCATATATAAACTTTAATCTATTCTTTCTCGCCAGGTGCCATTCATAATCCCCATTAATTTTAAATTTGGTTCTTTCTTTAGCAACATAGTCTTTTAATCCTGCCTTTAAAGTAATTTCGGAAACTTTCTCTCCGGTTCCTTGTACATTTTTATCAGAGTGTAAAACATTAATCGTTGAAACGAGCTTCATTCCTATATATGGATTATAATCACTATTGTAAATCGTCTCATACATTAACCACCTACCGCTAATATTATTTTTCTTACTTAGGTAATCCTTAATAACAAAGAATACTATTCCCAGGAAAAGACCGGTGATAATTCCTGAAAATATTGATGAAAAAACCTCTTTGGTTAGAAAAAAATCAACAATCTTTATGAAATAACTGTATAAACTACAAATCATAATCATTTAAAATTTTTTTTCAAATATAAAACAAACTCAAACCCACCCATTATGGAAAACCATAAGAGTGGGTTTTTAAATCGGGGAGAATACCAAATATAAAGGTTTTTGCTCTATAGAACCGCCCTCTATTTAGTGTTTAGAAGATACCTAAAAATTTTGGGGTGGTGCAACGGTTACCATGGTTGCCAGTAGTTTTTTGTTCATTTATTTAGTAATTCCACAATAAAATCTCTAACTTTTTCAAATGCAAAAATGAAAGCAAGTATTCCAATAATTAATGAAACAACTTGTAGAATAAAATTAGTCCTATAAGTATTAAGTTCCTCTATATTTTTAAAAACCATATTAACATCATCTTTTTTCTTGGTCAAGTATTTTATTTGGTCTTGAAATTTTTCGATATAATAACTCAATATATTAGACTTCTCCATTTGTCTTCTATTTTTATCTGAATATTCATATTGACTAACATCACTACTATGATTTATTAAAAAGATAAGTGCTCTGTCATTAAATTCATTCTTGTATCTATTTGTAATTAAATTCAATTTTGTAATTTCCTTTTTGAGTTTTAAATATTTATTGTTTTGATGAAATAATAAAAAGTACTTATAAAACCTCCATTTATTGGTGTTTTCCAGAAAATCGTACATTTTTCTTTTAATGTGATTTAATTTAGAAAACTCCTCATTCAATATTGCATCAAAGACACAAGGAAAAGCCATACTTTGTAATAAATAATAACTTTCAAGCCAATCATAATCTGTATGGTCACTTCCAGTTCCAATTTTTTTACCGTGTTCTTCTTCTTTTATTATATATACTGCGTTATTTCCTTTGTTTGTATAGATATCAACAAGTTCATCTTTTGAGGTAAACTGAATAATATTTGAAAAATTAAAAAAAGAATAAAGACTATTGTTTTCCTTATGTTTTTTAAATTTCTTAATTGAATAATGTTCAATTTTTGGGATTTTATGAGTTAGTTTTGATGTAGTAAAATATCCATTTAAATGTTTTAAGAAGTTATAATCTAATTGAAACTGTAAATCTGAAATTAGATTATCAATATTTTCTCTTGTTAAGCTACCTTTAAAAGAAGTATAACCTGTAAAAAGTCTGTGTTTAAATATGTTTTTAAAAGAATGAAAATGGCGAGTAGATAAGCTTGTCTCTGAAGATTTAAAGATTTTGGCACTAATTTTATTAAACTTTTCACTTGGTTTTACTTCAATATGTAATATGAAGTACGATTCATTAGTTTTAATGTATGAAATGGTCAAAAAATCAACATAATCAGAATGATTTGTTTTAAGTTCTTTAAAGTTTAAGTTAATTAGGTTTCCAAATCCAGATGAATCTAAATCAATTTTGATTTTAGTTAGTTTTTTTTCTAATTCATCTTTATATCCAATTTCTTTACCGAATCTAGAATGTTTAGATGAAAATTTAGAAATAAGGTTTTTTTTGAAATTGTCAAATTTATCTATTTCTATAACTTCAAAAAAACTGATATATGGTAGTTTTAATTTTTTGTAATTTTTAGGTTGGTTTTTTGAAATTATTCTATCTGAATAGTAGTTTCGTGAGATATGAATTTCTCTATCATTTCTCAATTTAGTATGCCTATCAATTACATTGAGTTTCTTTTCGAAGTATTTGCTTTCTAAAAGAAAGTTGTATAGTTTTTGTTTTATTTTATAAGCGTATTCTTCTCTTTTTTCAGATTTAGTTTTATGCTTTTTATCGTAGTAGAAGTAATTTTCGCTTTTCACTATTTTCTTTTTCGGGTTTGAAGTGCCATATTACTACCAATTTGTTCAAATCGGCTACTTTGTATCCTTAAAATTCTCCTATTAAGCAACTACGCACAACTTATTAAAATATTCCTATTATCACGTTCCAAATATAAAACAAACACAACCCCACTCATTACGGAAAACCGTAAGAGTGGGCTTTTAAACCGGGGAGAATACCAAATATAATAATTTTATAGGAGTTGATTTAAGCCCTCTGTTTCAGTTTTACGTTTTTTCGCAAGTATGATTTAATGTTAGTTTCGTTTTGTAATTCCCTTTTCTTTAAGAGAATTATTTGATTAGCATTTTCTATATAATTGAAATTGATATTGGCATACTTTAAAATCGACATCCTAATTTTATATTTTCTGCTATCGGCAATAAATTTATATCGACTTAAATTCATAAAGGCCGTCTCATACTTTATGTAAAGCACTGTAAAGTAAATTAAAGGTACAAAGAGAAGTGTGAAAATGGGTGGGAGTAGAATGGACTTTAAATTGCTTAATGTAAAGAATTCAGAATAATTGGTTGTCAATTTATATATACTATAAATTAAAATTGCAAATCCAGTAATTGTAAGTATGCCTTTTAATAGTTCTGCAATAATCTTTGTATTTGGATCCTCTTTTTTCAGTTCTGCAACTACTGATAAAAGTGAAATAAAAGATACAATCGGAATTAATATTAGCTCCCCAACGAGTGAGAAATTATAAAATCCAATAATAAATTCAATTATAATGGTTAACGAAAGTGCCGTTAAAATTACCGTGGCAAAGTCTTTATAGGTTTTTAGATTATTAGAATTGAAAAACAATACAATTCCCGTGGTTAGAAACCAATAAGTAAAATCTTTATAAAGCGAAAATTCCCATATAGCATACTTATTTAAAAGACTTATAATTATACTAAAATAAACTCCGAATGTAATGTAGAATGGAATGAATTTTTTAGAGAATAATGCCTTTATTACACTCATTAATTTTCCAAAACTTCCTTTTGCTTTAATTATCAAAAATGTAAAAATTATTAATGTCCAAATTATTATGGAAATTTCTCTATTGGAAAGTAGTTTGAAAAATTCTAACATTATTAATTGCTAGGATAATTGCATATATATTTCACCTGTACCCAATCAAATTTCTAATCATCCATTTCAAATATAAGTCAAGCGTAGATACCATCATTACGGAGAACAGTAACAGTAGGCATTTTAACCGCGGATAATACCAAATATAAAGTTTTTTGCTAAATAAAACCGCTATCTATTTCAATTTTAGAAGATACTCAAAAAAACAAAGCCGCTCAACGCGGCTTATGTGGTTTTTTAAAAAATCTAAGGGTTGTGCAGCGGTTATTGATGTGGGCGGTAGTTTTTATTTATTAAATTCAAATTTTTCATCTCCAACCTCGAAAGTTGTTTTAAATCCATTTTGGATAAATTTCATTCCTAGGTCAAATGGTTCTTTCGCATTTTTTCCTTTAAATGACACATAAGTCTCAGCTGTTTCATAAAAAACCATTCTCAATGCAATTAGTCCAAAATTATCTGGTTTAAGGAATTGATAATAAAAAACTTTTGGATTCTCACCTTTAATTTCTCTATTCGATTCATATTCTAACTCAAAACTCTTTTTGAGCATTTTTTTGAACGTCTGCATATTTTCGTCCGCATATTCAATAAATTCTAAGACCATTTTTATTTCTCCTTCAAATCTTTCTTCGAACTCTTGATAATAAAGTCCGTAAGCGATATGTTCTAAACAATCAATAAGTCTTTCAGTATTCGGATTTCCTATTGAGACCAGTCGAAATTTTCCATCTGTTGTTTTGATTTTTGCATATTTATGATTTCTCAAAATTTGCTTTTCTATAAAATCTTTATTTTTTCTTTTTAATGACCTGTTGGCTTTAGTTATTTGATGGAAATTTCCAACAGGATTATTTTTCATTAAACCTGATAAAGACAATAAAAGAAATTCGTCATCGTCTGATTTTTTCGAATTGTGAACATCGCAGGAAGGAACTGTAATTAAATCTTTTCTATAATTAATTCCCTTTGTATCTTTCATTTCAGGAAATAAGCAAATCGGTGGAACGTGCTCTCTAGAAGTCGCTTTTCGTTCACATTTATAGCATATTTCCTTGTTCATTGTTCAATTCGTGTTCCTTTGTTCAAATTACTGGCAACTTGTTTATACTCCCACCTCTATTGGGTTGAGCCCATCAGTCTGTTTAGCTATGCCCAAGTTATTAAAAAAATTTCTTTGTATAGTTTCAAATATAAAGCAAACAAAAACCCACCCATTAAGGAAAACCATAAGAGTGGATTTTTAATCGGAGAGAACATAAAGTTATTGATATTTTATTATATCACTTTAGTACAATTTTCAAAAATTAAAATAAAATCTATACTTTTTTAAGGAGTAATAAAGAGATTATAAAATAAGAATGAAATATTTAATATTTCTATTTCGGACCTTATAAAAGAAAATTTATTAAAACGGAGGTTCGTCTATATTTTTCGTGTTTTTTTAAATTTTTCTACATCTGCTTCAGTAATACTGTCATATTTTTTGGCAAAGTCGGATAAAGTATATCCCATAGCTTTAACAATTAAAAAAACGGTGGTCGAGTTCGGACCTGTGATCGATTTAGCATTAAAAGCATCTGAAACTGTTGCTTTTCTGATATCAGCTTCTACGGCTATTCTATTATAGCTTTCAATAATTTGTTCATTTGTCTTATTAATGGGGCTGAATTTTTTGCTAGTTTCAAGCAAACTAATTAGGGTAATTGCGATTTGAATTTTAATAACTTGAATTAGTTCCTTTTTCATTTACGCAATTAAGTATTTCTCAAATAATTTATCGGTACGCTTTGGCGTACCGATAAATTTTAGTATATTTGATTTTGTATCTGAATATTTTAGATACATATTATATTTTTGCGAAAGCATTTCTAAACTTTTTAGAAGCATTCGCTTTGAATCTCGATCTGAAAACTGGTAATTTTTACGTGTACGAGATGATAAGCAAGGATGCTCACGACCCGGGCGTGGGCTCTCTTATCTGTACACAGGCATACCAGTGCCCCAGGTCGATAAGTTGAGTTCCGCGCCCACCTATTTTAGGTACCGCGTATCTTATTTTTCAACTTTATTTTTCAAAGCATCCGTTTTCAGTTTTGTTTAGGAGTTTTTGCAATGTCATTGAGTTCGTAGTGACCGCAAGGCAATATCCATTAGATTGCCGCGCTGCGCTCGCAATGACAAAAAAATGACCCGCTCCAAAGTTTTTGCACGACCGTAGGAGCAGGCCAGTAGTTAAAATTAATTCAAACTTAACTGATGCAAAATTATGAAAAATAAGTACAGGGGCTACTATGCCCTGCCCTTATCTTTTGCCCTACTCTGGGCATTAAGCGCTCCCCTAACCTCACAAAACGGCTCCCCTCCCATTTCGGGCATTGTAACTGATGCCAATGGACCACTTGGGGGCGTAAATATTATAGTAAAAAATACTTCTCGCGGTACGCAGAGTGATGTGGATGGGCATTATGAAATAACCACCAAAAGTTCGGATACTGTTGTGTTTAGCTATCTCGGTTATAAGACGCAAGAAGTTGCAGTAGGCAGTGGCAGTATTCTGAATGTAACTATGCAACCTGATGCTACTGCTTTGGATGCTGTGGTTATCAATGCGGGGTATTATAAGGTTACTGATAGGGAGAAGACTGGAAGTATTTCGCGGGTAACTGCTGAGGAAATCGGCACCCAGCCTATCAACAATCCTTTGGCCGCCCTTCAGGGAAGATTGGCCGGTGTCGACATTGTGGAAACATCTGGTGTGCCAGGGAGTGGTTTTCAAGTCCGTATCCGCGGTCAGGGAAGTATATTTGCAGGAAATGAGCCGCTATATATAATTGACGGTATTCCCTACGACGGCCAATCCTTGGGTTCCCAAAGTGCTGCGGGGTCTATAATTCCAAGTGGCGATATAAGTCCTTTAAACGCTATTAATCCTAATTCCATTGAAAGTATCGAAGTACTCAAGGATGCTGATGCCACTGCCATTTATGGTTCCCGTGGTGCCAATGGGGTGGTACTAATTACCACCAAAAAAGGAAAGGCTGGAAAAACTAGGTTTACCATTGGCAGTGGTACCGGTATAGCACAAATCACAAAAAAGTTTGAGCTGCTTAGTACAAAGCAGTATTTGGAAATGCGGCAGGAAGCATATGCCAATGACGGTATTTCGGATTATCCAGATACGGCCTATGATATTAATGGTACTTGGGAACAAAATAGATATACCGATTGGCAAGAAGTTCTTATAGGCGGTACAGCCGCTACGCGTTTTTTAAATGCTGCCATCTCTGGAGGAAATCAAGATACTCAATTTTTACTACAGGGCAGCTATCAAAATGAGACCAGCGTATATCCCGGCGACTTCAACTACGACCGTGTAAGCATAAATTCAAATTTACAGCATAACAGTAAGGACGGGAGATTCCATTTTGCTCTAACCACAGCCTATACCATAGAGGAGAATTTGCTACCTGGTGCCGACCTATCCGGCGCAGCCCTTCGACTTGCGCCCAATGCTCCTGCCCTCTATAACGAACAGGGAGACTTGAATTGGGAAAACAGTACGTGGACAAATCCGCTAGCGCAACTGCAAGGAGCGTATAATAACAATTCCAAAACCTTATTGGGCAACACAGTACTGGAATACGAAATATTTAAAAACCTGGATGTAAAATTGCAAACGGGCTACAGGCACACCAATTTCGAAAGTAATAACAAAATTCCACATACTATATACGATCCTGCCTTTGGGCTGGATAGTAGTGTCTCCCAATCTTATCTCCATACGGGAACCCATACCTCCTTTATTACTGAACCACAGCTAAACTGGACACTAAATAGGGCGAACCACCAATGGGATGCGCTGGTGGGAGCTACCTTTCAGGCGCAAAAAACCGAACAGCTTACCTTGCTTGGCTATGGTTTTGCCAATAATGGGTTTCTGGAAAACCTTAGCGCTGCGAATACGCTCATTATTTTAAATGAAAACAGTTACCAATATAAATACCAGTCCTTCTTTGCAAGGTTGAACTATTCCTTTAAGAAACAACTATTTCTAAACATCACCGCAAGGCGCGACGGTTCCAGTAGGTTCAGTGATTCCCACAGATATGGAAATTTTGGAGCCATAGGTGCCGCTTGGATCTTCTCAGAAAATTTGGATTGGGACTGGCTAAGTTTCGGAAAACTTAGGGGAAGTTATGGTATTACGGGCAACGACCAGATATCCGATTACCAATACCTACAGAACTATCTTTTGACGGACCATACCTATAATGGCAATATTGGTTTGCAGCCCGCACGGATATACAACCCGAATTACCAATGGGAGGAAAATGAAAAAAAGGAAGCCGCCTTCGAAATGGGATTATTGAAAGGAGCAGTGGAAATGACCATTGCCTATTATAACAATCGTTCTTCCAATCAGCTTATTGATTATGCCCTACCGGGAACTACGGGTTTTCCTTCCGTTCAAGCAAATTTGCAGGCAATCGTAGAAAATTCCGGCTTTGAATTTGAGCTGTCCACGGAATGGATTCACAAAGAAAATTTCAAATGGACCAGTGCCTTAAACCTTTCCCTACCAAAAAATAAGCTCATAGCGTTTCCTGACCTTGAAAATTCTACCTATGCCAATCAATTTGTGATAGGGGAATCTATAAACATCCTAAAACTCTATAACAATACGGGCGTGAACCCAGAAACGGGATTGTATGAATTTGAGGATTACAATGGGGACGGTGCTATTTCCGGTACAGAGGATAGACAGTATCTGGTAGACCTTACGCCTAAAGTTTTAGCCGGTCTCTCCAATTCATTGGACTACCGCAACTGGTCCTTCCATATGTTTTTTCAATATGTAAAGAAAGATGCCTTCAATGAATATTTTGGCACCGAACCTCCTGGAACCATGAGCAATCAACCCATTGGGGTTATGGATAGATGGCAGAACGTGGGAGATATTTCACGAATCCAACGATTTACAAGCGGGGCTGACAATGAAGCTTACACCGCACATTCCCGCTTCGTTCAAAGCAATGGCATTATTTCCGATGCATCTTTTTTACGTTTAAAATCCCTGTCCATCTCATATAACCTTCCCCTGGGATTAGATACTACTTCCTGTAAAATATCATTACTCGGGCAGAACCTTTTGACCTTTACCGATTTTAAGGGAGGGGATCCCGAACAGACAAAGGGGTTTCTGCCTCCTCTGAGAAGGATATCCCTCCAGCTACAAATTCAATTATAAATTTAAAAATTTGAAAATGAAATCATTCTTTAAATCATATCACTACCCTATTTTCCCGATAGTTATATCCTTCGTCCTTTTAGTATTCACGGGCTGTGAGGACTATTTGGAAGCTGAGGACCCCGTGGGCCAACTCAATACAACTACCGTATTTAATGATGAGAATACTGCCACGGCAGCTGTTACATCGCTGTATGGTCTGCTTAGGGACCAAGTTCTGCTCACTGGAAATTCCAATGGCCTTGGCCCCTTGATGGGCCTGTATGCCGATAAAATGGATTACTACGGTACTCCGGGGGAAAGCACAGAACATTTTTATACCCACCAAATAACCCCCGCCAACTTAATGGTCAAGGAGCTTTGGGATAATTCGTATCACCTAATTTACATGTGCAATGCAGCTATTGAAGGCCTAGAAAACTCCGAAAACCTTACAGAGGAAACTAAGGCACAGTTAGGTGGAGAGGCATTGGTGGTTAGGGCCATGGTCCATTTTTACCTTCTGAATCTTTTTGGTGATATTCCCTATATTCAAACAACTGATTACGAAACAAACACAAAGGTAAAACGTATGCCGGAGGCAGCTGTATACGATGCCCTAGTGACCGACCTAATAAACGCAAAGAATCTGTTAGGACCCGATTATCCTTCAGGAGAAAGAATAAGGGCAAATAAATGGGTGGCCTCGGCTCTACTGGCACGCATCTATCTCTATATGGGGCAATGGCAATTGGCGGAGGAGGAAAGTTCCCTATTGGTAAACCAGCAGTCAGTGTTTATTCTTGAACCCAATCCTGAAAACGTATTCCTTAAGGATAGTAGCGGTGCTATTCTGCAACTGAAACCAATAAATGAAGGCGACAATACCTTGGAAGGTGCCACCTATATATTTACTGCGCCACCCCCTCCTTTCGCTGCCCTAAACAATTCCCTTGTGGAGAATATGGATCCTATGGACCTAAGAAAACAGTATTGGATAGGGGAAGTTAGTGATGGCTCCAATACCTGGTACTTTCCTTATAAGTACAAGCAGAACCTCAACACGGGGACAACTATGGAATACTCGATTGTTCTGCGTATTGCCGAACAATTCCTCATTAGGGCCGAAGCGCGATTGATGCAAGGAGACCTATCGGGAGCTAATGATGATCTGAACAGAATCCGTTCGCGGGCAGGACTCGACAGTATTACCTTTTCAACATCCGAAGCAATTTTTGAAGCACTTATTAAAGAGCGGAATTTTGAGCTGTTTAGTGAATTTGGCCATCGCTGGTTCGATTTAAAGCGGTGGGGTCTAGCCAATAGCATTCTCGCTCCAATAAAACCCGGCTGGAAGGCTAGCAATATCCTGTTGCCTCTTCCAGAATCGGAACTTCTCCTGAATCCAAATCTCAAACCCCAAAATCCCGGCTACTAATGTTTAATACATTAAAACATAACATCATACACAATATTCTATCAAAGATTGGCATAGGAGATACTGCCTATCGACCTTCTATGATAGTGTTTATGCTCATCCTGATATTATGCAGCCGCCAACCTTCAGATGCACAAAACGTTTTGCAGGTAGTGGAGGAGGGAAAAGAAAAACACCAAAAACCCTACCCCTATGGACTCGATAAGGTATGGAGCAATAATGTGTCAGTAAACGCAATGTCACCCAATGGCAATTGGATTGTGTTTACGGAAAGTTTTTCCATTGGAGAAAATATCATGTACTTAAGACAAATAGATAAGGACACAAACATACGTTTGCAGGAGAGCTTTAAAAACAGGTTTTCGGAAAACAACCAATGGTTCGGGAGTTTATCTCAGGCGAATAACCTTGTTTTAATAAATCTCGAAAATGGGCAAAGCAAAAAGTTTGGTTCGGTCCAGGAATTTGAATTTTCATTTGACGGAAGATTTCTGGGTCTTCTTCAAAAAGATACGGACGATACATCTTTGCTGAAAATAATTGACCTAAAAAACAATAGGGACCGATTGGTTCAAAAAATAAATAAGTTCGTGTGGAATCCAACGGATAACAGCTTGTTAGCGGTTAAGACCGCGAATGAAAATGCCATTTTTATATATAATGCCGCCAATGGCATTGAAGTACAAATTGAAAAGGTACCGTTTGGGAATGTTGAATTTTTAAAATGGAACGAAACCGGATCTGCCGCAATTGTTATGGGATTTACCAAAAAAAGGCAGCGTATGGGCGTATATTACCCCAAAACAGGATTTGTCTCCTTCAAGGATGACCTTATGGAGCGGTATCTTCCCGATTTTGAACTTGCCAATAAGGAACCGTTTCTTTCCAAGGACGGAACCACTGTATTGTTTTTTAGAAAACAAAAGGGCCAGAAATTAGGGACGGAAGATAAAGTGGAGATATGGAAAACCAGTGATCCCTTACTATATCCCAGCTTAAAATTGCGAAAAAATTTTATTTATCCATTTCTTCTTACTGCTTGGTTTCCCCAAGGGGAAATGCTAAAAGAAATTGCGAGCCCGCAATTTCCAACTGCCGAAATGGATATAGAACACGGATTTGCTCTTGTATACAATGAGTTGCAGTATGGGGACCAGAATACGGAATTCCTAAAGGTGGATATTTATTGCAAGGATATTCAGACAGGAGAAATGCATCTTATTGTTGCAGAACAATCTTTAAACGATTTGGTATCCATCTCCCCTTCAGGAAAGTATGTTGCCTATTTCAAAAATGGGGACTGGTGGATATACGATGTCAGGAAAAACCAAGCTAAATGTTTAACACAGGGACTTGCTACAAACTTTCAAGATAGGGATGATGATTTTCCCAAAAACAGAATTGAAGTGTATGGTAGGCCTGCTTGGCTTAAGGACGACAGCAAAATAATAGTGTTCAATAAGTATGATCTGTGGGCGGTAAACACCGACGGTAACGAAGCAAAGAGGATTACAAATGGTAAGGAAAAGGAATGCCGTTACATTTTGAGAAGTAAAAATAATATAGAAGATTACTATAGATTAACGGTAGGGACCTTCGGGGGCAGAATAGTCGATTTGGAAGGTGACACACTTTTACTGAAAATTAACTATGAGCTTCAGGCCATGGGTATTTCATTACTCGGGCAGGATTTCTCAACCACAAATTTAATTTTTGGAGATAAAAGCATCTTTCAGGCCTATCAATCAAGCGACGGCAAGAAAGTGATATATAGTACGGAATCCACAATTCAGCCAAAGGCATTGCACTACTATAATTTGAAGACTGGAATAGGAGGTTTAATATACCAGTCGAATGCAGAACTATTGGAATATGACCTTGGGCAAAAGAACTTTATAGAATATACCATAAGAGACAAAAAATTGAGAGGAATCTTGATGTATCCCACGAACTTTGACCCCTCCAAAAAATACCCCTTAATAGTAAATATCTATGAAAAAACATCTCGAAACGCAATGGAATTTTATCCTCCTACAGGGTATAATTTTCAGGGTTTTAGCCTCTTGGATTATACTAGTTCAGGTTATTTTGTTTTATTGCCGGATATTAGTTATGAAATAGGAAAACCTGGTCTCTCTGCACTTGAATGTGTAAATGTTGCTACGGATACCGCTCTTAAAAATAAAAGTATAGATGCAGAAAGGATAGGGCTTATAGGGCATTCGTTTGGAGGCTACGAAACAGCATTTATCGCTACTCAAACCGATCGGTTTGCTACCTACGTTGCTGGTGCGGCCGCAACCGATTTGACCAGTCACTATCACGGAGTAAATTGGAATAATTCAGCTACTGATTTATGGCGTTATGAGGATCAGCAATGGAGGATGGGATTCAGCTATTATGAAAACAAACAAGCCTATTTACGGAATTCACCATTGGAATATGTAACCGATGTAAAAAGGCCCATTCTATTATGGACGGGTGATAAGGATTATCAGGTAGCCTGGATCCAAAGCCTTGAAATGTACATTGCCCTTAGAAGATTAAAAAAAGAAGCATCATTGATACTGGTAAAGGATGAAGGACATTCCCCTTGGGATACTGAAAAACAGTTGCTACTATCAACTGAGATTAAAAAGTGGTTTGAGCGCCATTTAAAAAAAGAAAATGGGGCATCATAATACGCCCCACTTCCTACAATTTAAAGAGGTCTATGAGTCATGGCATTAGCACACGATTTTCCCAAATCCAAGCTGTACACTTGGTTTCCTCCCACTTGACAGGGGATAGCACCCTGATTGTTACAAACCTTTGTGGTAGTAATACAGTCATTATTCCAAAAAATGTATCCCTGAACTAGGGCATCATCCTTTGGAAGGTTATTCTCTGTGGCAAAAGCAAAAACGATTCCCAGTAAAAATGCCATCAGGGGCATTCCGAACTTTAAAATTTTTGTTCTCATAATATAAAAGTTTTAATGAATTAGCGACCTACTATTTTTTACAGGTGTTCGGTCTTAATCCTGATACTGGCCAGTATGTGTTGGGTTAGAGCTGGAGTCAAAATACTCTGGCTTTAACCTATATATAAATAGTTTGTTCTTGGCAAGGGCTATAAGCACATTATTATAAACTTGAAAGTCATATAATTTAGTCCCAGGTTGATGGTATAGGTAAAAGCTGAAGTTATAGCTGTTCTCAATAATATTATACACATCTATTATGGAAGCAGACTTTAAGGGACCTTCATCCTCAAAACGTCCGAGTCTGTCGCTGTTTATAAACAAGTAATTGTTTGCTGATGTGCTCAGTCTGTTAATTGTTATAGATTTACCACCAAGTGTATACATATCTTCTTTTTTTGAATAAGTTACATGGAGGAGGGGTTTATTAACAGTATCGATAGTTGAACCGGTACGTATAAAGTTCAGGTCTTGGTCAAATACTTCATATTTATTTTTGTAATAATATGTATAGAGAAAATAGTTCAAATCTTCATTCCAGGTTAAAAGGCCGTCGTCGGCAAACGGTTCGGACAAGGCCGTCCTTAGTTTAGTAGGTTTAAAAAAAGTATCCGTGCCGTTTATTTTACTAGTTAAACCCACTAATTTATTAGCCGATTTAGCATCTACTGTGACTATACCTTGCCTTATGGAATCTATTGTAACAAATTGGGTGAAATAAATTGAATGAAAAGGTGTTTTACTCAAGGTTAAATCATCCATATCCCCCTGTAGCACTACAGGAACAGTTCCATCTGCCAGTGTAATAATAGGCGGCTTTACTCTTATTTTTATTTTTTTATATGGCAGGCTTTCATCGTTTAGTTCCAAAGGAAGAACTTTCTGTTCTTTAGTTATAATATTATTGGTGGTTAAATAAAGCGGGGCGCCGAAATTTCCCAAATAAGCTATTGAATCCGCATAACCCGCTAAATAAAAAGTATCATAATCCAAGGAAAACTCTCCGATTTTCTCTATCGGATGGGGCAAATAACGCCTTTGAAACGCATTGTTTCGATGGATCTTTTTCTCAGAAAATACAAAAAGTAAAGTCACCGTACCTATTCCAATAATTGCTAGTACGGCAAGTAGCAGCACTTTATTTTTTTTCGGATCAGGAGAACAAAGAAAAATGGCGACAGCGGCCATAGCAATAAAAACCACATTAAAAATAAGATGTTGTGTCCAGCTAAGGTTTTCGAGAACCCCACCGCAGGAGCAGGGAATAAAATCTGAATAATTAAGGATGATAAATATATAGGCCGTAAACATTATCATCAAGAAAAAAGCGGCGTATAAAGCCAGAGTTCTCGTCCTCTCGGAAATTAGTAAAACGGAAATGCATATTTCCATGCTAGGCACCATCCAAGCAATAATTCCAGCATAGGCACTAAGTACTGGGGATTGTGCCAGTTGGACGGTGAAGGTTTCAAAATCGAGAAGCTTACTTATGGCAGCATACACAAACAGAACAATAAATAGAAGACTAATTACATTTATTGTTAATTCCCAATGTTTTTTATTGAATATCATATCGTTTGATTTGATATGATAAAATTCTGTATAAAAATTTCAGGAAAATGAAAATAAACTTATCCCAGCGGTATTATTTTCAAGAAAGGGAAAAAAATCAAGAATTTTCTGATGTAAATTTCCTTCGAAGCTGTTTGGGTGTATAGCCAAATTCATTCTTAAAAGTGGTCGAAAAGGATGGAACACTTTTAAAACCGCATAGCTGGGTAATTCTTTTGAAGGTAATATTACTACCCTCCACCAACATTTTGGCTTTTCGCAATCGTTCGTTCCGAATAAAATGAAAAACGCTAACTCCATACAGTTCCTTAAAACCATATTTAATCTTGAAGGTATTGGTACCAAATTCACGTGCGAGCTTTTCGATTGGCGGAAAGTCCCTTTCGAGATTTTCTATGAAGTAGTTTCGCACCTGTCTTATTTTTGCTATATCTGAAGATGTTAGAATCACCTTGTGTTTGTTGACCATTGAAGAAAGAACTGGTTTTTCCCTTTTAGAATTTTCCCTACCATTTTTCTCTTTCTCCATAAGGTATTCCTCCAATTCCACCTGCTTTTTGGAATGTTTCACAACCGTTACAATTAAACTTTCCATACCACCCGCTTCCCCCCCTAGTCTATTAATATAGCACGCACTGGGAACCAATAAGCCATGTTTGTTTCTAAAGGTTAGATCAAGTGACGTATCCTTCATTTTTTTGTCCTTAAGTTTATTCCAATGCCGTTTCCATTTGGGAACAGACTTTTCATTTAAAAAACATTCAAAGGACTCTCCAACGATTTCCTCGCAGGTATAGGATAAGATATCACACGCTTGTTGATTAATGGCCTTAACTTTACCGTTCAAATCGATTTCAAAAATCATCAAGACTATATGTCTGATTGTCTCGTTTGAATTGACATATCCCTCGTGTAATAAAGCTTCACTAATTTCTTCAGCCATCATATTAATTCCAGATATAAGCGCGTCAATATTATCTTTCTTGCTGGATTTTTCAATATGGTAATAGAACCTTCCCGCTGCCATTTCCGCTAATGCTTCTGCAATTTTTTTGAGTCGTTTCTCTTTCGACATCTCGTTTTATTTTGAATTTCCCTTTTACATTTCCCATTTTCCCAATCTACAATTCAATGGTTAAATATATTTCTCCAAAAATAATTTCGCTTCTTCCACATTCTGAAAAGCTTTTGTTGGGATGGAGGGTTTAGTAGTCTTAAGGTAGAAATAGGAGATTATATTGGACATGGGGTTTCCCACAATAAAAGCTACCGCCTTAAGAAGAATGGAGCCCTCGCTTGCCAAGTAGTCCCTAGCAGGTTTGTCAACTTCTTCGACTCCTGTTATATCGCACAGGGCTGGGTAACAGATTCCTTGCTGGAACCGTAGGCGATCTGCCACAATTTTAACGGCGCCTTCATACTTGATTACAATATCTGCGTGATACCGAATGTATAAAATACCTCCGTCAAGGGTGTACAAAGCATAATTATTCTCAATAGAATTCATTTTGATTGAAAACTGGCAATTTCTTCGATAAAATTACAAAAATATCGATGTTTTAAACATTTAGTTAATGGTACAAGGCCTTAGTCAGCGTATTTTTCTTATTCAAAATGTAAAAAAACTTATCCCAGCGGTATTATTTTTAAATCGCACTTTTATTTCCCACTAAATGCAAGTAAATTTTATTCTTTAAATGAAGAATTATGGCAAAAATAAAACACAACAATTTTTTGGATACTGTAAATGAAGTATTTACAGATGCAAAACAGGAAGGCGTACTCCATCTGTACGCTGAAGGAGATTCTTTTACGGGACGTACGATAGAAGTGAGAAACAGAAGCCTTTTTCATTTTGGTACTACAGGCTATTTAGGTCTGGAACAGGATAAACGGTTGAAGGAAGCGGCCGTTGATGCAATACGAAAATACGGCACCCAATTTCCTTTGTCGAAGTCGTATATCTCCAATCCGCTTTATAGGAAATTGGAAGAAAAGGTAGGGGAAATGTACGGCCATCCGATTATCATTACCAAAAACAGCACCCTTGGCCATATAGGGGTAATCCCCAGTGCCGTGAAGGATCAGGATGCCATTATTTTGGACCATCAAGTACATTGGAGCGTGCAAAGTGCTGCGAAAATATTAAAGAATAGAAGTGTACCTATTGATATGATACGGCACAATGACCTGAACATGCTTGAGGACAAGATCAAGCGATATTCAGACCAGAGAAAGAAAATTTGGTATATGGCCGATGGCATCTATTCCATGTATGGCGACTTCGCTCCTATCTCCGATCTGATGAGCCTAAGCCAAAAGTATCCACAGCTCAATTTCTACTTTGATGATGTGCACGGCATGAGCTGGATAGGGAAAAACGGAACTGGATATGTACTGAGCGAACTCGGGGAATTATCGGAAAATGTACTGCTCTTTGGCACCCTAAGCAAGACCTTTGGAGCCAGCGGGGCGGTTTTGGTCTGTTCCAATAAAAAAATGTACGGTGAGATAAAAACCTTTGGTGGGCCTTTGACTTTCTCAGCACAACTGGAGCCGGCATCCATTGCGGCAGCGACTGCATCGGCCGAAATACATCTTTCCCCGGAAATTTATGTTCTGCAACAAGAACTTCGGGAACGGGTTTCATATTTCAATGAGCTGCTACAGCCGACAGATTTACCGATGATTGACGAGAATATTTCACCTGTGTTCTATATAGGCACCGGCATGCCAAAGACCGGGTACAATTTTGTAAACCGCTTGATGCAGGAAGGATTTTATGTAAACCTTGGCATCTTCCCTGCCGTTCCCGTCAAGAATACCGGTGTACGCATTACCATTTCAAGGCACAACCAAAAAGAGGAAATCAAAGGACTTGTTGAAGCGATGGAATACCATTTTCCAAAGGCACTGGAAGATACCCATACCCATAGTGAGCGGGTTTTCCAAGCATTTAAATTGGAGCCAAAACAAGAAAAGACTTTTTTAAAACCAAAAATGACTGCGGATTTAAAAGTACAATTAGAAGACTCAATTGTAAAAATTGACAAGCAGCTCTGGGACAGCCTATTGGGAAAATATGGTGTATTCGATTGGGATGGATTGAAATTTTTGGAAGAATCATTTAGAGGCAATTCCCAAATGGAACATAACTGGGAGTTTAGGTATTTGATTATCTATGACCAAGAGCAAAAACCAATATTAGCCACATTTATGACCGTGGGATTATGGAAGGATGATATATTGGCCGCCGTGGGAGCTTCTCAAATTGAGGAAGAACGGAGAAACGATCCATATTATTTAACCTCAAAAGTATTGAGCCTCGGTTCCTTATTTACGGAGGGCCACCATTTATATGTTAATAACGAGCATCCGCAAAAAAAGGAAGCTCTCAATGTATTGATAGGCACGCTGGAAAAATTGGAACACACGCTGGGAGCCAAAATGATCGTACTTCGTGATTTTAATGATGACAAAGACCTTCATGCCTACTTTCAAGGACAAGGTTTTATAAGGGTGCAGATGCCGGATTCCTGTGCTATTGAACTTAACAAGGAAGAAAATCTGGAAACTTATATCTCCCGTCTTTCCTCCAGAAATAGGAAGCACTTACGAAAAGAAATTTTGAGAATCGAAAATTTACTGGACATCCAGATAGTGCAGGATGCGAACTTAGTACAATTGGAACAGATCGCTGAACTATATTCGAATGTTCATCAAAATAATTTGGGGCTGAACACCTTTTCCTTTCCCACTAAACTATTTGCCAACATGTGGGTCCATCCCAATTGGGAATTTATTACCATAAGCCCTAAAGACGAACCGGAAAAAATGATAGGCGTTATGCTGTGTTATAAAAATATCCATAAAACCTATATTCCTGCCTTTGTGGGTATGGACTATAAATATTTGCAACAATTTCACATCTATAGACAATTATTATTCCAGACCATAAAGCGAGCTATTGAATTAAACTACAACCATATTGCCCTTGGCCTAACGGCAGGCTTTGAAAAAAGGAAATTGGGAGCTACCGTATATAGTACCTACGCGTATATACAGACTGCAGATAATTACACCTTGGAATTGATGGGTATACTGGAATCCAGTTGATCCCTCTAAATAACTGCCCCATATGTATGAAATATCAGGATTTAATATTGGAATTCGAAGGACAGTTGGAAGCTTTGGAATCTTGTACCGATGATATATTATACAAGGCGGAAACCGGTATTGCCTATACCAAAAAGTGCATCAATTCCCTAAGAAGGGAAGTTATAAAACATGGATTTAAATCGCAACAGGAAGAGATATATTTCTTTAAGCATACCAAGCCCCAAATACTGAGCAAGCTGATCTACTACGCAAAACTATTCAATATTGAAAGCAAGCGACCAAGGAGCAGTTCCAAATTTCAGGTTAAATACCTCAACAGACAAATTAATAGACTTCAGGTTTTCTTCAATGACAACCTGGAGTTCTACCATTACTATCGCCGAGGTGCGACCACCTTGGACGAACAATATTTTGTCCGTGGGAAATCAGATCTTCGGGCCACTACCGAAACCTTTCATCTTTCGATTGACGAAAACTTTTCCACCAGTCAGGATGGCACGGTGGCCACAATTATGGCCTATGACATGCTGATTGTTTATTTGCAACAGGAAATCGAAAAACTTGAAACCCATACCGATAACTCAAAAACTGATTTAATGAAGCATACATCAAAACTTTTCTGGACAGGAAGTAAAACTGAGCTAATAGAACTAATCTACGCCCTACAAAGTAGTGGTGCCGTTAATAGTGGCACTGCCGATATCAAGGAAATGGCCTTGCTCTTTGAGCAGGTATTCAATATAGATTTGGGGAACTACTACCACACTTTTATTGAGATCAGGGCGCGAAAAGGCAGTAAAACCAAGTTTTTGGACAGACTTCAGGAAACCTTGTTGAAACGCTTTGAGGAGTCGGATGCCTAATCCCAAGCTCTTCCCAAGTTGGGAAATTATTTGAATGGGAAACGCATAATACTATTTATGTTATTTCAGGATTATTTTTCTCATCTAGAAGAATTCTTCCCGCTCAAAATCCCTCAAAATTTATTTAAAAAAAATCTTTCCCACCTCTGGATTGACTATTGAAAGATATCCTCCATAGATCTTCAAATTTGTAGAACGAAAGTCAAATCAAGTTAGGGACTATCAAATTAGATAATAGCAATGTGGTAGTCCCTTTCATTTAAAACGTTCTATTATGCCAACAAGTATTATTACCACAGACGATCTTCGGGAATTCAAAATGGAATTGCTCGATGATATTAAGACAATCCTTAGCAAACAGACTTCCGGTACTTTGAAAAGGTATCTAAAATCCTCGGAGGTAATGGAAATGCTACAGATAAGCCCCGGCACCTTACAAAATTTAAGGATCAATGGCACTTTGCCCTATAGTAAAATGGGTGGGATTATTTATTATGATTCCGAGGATATACAGAAAGTCATGAATGACAGCAGGGTCCACCATAGCTATGAATAAGTATGTATGAACTATATAAGACATCTGAACGCTGTATTTCAGCAATTTTCAATGGATTCGCGGTTGAACCCTACGCATATCAGTCTGTATATGGCTTTGTTCCAGTACTGGAATATTAACCGGTTCCCACAGGAGTTTTATATAAACCGGGAGGATATTATGAAGATGTCAAAAATAGGTTCCAAGGCAACTTACCATCGGTGCCTAAAAAACCTCCACGGATGGAAATACATTCGGTATTTACCTTCACATAATCCCTATAAAGGGAGTAAGATCAGGTTGCCCAAATTTGATACAAGTACCGAACCAAATAAAGGTACAACTACCGAAACAACCCCTGAACAACTAGAGGGACAGGCACTGGTACCTTATACAAACAGTAACAAACAGATAACAAAGAGTAAAAAAGCTAAGCTGCCAAACAATAAAAATGAGGTGCTGGATTTTTTTGGGAAGCGAAAGTGGCCACCCCTGGAAGGAGAAAAATTTTACAATCATTACAGCTCCATTGGCTGGAAGGTAGGTGGAAAGATAAAGATAATGGATTGGCAAGCGGCTGCCGAGAATTGGATGTTAAAAGCCAAGGAAATTGAAACGGCCAAACCAGTGTCCCAAAAACGGGACAACCTAAAAACAAGTAAACACAAAAATTATGGTCAACCCCTCTAAAATAACCGAAGGTGACATAGAATATTCCATTGGAAGGTTCAATGGTTTTGAGATGTTCTATGATTTTCCAAAGATTCTGGTCTATTTGGAAGCGAAGGGAAAATTGTTGTTTGGGAAGCATTTTAAAATCTTTGATGAGGATAAGGACATCATTTATAAACTTAGTAATTACTTCATCCAGGACAAAGATAAATGCGAAAAAGCAGGATTGGACCCGGAAAAAGGAATTTTATTTTCAGGTCCCGTGGGCTGCGGTAAAACTTCCCTGATGAAATTATTAAAATTCATAGTACCCTTACAACGCCCCTATTCCGTGGTTCCGTGTAGAAATATTGTCTTTGCCTTTAACCATTTGGGCTATAAAATCATTGAGGACTATGGAAATGGCAGTTTCTTCTGTTTTGATGATCTGGGCGTGGAGCCGATGGGGCGGCATTATGGTCAGGACTGCAATGTAATGGGAGAAATTCTGCTTTCGCGTTATGAGCTTTTTTTGAAGAGCAAACTGAAAACCCATACGACAACCAATCTTAATGCGGAGGAGTTGGAGGAACGCTATGGCAGTCGGGTACGAAGTAGGATGCGGGAAATGTTTAACCTCATTGCCTTCGATGAAAGTGCTAGGGATAAAAGAAAATAAATACAGTAATTATGAAAATAGCAACCTTTAACGTCCAAAACCTGTTCCATCGGGATCGAAGTCTGCTTCAGAAAACCAGAGGCAAATGTGTATCCGATTGGATAGTGGAGTTTGATGCTTTATTATTAAAAGAAAGGTGCCCCTCGAATACAGAACGGTTAAAGGAACTATCCTTTCTATTGGATTTTGACAAAACCTACAATAATCCATACGTGGTAATGCGAAAGAAGGCAGGATTGCTATATTTAAAAGGAATGAATTGTTCCAAAGAATTAAAATCAGGAGAATTGACGGACTGGAATGGATGGATAAAAGTACAGACGCTGCCCATTGATCCAGAAGCCACAAACCATAAAGCCATGGTTATTTCCGAAATAGATCCCGATATTTTGGTATTACAGGAAGTAGAGGATAAAATGTCATTGGATGAATTCAATAACTTTGTTTTACCAAAATTCGACTGTGAAGCGTTCCAAGACATTATATTGGTACCAGGATCAGAGGGTAAGGGTCGTGAGCAATCGTTGTTATTGAAAAACGGATATGAACTTGAATCCGTTAAAATCCATAAACTGGAATCCTCAGAGTATGTAAAACAGAAATTATTGGAGTATGAAATCCAGTCGCCAAAAGGGGAAAAAATTAATCTACTCTCGGCATATTTCCCTGAAAATAATCTTGATAAAGAAAAAGCTTTTGAAATACGAAAAAATCAAGCTTATCAAACCTCAATGATTTATAAAATGCTACAGATGCAAGGGAAAACAAATATTGTTATAGCGGGAACTTTGAATGCTCCCTCCTACTGCAATTCCTTATCGCCATTACTACAGGAAACGGACTTAAAGGACATCAGTAAAAGCAAAACATTCAATGTAGATATTGATGAAGGGAAGGACGCGACATATTATCGCATGGGCGCATACCGAATGGGGGTCAATATTAAGCAGAAGGATTATTTGTTGTGGTCCCCTACTCTTTTTGCCAAAGTAAATAGGAGTGGACTGAACCGGAAGGGGGTTTGGCCTGAGAAGCGGCCTAATTGGCGGATTTATTCTTCGATACGGAATAAGGAGCAGGCTGCTAGTTTGCATCCTGGGGTTTGGGGAGAGATAATCTATTAATTGATGTAATCGAATATTTTTATTAACTTACTCAGAAGATAAAGTAAGAATAAGGTATTGGAAAACTGGAGTGAAAATTATAGTAAAGTAACAGCAATTTTGTCAAAATACGGTTGGTTTATTTCTCCAGTACTAACAGGTGGAGAATTTATTGAAATTGAAAAGATTTGTGAAAAAATAAGTAATTCAAAAATACCCGAAAATGAAATTAATAAAGAAATCAACAAAGTAATTGCCCCAATCATATTCCATCCGAATTATAGAGCATTTTTGGTTTTTAAAGCTATAAAGCTGACTCATCTTAATAAATTTTCACATTTAATAGATAAGGCGACTTTTCACTACTATAAAAAAGATTTTATTTCTGTAATAGTATGTTTGGTCACTATTGTAGAAGGCGTTTTGCTTTCTCATTATAAATGTTCAAATTCATTTCAAAATAAAAAGCCTTCTACAAGGGAGCTTATAGATACATTCTGTAATATGCCTTTAAGAACACTTAAACCATATTCTCGCCTTGTGTACTCTAAAGCTCTACAAGAATGCCTGTCTAACTGGTATTTTGCTAATACTAATAAATTTGATTTTTCTCATTCATTTTTAAATAGGCATTATATCGCACATAGTCTTGGCCATGAAAATTATTATTCTATTTTAGATTGCAACCGAATGTTTACAATTATAGATTTAATTAGCGAGATAATAGTAAATGACGATTACTACCATTTTCCTTTTATACCAGATGGAGAGGAAATACTTGATGAAAGAAGGGAATATTTTTTTAAGCTTATTAATGGAAATCTTTCATTAAATAAAATGAAAAAAATTGAATCTAAATTGCTACTTCAAAACATCTTTTATATTCCTACTGAAAACGATATTAACTTCAAGGAAATAATTAGTAATGAAGTTCGGAGAATCAAAAACTTTCAAGAAGATTTCGAAGAAAAATTTGGCTCAAGAAAAAAGAAAAAATCAATATTTGGAAAATTTAAACGAAAGTAAATCATATTGATTTAGAAATTAAAGTTTGTTTCTCTTTAAGTATTTTAAACCTTTACTAACTGTTTTCAAGACTTCTTTTAAATTTTTAAAAATTTTTACTGTGAACTCTTTCATTGTTTTCTAATTTTATAAATTGTTTCAATTATCAAAAGGGCCATTATGCTATTATTTTTTTTAAATTTTAAGAAAGCATTTTCATCCTCTTGGGAAAGAAAACCCATTTCCAAAAGGATAGCGGAAAGTTCATTAACCGTCTCTCTCAAAACATGAAAATTTGCAAATTTCACTCCCCTACTCTCAAATCCAAGATTAATCTTTAAATCCCTTTGAAGTGCATAGGCCAGTAATATTGATTCCGGAGAATATTTGCCTTGCTTCTTTGACACATAAACTTCTACACCCCGGGCATTTGGGTTGTCCGAATAATTACAATGGAGTGAAAGAAATAAATCAGCTTTAAGTGTCCTTGCCAACTTTGTTCTGTCTCCCAACGAAATAAGCGTGTCCTTATATCGAGTAAGATAAATTTCAAAGTGGTTTTTAAAAGTGATCTCATTTAGTTCAACAATTTCCTTCGCGATTTTCAGGACGATATCCTTTTCCAGACTACCATTAACCCCCACAGCCCCAGAATCCGTTCCACCATGGCCAGGATCAATTACAATTATCTGTTTTCTAGTTTGGTTTGTTTGTGCCAAAACAGGGCTGGGCAATCCAAATAATTCTAAGGCAAAAATGATCGAAATTAAAAACTTGATCTGAGTCATAATAACTTCTTGTTTTGAACAAAATTCAAAGATTCATTTCCATTTCTAACAATCCTCCAAAGTTTAACAATGGTTAGCGTTAAAATTTAAAGATTTTCTTTCCCTCCCTTCATTTCATAATAGATTTCGCAAAATTTCAATAACCAACCTATTCCAGGTCTATAAAACGCATAGTTATGAAAAGATCTATTTTCATTTTAACCGCTCTTTTATTTTCATTCACACAAAGCTTCGCGCAGATTGGCGGAATCGAAGAATCCGTAAATGATGTTTCCGATACTATACGGACCATCTTCCCTATTATTCTCGGAGTTATCTTTCTTATTGGATTTCTCTTTAATGCTGGGCATTTCTTTGGAGAGAACGCAGACCTAAAAAAAGGGATTACCCGAGTTTTGGTATTCGTCCTGATCGCGGGAGCCGTGGTCGGAATTTTTACTTATTTAATCGGAATTGTGGTATAATGAAACAATACGAGCCCTATAGAAACATCAGGAAAAGGGCGGTCATTTTTGGGCTGCCCATATCCCTGTTTGCCCTAATGATGATCTCAGTAGTGGCTTCGCTCTTGGTCATTATTTTCTCTTTCAGTTTCGGTATAATCGTCGGAGCAATAGTATTGAATATAGGCCTGTATATCGCGCTTATAAGGATTACAAACAATCCACAACTGTTCCATTTCTCAAAACCTTTTCCTCAGATTATCAGCAATAAGAAACCCACACTTTTCAATTATGAAGAAGATTAACGTGGCCGCATATCACCCAATAGTGGATATTCAAGAGAATGTCATTTTTGCCAATAATGGCAATGTGGTTTTGTGTTACGCGGGCAATCTTCCAGAAATATATTCCCTCTCCGAAAAAGATTTCGAGGATATTCACGGGGCTTGGTTTCAGGCCATTAAATCCTTGCCTACTGGATGCGTTGTTCACAAACAGGATATTTATCTAAAAAGAAACTTTTACTCAGAAAATCTACCTAACAAAACCTTTTTGGAAAAAGCCACACACAAGCATTTTAAGGGACGGGAATATATGAAGCACAAATGTTATCTGTTTTTCATTCTTACCAAAAACAAAGCGCTAAACAATTCAAAATATATCAACCCCTTTAAAAAGGTGACAAAAACAATTGTCCCGGAAATGGACGATACTATTCACAGTTTTCTTGGTGCCGTTAGTGATTCGGTTTCCTTTATAAACAACAGTCGAAAAATGGAATTCACTCCTTTGGATTCAAAGGAAATCCAAAGTATGACAAATGGCTTTTTCAATGGTTTCAATGAAGGGTTTGATACTGATATAATTTTAGAGAAAAGGGAATTGAATATTGGAGAAAACTATTTCGATGCTCTTGCCGTAAACAGTGAGCTCTGCTTTGGCGAAAATGTACAGAGCAGCAAGACCAATGAACATTTTACTTCAGACGATTTTGTGTTTCATCAAGGGTTTATCGATGGACTTGGACTTACGCTGAATGAAAACCATATTGTAAACCAAATTATGTATCTGGATGACAAACAGAAGTGGCGAAAGATCCTCGACAAGAAGATCGAAGAACTCAACAAAAGCTCCAATTTTGGATCGCAAAATAAAGTGGTTTTAAAGAAGATCCAATATATACAGGACCAAATAAATTCCGATGACAATGCGCGGGTAATCCGGGGACATCTCAATATTATTTATTGGGATAAGGAGATGAAAAATCTTGAAAAAATCAGTTCCAAGATAAAGACTGAATTTAAGGAATTGGACATTATTCCTTACTATCCCCGTGGCGAGGAACGTAAAAATTATATCCTGAATAGCTTTTGCTGCTTTTCTTCCAACTTTTCAAATGACGATCTGTATGTAACGGATTTAAAACATTCGCTATGCCTATTGATCAACAACACCAATTATAAATCGGATACAACGGGAGTAATATTCAACGATAGGGAACATAACATTCCTGTCCTTAAAGATGTCTGGGATGACAAAAAGAAACGCATCAAGGCCAGAAACTTCGCAATCTTCGCGCCTACTGGGGAAGGAAAATCCTTTTTAGCCAACAATATCTTGCGTCAATATTTTGAAAGCGGAGTTCGTCTTGTTATTATAGATTTGGGCGGCTCATACACCAAGTTTGCAAAACTTTATCCCGAGCAATACACCGTGCTCCGCTATGAAAGTGGAAAAAACCTTGGTATAAACCCCTTTTATATAAGTGACCTTAAAGACTTGACCCCTGAACGTTTGGAGGATCTTTCCGTATTCCTTTTTGAATTGTTCGCATCAGATTTAAAAGTTACCAAAGCGCAATCGGTATCCGTTAAGAAAATCCTACGCCATTATTATAAGCAAATCAAGACCAATCATTCACTTAGCAGTTTTTATGCTTTTATTGAGTCCAATCAGGATTCACTTTTAAAGAAATTGAAAATACATTCCGATTATTTCAACATTACCAATTTCCTGCACATTATGTCCGAGTATGTTGGGGATGGACTGTACAGTTTCCTCTTTGAGGTAAGTGAGGACCAAACCTATAAAATTGAGGACAAAAGATTGATTGTTTTTGAACTGGATGAAGTGAAGGACAATAAAGAAATTCTTTCCGTAATGCTGAAACTTATAAAATCGGCGATCCAAAGAACCATTTGGAAGAACCGTGCTGAAAAAGGTGTCATTTTGTTCGATGAGTTTGCAAAGCAGCTCAAGTTTGAAAATGTATTGGAGAGCGTGGAATTCTATTACCAGGCTATCCGAAAACAGAATGGAGCTATTGGTATCATCCTACAATCCATCAACCAACTTCCAAATAATTCAACATCCGCAAGTATTCTGGAGAACACACAGGTCATTTACAGCCTTCACAATGAAAAAGGATATGACGAGCTGCAGAAAAGGTTGCACCTCTCCAGCCACGATTTAAATCAGCTGAAATCAATCAAAAACAATCTTTCGGGGCCACGCAAGTACACGGAAATGTTTATAAAAATCGGAAGGGAAAGCAACATTTTTCGTTTGGAAGTTCCCAAAGAAGTTTATGCAGCTTACTTAACGGACGGGGCTGAAAATGAAGAAATAATGAAGCTTTATGAAAAGCATCAAAATATGGAAAAAGCAATCACTGAATATACATCCTAAAAACAGAAATTATGAAGTCAAAAATTTTAATTCTCGCAATGGCACTATTGTTCAGCCTAAATATCAAGGCCCAAGGAATGCCCGTTTATGACAACACAAACTTTATCAGTTTGATTAAACAGTTATTGGAGTCTGGAAAGCAGACGTCCAATCTTATGAAAACGGTCAAATTCTTAAAAACCCAGAAAGAAAACCTTGAAAAGGTAAACGATGTGATCAAACAGCTGAAGGCAGTTCAAGAAATCAACCGGGACAACCAACGTTTGATTGACATTGTAAATGAGGATTTACGAGATATATTGAACTCCCCTTTTATAAAACCTGACGAGATTACCCGTATCTCAGATTCCTTCAACGCTATAATCGATACCTCTTTGGACAATCTTGACTTTATAGATCAGATCCTCTCCAGCGATTATATGAAAATGAGCGATGCCGAAAGAGCCTCGATTTTGAAAGCAAAGGAAGTCCAAACAAAGGAAATGGTTGCCGAAATCACAAAAAAGACTGAGCGCTATCGGGATATTATTTCCTTTAGGAAAATGCAGGACAAGATAAATAACCGGGAAACAGCCTACTAAAATGACCGGCGCAATCTCATTGGGGATAGGTCTGGAATACGTTGACACGATTTACCAGACCATACAGAACAGCGACTTTTCGCAATACACAATTGGCGGAATGAAAACGCTCGCGGTGCTGTTCTTTCTGATCAACATTCTCAAAAAATACAATGAGGGTGCGGTAGATAAGGATGGATACACTTGGGGACTTAGTCCTGGCGAACTAATCAAAAATTTTATGATCGTCATCCTCGTCATTTTCTCAACGCAGGTATTGGGGTTCTTTGATGGCATATTGGTGGCCATTGAATCCCAATATCGCAACACGGCTCCTGCCTTACTTCCTTTACAATTGCAGGATATTCCACTGGAGGAGGATGTAGGGGCAATGGATATGTTCAAAAAGGCTATGGCCTTGTTGTATGATGCACTGGTTACTCCCTTGTATGGATTTAAGATTTTTGCATTTATCATCGGACTCTTTCTATGGATATTAGACCTATTCATCTACCCATTATTTTTGGCAGAACGATTTTTCCTTTTGGGAATTATGCGTGCCTTCTTCCCGCTTGTAATCAGCTTGGCGGTTTTTGAGAAATTCCGCACCCTTGCCTATAACTATTTCAAGCTTTATGCGGCAGTCTATATGTTGGTGCCGGCCTTCTTTCTGGTCAATGTTTTTATCAATGCGATCTACACGGAAATCAACACCAACTTTTGGGTAAACCTTTTTGGCACCGATGTGGGCAATAAAGTTTTTGCGCCCGTTGTAGAACTCGGCTCCATAGGATTTATTGTATTTCTAAAATTCAAGCTCTATAGACGTGCCACCACATTCACCTCGAGACTTTTTACAGCTTAAACGGATTTAATAATGAAAACACCCTATAAAAATATCTATAAGGTCCTAAAGACAAATCGGTTTATCGTAATTGCCGTTGTGGCTTTTTCCTTTCTGTCCAGCATCATTTCCGTTTGGTCTGTGTTCAATATCAATAATAAGGCATTGAACAATGCTTTCGCAATCAATACTGACGGATCTGTAATTCCCTTAAAATGGGTTGCACAAAAAGAAAATTTAAAAGTTGAAGCCTTGGCACATCTCGAACTGTTCCATTCCTATTTCTACAATATAGATGCGAGCAACTACGAAAAGAATTTGGAGAAAGCTTTGTGGCTTGGAAACAGCTCTGTCGATAATCTGTATCGACAAAAGAAAGCCGATGGCGTATATAACAGATTGCTCCAATATTCACTGGTTCAAAAAGTTATCAGCATTGAATCCCAATTGGACCTGCAGAGCAATCCTTATAAATTTCAGACCAAAACAATTTTTGAAATCAATCGCGGTACCGTGGTGGATCGGTATGAATTGATCTCCACAGGAAGGCTGATTGTCGTGGACCGAAACTTTCCCAAGAATACACACGGTCTTTTGATCACTGATTATTTTGAAAAATCACTTAAAAAACTTACAAATGAAAATTGAAAAGAATAAAATAGTTTTTGGTTCCGTCCTCGCCATTGTGGTAGTATTCATTATCGCCTACACCATATCAGTGATGTCGGGGGATGAATCCGAAAGCGAAAGTTTGACACAGACCGCCGTGCCGGAACTGGATGAAAACCAGAAAGAGTACAAGTCAAAACTGGAAGCAATTGATGCCCTAAAGGAAGTGAGGGAAACAAATGCCCCGAGTATCTATGACGAAAAGAACATCGATTCCCTTGGTTTCTACGATCCTGATTTTATGGACAAGGAAAAAGTGAGAATTGTGGATAGTATTTACAAACACAACAGGATCAACTATTCAAAAGACACCTACGTGGTTCCCGAAAGGTATCGAAGGAAACCAAAAGTGAACGAGGATACCCTAACGGCCAAGAAAGATGAAGCCATTGCACTAAAGGAATTGGGCCTGGAGCACCAATTGTTTTTTGCGTCGGATCCAATGGCCAATCCCAAGATGGACATTGCCAATACCGATGCGGAAATATTTGTGGAAGTTGACGGAAACCAAGTTGTAAAAACTAATTATCGATTGCGGATGCGCCTGTTAAAGGATGCATTGATAAATGGAGTGAAAGTTCCAAAGAACACACCCGTTTTCGGTTTTATTAGCTTCAAACCAAACCGTGCCCTGATTGAAATTGAGAACATTAATCATCGTCCCGTAAAACTAAAAGCCTTTGACCTCCAGGACGGAAGTGAAGGGATTTATGTGGAAAACAGTTTCCGTGCTGATGTGAGCCGCGAGGTCGTGGATGACATTGTGGGAGACATCAATATAGCAGGGGTTCCACAGGTTAGTGGAATCCAAAAAGTATTTCGTAAGAACCAAAGAACGGTCAAGGTTACCGTGACCAATAATTACAAACTCATTCTAAAACCAGCGTTATGAAAAATTCAATTTTATTGGGAAGTTTATTCCTTGCCAGCTTCTTTATGGAGGCCCAAAACACGGCCCCGCTCGACACCATCTTTGCCAACGACCAAAAGAACGTTGCGCTCTTTTTCCCAAATCCTATTCGACAAGGAATTACGGGTGCGGACAACTTTGTTTTCACGTATAATCGAGAAAAAGAACAATTCTTTGGATTGCTTCAGGCCAAGCCTGGAAAGGCAAGTAATTTGCTCGTAATCAATACAAATGGCTCAATTTTTTCGTATATTGTTAGCTATAGGGAGCAACTGGAAAAGCTGAATTATTTTGTTCCACAGTCCGAGAGTATCGGTTTTGAACAACCAAAATTTACAGAGGGTTCTGATTCTACTAATATTGCCAATCTGTTCACGGACAAAACATTTTACTACGAAAGGTTTTGCTCTTATCTGTTGACCAGAAAACAAAGAATTGGGAGTATCCAAAAACGTAAAAACGGTATTATTCTCAGTTTGGAAAACATAGTTTTTGATAAGGAAGAACTTTATTTCGTAATTAAAATTCAAAACAAATCTTCCTTAGATTACGATTTGAACTTCTTGGATATTTCGACCCAAACCAGAAAACAGGGAAAAAAGAAATCATTACAGCGAATTTCACAGTTTCCTAATTTTAAATATGATGTTCCTACGAAGGTTGCCGAGAAACAAATAAAAAGGATGGTTTATGTTCTTCCCAAGTTTTCATTGAGCAATGACAAAATGGTAGTTTTGAAACTGAATGAAAAAAATGGAGAACGAAATATAAAATTGAAAGTCTCAAATAAATATATCAATAACCCAAATTGAAACTTATATGAAAAATTTAGCGTTAATACTTCTGCTACTTGTTGGTGCAGCTTGCTCCCAACAAAACCTGTCCCCTACTGAAACCGCCAAAATTGTTGTGGAAAGCTTTTATAGTAAAGACAATCAGAAATTGAAAGAATACACAACTGTTGAAAGCTATGAATCATTCTTGGCAATACAGGATATAATGACCGCAAACACTTCCGGAAAATCAAACTTTAAAGTATTGCAGGAAAAAGTTGATGGAGATATTGCTTGGGTCCAGTTTTCTACTTCGTTTGAGGAGAAACCTGAGACTTTTAAGCTTGTAAAGGAAAATGGACAATGGAAGGTTACGGAAAAAGATTTAAAGGAAAAGGACCATTTTGAGATAAAAGATTAGTGCTTAATCTCGTTAGCCAACCAAATTCCATATTTTTTCCAAAGCTCGTACATTACTAGCCATTCTGATATCCAAGGAATTATATCAACAAAATTTAATTCTAGATGTTGTGGTAAATCTTTTGGGTAATAAAGACAAAGACTATTTCCAGGATATAAATGCGGTGTCGTTCCGAATTTAATTTTACTATCGTTCAAAATAAATACCCTTTCTTTTCTACCAGTGTCGTTAATATCATAACTAACAAGTATTTCATATTCTTTTTTGCAGCCTTTAGGTTTAATTTTGCCCTTGCCCAAAAGTTTGCCGTCTTTAACTACAGTTTGTAACCAAGGAAAGTTTTTATCAACATATTCCTTTTGAATGTATGGCGCAATATAATTCTTTGAAAATATTGTATGTTGTCTTGGACGAATGTCTATTTCCACACTCCCATAATTACGGTTGGGTTTACTTTTATATCCGTGGGTTTCAGTAATATTCCCGCCCCCATCTACATAATTATTTCCCGATAAAATAATAAGACCAGCTTTTTCAAGAGTGTTTGATTTTGTTGATGCCAAACTCTCCAGTTGTGCTTTTAAAATAGTCTTTGTTCTTGTACTACCGAATAAATCCTCTGCCACACCAAAATCACCATTTTTTAGACGCTCCCAATTTTCCTTAAAACTTCTTGCAAATGTAATAAACTGAATATAGTACTCATTATCTTTATCCCATTTCTCTGTAAAATCTTCGTCTTCATTCACAGGGTTTAAAACCTTGATTCTGTTATAAACACCACTACTTTCGTATAACATCTCATAGGCACTATATCTCCTTAAAATTTTATTTAGAACGTTATCAATGGTTTCATAAATAGACGCTTCACCATCGTAAAATTGCCCAAAAATCGTTGTAAGAACTATACTGGAAGTTCGATATTTTGGTTTATTTGCAAAAAAGATATCCCGATAACGTTTTGTGAGTTGCACAGAGCGTTTCAATGGCTCTTTGTCATAATAGTCCTCATTTGGCAAATCTTCTTGTTCTGCTTTTGCTTCGGAAAGGGCAATATATCCACTAAATGCTTTCTTCAATAAAGTTTCTCGAACGTTTTCTGCTCTGTCCAAAAACCATTTTGAGTATCCTTTTGGGAATGATGAAGTCCAAGATGCCAGTTCTCTGTCGGGAACCATCAATTTATCTTCTGTTTCAATGATTATACAACCGGGAAGTATATCGAGGTGAAAATCACCCTCGTAGTTTATTCTCGCACATCGATTTTTTTCAATTAGCTTTGGTTTGTAAAGTTGGTTGTTTTTGAATACCCGGATGAGATGATTATAAATCTCTGATGAAGTATAAATATGGTATGACTCTCTGATTTGGACTACTATATCCAAATCAAATTCATCTTGGCCAATGGGTTTTGTAGTCGTACCTATCGCTTTTGAACCTTGTGGATATACCACAAAGTCCACTTTGGAAAAAAATATTGGATCTGCCTTTAATACATCATAAATTGCATTGTAAGCGGATTCCATTCTTTTGGAACGTGATTCATCAAGTTCAAGCGATTCAGCGAGTCTTGCAAGTAAGTCTTCTCTTTGAAAACCGTGGTTGTATAAATATTCTTGAAAATTCATTTATATTGTAAATTTGGCGTGTTGTCCTATTTTAAGTTTGTGATTGTTAAAGCATTCTTTTTCAATTTCATCTTTAGTTACGAATGCGTATTTTTTGGTAAATCTGTTTGCATCCAATAAATTATTGAACTGGTTAAGTTGATCTTGGTTGAGTTCAATCTGAAAAATATCGTATATCAACGTATGATATGTCTCATCGCTAAACCTATTCTGTTTATTGAGAATATTCTCGTGAGTACCAAGATATTCAGCCCGTATGGTTTTAAAGTTTTCCGGCTTTAAAATTTTGGTTTCAACCAATTCTTCAAAAAATTCTCTCCACACACCAATTTCTCTATCTTTTCTTGACTTAAACCACTGTATAATATTGGGAATATGTTTTGCCCTTACAAAAAAGCGCAAGTCCTTCGGATTCTTGATGTCTGATTTTGGATAAGCTTCCCATTCTTTATAAGTATCCTTATTGCCAACCAATTTATATACGCCTCCAACAGGTTGGTACTGATTAATTTTAGAACCTTTCACTAAAAAATATAGCTCATTTCCCTGTATTTTTATCCGAAGCAAATAGCTCAATGACACATACACTTTTTTGTTTGGAATTAAGAGAGAACATTTTAAGGCTATCCAAAAATATTTGCCTTGACATTTTATGGTTTCGTAAATCCCCATCAAGCAGGCCGTAATAATTGCAATTGCAAATGCTACCAAAATTTCCTTATGAAAATCTGTTACTGGATTAAGGAAAAAATACCTATAAATTAAGTAGCCGATTGCTAAACAAAAACCGACGACGTAACCAAAAAATCTTTTTAATTCACTACTCATCCCTTGCCATCACTTTTAAGGCAATTGCACCTGCCAGAATAAGAAAACCGGTCGTCACTTGACTACTTTCTGCTTTACCGAACTGAACCCAATTTGCAAAGTGTTCACAGTTAAAATTTAACAAACTGTACCTGTTACCTAATTTAGAATAAGCCCTATGAATTGCTAATTGCCGTTGAAATATTGTTCCATTGAACGGCCTAACGCCTATTGGTTCATAATCTTGTAGTAATCTCATTAATTCGTGATGATGCAATTCTTTTACTCCATCAATAAGATTACCAATAAATCGGTTATCTCCAACATACACTATGTAATGATTAAGAATTCTACCGAATCCAGTACGTTTTTTAGCAATAATTACATCCCCTGGCGAAAGACCAGAGAGATTATATAATGTATTTATCATATTTTATTTTTCTTTTCTGACCCCTTTAAACTTTCCGCCAGTTGTTTTCACGTCCATAAATTGACCGTTTTCGCCATTTCTTTTTACGTACAAGTTTGTTTTTGGGTTAAGGACTTGTGACCTTTGTTTTACAGCTCCTTTTCGAGCATTGTCTCCCATTGGTTTATTTTTTGCCATCTTAAAATTTGTTAAAAATTATTATTAGTTTTACGCGAGCGTGTTACTACCCTTAATACGCTCAACCGTTCCCAACGCTTTTGCGTACAGTTAATGAACCAACTAAATGTCTGACTGGACTATACTTAAAGATGAAGAAACCCTACAATTGACTGAACTTTATCAGGATAAAGGTAATCCCGATTCTTTACGGGAAAACGCATTTCACGCTTTATGTCATAGATTTAAGAAAGATGTGTTGAACAAATGCGAAATCACTTCTAAAAGATTTGGTCACGACATTACGGTCGCTGAATTAGTTGCCACCGCTACATTCTCTTCATATGCAAAAAAGGGGGACTTCCAAATAAATAAGGCAAGGAAAAAAAATGTGGATGATGCTTTTAAAAATTATTTATATAAAATTGCGAGAAATGAGTTTACAAACTATTATCGTCAACAGCAACGGAAAATTAACAATCCTTATGACGGGTCAGAAGAAATTGTAACTGAATTGCCTAATCTAAAGGGTGTGCAACTCAATATGGAACAGGCTATTATCATCAAAGCAATAGAATCACTAACCCCAGCCCAAAGAACTGTTTATTTAACTTACACCAAGTATGAGAAGTTAGGATTTAATCTTCCTAAAAAACTTCGTGAAGAACTCCGCGCTCATTTAGGTGGAATTGAACAATCCACTATTCGTACTTATAAAAAGGAAGCGCTTGAAAAGATTAAAAGTTATAAGGAAGTAATGAAATTAACTCAAGAATTATCTGATGGAAAAGTCTAAAATAGATGAAATACTAGGTTCTTTAGGTTTTGGTTTACCTGAAAATAAAATTGAAATAAAAGCATTTGACGAAAGTTTTAGAAATTATCAGTTTGAGGCAGACGAAACTAAAATTAATTCAGAAGAGATTCTAAAAAATTTACGGCCTAAAATAAAACCTACTAATATTGATTTTCATCGTAGAACAGTTTTAGCCGCTGAAATTGTATTTAAACTTCATAAAGAAAACACTTTAGGACATCTTAAACTCCAAAAGTTAATATACCTATGCCAGCATTCAACACAAATGAATCTGCATACGAATTTTCTCAAACAGGCAATGGGCCCTTATGACAATCGATTGATGCGGTCATTGGATAAAAAATTTAGAGAAAATCAGTGGTTTACTTTTTCCTCAAACGACTACCTTAAGTATCAGCCGTTAGAAAAAGTTGGTGGTCATAGAGAATGGTATGAACGTTATTTTTCAAACGAGCTTTCTGACATCGATTTTATTATTGAAAAATTTAGAAAATTTAGAACTAGAAATGTAGAGTTAATCGCTACAGTTTTTGCTTGTTGGAAAGAAATTATAGAAGAAAAACAACTTCTCAATGATGACATTTTAATAAAGAAATTTTATGCTTGGCATCCAGATAAATCCAAATATCAAAGACAGGAAATACTTGATACTATAGATTGGATGAATAATGAAGGATTTTATCCCTCAAGTAATTAAGATTTATCTTCCACATTTACCTGCCAATATCCGCGAGTTCCACCTATGCGTTCTATATATCCAGCTTCTTTTAGATTATTTAGGTGCTTTTGAATAGCAGATTCATTTATATGAAGAACCTCTGCAATTCCAGAACGACTTATCCTATTATCTACGTATATAAGTTTTAGTATTTGCTTTTGTCTTTGTGTTAATTCAGAATTAGCATCTATTGCTTTTTCAGTTTCCTTATTTATTTGACCACCTTTTTGACCACCCATTTGACCACCTATTTCATTACCATCAGCATCATCTTTATTAACAGCAGTTTCTTTTGCCATAAAAGTCATTCGAAGAAAATTTTCGCTAAAGCTAAAACTTTCCTTTCCATAGTGTTCCAAGATGCGAGGTATGCCAGAACCCAGCTGTTCCACCAATTCCAAATCTTTAAAAACACGCATCAGTTCCTTATTCCGCGGAACGGAAAAGCCTTCAAAAAATTCCTGTTTGCTCAAACCTTCCGGTAAACCACCAGCAGATGTAATCTCAATTCGGTCTGAAAAGATTTCGAACTTTGGGGTAATTTCATTTGTATAGTCATTATGCACAAAGGCATTGATGATGGCCTCGCGTAAGGCAATGGGATTCCAAAGATTGTTCTGTTTTCGTTCTTTGGATGTAATTTTAGTATTGGTTCTATTTTCTACGGCAATCTTATCGATGACTTGCTTCGTTGCTTTTACCAAACTTTCGTGTCCATATTCGTTGCTTTCTATGAGATCAGCACGATTGGCACCTGAATATTTGGCAACTTTTATAGAGGTATTGTTTTTGTCCGCCAATAAATAGGCTGCATAATTGTATAAACCATCTTCAGTAAGCAATTCCAGATTTTTCGCAAAATTATTACCAAGATTATAACCCGATTCCTGATAGTATATCTTTAATTGACTAAAGGTTAAATCTTGCCTATTTGCCTTGATTTTACTTATGGAATTACGGGTTCGGCTGGCAAAAAGCTCATCAATCATCTTTTGGGGCATAGGTTCTGCGGCAGACCCTAAACGGATAAAACATCCCTTTTCACTCATCCCATATTTTTTGAGATGATAGGGCTTTTCCGGGCCACTGGCGACAATGACTTTGAGGATGTCCTTTCCTTCCCTAACTTCACTCACGATGTCGAACAGCCCCATTGCAGAAGGACGAATGTTGTTTTTTAACCTGTCTTTTATTTTGAGTTGGCCTCCATCAGCATCCGCCAATCCGTAAGTGTTTCCATTTTTATCGACACCAATGTATACAATACCGCCTTCACGATAGTTCAGGAAAGCAACGACCTCTTTTTCAAGACCATCGGACAATTCTCGTTTGTATTCTATTCGGTTGGTTTCTGGCATATAAATTTGAATTCCTTTTCTACCCGAAATTTTAAAAGCATTTGGATAAAGATATTAATTTTTGAAGATTGATCTCGCTTCTCTATAAACCCGTTCAAAGTTTTCTTCCAAATCCGCATCAGTATAATTATTTCTTTTGATAGGTAATCGTCTTTCTATTTTGGAAAGCTTGAATTGGACCTTTTTATCCTCTCCATCCGCAAAGGTTATAAACTCTCCCTGTTTAAGCCTAAAAAACACATCGGCTCTAATCTTTGACACCTCACGTTCCCCAGTAGTGATTCGGGTATCAAAATTGAGGTTATGTCCTCGGTTCACACTTGTGGTTTCCTTTTTGACTATTTCAAAGAAACGTTCGTAATATTTGGCAGTGTCCGGGTCGTTTACCTTTCCGAAGAATTGATAGGACAAATTGCTTAAGATTGCCTTGCTCGCCTTGTCGCCATACATCATATCATTCTGGATTTTGTCCTGCATTACGTAAATGGTCGCAATATCATAACTGCGCAATGTTGCAGGGATGCGGTGCATATTGAGCAATCGAATTGTGGGTGCTTCCTCCATCAACAGGAATGATGGTTTTGAATTCCGCACACTCATTTGTTTTGTTATCGTATGAATTATGGTTGCGATAATTGGCGAATAGGCCGTTTCATATTTTGGATTATTCACAACTGCTATTACGGTAGGCTTATCTTGGCTATTGATATTGAGCGGTACATCATCAGCGGAAAGCACCATAAAAATACGTTTGGTGCTTATCTTTTTAAGCGCATTGGCCAACGTGCTTTTAACCCCCGCGGTCTGTCTATCCGATTCCTTGCCACTGATAAAAGCGTCTGCCATTGCTCTGGACGTTGTATTTGAATTTAAAAATGCGGTTAGACTATCCGTGTCCAATAGCTGGTAAATGGCAATCAGATGTGGTAATGTGCAGTATTGGGGATAGGATGTACTCAGTTTCCAAATCAATCCTCCTATAAGTCCTTCTGCAGCATCATTGAAGAATTTACTCGTTCCCGTACTGCCAGATTCTTTCTGCTCCAATAGGTTTTCGATAAGCACCCTTGCTACTTCATTCACACTTTCCTCATCCTGCATATATTGGGGCGCAATGGGGTTCACACGGTCAAAAATCTCATCAAAGGAGATGATCCGAAATTCTATCTGCTTTTTTTCAAACAATGGATATGCCATTTCGGTAATTTCAAAGTGCTTGTAATCGTGGATCAAGCCACAAAATGAGTGGGAACTGAAATGTGATAAAAAGTTGTAAACCACACTTTCCGTCTTCCCACTTCCAGCAGATCCAATGACGGAAGCTCCACGTTTGATATTGTTGATTTTAAACGGCCTTCCCTTTGTCTTAAAATGAACCTGGTATTTATCATGCAGGTTCCGTGATTGATTGCCTTTGTGAAGAAATACATAGCATACCGTATTTATCAAAAGTAGCGGACAAAATAAGGTAAGTAGATAAAATATGAAGTCTGAATTCGTTTCAAAATAAAACAATATTGCAAAGCAGCTAATCAGTAGTACGACATTTATAAAAAAAGCAAATCGTGTCAGTTTAAACAGCGCATAGAAAAAAAAGCTTATACCAACAATCAATGTTATTATTACTGTTAAACTTGGTGTACCCATAACTCTAAATTCCTATTGAACCCGATTTAATGGCCACTTCAACCCCCCTTTTTAAATATCGAATGGTTTTCAATGCAACTTGAACCTTATTGGTGGGAAGGCTTGCAATGGGCACACCCGATTTCCCAAGAATCTTAAAGGCTATGACTTTTTGGCTTGCTGGCAGACCCAATAAAACTGAAAAATACAGCTTTGGATTTTTGATAAAATCCTTTTTCGATTGATAGGATTCGGCATAGTTACGTTTATAACCAAAAGTGGCATCGAAAGTTTTTTCAGCTTTGGCAAAAAATGAGTCCCTATCGAAGCCACGCTTTACCATTTTTCCATTCATCATTACTTCTGATGATCTATATTTACTTCCCGGTGAAAGGCTCACGGAATTGGAAGTATCCTTCCGACTGACTATGATGTGAATGTGGCTTTGGTTTCCCTCTTTCTGCATTCCCTGGACGATCCGTTTCCCATTTTGTTGGTGTGGCGCGCTGGCCTCAAGTTTAGCTATTTCTGATTTTAATTGTTTGATATTTCCAGTGAGCTGGCCGTTTTCTATCTTCCATAGCTCCTTTTTTAATTTAAGTATTTTGGTCGCGAAGGGTTGGTTCTCCCTCACCTGCCTATCCGTTCCCTTAAAGGTTCTTTGGTGTTCAATCTTCGCGAAGTATTTTATGTCATCAACGGTAATCGGTTTCCCATTTATCTCACGATTGAAGGAACTGGCGTAATCTTTCATTATGGCTCTGGTATATCGTTTCAAGTCCTCACTGCTATTCTGCAATTTTCTCAACTCATACTTACTTGGATTTATGGTAATCGAATAAAATTTGGGTTCCACTTTTTTGAGTTTTGCCGTATTGTTATCAATCTCTTTGATGACGTTTTCTGCACTGATTTCATCGCCATATTGATTGAAGAAATGTTCCATTCCTGCTTGTCCGTCAGGCAGGTCATCCTTTTCCAAACCTTGGTTTTCCTTCTCCAGATACTCTACAAATTCCGCAGCACTTTGTGCATAGGTCTTACCCAATTTCTGGGCTGTTATTGTGATATACATTTATAATGGTTTTATAGTTCGTTATTGGTATGTTTCTTCTCTTGGAATCGTATTTCATTCTTTCTAATCGGAATCTCCTTTTCCAAAATGAGTGGCTTCTTGGTAGGTTCCAATTCTTCAAAAAGCGATTGCATCATTGCGACCGTAGGCTTGGTTTGGTTCTTTTCTATGTGCTTCATAATGGCAATGACCCCATTGATCCTTTTCTTTATCAAAGCTTCCAATGTCTGCATTTTAGGCCCGATGGATTCATTTGGCGAAATCCCGTTATCCTCAAAAAAGTCAAGCATCAGAAGCAAGGCCATTGACTGGGATTTGGACATTTTTTTGCAAAACCGTCTGAATTTAACAGCCACGATCGTCTTGATTTTCAAGGTCTCAAACCGTTCTTTTTCATATCCTTTATCCATTCTTTTTAGTAAAAAAATTTCCTGTTTTATTGCGCCGACGTGTGTTTTTAGTAAAAAATAATCCCGAAATCCAAATATTCGAAAAGGAATCAATTTCAACGGCTTGATTTTTAATTGTTTGCAAAACCACAAATATCGAAACATCGCGCCAGCGTGTTACCCTCTTGCTATTCCTTTTCGTCCAGCTCGCAGGACCAAAAAAAATACCATTACCTCTGAATGTAATGGCTTATTTACTGACTGAAATGAGATTTGAATTTTTTAAGATTTTAAAAATGAAATTTTGTAAGTATTACCAAAGAAGAAATAGAATTATTGAGAAAAATGGAATCCGCTTAAAAACAAAGACCCTTGAAAATTCAAAGGTCTTGTGCTTTTTTCGTTTTTAAGATTTAAATGACAAATACAACATCATAGCTGTAAAGATTTCGCTGTGCTTCCTCTTCCAGCATCGTATCAAAATCAATGTGATTTTCATCGGCGTACCTTCGGATATCATCCCCAAACCGTTCCTCGATTTCCTTTTTGGAGTTTTCAAGAAGTTGGTTTTGGGTCTCCTCGTTCAAGTTTGAATAATTAAGATAAATCATAGCTTACATTTTAAAATCTTAATATTCACTTGGCAACAAGAGCGTGTTATCGATAAAATAAAGCCGGAGTTCATCCAATGGAAAATCCGTTGCCCTGTATTTATGGGTTTCCAAAATAGTTCCATTTCCATCGCCATAAGTGATGGTCGCCTCGCAACCCATTTTTTGCTGTTCCTCTTCCGGTAACCTTTTAAAATCAATGGTTATAAAATAGCTTTTCTTTAGTAAACTTTTAGCAATTATAGAAGTATCCGTGACCAACCAAAAACATTCAGCGGCTTCCACCAAATACTTAATTCCGTTGGTAAATCGGGTGCGTGTCAGTGGGATTTGATAGAACATATCCGTTCCAGAAAAATGTTGCAATCCCTGTTTTATTTCGTTAACTTGTGCTTTACTCATTCGCGAGTATTTATTTTGGTATTCGTGAATCTGTGATTTCATTGTTGAATTTTTTTAGAAGTTAATAATGAATAAGAGGGCGCTACTTTCGACGGGAACGCCCTCTTAAATTTTACCGCTGTTATTCAGCGTTTGTGTTGTCCTTGGTTCCGAGCAACAGGATTTCATCTGCTACCACTTCGGTAACATATCTTTTCTCCCCTTTTTCGGTCTCATAGGATCGGGAGGTCAATTTGCCCTCAATGGCAACTTCCTTTCCCTTGCCCACGTATTTCTCAACGATTTCGGCAATCTTGCCCCAGGCAACAATATTGTGCCATTGGGTATTCTGCTCTTTCTCGCCATTGGAATTCTTATAGAACTCATTGGTTGCAAGTGAAAAATTTGCGACTTTCCTGCCGCTCTCAAGGGTCTTGGTCTCGGGGGCATTGCCCACGTTCCCGATCAGATGTACTTTGTTTCTAAGTGTACTCATGATTGAAAAATTAAAGATTGATTAAAATTCCGTCCGAACCCTTCGGACGGTTAGCGTTTATTTTTTTTTAAGTGATTTACTTATTATATCCAGAGCGTTTTCCTTTTTTTGTTTTTTTAACTTTGTTCCCGCTTCCCTTTTATTGATTTTGTAAGATTCCATAATTTTCGTTTTAGATTTACTTCCCATAGAGCCGTCGCTGTTACCTTTTTTTGTTGCCGGTACATTTTCAATATTTGGAATTAATAAGGACTTATAAAAGGGAGCCCGCGACCGGTTATGCAGTCCGTTTAACTTCCAAATGTTGGTTCTTTGCCATCAAAAAAAGGTAGGGACAGTGGCGGCATGGGAAGTTTTCTAAAGAATGTATGTGAAATACAAAACCAAGGGAAGTGGGAACAAATGCAAAGTATGGAAATTCCGAATAGGCGGACTCAGTTCCCGATTTGTGGCTGGAATGTAGCCTTCCCTCCCAGCCTGCGGGAGGGTCAGCGCAATGGAGGGCAAAAATTGGGGACGGTGTCCAAGATAATTGTAGTGAAGCTCTTTTCCCGGAATGGAGCCTTCGCGGAATGTAGGGGAATGGGCTGAACGGCAAATAGAAATGGCTAATTTAAAAAGCGTGTGCAGAACGGACTGAATTCATTAGAAATAAACGGAAAAAGTTGAATCATCTCGCCGCTTGGAGCCAAAGGAAATAAATTCTGCGGGAGACCAATAACCCCAGTAATATTATCCATTGTTCACCATAGCAATATTTAAAATTGTATCACCTACTTCCTCATTCATTAATTGCTTCTATAATTTTTTATTTCATATTGTTTTTAAATTAACTTTAATAATAGTCAAAAGACGACAAAAGTAAATCAGAAAAAAATGTGGGATAATTCCTTAAATTAATTAATAAAAACAATCAAATGTTAAGGAATTTAACATTTAAAACAATATATTTAAGCCCAAAAAGTAAATATGTCTCTTAAATCGAAGACCCGCATTTTAATATTAATTGGTTGTATAATTTTAAGTGTGGGATTCAATATGGATCCTATACAAAAAAAAGTTATTCGGACAAAAGAATACGATATTCATTTTTATGTCTCCCTAAAAGATAGGATAACAAAAAAAGATAAGGAGTATTTCTGGTACAAAACCGGCGAAATACACAATTCTTTTGGTGGTGCAGCTGGGGAACTTTTACATCTTGGATATGTAAAATACTATGCGGGCAATAATCTTGCTGAAAAGGGAGAGTTCGAATACGGACTGAAGACCGGCATTTGGAAAAGATGGTATTCAAATGGTTCACTTATGGAAGAAAGCAGATGGGTAGACGGGGAAAAATATGGCCCTTATCATTATTATAATGAAAATGGTGAACTTATGACCCAAGGGAAGTATCGGAACAATATTAAAACGGATATCTGGATTGACATAAAATCAAAAGACACTACCTGGTATAGAAATGGTGAGCCGTTCAAAGATCATCCTCGCGTTGTAAGAAAACGTTTGGACTCTATAAATGGCAAAGAAAGTCTCCTAAAACGGATTTTTGGTAAAAGGGATAGTACAATCGTTGGAAAAAAAGAGGGCTTTTTCGGGAGGATATTTAAGAAAAAAGATAGCGCAAAGAATTCGAAACTTACACCTGATCCAAAAGAAAAGAAAAATAAGAATACTTCCATATTAAAAAGAATTTTTGGAAAAAAGGAAAGGGCTACGGACAAAAATAATTAGGTATTAAAATGTTAAAAGCAGCATCTTTAATCTATGCAATATTTATTGCTCTACTGATTGGAATTTTATGCTATTCTATCGTGTTGATGTTTTCAGTACAATTGAATATTGATAACCATTTTGATACAAAACAGGACCTACTAAACAATAATAGGTCCGCCGTGGAGTATTTTAAGGCCCATTATCAGGAGATGGACGCGAAGACAAGTGTTACTATATTTCCGCAGGCTAACAATATAGAGACAAGTTTTGAGATCAGTCCATGGGGATTGTTTAAAAAGGTTAAGATATCCAGTTTTATCAAGAAAGATTCGATAAGCCAAATATTTCTAACTGGTGAACGACATATTAGCTCTTCACCGGCAATTTACTTAAGGGATAATGATACCGAACTTAAAATTTCAGGGAAAACAGAAATCCAGGGTGATCTCTACATCTCGGATTATGGTCTAAAAAAAACTACAATTACGGGCAACAGCGGATTTTATGAACCCATTTTCCACGGCAATATATTCAAATCAGAAAAGGTGCTACCCCCAGTAGCTAAATATGAAATTAAGCAGCCGGAATATTCTGAGCTTTTACTGCTGGAGGATATACATGAAAGTTTCGTAATAAATGCTTTCGACAAAAAAACGAAGATTATTGAAGCTAATGGAATTTTAGAAAACATCGAATTAAAAGGAAATATAATCCTTCGCTCACAAGATACTCTCACCATAATGCCATCGGCACATATGGAAGACATTATAATAGAAGCACCCAAAGTTATTTTCACTGCCGGTACCCAAGGAAGTGCACAAGTTTTTTCTACCCACGAAATCCTTGTTGGGGAAAACGTAAAACTATTCTATCCCTCAATACTAGTGGTAAATTCGAATGATTTTCCAACTGGACGAAAAAACGTAACCATTGGTAAAAATTCAATCGTGGAGGGCGCTATATTACTGTATGGAGATGGAATAGTAGATGAGGAAAAAAACAAAATTATATTGGAAATTGATTCTATGGTTACGGGTGATATTTACTGCGATGGGATGTGCTCCATATATGGAAAAATACGTGGAAGCGTTTTTACTTCCTCTTTTTTACATAAAACTGAAATAACCGAATATAAAAATCTAATCTTTAACGGTACAGTCCTTAGCACTGAGGTGCCTGATTTTTTTTTCCAAGTACCCTTAATGGATCGTTTTAAAAGCATGGAACCGTTAATAATAAAAAAAGTATGACCATCTCTTCTAGAATAAAGGGAGCTTCATTGATCGAAACGGTTATTGCTATTACAATAATAACCATATGTTCACTTGTTGCAACCTTGCTATATTCGAAGATTGTCCAACAAGCTCCTCCCCTCCAAAAATATGAAAGTTCGTCGGAGATAAACAAGTTGATGGAGGCTAAAAATTATAAACCCTTTAAAAAGGAATATGAAGGGTATAGTATTGAAGGTAGAATACCACAAAAATTTAAGGATGAGGATCGACTAGGTTATTTTGAATTTGTCATTACCAGTGAAAAGGACACTTTCATTGTTCCTGTATTAAACTTCAGAGCTATTGATGAACATTAGAGCTTTTACAATTTTGGAAATGATTATAAATCTTGCCTTGATGAGTATTATTGTGAGCATGGTATATGTAGTGTATGGCTATATTTCAAAGAATGCTTCGGATTACTCCTTGATGACAGCCGAAAATTTAGAACTCAAAAGTTTCAGCACGAGACTGAAAGAGGATATGTTTAAAGCGGATCGAATTTCGACAACCAACTCCCGAGAATTTAGGATGACTTTTTACGACAACTCTTTTGTAGAATATGTCCACCAACAATCACATTTGATTCGCATGGCTGGAATCACAAGGGATTCCATTAAAGTTTCATCAATCTCCATTAATTATTTGGACACAATTCCTGGGCAAGGCGAAATGTTGATCAAAAATATGCTCATAAATGCTGACCTCTACGGTAGCACTGCTCCTATCTATATTTATAAAGACTATTATTCCAACTATTTAAACCGATCAGATGGGAATTGAAATAGGCAAGATACAGGCAAGAAAGGCCTATACAAAAGAGAGGGAAGTAAATGCTTCGCGGAAGCTAAAATCTTTTTTTGGTTCAAAAAAACTAAATTCAAAAAAGAAAGGGTTTATCTATAAGGACATGGCCACATTACTTACGGCAGGTATAGATTTCAAAACAACCCTTACCATCATTAGGGACCAACAAAAAAATGAACACGCCTCCGAAATAATAAATCAGTTGTTAACCAATGTGGTTAAAGGAAAAGCATTCTATGAGGCAATGGAAATTTCAGGAGAATTTACGCCGTATGAAGTTTATAGCGTCAAAATTGGGGAAGAAACACGCCGGCTGGATACCATACTATTGGAACTGCAAAAATATTTCGATAGAAAGCTAAAATTGAAAAAACAAATTATTTCCATCCTTACATACCCTGCCTTTATTCTGGTTTTGACATTGGCAACCCTCTATTTCATGTTAACATACGTGGTTCCCCTTTTCGAATCAGTTTTCAATCAGTTTAATAGGGAATTACCGACACTTACACGATACGTCATAATACTATCGGAACACTTCAACCTGATTACGCTATTTGTAGTTGGGATCATGGTTATTACTGTATTCATTTATAAGAAGGTGAAGAAACAAGAGGCATTTCAAAAGGCGTTTACCTCAATGATATTGAAAGTTCCCTTTTTCGGTAAGCTAATCAGGGAAATCTATATAACCCGTTTCTGTCAATCGATGGCCTTGCTTTTGGTATCGAAGACATCCTTGGTAGAGTCCATTGGGTTGGTTAGAAAGATGATTGCTTTTTATCCCATAGAGGCTGCACTGATTGTAATGGAAAAAGATATTTCAAAAGGGATCGGCCTTGGAGATTCGCTCTCAAAATTCAAAATTTTTGATGCCAATATTATTTCAATGGTACGGGTCGCTGAACAAGTGAACCAATTGGATGCCATGTTTTTAACCCTTGCCAACCATTATGATGCCGAAGTAGAGCACAAAACCAAGGTTATGGGAACCATAATAGAACCCATGCTTATTTTGTTTATCGGAAGCATTGTGGGATTAATAATGATCTCAATGTATGCTCCAATGTTTGACCTCAGCGAGGTGATTGGAGGCAGTTAATATAATATCGAATTAATAAAAAAAATCAGAAAGAATATCGTTATGCCAGCACAAAATTTAAAACTTGAAAAGAGATCCAAAAAAAAATTCTACGTTCCCGGATATTCAATGACCGAGATTCTGATCGTCTTATGTATTATCGGCATCCTAATTTTGATGGTCCTACCCAATCAAACCTCCGTCATAAGTCAAGCCAAGGCCATTGAGGCACAGACCATGTTAAATCATCTATACGCATTGGAGAAGAGTCATTTTTATAGGTTTTCCCGATATACTTCCGATTTTGACGAATTGGGATTTGAGCCGTCACTCGGTATTGATAAAGGCGGACAGGCCGTTTACTTCATTGAGGTTATTGAGGCCGGAACAAATAATTTTAAAGCCCGGGCCACAGCGCTTTCGGATTTTGATGGGGATGGATCCTTCAATGTATGGGAAATAGATGAGAACAAACTTCTTAAGGAAATAACCAAGGATTGATCGAATCAACTCCACATATCGTCTTATGCATTTTGCTTATTGCAATAGCCTACCAGGATTTTAAATTCAGGGCAATACATTTTTTCTTGGTTTTGGGGTTATTTATCTGCGCTTTGTTCATTTTATGGTTCTATCTAAATAGCTTTGAGGAATTTTTGTATACCGCTTTATTTATCGGGGTGGTTTTGTTTTTACTCTGGATCTATATCCGTATAAAATACAACCATGTGGAAAAATCCTTCGTAAACAGTATCGGTCTTGGCGATATATTATTCTTCTTTGCCGTCGCACCATTATTTTCTTTAAAGAACTATATGCTCTTTTTTATAAGTGGAATGGTGATTTCGTTAATTTTTTACATACTTTTCAAAAACAAAATGAAAACTTTATTGATACCATTGGCGGGTATTTTGTCGTGTTATCTTTTTTTATTGATAATAATTTCCTTTGTTTTTGATCTTGATTTATTTTATCAACCTATTTCAATAATTGCTTTTGGAAACGAACACTATTAATTTAACGACAGAAAGTCAACAGTTGGTTCCAGCAGATGTTGCCTTTCATTATGGCGTTATACCAAAAAACATTCAGGATAACAAATTGACCCTTTACATAAAGGAGAGTTTAATTGGCACTACGCCAATAGAAGAGATGGAACTTTTACTCGGGTTTGATGTATTATTGGAACCTTGTGAAGATCCACAAATTGATAAAGCACTGTCCCAATATTATCGCTCAGAGGGCACGAGGAGGAGTGGATCTGAATTTATATTGGGAAATGATTTTTTGGAGAATTTGATATGGGATGCCAAATCTACCTTAAGTAGTGATATCCATTTTGAGATCTTTAAGGATGCCGCCCGGATAAGATTTAGAATAGACGGGAAATTGATAGAAAGATATAAGGTGAAATTAGAGGATTATCCTGAACTGATAAATAAAATTAAGATCAAGGCAAATCTTAACATTACGGAAAAAAGATTGCCCCAGGACGGCAGAATAAATTACAGCGACTTTGATATACGGGTATCGATACTACCGACGTTGCACGGGGAAAAGATTGTCATGCGGATTTTAGGGAAAGATACTTCAAATCTTTCCATTGAAATGCTCGGCATGAATGAAGAGGAAAAAGCCAAATACCTGAACGCGGTTAATGCCACCAAAGGGATAATACTTATCAGTGGCCCCACCGGGTCGGGAAAGACCACTACATTATATGCCACATTAAAATTGTTAAATAAGATTACCACCAATATTCTAACGATTGAAGATCCTATAGAATATACCATGGAAGGTATAAACCAAGTACAGTTAAAGGAAGATATAGGGTTAACATTTGCGAGTGCCCTAAAAACCTTTTTGAGACAGGATCCCGACATTATAATGTTGGGGGAAATAAGGGATGAACAAACTGCACAAATGGCAATACGTGCTAGCTTAACGGGCCATCTGGTGCTTTCCACCATTCACACAAATTCAGCAGTGGGTACTCTTTCGAGATTGATGGATATGGGAATTCCCCCATTTTTAATTGCTGAAACCTTAAGAATATCTGTGGCTCAGCGCCTTGTTCGCAAGCTTTGCAATAACTGTAAGGAAAAGAAAATTAATGACGGATTCGGACCTGAACATATTTCCCATCTAAAGGAGCATTTTACAGCAAAGGGATGCAATGAATGTTACCAAACGGGATATCGAGGGAGGATCGCCATATATGAACTGATACCGGTTGATCCGAAAATAATGGGTTTAATAAAAAAGGGCAATATAAATATGGGTGAAAATTTAGATTATAAGAAATTATCAAAAAAAGCACTTGAACTTGTAGAATCAGGGGTAACGACCTTGGAAGAAGTTTATCCAATATTAATTGAAGATACAATTCAGGCATGAGAAAAATTTTATTATTTATTTGTATTTCATTTTCCTTTACGGTGTTGGCGCAAACTAGTGACATCCAAACCATAGAAGCAAAATTTAATGAAATAGCTAAGACGCGCAAAGGATTGAGCGAGAAAATAAGAATCGATATTTCTGGATTGTCTTTATATGATTTCATAACGTCCATAGCCGAGGAACACCAATTGAATGTAAGCGTGGATAACAATTTAAATCAAATTGTAAATAGCAATTTCTTTGATGTGGAAGTCAGGGATGTATTTCTATTTCTAATCCAAAAATACGAGTTGGAGGTTTCCTTTTTGAACAGTATTATTGCGTTCAACAAAAAAGAGCCAATAGTCATAATAGCCCCGCCTAAACCGATTCCCCCAATAGATATAGAATATAATAAACAAAACAACTTTCTTTCGGTAAAGCTCAAAAATGATTCATTACCTCGGGTAGCGCAAAAAATCACGGAAGTGTCCAACAAGAATGTGGTCCTTTCACCTGATATAAAGACTATGAATGTCTCTGCCTATATTTTGAATCGACCTTTTGACCAAGTAATGGAAATGTTGGCAAAGTCCAACAAACTATCCATGACGATTGATGATAACGGATTTTATTTTCTTGAAAAAGATGTTTCTGAAAATGCTAATGAACCTAAAAATAACAGGAACAGCAAAAATAATATATCCCGAATGAGTCAGAGCTCCGGTGACTTGACGGTGAATTTAAATGCGAACGGGTATCTTTCCGTAAAGGCAAATCAATCGGATTTAAACAGTATTATAATCCAAGCTGCGGCGCTTTTGGATATCAGTTATTTTTTGTATAACCCAATAGGCGATGAGACAACAACATTGATCGCCAATGAAATTACTTTTGATGATTTATTGGAGCATATATTCAAGGGCAAAAAATACACTTTTAAAAAGACGGATGATCTTTACTTAATCGGCGAACAGAATACAGAGGGGCTTCGAGTTACCGAACTCGTCCAGTTGGAAAACCGGACAATAGAGTTGGTGCTACCTACCCTTCCCAAAACCTTATTGGAAAATGTGGAAGTAAGAGAGGTAATCGAACTTAACGGGATAATAATCGCAGGATCCAAACCCAAGATTCTGGAAATAAAAGAATATTTGCGGGAAATAGATAAAATTGTTCCCTTGGTGCAAATTGAAGTTTTGATCGTACAATATCAAAAATCCCATGACGTACAGACAGGACTAAAGGCCATTTTGGGAGATGAAGGTCGGGACATTAAGACCGAGGGGGTTATTTTCCCCAACGCTGACGTAACTTTGAATTCCAGTTCTATAAACAACCTTATAGATAGTTTCAATGGTTTTGGAATATTTAATTTAGGAAAGGTAACCGAAAGGTTTTATGCGAATTTGTCAGCCTTGGAAAGCAATTCGATCATAGATCTGCAATCAACACCAAAGATAGCTACCCTTAGTGGCCACGAAGCCAGTGTTTCCATTGGAGAGACAAATTATTATTTTGAACAGACAAATAGGTTAATAAATTCCGGCATTAACGAAAATATATTACAATCGGGCGTCTGGAAACCAACCGAAGCCAATTTAAGTGTTTTTATCAAGCCTTATGTCAGTAAGGACGAACAGGTAACTCTAACCATCAGTGTCGAGAAAAGTGCTTTTCTGGGGAGGGCCGGTGAAGATGCGCCTCCAGATAAGGCAACACAACGATTTGAATCCTTGGTACGCGTTAAAAATAATGAGATGATTCTTTTGGGCGGGCTCGATGAGTTGGATCGGCAAAACTCGGGGTCCGGAACACCACTATTATCTAGGATTCCTATAATAAAATGGCTTTTTAGCAGCAAAAGAAAATCGAGATCAAAATCAAAACTACATGTTTTCATCAAACCTACAATAGTATATTAGATGGTACGCGAACTGGTATATAAATATTTTGTCAAGGAGTTTTACTCCCTGGAGATAAATTTTGGTGACCGGGAAGCGGAATATCGGATATTATATCTCAAAAGGCAAGCTTCCAAGCTCAATATCATAGAGCAAACTATTGAGAACGAGGAAGGGGTTTTTAAAAAGCTAAAAAAGGACCTACCACTGATTTTGGCATTTTCAGGTAAAAGGATCATAAATAAAGTAGTTCCAAATGAAACCAATTATCTTCAAAAGATCCTTTTCAACAAGGATCCCGACTCATATTATATACAGGAATATACCAAGAAAGGAAATATGCTCCTGTCGGTGGCTAGAAAAAAAGATATTGATGAATATTTGGATAAATTTAAAAATCATAACTTTAATATTTTGGACTTCTCCCTTGGACCATTTGTCCTGGAAAGTTTAACCCACTTATTCAGTGAAACTAAGATTTTTAGCACAGAGGATTTTAAATATGATCCCTTAAAAAGTGAATTAATTACCGAAGCCGATCCCCTCGTAGAGAATGAAAACCATAATATTGGGGGTGACACAATTTTAAACACACACATTTTAGCGTTTGCAACATTCCTGTGTTATGTTCATCCCGAAGGCTTTTCTAAAAATTTTCAAGATTATATCGATAAACAATCCGAATCCTATTCATATCGAATCGCATTCGGGGTCACCGCCAAATCAGTAATAGTTCTTTTCCTTATCTTGTTGTCCATAAGTTATGCCGTCAGATCACACTACATCGGCAAGAGTACGGAAATTCAACAGGAGTCACTTATGAACAGTCAAGTCCTCAATGAAATCGCTACCCTTACCAAAGATAGGGATTACAAAAAAAATATTATATCCAACTCCAGTTTGGGAAGCACCGACTTTTTGAGTTTTTATATTTCCCAAATAACACTTGATCTTCCAGAGGACATATTATTGAAAAGATTGGAAGTTTTCCCTTCCAAAACTTCCAGTAACCCTAATGAAAAAATTCAAATAAAACCCAATACTATAATCATTGATGGTATTACACCCTCAAATTTAAGCGTAAATGAATGGGTCAATCTACTGGATGAATATAAATGGATACAAAAAGTTGAGCTTTTGTCATATTCCCTCGAAAAGGAAGAATATGTATTTAAATTGAATATAACCCTATAATATGTTTAGAAACCTAAGCTATAAAAGAAAATTTCATCTGTTGCTACTGTTTATAGTGGTTTTAGGCTTTACGGCATATAAACGTTCTTTTAAGGGAACCCTAGAGGCCATAAATTTTTATCGGGAGTCAATGGACAAAATAGACGCCCGTTCGTCCGCTACCTTAGAATTATCCGATCTAAAAACGGAAATTCGGGTTCTTGATGATATGATTGGAAAAAAAGCAAAAAATCCCACCCTGGTCCAGAATGAAATCTTGGGTTTCTTAAGTCAACGAGATGAAGATATTACCCTTGCCAAAATCGAAAATCTACATATCTCAGATGATAGTTATTTTCGAATATACTCTAACATAATTACCCTTAAGGGCAAATTCAATCCATTGATAAAAACCATATATGAATTTGAGAGCAATTTTGAATATGCTAGGATCGCAAGTATGACCTTTAGGGTTGAGCGGAACAATAAGACTTCTAAAATAGAATTATACAATGACATTATATTCCAAAATTATGAAAAAAAATAGCAGTATAATAGGGGCCGTTTTCGCTCTCTTTTTATTATTTTCCTGTGATGACATATTGGAAAAGGATATTTCGGACATGCAACTAACCGTTATAAGTCCCAATGAAGGTGATACTATTGCCGGGAATACCGTACAATTTTTATGGAATACGATCGAAGGTGCAAATAACTACACCATTCAGATCTACAATAATAATTTATTGGTGATGGACACGTTAATAAGCGCTCCACCATATATTGATGTTCTTGCCAGCGATTCATATCAATGGCGGATAAAAGGCGAAAATGAGGCCTATGAAACCCAATATAATTTCCCTATAAATTTTGAGGTGATTTCCTCAACGGATCTCACCAATCAAGCAGTAATTCTCAACAGCCCATCCGACAATGTTTACACGAATGAATCCTCGATAATATTCTCTTGGAGTTCAGTACCGTCCGCGGATTCTTATACTTTTGAACTATTGCGGAAATCATCTTCTGGAACCGTAACCGTAGATTTACAAGAAGGGCTCTTCACAACGACCGTTACATTGGACGAGAATGTGCTTGACCGCGATTCGGAGTATATTTGGCGCGTAAAGGCCGTAAATGAAACCAGCCAAACTATTTTTTTTTCCAGAACATTTTTTATCGATACTGTTCCCCCTCCCGTCCCCTCCCTTATCTCGCCCAAATTTGAGGAAGAATTTGATCTGACGGAGATAATAACCTTTTCTTGGGATTTTGGAAATGATCCTGGTATTATAGATTCAGCTATCAATAGCGTTTATGAAATTGCGACGAATTCGACCTTTTCGAATGTTATAGAGAGCGGCGTTTCCTTTCCTACGACTATTACCTATACATTTAATGAAAGTGGAACCTATTACTGGAGAGTTAGAGGTGAGGACGCTGCAGGTAATGTGGGTTCATTTAACTCAAACGGAAAATTGATTGTAAATGAATAAACAGTTACTCAATAAAATTTTGATTTTTTTCCTGATATTGATATGGTCGATCCTAGGATATAAACTCATTTCAAATTTTGTTGGGAAGGAAAAAGTAGTTGGCAAAACCATAAAATTAGCCAACTATGGTTCAGAAAAGCATGAAGAAAAAAAGAAGATTTTTGTATTTACTGAAATTGTGCGTGATCCTTTCTTGGGGAATATTATAGTTACGGACAATAAAAAACAGCCTTTGGTGATAAACAAAGAAAAATCTCCAAAACAAATAAATATTTGGCCTTCAATACAGTATTTTGGATTCGTCAGAGGAGAAATGAGCGACAATCCCTTGGCGCTGTTAAAGATTAATAACCAACTTGAACGTATTCGCCAAGGCAGCAGAATCGACGGACTGTATATTAAGGACATTTACAGCGATTCAATTCAGCTAGTTTTTGGGAAAGAAAAAAAAATATTCGTCAAAGAATAAGTTTAACCCCTTCAAATGCAATAAGTTAAAAGTGAAAAGATATTTTAAGTTAAAATTTTATTAAAAATATTTTTGAATTGTTAAATTAATTTTTTAATTTAGTCACTCCCCCAGTTAATTAGAAAATAATCAATTATAAATTTTATATAAAAAATTCCGAAGAAAACAACGTTTGTTGTCAATCTGTTGGATTCCATAAAATAAAGTAAATAATAATATTAACTAACTAACCAATACTCTTGACATTCAAACCATCAATGTTAGGAATAGCCAATTCGGTTATTCTTACTGCCATCGTCATTTTTTTATTTTTTGCTTTTCTCCATAAAAAAGAACCCCAAATTGTTTATGTAGACAATGTTAAGGTGTTCTCAACCTTTAATATGTCCAGGGATCTGAATAGAATTCATCAAGGAGATCTTAAAAAACAAAAGACCACCGTTGATAGCTTAATTGGAATTCTACAGAAGACCAATGCTCCATCCGAAAACCCTGAACTCCAGCAACTTTTTATCTACGAAAACAATCGCCTAAAAGAAATGGGCGACTACTTTTCCAATGAAGTGAGTCAGCAAGTATGGAGCCGCATAAATAGTTACATGGATAATTTTGGAAAAGAGAATGACTATCACATAATTCTTGGCACCCAAGGCAATGGCAATATTATGTATGCGAAAAAAGAAATAGACATCACCGAGGAATTCATAGAATATGCAAATAAAAAATATGAAGGGGAATAGAATCATACTGATCATATTTGCGCTTTCATTCCTAATGGCTTGCGAATCTGGTAATGGAAGTTCCACCACGGCATTTTCCCAAAAGCTGTTTGAATATGAAAATCAAGGATGGAAATCACAGCGCATAACACAGTTTGCCGATGGCATTCATTATAGGGCAACAGAAGTTCCCAACGAATACTATCTATTAAAGAGTGAGGGTAAAAATAATCTACACTTACTCGATTCCCTCTCCCGTAATTTTGAGCGTGAAAGAATTATCGAATTCGAATTTGAAGAAATCAATGAAGAGGATCTTTTAAAGGAGGAATTTACCCGAATGAATTACGATGAATCCGTCACCTATATGGCTTCGAGAATTCAAGGGGATTTTATCGCTGTCACTTCTGGAAATGATACAATTGCCTGTTCCGGCGTCCAATTTGAACGCCACTTTAAGGTAAGCCCCTTCAAGAGAATACTCATATATTTCAATAATATAGATCCTTCAGAAAATTTACAGCTTATATACAGGGACCGACTATTTGACAACGGTATCTTCAAATTTAAATTTAATGAACTGCCATTTAAGACATAAACCTATCCATTTATGATACAAAAAATAAGATCCAGTCGTATTTCGAAGATTGTTGCCAGCTATTTGGCGGTTCAGATGATAATCTCCATTGTCCAACCCAATAATCTATATGCTTTGACCGGGGGCCCCTCCCAACCGGAATTCAATGCATTTACACCTATCGGAACCTCCGATATGGTAAATCTTTCCTCGGGTGACTTTAATTACAACATTCCCATAATGGATGTTGGGGGGTATCCCCTAAACCTTGCATATGACTCGGGCGTTACGATGGATCAGGAGTCCTCATGGGTAGGACTGGGCTGGAACCTGAACGTGGGACAGATCGCAAGACAGGTTCGTGGAATTCCCGATGATTTTAATGGGGATATGATGGTATATGAGAATGATATGAAACAGAACATAACCGTAGGCACCAACGTTAGTGTTGGAGCAGCATTGGCAGGTTTCCCGGTAGATTTAGGGTTGTCAATGGGAATGGGTGTTCAATATAACAATTATGAAGGTATAACCTTCCATCCATCATTTGGAGCATCTTTTGGGATTAGTGATAATGTTCAGGTAGGTATGAATGTTTCTTCATCAACAGCCGAGGGTGCAACTGTTTCCCCTTCAGTAAGTTTTACTGCCCAAAAAGATAATGAAACTAAACAACATATAACAGAAATCACAGGGGGCGTTGGTTTAAGCTTAAATTCTAGAAGGGGACTAGAAAATTTAAGTTTATCTGTTTCAGCAAAAAGAACAGAGTATGCCAATATAAGATTATTTTTTCTTCCGTCCTTTAAAGTCCCTACCGGATCAAGTTCATTAGGAGGCGCAAGCGGCGTTCTTTCTTTCAATAACAATAATATTTATACTCCCACAAAGCGAGCTGGAACCGTGAGCGGCAATTTTTCATTTAATGCCTCTATTGGTGTTGAAGTTGTAAGTGTTGAACTCGACGGACACATTATGGGATATGGTTCTTACCAACAAATTAGGAACAGTGAGAAAATTAAGAATATTCCCTCATTCGGATATGACTTTACAGAATATGCAGACAAAGGCAATAGTGTACTTGATTTTAATAGAGAAAACGACAAATCCTTTAATAAAAATACGACTGTACTGCCTATAGCAAATCATACTTATGATATTTATTCCATGCAAGGACAGGGCCTATCGGGAATGTTCCGGCCACATCGTGGTCAAGTAAGTTACCTAATGGACAATAAGGTTTCTGATTTTGGTGATGGTTTTAATGTGGGCTTGGAGTTGGGAGTTGTATGGAATGTCCATGCTGGTGTCGACGTTAAGGTATCCCCATCTTATAGCTATACCGGAGGATGGGAAGATGGTAATTATGCCCGAAACCTTTTCAATGAAAGCAATACCGATAACAACCCCCTTCCCTACGAAAATGTATTTTATAAAACCGTTGGGGAGCTCAATGTGGATCCACAGCCAGAAATATTCGAAGATATGGTGCATGCCGACAACCCACTGCGGTTTTCTGTTGGCGGAAATAAATATAATAGAACTCTGTTACCAAAGTTTGACGTAAAGGAACCTTCAACTGGGATCCCTAACTATGAATATAATTCCTATAGTATCCCCCGAAAAATAAAAAGGAACACCAGGGATAAAAGAAACAGTGCAATACAAAAAGTAAACCATGCAGAGGCAGCAAATGATCCAATGGTCGAGGCTCGGATTAGTTCCCAGATTAAGCCACATCATACAGCGGGTATAAAGGTGCTAAAACCGGATGGGGCTACTTATATCTATGGGGCAACTGCCTATAATTGGACGAAAGATGAGATTACGGTGGATGTTTCTGGGGCGGAGGGAGATTGTGGGACGGGGTTGGTACCAAATAACGGACAGGTCGATGCCGAGAAAAGTGATGAATTTAAAAATATCATCAGAACTCCTGCCTATGCCCACACCTACCTGCTCAGTTCCGTACTATCTTCAGATTATGAGGACATTTCCCAGGATGGTCCTTCATTTGATGATTTAGGCTCCTATACTGTTTTTAATTATGGTGAGAGTGGTGATACAGAACATTATCTAAGTTCTTATAAATGGCGTACCCCATACCAAGGCGGTATGGCCAATTATAACGAAGGCTTGAAATCTGTAAATAATGATCAGAAGGGAAGCATTATACAGGGAACTAAGGAACTTCGCTATATCCGTACCATTGAAACTAAAACTCATGTTGCATATTTTGAACTATCCAATCGCAGGGATGGTAAGGAGGCTGGTGGCAATCAAGCCATGAAAAAAATTAACAGAATTTATCTTTTTACACAACCTGAGTTTGCACCAATAAAAGAAGCCTGGGAAAACAGCGACCCAAATGATGATCCCACACCCGAAGAGCTTCAGGCGGCGGCAATCAAGACAACACATTTCATATATAATTATGATTTATGTAAGGATATTCCCAACAACGGTGGAGGTTTCTCAGATAATGAATTGAGCAACGAGGGTGGTAAATTGACACTTAAGGAATTGTTCTTTACATATAGAGGATCAAATATGGGAAGGTATACGCCTTATCGATTTAATTATGACACTTTCAATCCTGATTATAACATTAAAGGTTATGACATTTGGGGTAACTATAAAGAAAATTTAGCTACGGATTGTACTATAAACAGCCCTCTTACAACTTCGGAATTTTCATTTGTAGAGCAGGATAAAACAACCGCCGATATAAATACCGCTGCCTGGACTTTAAGTTCCATAGATCTACCTTCAGGAGGCAAAATGGAAATTGAGACCGAATCAGATGATTATCAATTTGTACAGGATCGAAAGGCTATGCAGATGTTTAAAATACACGGATTTACTGATGGCGAGAATGGACCTCCAAATCCCAAGGATAGTGATGATATACTATACACTGGAGGAAATCACAAAGAATATATGAACATAAAAATTAGTGAAGATGAAATGGCGGGATATAACGGTTACAGGTTCGTGAATGACTATTTAAAGGAGAATGCAGAAAAACCCATATATTTTAGAGCCTTGTTGAATATGGTAAAGAATACGTCAACTAAGTATGATTTTGTAGAAGGCTACTTTGAAATTGAAGGAGGTAGTGATGGTGTGGATGGAGCTGATTTTCCCGTTGTCTCCGATGGAAGTGGAACGTACGTTTCCATTCCCTTACGTATGTTGGAAGCAGAGGGCGGTTGGGTTTCCGGCGGAGGTGATGTAAACCCAATAACCAAAGCTGGCTGGTATTTTGGTCGAAGTTATCTCAATCGGGTTGTTTATAGCATAAGCGGAGATAATACAAATGATGATTTCGGACCGATAGTCAATGACCTAGTATCAAGTATTGGTGCCGTATTCGAAATTTTTACTGGACCTAATATAAAATTACAGGAAAAGCAATGTGCCCGAAACATTAAGTTGGCCAAATCTTGGATCAGACTTGAAAACCCTAATGGCAGAAAATATGGTGGAGGATCAAGGGTTAAAAAGATACAGCTTCACGACAATTGGGCACTTATGGATCAAGACCCCTCAAATGATGAAAACCCTTTATATAAACAATTTTATGGACAAGAGTATAGCTATACCTTAGCGGATGAAGAAAGTACATCAAGCGGCGTTGCTGCCTTCGAGCCGAACGGAAGTAAGGAAAATCCGTTCGTGGAACCGTTTTATGACAATAAAGGATCAAAAAAGGATCAGTTAGTTGCCCCACAAGAGTCAAATTATACGGAAAGACCTTTGGGGGAATCATTTTTCCCAGCGGCTACTGTTACCTATAGTAGGGTTTCTGTTAAGAATCTTGAACGAAGAGATGGCGATGTTTTATTGACCAAGCATGCGACCGGAAAGGTAGTCACAGAGTTTTATACGACGAAAGATTTTCCGACAAAGACCAACCATACAGAAATAACCTCCCAATTTGATCCGCCGGGGAAACTGGCAAGTATTTTAAATATCTCAGTGAGAAATCATTTGACTTTTTCACAGGGTTTTGTTGTCGAGACCAACGACATGAATGGAAGAGAAAAGTCCCAGCGCGTATACCCCGAAGGTCAGGAGGCATTTATCTCTGGAGTGGATTACATCTATAATACCACTGGTGAGGGAGGACTTTCGAGCGAAGTGACAACAATTGACAAGGAAGGAGTAGTTACCCAGAATCAGGTAGGACTAACTTATGATGTCTATAATGATTTTAGGGAGAACTATTCAGAATCTACCACTTTTGGTTTTGACTTTAATGTGGCCGGTTTTGTAATATTTATTATACCAATAGTAATACCGATGCCTATCCCGGATTACGCCTATCACGAGACCAAACTTCGAACGGCATCTTCAACTAAGGTAGTTCACAGATCTGCGATCTTGAAAGAAAAAATTGCCTACGATGTCGGATCACGGGTTTCTACCAAAAATGTTGCCTGGGATGCGCATACGGGCCAAGTGATATTAACAGAGACAGTTAATGAATATGATGACCACTATTTCAATTTTACCTACCCTACCCATTGGTACTATAAGGGAATGGATATGGCCTCAAAAAATTTAGGGATCCAAGGTATATTGAGCAAGAGCATTAATCAGCATGATTTTGACATAGAGGGAGTCGATCTCAAAGAAATATTTGCACTCGGTGATGAGATTCAAACACCTGAGGGGCATTTTTGGGTTGTAAAGATACTAGAAAATAACGTGGTACTTATGGATAAGGATGGCGTATTGCTCAACGATGGGTGTGAGGAAATCGATCTGAATTTCAAAATAGTCCGGTCTGGTTACAGAAATCAACAGATGGCCTCCATGGGCTCCGTCACCAGCATGATAAACCCAATTGACATTGACGGCGTTGGAAGCTATAACAATATCGATGAGTTAACGTATTTGTATACAAATGGACAAGGAACTGATCACAGAATAGTAAATGCAAGTGCGGTATTATATAAAGAGGTGTGGCTTCCGCAATGGGAAAATGGTCTTCCCGGCTTCCCCGTTGCTCTTACCGAAAAATTCGCATTCACGGATTATGAGGTTACCGATTTAATCGAACCTTTTGATTATGGATTCAACCCATATCTGTATAATGTAATAGGTGAATGGCGCGCCAAACGTTCCTATGCATATCTTACTAGCAGGGTCTCCAATGTCACGAATTCCTCCTCACCAAGATATGAAGGGTTCTTTGGGCAATTCAGCCCCTTTTATATACTGGATGACACGGAAGGATGGCAAATAGATATTACCACCTATAGTTCTGAAAACCCTTGGACTTTTGCCAATGAAGTCTCCCAATATAGTCCTTATGGAGCGGAGCTTGAGAATATGGATGCATTGGGAAGACATTCCGCCGCCCAATACGGTTATAACTATACCCTCCCTACGGCAGTAGCATCGAATAGTCAATATAGGGAAATAGGGTTTGATGGCTTTGAAGACTATGATTATCATGGTAGCCAGAATGACAATGAACATTTTAGCCTATATGATACTACAAATAATAGTATAGAGATAGTCGAATCTACATCGCATACAGGGAGAAATAGTTTAAAAGTCCAAGGAACTAATACTATGAATGTTTCCTATATAGAGGACTGTCTTGAGATAGATCATACTATTGATCCTTGCGGTACAGGAGGTGGAGGAAATGAATGTGAAATAGGAGTTGGATTAGGTTTTAACGGTGTTGATGATCCACATTGGGTTTATACATATAATCTATTTTTTGCTGATTTAGGGGTCCCTCCACCGCCTGCAACACAATTCGAAATAATTAGTGTAACCCCGGTAGGAGCAAATTGTTTAATATTTGATTCTTTTAATAATTCTACTCAAATAATAGAATTCGATTTTAACTGTAGTAGTGGTGTTTTTGATAATACTTTCCACGTGGAGTTAACAGAAAGTTCTTTACCTGAAGATTGTTCTAATCCAATTATTGTTCAAATTTGCACTAGATGTTGATAAATTAACTAATCATAAATTTATATATGAAAAATTTTATTTGGCTATTCTTTTTATTGTTTTGCTGTAAATTAAGCGCACAGAATTGTATCACTAACTCCTTCGCTCCTTTGCCTGGAGAAAAATATGTTCTCAGTGCCTGGGTAAAAGATGAAACTTCCCCCCAACCTATAACATATACGGGGAAAATCCTTTTTAGCGATATTAGTGCGTCAGGAACTACGGTATATGAATTTTTACCCACAGGCCCCATTATAGATGGTTGGCAGCGAATTGTCGGGGAATTTAAGCTTCAACAGTTACCTGAGAGCATTCAAATACAGCTCATTTCTGCTAATGGGGGGAATGGTATCTCTTATTTTGACGATTTTCGAATCTTTCCCTATAATGGTAATCTAAAATCATTTGTCTACGATCCCGTTACCCAGCGTCTTATGGCGGAGCTGGATGAAAATAACTACGCTACATTATATGAATATGACAAAGAAGGTGGACTTATCAGAGTTAAAAAAGAAACTGAACGTGGAATCTATACGATACAGGAAACGAGATCAGGAAATTCTAAATTATATGCGCCTCAATGATGTTTAAAAAGCTCCTACTTGTTTTAATAATTTTTCAAACCTTTGCTTCAGGACTTTGTTGGGGACAAGAAGACCTCTCAGAGTTTAAGGAGATATTCTTTAAAACTGAAAAATTTTATAAAGAGCGCGATAACTATTCCTTTAATGTTACCTATGAATTTTATGATCCCCAAAGTCCCAAAATTGCAGCGGAAACCATGAACGGGAGAATTGAGAAAAAAGGAAGTAACTACTACACCCAAATCGGCCCGACGGAAATAATCTATTTAGATGAAATTTTTCTTAAAATAAACCATCAGGAAAAAGCGGTGCTATATTCAAAAGTACCCAACAAAAAAATGACAACTCCCGTCGACATCACTGCATTGGTCGATTATTTCCAAACGGTTAAAATCTCCGAAAAAGAGAATATTATTATTTGTGAAATGGTATTTAAAGAAAAATCAAATATTCCCTATACCCGAATGACAATGATCCTTGATTCAAAAAATTATTCAATCATTCGACAGGAACTTTATATGCGTCAAGGGGTAAACTATCCTTCGATGGCAGCTGGGAACAAAAAAACAACAGAAGGCAAAATGGCAATTAGCTTTTCACAGGATATCCAAATGCCAAAATCCGATGTCTTTAACAAGTTAAAATATTTAAGTAAGACCTCAAAGATATCCCTTTCAAAAGAGCTCTCTTCATACGACCTGTACAATCAAACCCAATAGATATGGAAAACGCCCGCCTCCCGAAGTCCCGTCCCCTTCGCCCGCTCCTCTCGCTGGCCCTTTTGCTGTGCCTGTGGCCCTGCCGCTCGCAGGAGTTCTCCACGGAGGTTGGCAAGACCTCTGTCCAGATCGATGCCGCGGTGGGGTCCCCCGCCCTGTTGATCGACCTCTACGACGACGACCAGATCGCGCTTCCCACACACGACGTCGGCCCGTTGGTGCTCATAACCGCGCAGTTCGACACGGACGCCGCCCCCTACGAGTGGCTCGCCTACCAGATCGTGCTTAACGTGGTCCCGGTGGACGCCAACGGGACCGGCGGGACTCCCTATAACGTGACCCTCAACATCGAGAACAACCCCCTTGCGGCCGGCGGCAACTACGTCGACAGGGCGGGCCATAAAATTTTGGGGAGCTACGGGGCAAAGATAAGGGTGGTCTCCAGGACCATCACAAGGCCGGGGGGCGGGATCCCGCCCGCAGCCACGCCCCCGAACGTCTCCCTTACCGCCAGGTTCGTGACCGACAGGTACTATGGGATACCCACCGCCGCCCCCACGGGCCTTACCGCCAGCATTCCCATGACCGGGGACAGCGGGGGCAACAGCGCCCCCAAGAGCGTGCTGATCGAATGGGACGCGGTCGAGGGCGCCCTGGGCTACGAGCTCGAGTATACCTGGGCCGACAACTATTCGCCCGATACCCAGAACCCGGCCCTCCCCGCCTCGGCGGTGCCCCTGGCCCTGCGGGAGTTCGAGCTCAACAACACGAGGATCTCGACGGGCGGCACCAGTTTCGAGGTGCCCGCCATCTATTCCGCGGGTTTCTTGGTCTATCGGGTCCGTGCCCTCAACAGGAACCTGGCCGCCATCTCCCAGAACTACTACACCGACTGGACCTCCGGCGACGGGAGCGAGGCCCATGTAAGCGACTGGGACCATATCGCGGTCGCCCCCCACGAGAATCTAATGAACTGGCAGTTCCAGGCCTCCTTTGCCGAGGACGGGAAGAAAAAGGAGGTGGCCAGCTATTTCGACGGCACCCTGCGCAACCGGCAGACCGTCACCAGCATCAACAGCGACGCCCACGCCATCGTGGGCGAGGTGGTCTACGACAACCAGGGGAGGCCCGCCATCGAGGCCCTGCCCGCGCCCGTCCTGGACAGCGATGCCATAAAGTACTACCCCGACTTCAACAACAATACCCTCAATGCGGCCTATACCCACCTCGATTTCGATTGGGAGGACCCCAGTGCGGACTGTGAGGTACTGGTCAACGGGATGTCCACGGGCACCGGGGCCAGCGGTTATTACGGGCCGATAGGCACGGCCACGGGCACCACGCGAGACCTGGTGCCCGATGCCCAGCTCTACCCGTTCTCCCAGGTGGAATATACCCCCGACAATACCGGGCGCATACGCCGCAAGGGCGGCGTGGGGCCCGCGCACCAGCTCGGGACGGGCCACGAGATGGAATACTTCTATACCGTGCCCACACAGGAGGAGCTCAACAGGCTCTTCGGGTACAGGGTGGGCAACGTGCAGCACTACAAGAAGAACATGGTCGTCGACCCCAACGGACAGGTGAGCATCAGCTACCTTGACCCGCAGGGAAGGACCATCGCGACCGCCCTGGCCGGGGACGCCCCCACGAACCTGGAGGGGCTCGACGACGAGGGCGCCGGTTCGGGGCTCCATAGCACCGTGACGGTCGACCTGTTGAACAAGGTGCCCCCTACCCAGACCGATACCGACCTGGACAACAACGACAGGTACAGCAGCGGCCGCTACGGACCGCTCGAGGACGGCCTCCGGGTGGCACGGCAGGTCTCGGTGTCCTCCAGCGGGACCAGCCTCGAGTTTGACTATACCGCCGGCCTGGGCAACTCCTTCACCGCCTGCAACGGCTTCCAGTACCCCTATGTGCTCGACCTTTCCTTCGACCTGCGGGACGACTGCGGCAACAAACTGGCGGGGCCCGTGAACGACACCATCGGTGTCCCCAGCACCGCCGGCACGAACATCCCTCTGGAGTACGGATGGGACGACCCCCTGTCCTCCGGGCCGCTGGGCGTGGGCACCTATGCCGTCCACAAGGACCTGCGCATAAACGAGGCCGCACTGGACCTCTACGCCCAGGACTACCTCCAGAAGCTAAAGGACTCCCTGAGCGCCTGCTACATCGATCCCTCCCTCTTCGCGCCAAGCGTCGATACCCTTATCTGCCTGCCCACCGACTGCTTGGAGTGCGCCGATGAGCTGGGGGAGAGCGATACCTATGTATTGGGTTCCTTGATAGCGTTCTATAACAATACTACCTTTGTTGAATTTGTTCCCTCCAGTACCATTGAGGATGTCGGGGACATTGACTTTACGGATTCCCCGACGGATATTAACGGCGAGCTCTTGATAGATAGGGACCCCGGAGGGGAATTGGATCTATTGGTACGGCGATTCATAAGGGAATGGGAACTCCTGATCGGGGCCTGCCAGGACGCCTGCACCGACAGCGTGGCATCCACCTGTGCCATCAACGGCTCCTTCCTGCTCCAGGACCTGGGACAGGAGGGCCAGTACGGCAATACCTCCGACCCGGACGACCCCCTGAGCGTGTTCAACGAGGACAACGCCCTGATCCGTTACGACGGAAACACGTGGATAACATCCGGCAACAACTGGAGGCACCCAGACCCGAACGTGCCCTATGCCGACGAGTACGGCACGCGCTCCGAGATAATAGTGGTCAGGGACGCCGATGGAAATCCCGCCCCCGAAATATCGATAACGCCCTACACCGGGACCAACCCCGACGGGAGCACCTATGAGTACGCCTACCCGCAGGACCTGGTAAACATCGGCGACTTCCTGGCGGCCTGGCAGCCCAGCTGGGCCAGTTCCCTGCTCCTGTACCACCCGGAGATCTGCTACCTGGAATATTCCCAGGCACTGTGCGCGATCAGCGTGGATGTCTATGGGGAGGACATGGACCCCGACGCCTTCGACGCATACCTCAGGTCCCTCTCCTATATCGCCGATGACATTCCCGAAAACGATATTACCCAAACCAACAAGGAACTGCTCACAAACACGATCCGTTTAAGGGATCCCTACTTCAATACGGCACTGATCAATGAATCCGGAACTTCCCTAAAGGATTATAGAAACGGCATAATCAATGATGCCCTCACCGTCCACTATGAAAGCTTTGAGGATGACGAACTATTGGTATATGCCTATAAGATATCGATGTGCAACGGCATATCCGAATGTGAAAACCCATCGTCACCAATTACCCTGAACGATGTGGTCTCCGATATGAACCCGGCCAGTTCTACCCTTACCGAGGAACAAAAGCAGAAGATCTGGAACAACTACGTCACCGCCTATATAAGCCTCAAGGAAAAGATCAAGTACGTCTTCCTGAACATCTACGCCAAGGAGGAGGGCTGCTACAACGGATGCATCGGCGGGGACGAGAGCACATCCATCACCAATGTGCTCGCCGCCTACGAGGGAACCATACTGGACGATATCGCGGACCATATCGCGGACGTGGAGGACGACGTCCCCCAGTTCTGCGACCAGGCGGGCGCGGGGGCCTATGCCGAAAAGACAAAGCGATTTATACCCATCGACCTACAGTACGACTCCGGGATGGACCCCGGCGACGCCATCGAGGACATGGAGGGGGACAATGATTACATTAACTGGATCCTCACCGGGAACTGCCCGCTGCTGGCAGACCTTGACGCGTTCCTCAAGGGGTACCTCACCGAGACCGGCGGGGCCGGGACCTTCCTGCCCCCCGTGGGCACCAGGGATGCCGGCAACTACCTCTCCCCGGACCTCTTTACCGCCCTGGGGGGAACCATCGACCCCCCTCCCGCATCCATCTCCTTTACGGGCGCGGTGGGCAGCGGCGCAAGTGTCCTGAACATAGACATCACCGAGGACGTCCTTCTCGACGACACCATCATTATCGATGCGGGCGCCTACAGCTGGTCCGACTACACCACGGGCATCGCCCCCACGGGAAGCCAGTGGAGGATCCTGGGAACCTCGCAGATGTTCTACCAAAGCTATGACGAAATTACACAGCGCTTCAGCTTCCAGTTCGTGGCCCAGCTCCAGACGGGGGCAAACGGCTTTCAGGAGGCGGTGTTCAGCGGAACCACCATCGCCCCAATCGGGGAGTGCGGGACCTTTGATGACGGACTGGGAGAGGTGCTCGACGAGCAGATGAGCGACCCGGACAGCGAGTACGGCTGTACCAGACAGGCAAGGTTCAACCGCGACTTCATCGCGCTGCTCAACGCACTTAGGGACGCGGGGCAGCTGAACAATACCTCCGGATATGTGCTGGCCAACCTGCCGGGGGGCGAGTACGGACAGAGCTTCCTGCCAGAGTTCCTGGACGACGACAGCGCCGGCTCCACAACCTGGACCTTCAACGGGACCGACACCTATACGATAGACTCAGCCCCAAACCCAGTGGTACTGATAACAGCGGCCGACCTGGCCGGGGCCTCCATCGCAAACTTCGAGACCTTCCACTTCGACCAGACGTCCACATCCTCGGACTCCGTGACACTGTACCATACCGATACCAACGGCGCACTAAAAGAGATGCAGGCAAACTTTACACCCGGACTGCCTTACTCCTGCTGTGATGGAATTCCTTTTGAATTATATTTTACTTTTTATAAACAAAATAATCGATTTTGTGCTTTACCAAATGGAGGCACTAGAAGTTGGTTTAACTATGTCTATTTTACTCCTAAAGTAAATTTTAATAAAAATCAACCAATTGAATTTAATTTCAGTGTTGATTTTGATCAAGGTTTTATTAGAGATCCTTCAGGATATAATCCAACGATTATTATTAATAATGTAGAATATTCATTTGATAATGAAAATTTACGATTTGATACCTATGATACGTGTAGTGATGCTAATAATACCCACTATCCTCCAAAAAACAGATTAAAATGGTTAAACTTTGGCTCCTATAATGCTGATTATAAAATTTTTAATTTAAATTATAATATAAATGGGACAACGAGAAATTTTGAGATGGACGAAGGGGTCGGAAATCCCGTCTCCACAGATCTTCAAAAATCCATGGTATTAAATGGATCAGCACAATGGATAACTGATCCTAATCTAGGAGTTGGGCTATCTCTTCAAAATAGAGGAGGATCTAACGTGGAATGGCATGATCATCCCGAACTCATATTTGAAGATGGAGGAACAGTAGCTATGTCCGCAACTATAATGCTTACTAGTGATAATCTGAATGGATACTATTATAACGATCCAGGTGCAACAATGATTCAGATTGACCACGAACCAGTAGCAGATCCTTCAAAAATGTACAGTATAGCTCTATTAACTCGGAGTATTCAACCACCCTGTGAGACATGTATACCTCAAACAGTTCCACCTGTTAGTTGTACTATTGAATACGATAATTTTATCAATTTTTTAGCATTAGAATCAGGAACAAGTAATTCCACAAGAATTGTTGGTTATACACTCCCTCCAACCTTAACCTTAGAAAATTTTTGCAAATTCAATTATGCATATTTAGTGGATTCGTATATAGAATATAATAATATTCTAAACATTCTGAATACTGATAATAATCATTTCTTATCTATTGCTGAGTTCGGTGATACTGATCTAAATTATGGATATAATGATATTGTTGCTGTTATTAATGCCTATCGTAATTCTCCTGAATTTCATACCCATACCTGGAAAGATTATGTTAATGACATTTATCTCTCAACCCGTTTTATCTGCCCGCCCGCTCCGTTGCTCCCCGGGGAGTATACGGTTGACCCGAACGACGGCTGCCTGGAGCAGCTGCTGAGCATCTCGGACACCTATGAGGAGGAGGCCTACAACAACTATCTGGGCCAGCTGGTGGAGGAGTTCCGCGAGGGGTACATCGACTCCGCGATTTCGGGCGTCATCGAGACCCTGGACATGTCCTATGCCGACAAGGAGTACCAGTACACCCTCTACTACTACGACCAGGCCGGCAACCTGGCCCAGACGGTGTCCCCCGAGGGGGCCGACCGCCTGGACATCAACGACCAGGCCACCAACGACGCCATTGACGCCTTCCGTGCGCAGCAGCAGGGGCCCGGCGAGGCCCCGGAGCTCCTGCCCGCCCACAAGCTAAAAACGACTTACAAGTACAATTCTTTGAACCAGCTCATCTGGCAGCAGACCCCCGACGGGGGGCGCAGCTGGTTCGCCTATGACGAGCTGGGCAGGATCATAGCCTCCCAGGACGAGCGGCAGAACACCGACGAGGGGATCCCCTTCCCCTACCTGACCTATGTGCTCGAGCCCAACGTACATGAGGACCCGGCCGGCACACTGGTTAAGATGAACACAGGGTGGAGCGGCGCCGGAGGCAAGAGCATCGAAAAGATCTCGGGCGACGGCTATGTCTCCAGGATGGTCCTGGGGGACCAGGGCGAGAGCAACGATGTCATCCTCGGGCTCAGCTACAGTGCCGCGATCGGCATAGAGCCCTCGGTGCTCAACAGGGTCAAGTACGGCATCTATACCTATAGCGCGCTGGGCGCCGACAGGGTCGCCGTGTACCAGCAGGGCACCAGCCTCCCGCTGATCCCAGGGGTCTCCGACCTCTACTCCGAGGGGGACATCCTCAAGGTGGAGCGCCTCGACGGGCAGATAAACTTCTACAGGAACTCCGAGCTCCTGAAGACCGTGGCCGAGAGCAACCCCACACTTCCCATGATCGCCGATTTTGGCCTCAGGAACAACGGCAACAAGATATTCGACATACGGCTGGTCCAGTACAACGGCGACGAGAAGAAAGAGTTCTTCAGCTATACAACCTACGACGGCCTGGGGCGCATCCGCGAGGCCGGGGAGTTCAGGGCCGACGTGGACCTCTACGAGATATCGGAGGAGGGAAGGCTGATTGGCTATAGCGGGGCCCCAGGGCCCGTGAACGGCTTCAACTTCGTGCACGGCTCCCGCTCGGAGATCACAAGGACCTATTACGACGGCAAGGTGGAGCTCCCCAGGTCCATCACGGGCATTTCCAACCCCCCGGAGTACTCCGATGCCCTGTTCGGGGACTTCTCCGCCCACAACGCCAGGAACAGGGTCACCGGGATCCTGTACTATAGCGACATCGTCGGGGACTCCGCCGGAACGGCGACCAGCAACGAGTTCGACCACGGCACCTTCTACAGCTATGACGCCCACGGGAACGTGCGCGAGCTCATCCATTATATTCCGGAACTGTACTTTCCCAACGCGGACGAGCTGCACGTAAAGCGGATAAGGTACCAGTACGACCTTATCAGCGGCAACGTCGAGCGGGTCGCCTACCAGGAGGGCAAGCCCGACCAGTTCTTCCACCGCTACTCCTATGACGCCGACAACAGGATCGTCACGGCACAGACCTCCTCCAGCGGGCTGATATGGGAGAACGAGGCGCAGTACGACTACTATGCCCACGGGCCCCTGGCACGCGCCCAGATCGGGGACAAAAAGGTACAGGGGCTCGACTACGTCTACACCCTCCAGGGGTGGCTCAAGAGCGTGAACGCCGAGGACCTCAGGTTCGTGGCCAACGACCCGGGCAAGGACGGCACCGTCCCCACCGCCAAGGACGCGATGGGCTACTCCCTGGCATACTATGACGGCGACTACACCGCGGCGCACCCGGCCTCCTACCTGGCGCTGTCCGTATCCACCGACCCGGCCGTGCCCGCCAGTACGAAAGATCTATACAACGGAAACATCAAGCAGATGGCCACCGCGCTCAGGGAGTCCCACACCCTGCTCAAGCCCCTACAGTCCAACCGCTACGGCTACGACCAACTGAACCGGATAAAGGCCATGGAATCCTCCTCCATTACGCCCGCCGCCATAAGGGAGAGCTACGGCACCAGCTACAGCTACGACAGGAACGGGAACCTGGACAGCCTCGTGCGCAGGGTACTGAACACCAACCCCGCCATCAACGGGGGACAGCCCGTGGTCATGGACGACCTCTCCTACAACTACAGGCCCCACAACAACCAGCTCACCATGGTCAACGATGCCAACAGGGGCATCGCCGAGCTCATCGACTACGGGACCGACCTCAAGGACCAGGACAGCCAGGTGCCGGGGACCTACAACGTGAACAACCCCGCCACGCACAACTATGTCTACGACAGGACCGGGCAGCTGGTCAAGGACCGCACCGAGAAACTGGACATCGCCTGGCGCAACGACGGAAAGGTGAAGGAGGTGTCAAAGGATGTAAGCCCGCCTACGGGCGCCAGGATCGTCCAGCTCACAAGGTTCGAGTACGACGGGCTGGGCAACAGGGTCGCCAAGAAGACGACCGTCACCGCGGACCCCACCGAGAGGGGCACCTACTATATCAGGGACGCACAGGGCAACGTGATGGCGGTATACGATGCCGAGCTCACACATAACGACGCCGTGTCCGGGGGGATAGCGCTCTCCGAGCACCACATCTACGGCAGCGCAAGGCTCGGCATGGAGCAGAAGGACCAGACCATATTCAGCACTGCCAACCTTCCCCCGGCCACCGACCTGCTACGGAAGACCGTGGGCGACAAGCGCTTCGAGCTCGCCAACCACCTGGGCAACGTGCTCGCCGTGGTCTCAGACAAGAAGATACCAACCGTGGCACTGGGAACGCTACAGTTCTTCAGCCCCGACGTAAAAGCGTACAATGATTACTACCCCTTCGGGATGCTAATGCCCGGAAGGCACGCGAATACCTCGGACTACCGATACGGGTTCCAGGGACAGGAAATGGACGACGAGATCAAGGGGGAGGGGAACTCTATCAACTACAAATACAGAATGCACGACCCGAGGGTCGGAAGGTTCTTTGCCATTGACCCATTGACGCATAATTATCCCCATTACTCTCCATATTCTTTTTCAGGAAATAAAGTAATAAATAGGATTGAACTTGAGGGTAAGGAAGATGTGAAGTTGGATTTGCCTTCTCAAGACCTTAACATTAGACTAATGGATCAAAGTAGAATTGATGCAATTAGTAAAGAAGAGTATTTAGATATAATGAATGCTCGCGCCACAGTCGCCAAACCTTTCTTTAGATACCTTACTCCTATTGAAGATATTTTTGGTCTTGTTTATGGAGGAGATTTTGATGGCTTAGAGTATAATAGATCAGAAGCTGGTTTGTGGGCAGTGCTTGGTGTCATTCCGGGATCAAAATTTGCAAAAGGAGCAACCATTATAACAAAAAATTCAAAAGTCGCCGTAAGTGCTGTCAAACTATATGACAAGTTACGCAAAGGAGCAAGCAGAGTTTTAAAGAAAAATATGAAAGAAGCTGGTAAAGTTGTTGAGAACCACGCACACCACATATTGCCGTTAGCTTTAATAAAAGAAAATAAAGCATTTAAAGAATTAGTAGAAAATGGTTGGGACATAAACCAAGCACTAAACGGAAAAGACCTACCTGCTGGCTTCCACTATAATCACCCTGCATATACGGATTATGTCAGTGAACAAATTAATGTTTATATCGAAAAGAATGGTTCAAAAAATCTGGAAAAATATATAGAAAAAACCTTAATTCCAGAATTAAATGAGGCCATTGATGAGGCTTATGATATTTATAAATCCTCAAAAGAGAACCTAAATACTCAATTCAAAGATGTTGTGAAAGCAGTAAAAGGAGCTGCTAAAAAGGAATAATTAAAGAATTAGTTAATAAGATGAACTTTTTTAGTTTTTTTAATGAGACAGATGTTGACAAAGTTGGAAATTTAGAAGGAAGCCAATCATACTTAGTGAATGATTCATATGAAACGTTACCACATAAAAACCTATATAAACCAGTCAACATTTCGAAAATAGAAGCAGTTATTGAAGAAAATGCAATTATTACGGATGTAATATCCTTAGGTAATTTGTCATTAAAAGGAATTATGGTGAACAAAAAATTTAAGGCTATTGTTGAAAAATATAAACTAAAAGACATTCAATTTGTTCCAGTAAATTTTTTAAACAAGACTGATGTCCAAGAATATTTTTTCATGTTTTTCAATTCGGATTTAACTCATTTTATTGATTATGATAAAACCAAATTTGTAATCCAAAAAAAGTCTTTATTTAAAGATAATGCAATCCAAACCTCAGTTGAAATCAATAAAAATAATCGTAATGACTTGATTGAATTAGATCGAGAATATGCAGGAAGTATAAAGTATTCAATATTAACAAAAAATGGCGAGTATTATTTTAATACTGCTTTTGATTATGACGTTTTTCGAATAGGTCATTTTAACTTAAGATTTTATTTTTCAGAAGGTTTAAAAGAAGTGTTAATAAATAGCGGTTTAACAGGTTTTTATTTCTCAGACTTACCAGTAGTAATTTACTCAAATAAAGGAGAATAAAATAGTGACCATATAGTTAATTAATATTTGAGACGTATTATTAAATCTTCAGATGAAAAACACACTGTTAATCAGATAACACTTTTAAGAATTTGTAAATTTATAAGAGTCTTATTATAAATAAGATAAGATAGTACTCCTTTTTCACCTTACAATCAAACCCAATATATGGAAAACGCCCGCCTCCCGAAGTCCCGTCCCCTTCGCCCGCTCCTCTCGCTGGCCCTTTTGCTGTGCCTGTGGCCCTGCCGCTCGCAGGAGTTCTCCACGGAGGTTGGCAAGACCTCTGTCCAGATCGATGCCGCGGTGGGGTCCCCCGCCCTGTTGATCGACCTCTACGACGACGACCAGATCGCGCTTCCCACACACGACGTCGGCCCGTTGGTGCTCATAACCGCGCAGTTCGACACGGACGCCGCCCCCTACGAGTGGCTCGCCTACCAGATCGTGCTTAACGTGGTCCCGGTGGACGCCAACGGGACCGGCGGGACTCCCTATAACGTGACCCTCAACATCGAGAACAACCCCCTTGCGGCCGGCGGCAACTACGTCGACAGGGCGGGCCATAAAATTTTGGGGAGCTACGGGGCAAAGATAAGGGTGGTCTCCAGGACCATCACAAGGCCGGGGGGCGGGATCCCGCCCGCAGCCACGCCCCCGAACGTCTCCCTTACCGCCAGGTTCGTGACCGACAGGTACTATGGGATACCCACCGCCGCCCCCACGGGCCTTACCGCCAGCATTCCCATGACCGGGGACAGCGGGGGCAACAGCGCCCCCAAGAGCGTGCTGATCGAATGGGACGCGGTCGAGGGCGCCCTGGGCTACGAGCTCGAGTATACCTGGGCCGACAACTATTCGCCCGATACCCAGAACCCGGCCCTCCCCGCCTCGGCGGTGCCCCTGGCCCTGCGGGAGTTCGAGCTCAACAACACGAGGATCTCGACGGGCGGCACCAGTTTCGAGGTGCCCGCCATCTATTCCGCGGGTTTCTTGGTCTATCGGGTCCGTGCCCTCAACAGGAACCTGGCCGCCATCTCCCAGAACTACTACACCGACTGGACCTCCGGCGACGGGAGCGAGGCCCATGTAAGCGACTGGGACCATATCGCGGTCGCCCCCCACGAGAATCTAATGAACTGGCAGTTCCAGGCCTCCTTTGCCGAGGACGGGAAGAAAAAGGAGGTGGCCAGCTATTTCGACGGCACCCTGCGCAACCGGCAGACCGTCACCAGCATCAACAGCGACGCCCACGCCATCGTGGGCGAGGTGGTCTACGACAACCAGGGGAGGCCCGCCATCGAGGCCCTGCCCGCGCCCGTCCTGGACAGCGATGCCATAAAGTACTACCCCGACTTCAACAACAATACCCTCAATGCGGCCTATACCCACCTCGATTTCGATTGGGAGGACCCCAGTGCGGACTGTGAGGTACTGGTCAACGGGATGTCCACGGGCACCGGGGCCAGCGGTTATTACGGGCCGATAGGCACGGCCACGGGCACCACGCGAGACCTGGTGCCCGATGCCCAGCTCTACCCGTTCTCCCAGGTGGAATATACCCCCGACAATACCGGGCGCATACGCCGCAAGGGCGGCGTGGGGCCCGCGCACCAGCTCGGGACGGGCCACGAGATGGAATACTTCTATACCGTGCCCACACAGGAGGAGCTCAACAGGCTCTTCGGGTACAGGGTGGGCAACGTGCAGCACTACAAGAAGAACATGGTCGTCGACCCCAACGGACAGGTGAGCATCAGCTACCTTGACCCGCAGGGAAGGACCATCGCGACCGCCCTGGCCGGGGACGCCCCCACGAACCTGGAGGGGCTCGACGACGAGGGCGCCGGTTCGGGGCTCCATAGCACCGTGACGGTCGACCTGTTGAACAAGGTGCCCCCTACCCAGACCGATACCGACCTGGACAACAACGACAGGTACAGCAGCGGCCGCTACGGACCGCTCGAGGACGGCCTCCGGGTGGCACGGCAGGTCTCGGTGTCCTCCAGCGGGACCAGCCTCGAGTTTGACTATACCGCCGGCCTGGGCAACTCCTTCACCGCCTGCAACGGCTTCCAGTACCCCTATGTGCTCGACCTTTCCTTCGACCTGCGGGACGACTGCGGCAACAAACTGGCGGGGCCCGTGAACGACACCATCGGTGTCCCCAGCACCGCCGGCACGAACATCCCTCTGGAGTACGGATGGGACGACCCCCTGTCCTCCGGGCCGCTGGGCGTGGGCACCTATGCCGTCCACAAGGACCTGCGCATAAACGAGGCCGCACTGGACCTCTACGCCCAGGACTACCTCCAGAAGCTAAAGGACTCCCTGAGCGCCTGCTACATCGATCCCTCCCTCTTCGCGCCAAGCGTCGATACCCTTATCTGCCTGCCCACCGACTGCTTGGAGTGCGCCGATGAGCTGGGGGAGAGCGATACCTATGTATTGGGTTCCTTGATAGCGTTCTATAACAATACTACCTTTGTTGAATTTGTTCCCTCCAGTACCATTGAGGATGTCGGGGACATTGACTTTACGGATTCCCCGACGGATATTAACGGCGAGCTCTTGATAGATAGGGACCCCGGAGGGGAATTGGATCTATTGGTACGGCGATTCATAAGGGAATGGGAACTCCTGATCGGGGCCTGCCAGGACGCCTGCACCGACAGCGTGGCATCCACCTGTGCCATCAACGGCTCCTTCCTGCTCCAGGACCTGGGACAGGAGGGCCAGTACGGCAATACCTCCGACCCGGACGACCCCCTGAGCGTGTTCAACGAGGACAACGCCCTGATCCGTTACGACGGAAACACGTGGATAACATCCGGCAACAACTGGAGGCACCCAGACCCGAACGTGCCCTATGCCGACGAGTACGGCACGCGCTCCGAGATAATAGTGGTCAGGGACGCCGATGGAAATCCCGCCCCCGAAATATCGATAACGCCCTACACCGGGACCAACCCCGACGGGAGCACCTATGAGTACGCCTACCCGCAGGACCTGGTAAACATCGGCGACTTCCTGGCGGCCTGGCAGCCCAGCTGGGCCAGTTCCCTGCTCCTGTACCACCCGGAGATCTGCTACCTGGAATATTCCCAGGCACTGTGCGCGATCAGCGTGGATGTCTATGGGGAGGACATGGACCCCGACGCCTTCGACGCATACCTCAGGTCCCTCTCCTATATCGCCGATGACATTCCCGAAAACGATATTACCCAAACCAACAAGGAACTGCTCACAAACACGATCCGTTTAAGGGATCCCTACTTCAATACGGCACTGATCAATGAATCCGGAACTTCCCTAAAGGATTATAGAAACGGCATAATCAATGATGCCCTCACCGTCCACTATGAAAGCTTTGAGGATGACGAACTATTGGTATATGCCTATAAGATATCGATGTGCAACGGCATATCCGAATGTGAAAACCCATCGTCACCAATTACCCTGAACGATGTGGTCTCCGATATGAACCCGGCCAGTTCTACCCTTACCGAGGAACAAAAGCAGAAGATCTGGAACAACTACGTCACCGCCTATATAAGCCTCAAGGAAAAGATCAAGTACGTCTTCCTGAACATCTACGCCAAGGAGGAGGGCTGCTACAACGGATGCATCGGCGGGGACGAGAGCACATCCATCACCAATGTGCTCGCCGCCTACGAGGGAACCATACTGGACGATATCGCGGACCATATCGCGGACGTGGAGGACGACGTCCCCCAGTTCTGCGACCAGGCGGGCGCGGGGGCCTATGCCGAAAAGACAAAGCGATTTATACCCATCGACCTACAGTACGACTCCGGGATGGACCCCGGCGACGCCATCGAGGACATGGAGGGGGACAATGATTACATTAACTGGATCCTCACCGGGAACTGCCCGCTGCTGGCAGACCTTGACGCGTTCCTCAAGGGGTACCTCACCGAGACCGGCGGGGCCGGGACCTTCCTGCCCCCCGTGGGCACCAGGGATGCCGGCAACTACCTCTCCCCGGACCTCTTTACCGCCCTGGGGGGAACCATCGACCCCCCTCCCGCATCCATCTCCTTTACGGGCGCGGTGGGCAGCGGCGCAAGTGTCCTGAACATAGACATCACCGAGGACGTCCTTCTCGACGACACCATCATTATCGATGCGGGCGCCTACAGCTGGTCCGACTACACCACGGGCATCGCCCCCACGGGAAGCCAGTGGAGGATCCTGGGAACCTCGCAGATGTTCTACCAAAGCTATGACGAAATTACACAGCGCTTCAGCTTCCAGTTCGTGGCCCAGCTCCAGACGGGGGCAAACGGCTTTCAGGAGGCGGTGTTCAGCGGAACCACCATCGCCCCAATCGGGGAGTGCGGGACCTTTGATGACGGACTGGGAGAGGTGCTCGACGAGCAGATGAGCGACCCGGACAGCGAGTACGGCTGTACCAGACAGGCAAGGTTCAACCGCGACTTCATCGCGCTGCTCAACGCACTTAGGGACGCGGGGCAGCTGAACAATACCTCCGGATATGTGCTGGCCAACCTGCCGGGGGGCGAGTACGGACAGAGCTTCCTGCCAGAGTTCCTGGACGACGACAGCGCCGGCTCCACAACCTGGACCTTCAACGGGACCGACACCTATACGATAGACTCAGCCCCAAACCCAGTGGTACTGATAACAGCGGCCGACCTGGCCGGGGCCTCCATCGCAAACTTCGAGACCTTCCACTTCGACCAGACGTCCACATCCTCGGACTCCGTGACACTGTACCATACCGATACCAACGGCGCACTAAAAGAGATGCAGGCAAACTTTACACCCGGACTGCCTTACTCCTGCTGTGCGGAAAGCGGAGATGATAAGGTACATTTTACATTCAATTTTAGCGCTAGATCACTTCCATCTTATGGAATTTCCTATACTGGTCAAGAAAACATTGCTAATGGAATAAGAGATTTTGTTAATGAAAATAAAAATAAAAATCTGTATATTACTTGTATTGACGATGATGCATCTGGTGTAAGATTTCGCTCTAGTCAAAAATATATAGACCAAGATTATCCTCTTGCAACCTGTTGTGAAGTTTATATTCCAGGATTGCTACAAATTCAAAATAGTCACTATACCTCTCCATTCAATACAATGGGAGAAGGTCTCTTAAACTCCTCTATTTCAGTTCCTATAGATATTAATTTTTATATATACACAGATGCAACTTATGAAATTAGTGATATTTCGAACATCCAACAACTTCATACCAATATTCTCAATTCAAAAGCCAAGAAAAGTTTTTTCATATTAAGAGAAAATGGACCTTATAAAAAATTACCTTCAAACAATTTAGTCACTCCAGTTGAATACATTGAAATGATTTTGGGTCGTTCTGCTATAGATTTTTCCACTACTGGTAGTATTTTAAACTCAGATTATATAATATTTAGCAAAACACAAATTGAAAGTGGAAGTTTTGTTAATGATTTGAGTGACTTTTTAAATAATGCCTACGATGAAACAAATCCTACGTTGTTATTTGCGGATGGCACATTTGAAAACATGCCTGGCTGTTTTAATAATTCGAGTTGTTATCTATATGGGGAAAATGACCCTACTTGTGAGTTAATAAATACTACCTTAATAGAAGGGGAATGGTTAGGTTCTTATTCATATATAACCCTTTCTTCAGACTATTATTCTTCTTTCGGTTGTACCCCTCCCTTTAATGGTCCAAATACGAGTTGTGGAAGCGGATATATAAATACTGATTTATGTCAAAAAGAAGCTACTGGAGTATTGAATGGAGGTCAATTTTTCTATACATCGTTGGCTCAAAACTCAACTGCGGACCAACGCAGAATTTCATTTCCCGCACAAATTGCAACCTTGATTAATGGATTAATAGTCGGGGAAGAATATATCGTAGAATTTGACCAAACCTCCATATTAGTAGGACCAAATAATCAAAATAGTATACAAGAATTTACTTCCGAAGTAAAATTTGGAAATCAAAGCGAAATCGGACATACCGTTCCACTTGACTTTTCAGGAGGAACCAATTCTTGGATACATAATAATATGTCCTTTATAGCAAATTCAACGAGTATCGAATTTCGCATATTTGGCTTATTGAATAATGAAGGAATTAGTAATGGACCTAATGACAATGCTTATTTTGGTCTTGACAATATTAAGGTATATAAATCAGCAGGGACAAATACTCAAATTTCCTGTGTACTACCCTGCATCCCCCAGCCCGTGGCGCCTGTGAGCTGCACGGAGAAGTATGACAAGTTCCTCCAGGACATAGAGCAGGTCACGGACTACACCCTGCCCGTGGCCCTGACCCAGGAGAACTTCTGCAACTTCAACTATGCCTATCTGGTGGATCCCTACAGCAAATATCTCTTGGACCTCGGGGTCACCACCACGGACGACTTCCACTTCCTCTCAATCGCCGAGTTCGGCGATACCGACCTCAATTACGGCTACTCGGATATCGATGCGGTGATCGAGGCTTATGACCTATACGAGGACACCCACCAATTGCCCTGGAAGGAATACGTCAACACGGTATATATGGTAGAGAACTCAGTGTGCCCCCCCGCGCCCTTGCTCCCCGGGGAGTATACGGTTGACCCGAACGACGGCTGCGTGGAGCAGCTGCTGAGCATCTCGGACACCTATGAGGAGGAGGCCTACAACAACTACCTGGGCCAGCTGGTGGAGGAGTTCCGCGAGGGGTACATCGACTCCGCGATTTCGGGCGTCATCGAGACCCTGGACATGTCCTATGCCGACAAGGAGTACCAGTACACCCTCTACTACTACGACCAGGCCGGCAACCTGGCCCAGACGGTGTCCCCCGAGGGGGCCGACCGCCTGGACATCAACGACCAGGCCACCAACGACGCCATTGACGCCTTCCGTGCGCAGCAGCAGGGGCCCGGCGAGGCCCCGGAGCTCCTGCCCGCCCACAAGCTAAAAACGACTTACAAGTACAATTCTTTGAACCAGCTCATCTGGCAGCAGACCCCCGACGGGGGGCGCAGCTGGTTCGCCTATGACGAGCTGGGCAGGATCATAGCCTCCCAGGACGAGCGGCAGAACACCGACGAGGGGATCCCCTTCCCCTACCTGACCTATGTGCTCGAGCCCAACGTACATGAGGACCCGGCCGGCACACTGGTTAAGATGAACACAGGGTGGAGCGGCGCCGGAGGCAAGAGCATCGAAAAGATCTCGGGCGACGGCTATGTCTCCAGGATGGTCCTGGGGGACCAGGGCGAGAGCAACGATGTCATCCTCGGGCTCAGCTACAGTGCCGCGATCGGCATAGAGCCCTCGGTGCTCAACAGGGTCAAGTACGGCATCTATACCTATAGCGCGCTGGGCGCCGACAGGGTCGCCGTGTACCAGCAGGGCACCAGCCTCCCGCTGATCCCAGGGGTCTCCGACCTCTACTCCGAGGGGGACATCCTCAAGGTGGAGCGCCTCGACGGGCAGATAAACTTCTACAGGAACTCCGAGCTCCTGAAGACCGTGGCCGAGAGCAACCCCACACTTCCCATGATCGCCGATTTTGGCCTCAGGAACAACGGCAACAAGATATTCGACATACGGCTGGTCCAGTACAACGGCGACGAGAAGAAAGAGTTCTTCAGCTATACAACCTACGACGGCCTGGGGCGCATCCGCGAGGCCGGGGAGTTCAGGGCCGACGTGGACCTCTACGAGATATCGGAGGAGGGAAGGCTGATTGGCTATAGCGGGGCCCCAGGGCCCGTGAACGGCTTCAACTTCGTGCACGGCTCCCGCTCGGAGATCACAAGGACCTATTACGACGGCAAGGTGGAGCTCCCCAGGTCCATCACGGGCATTTCCAACCCCCCGGAGTACTCCGATGCCCTGTTCGGGGACTTCTCCGCCCACAACGCCAGGAACAGGGTCACCGGGATCCTGTACTATAGCGACATCGTCGGGGACTCCGCCGGAACGGCGACCAGCAACGAGTTCGACCACGGCACCTTCTACAGCTATGACGCCCACGGGAACGTGCGCGAGCTCATCCATTATATTCCGGAACTGTACTTTCCCAACGCGGACGAGCTGCACGTAAAGCGGATAAGGTACCAGTACGACCTTATCAGCGGCAACGTCGAGCGGGTCGCCTACCAGGAGGGCAAGCCCGACCAGTTCTTCCACCGCTACTCCTATGACGCCGACAACAGGATCGTCACGGCACAGACCTCCTCCAGCGGGCTGATATGGGAGAACGAGGCGCAGTACGACTACTATGCCCACGGGCCCCTGGCACGCGCCCAGATCGGGGACAAAAAGGTACAGGGGCTCGACTACGTCTACACCCTCCAGGGGTGGCTCAAGAGCGTGAACGCCGAGGACCTCAGGTTCGTGGCCAACGACCCGGGCAAGGACGGCACCGTCCCCACCGCCAAGGACGCGATGGGCTACTCCCTGGCATACTATGACGGCGACTACACCGCGGCGCACCCGGCCTCCTACCTGGCGCTGTCCGTATCCACCGACCCGGCCGTGCCCGCCAGTACGAAAGATCTATACAACGGAAACATCAAGCAGATGGCCACCGCGCTCAGGGAGTCCCACACCCTGCTCAAGCCCCTACAGTCCAACCGCTACGGCTACGACCAACTGAACCGGATAAAGGCCATGGAATCCTCCTCCATTACGCCCGCCGCCATAAGGGAGAGCTACGGCACCAGCTACAGCTACGACAGGAACGGGAACCTGGACAGCCTCGTGCGCAGGGTACTGAACACCAACCCCGCCATCAACGGGGGACAGCCCGTGGTCATGGACGACCTCTCCTACAACTACAGGCCCCACAACAACCAGCTCACCATGGTCAACGATGCCAACAGGGGCATCGCCGAGCTCATCGACTACGGGACCGACCTCAAGGACCAGGACAGCCAGGTGCCGGGGACCTACAACGTGAACAACCCCGCCACGCACAACTATGTCTACGACAGGACCGGGCAGCTGGTCAAGGACCGCACCGAGAAACTGGACATCGCCTGGCGCAACGACGGAAAGGTGAAGGAGGTGTCAAAGGATGTAAGCCCGCCTACGGGCGCCAGGATCGTCCAGCTCACAAGGTTCGAGTACGACGGGCTGGGCAACAGGGTCGCCAAGAAGACGACCGTCACCGCGGACCCCACCGAGAGGGGCACCTACTATATCAGGGACGCACAGGGCAACGTGATGGCGGTATACGATGCCGAGCTCACACATAACGACGCCGTGTCCGGGGGGATAGCGCTCTCCGAGCACCACATCTACGGCAGCGCAAGGCTCGGCATGGAGCAGAAGGACCAGACCATATTCAGCACTGCCAACCTTCCCCCGGCCACCGACCTGCTACGGAAGACCGTGGGCGACAAGCGCTTCGAGCTCGCCAACCACCTGGGCAACGTGCTCGCCGTGGTCTCAGACAAGAAGATACCAACCGTGGCACTGGGAACGCTACAGTTCTTCAGCCCCGACGTAAAAGCGTACAATGATTACTACCCCTTCGGGATGCTAATGCCCGGAAGGCACGCGAATACCTCGGACTACCGATACGGGTTCCAGGGACAGGAAATGGACGACGAGATCAAGGGGGAGGGGAACTCTATCAACTACAAATACAGAATGCACGACCCGAGGGTCGGAAGGTTCTTTACTACTGATCCTCTCGCACCAGATTATCCGTGGAATAGTCCCTATGCTTTCAGTGAAAATAGGTTAATAGACGGAATTGAATTGGAAGGGTTAGAATTTCTTAAGAAAAAAGCAATGTTTACTACTACTCCAGTCTTAGATAAAATTAATCTCGTCGATATTGAAGAATCTGTTAATAGCGGTTTAACTCTACAAATAAATAAAGAGATTTTTCCTAAAATACTTCAAAGTTCAATTGGCGAATTAAATCAGAAAAACCCTAACGAACGAGGATCTTTCAGGATTCAACAGAACGCTACAAAAGAATACAATAATGGGATTGCAAAAGGGGGAGGGCTTACCATGCTGGCTAATTTGGCTAAATGGACGCATAATAATTATGGTCATGGTAAAGAAAAGACGCAAGCATTAGGAGAAGTTAAGCGCCAGGCTCAAACCTTAGTTAATACGCTAAACGCCGTTTCGGAAAATTATGAAAGACTGACCAACAAAACCATGCCAGTTGAATTCAGGGCTTCCCAAGAGTTCTTTAGTGATATAGTTAATTTTACCTATGATGGCACAATTCCTTATGGTGAAGGCGCAAAAGGCAAAGCCTATCAGAACATCGTAAAATCAATAGGCACTTCAATATATTTGAATTCTACAAATTATACAGATGAATACTCACCCATACCGGAGCACATTCAGAAAAATCTTGATGTTATATTAAATTCTGATGACGGGTGTTATGGAAGTGATTGTTTTAAAGTTGATGTGAATGACAGGGATATCAAAAGAACCGAAACAATTAAAATCGAAACTGAAGAAAAAAATGATAGAGATTAATTTTTGACCAACTTTTGAATAATTGTCAAAAGTTCACTTTTGGATATTGGGGAAGTGGATAGAGATTTAATACTAAGTATTTCATAATGTATATCTTTTTTTCTTTGATTTCCAAATATCTCTGGAATTCTCTCCGATTTTAAGTCAATCAGCTTAAAGTCCAATAAAAATTTATTTTCTGTTATAGTATCTAAAGATATTATCCTCAATACTCTTCCATTTAGCGTATCTAATATATAAGGGTTTCGTATGCTTATTTTTTTTGAAAATTTATTCGCCTCGTAAGTAAATTTTCTTTTTCCATTTTGAGAAATAAAACCCGATGGTCTGTTCTCAAGGTGCTGAAAAGTGTATTTTTCAGGAAAAAGCTTTTCTATTTCTTGTTCACTTATTGTGATTATTGCATCAACTTCGTCATTTTTACAACTAATCAAATAAGCTGTTATTATTGGAAGTACTATTGTGAGTATTCTTAGATAACTTTTTTTTGCTGTAAATATCATATATTTAAATACTATAAAGTAGACTCATACAGAAGTTTTTTAAGAGGCATACGCCTTTTTAGTCTTAGTATCCCCTATAAAGGCATCAATGATTTTATTGATGGTAGATCTGTAGTCATTGTTTAGGCGCTGTATTCCCTTCACACGGTTTAGCATATCCACATCAACCACTTCCAAATCATCTTGTTCAGAGACTAGATAATCAAGTGACACGCAAAGCGTTTTGGAAATCTTTTTGGCCACTCCCACGTAGGTGTTTAATATCGTCCCTTTCGTATTTAGAAACGGCATCATAGGAAACGCCCACGGCATTGGCAATGTCTATTTGTGACAGTTTTTTTCTCTTTTCTAATGGTTGATATTTTTTTCCTAAAGTTACAGAATCCTCTTAATTAAAGCTGAAAACGCAGTAACCTAGACAAATATAGTCCAAATAAAATAGTATTGTCTTGATTTTTTGGATAGTAATATCTAATATTTCAGAGTAAAGAATAAAAAATAGAAAACTCTGCTTTATATCTAAAAAATTTAATTCCAGCGATACAGAGAAGCTAATCCACATGAATGATTTATTGCAGCTCACGGGATTGGGTGGTATACGGCCAGAAGCGTCGGTGTTTCCAAAAGATTTTTTGGACATATTCTAGCATTAATTAAGTCACTTCATAATCATGTTTTTTCCTTTTTATTACAAATGGAAAATTATCTCTATTAAGCTTGGCCTTTGTTTCTTTTTTTTTCTTAGACCCTATTAAAGAAATAATAATCGGAACATATGTCTTTAGTAAGATTAGAAAAAAATAGAATATTACTTGATTACCTTTATTAAAGCTTTTCTGGTGTAATAATTTTGATACCCAAACGAAAATATGTTAAAAAGTCACCTATTCGGTGGGCATAAAATTTATACCTTTCTTAACCCCCGATTTCCAATACAGTGTAGTATAAGTTCTGTTCCCTCAGGCTTCCATCATTCTTCGCTTATTTGCACTAGTTAGAAAATCCAATTGGTAATACCCTAATAAAATAATTAAGTTTTGTAGAGGTGAGTAATTGGGTGCGTAGAAAATAATATCTGCTGCTCAACTCCTATAAAACTTGTATTTCAAGAACTTTAGACAGTTCCTCTTTCTCCGCAAAAAAACCCATGCTAAAAGTCGTGGGTTTTTTGTTTCTGAAAGTATTTTTGGATATAAATTTAAATTAAATACTTCTCACCTTAGAAACTGAGGTTATTATATACTTCTAGATTTTTTTTAACACAGCTTCCTTTTAACTATTATAGTATAATTAACGAAACTTTTTGTTTAACAAATTGTTTAATCATTTAAACATTTATTATTTTTACTACCAAAGAATTTGGTGCATAATCCTATAAATACAATAACATGTTTGGAATCTTCAAAAAGAAAACACAAAAAGAAAAATTACAGGAAAAATATCAGAAACTTCAAAAAGAGTCTTTTAATCTTTCGAGCACCAATAGAAAATTGAGCGACCAGAAAGCATACGAAGCCGAAGAAGTGATGAAACAGCTGGAAAGATTGAAATAATTTGACAATGATAGACGAGAAAAAACCAGATAACGTAGTTTTCAATACTGAAAAACAACGTTATGATGCAGCGCTAAAACCCTACGCAACTTCTCTGGGAGCTCCAGTAATTTCCATAACCCATACCACTTCTTGGAAAAATAGAAGCATCAATAAAGCCAATCATAAAATAAATGCCAAGTATTTAGAATTAAAAGCTGAGTACGAAAAGATGATATCAGAATTTGAGTATAACAGCCTCATTTTTAGCTCTGAATTTAGTTTTGAGCCTGTAATTGGTCAAGTCTATCACCTTTACAAAAGAAAGGAGGGTAACAGTTTTCTGTCCTTAATTGCCCCAGAACAATGTAATTTTAAACATATTGGTAGCTTTTATCTGAATGTGGACCAAACTTGGGAAAAAGTAAATGAACAATGACTGGAGAAATATTAACAGAAAGGCAATTGGATAGAATAATAGAAATGGCATGGGAAGACCGTACACCTTTTGAGGCTATCAAATTCCAATTTGGATTTCCGGAGAAGGAAGTAATTAAAATAATGCGTAGCAATCTAAAGCAAAGCAGTTTCAAACTTTGGCGCAAACGAATCAACAGTGGCGTAAGCACGAAGCACCTCAAAAAAAGGAGTTCAGAGATCAGCCGTTTCAAATGCTCGCGGCAACAAGCAATATCGGGAAATAAAATAAGTAAAAGATAATTTATCCCATCCTATAAAAAATGTATTATCGCAAAAAAGACATCGAAAATTTAGATCGCGTTTTCCGTTTAAAGATGATCTCTTCTTCAATCAGTATTTAAATTTTCCGTTTTGGAAAAGTTTGCAATAAAAATTACTTTTTATGTTTTAAGAGTCTTCATATTTCAATATATTTCTGAAAGAATTCCGTTGTTTCTGAATTATTCCACAAACTATTCTAATTATGAGCAATTACCACATCAAGAATTTAGAAGAATACTTTCAAGTCTACAGAAAATCGGTTCGCGATCCCGAAAGTTTTTGGGAAGAAATTGCAGAAGAAAATTTTATGTGGCGCAAACGGTGGAACAATGTACTCGAGTATGACCTTGCAAAACCTGAAGTTTCTTGGTATAAAGGGGCAAAACTTAACATAACCGAAAACTGCATCGACAGACATATTTATACACGTGGTGACAAAACAGCCATCATTTTTGAACCCAATGATCCTTCTGAGGCTGCAGAGCATATAACATTTAAAGAACTTCACGAGCGAGTTTGCAGGTTTGCAAATGTACTGTTGGAACAAGGTATAAAAAAGGGTGACAGAGTGTGCATATACCTACCCATGATTCCTGAATTGGCAGTTTCTTTGCTTGCCTGCGCGCGTATCGGCGCTATACACTCGGTGGTTTTTGCTGGTTTTTCTGCAACTGCACTTGCTACGCGCATTAATGATTCTGATTGTAAAATGATTATTACCAGTGACGGTTCTTACCGCGGCAATAAAACAATTGATTTAAAAGGTATCGTAGATGAGGCTTTGGAAAACTGCGAAGGCGTAAAAACTGTTTTGGTTGCAAAACGCATCAATAGTGAAATATGCATGAACCCAAATCGCGATAAATGGCTCCAACCATTATTAGATGAAGCCTATCATGACTGTGTAGCTGTGGTTATGGATGCCGAAGACCCCTTGTTTATATTATATACGTCGGGCTCTACCGGAAAACCCAAAGGAATGGTACACACCACAGCTGGTTATATGGTCTATACAGCTTATACTTTTAAAAATGTATTTCAATATCGCGAAAATGATGTGTATTGGTGCACGGCAGATATTGGTTGGATTACCGGCCACAGCTATATCGTTTACGGCCCTTTGGCAAATGGCGCTACAACACTAATGTTTGAAGGCGTACCTTCGTATCCAGATTTTGGAAGGTTTTGGCAAGTTGTAGAAAAACACAAAGTCAACCAGTTTTATACCGCTCCCACCGCCATTAGGGCATTAGCAAAAGAACGGTTGGATTTTTCTGAAAATTATGATCTTTCCTCCTTAAAAGTTTTGGGGAGTGTGGGTGAACCTATCAACGAAGAAGCTTGGCATTGGTATGATGAAAACATTGGGAAAAGAAAATGTCCCATTGTAGATACTTGGTGGCAAACTGAAACGGGCGGGATCATGATTTCGCCCATTCCTTACTCAACACCCACTATTCCCACATATGCCACCCTGCCATTGCCGGGAATACAACCTGCACTGCTGGATGAAAATGGCGAAGAGCTAAAAGGCAATTTGGTGAGTGGACGTTTGTGCATCAAATATCCGTGGCCCGGAATGGCAAGAACTATATGGGGCAATCATGAACGGTACCGTGAAACTTATTTTTCAACTTTTGAGAACAAATACTTTACAGGAGATGGCGCACTGCGTGACAGCACGGGCTATTACCGAATCACAGGCCGTGTGGATGATGTTATAATTGTTTCAGGACACAACTTGGGCACTGCGCCTATTGAAGACGCAATAAACGAACATCCGGCAGTGGCAGAAAGTGCCATTGTAGGTTTTCCGCACTATGTGAAGGGAAATGCGCTTTATGGATTTGTAATATTAAAAGAGGTTGGAGAAAGCCGCCTGCACGAAAACCTGAGGAAAGAGATAAATCAAATCATTACAGAACATATTGGACCCATTGCCAAATTGGACAAAATACAATTTACTACAGGTCTGCCAAAAACCCGAAGTGGAAAAATAATGCGCCGCATCCTTAGAAAAATTGCCGAAAGGGACACTGCAAATCTCGGCGATATCACTACGTTGCTAAACCCAGAGGTTGTACAGGAAATAATAGAAGGAGCGGTTTAATAATTTTCTTAAAGTCAACCAAAAAAATGCTCCACCAAAAAGAACTTTTAAATTAGATTTTCTCTGTTGGGTCTTAAAAAAGGCTTGACGTTTTTTAACTGTTTATGTTTTGTTTGTATAAATATGGTTCGAAATGGGTCAAAGAAAAGTGTATATAAATCAATGGAAAAATAATTGTTTGAATACCTTTAAAAATTGACAATTAATGAATTATAACCCATTTAACCTCTTCTTTATGCTCTGGACCGTCCTTTTCCTATTTTTATCAGTGGTGGCTGCCGTTCTTGGTTTTTTGGGATTGGGGTTTGGCCCAATTGAACCCGCCAAAACTGTCTTTTATGTTTTTGGCGCCTGCTTGTTGATTTCTCTCTTTATGCAAAGAAGAAAAAAAAAGCGCAAAAGCTATTATGAATAATTTTAAAGAGATTTTAAAAGACCGCTTAAAAAAGGCGGCTTTTTTATTAAATTCATCTCCCTAAAACGTTATTAAGCACTACCTTACCTAATGGAGAAGCATATAAGTTAAAAAAACTATTACTAAGCAATATTCCATTCCAATTGTAAATAGTATTTTGGCCTAAAAATAATTTCCAAATGAATTCTATTCAAGTAAATTCCCTGCCCTTAAAAGATGTAATTAGGGACATTGCCCAAGTTTTTAATATTTCACATACCGAAAATTGCGGAGAATATTTATTGCAATTGCCCCCTTCAGTTGGCGAGGGCACTATCCGCGGCATTAACTTTGATGGCGGCTTGGGTCTTATCCAGTACGATTGTATCTTTAATAAAGACTTTGAAATTCACTTTGTAGTAAACAATGTACACCCTCTTAAGTTCCTCTATACTGTTAATGGAATTCTTCATCATCGCTTTGAAAATGAGGAAGAACTGCACGAAATAAACCAATATCAGAACGCAATTGTAGCCAGCAGTAAACACAATGGGCACGTTTTGTTTTTTAAGGCTGAAGAAAAAATAAAGGTTAACAGTCTTGAAATAGACCGGGAGAAATTTCAAACTAAGATGGAATGTGATATAAACAGCCTGGACGATGAACTAGAAAAACTGTTCAAGGATATAGAAGCCAGCGGCGCTTTTTATTACAATGGAAATTATAGTTTAAATATTGCAGACATTTTAAACCAGATGATTGATTTTACTGCCGAAAATTTTACGCGAAAACTGTTTTTGGAAGGCATGGCGTACCAAATTTTAACCCATCAAATATTACAATATCAAGACGACAAAATGGATGAGGGCAACCGCACCTTGCTTCGCTCTTCAGAGTTAAAACAGATACATATGGCTTCCAGTTTAATCGAGAACAACATTTCCCAAATACCCACTGTGGAAAATCTGGCAAAAGAAGCTGGCTTAAATATCAATAAATTACAGGAAGGGTTTAAAAAGCTTTACGGTTCTACCGTAAACAACTATGTGCAGAAAAAAAGATTAGATGCCGCCTATAATTTATTAACCAAAACCGATTTAAGCATTTCAGAAATTGTAAACGCCATTGGGTTGAGCAGCAAAAGCTACTTCTCAAAAATTTTTAAGGAGAAATATGAAATCTCTCCATCAGATTTTCGGAAGAAACACAGAAATCAATAAAAAAAACCCCGAGCAAAATAGTTTTGCACGGGGCTTCTCTTCTTCATAGCAATTCTTATTGAGGCTAAAGTAGCAAAAGCATTTTAGTAGTTTTAACTCATATGAAGAAATCTTTGACCCAAAATATATTTTATTGAATAGTTAAAAAAGAAAACCCTTCCCTGCAGCGAGGTCGGGAAGGGTTGAACGGTTACTATTTGTAGGTGCAACCGCTATTTCCAATTTTTTATTTCTTTTTCAAGTTCTGCTTTTGAGTTTCCGGTTGTAGTTTCCAATCCTTTTAAAGTATCTGAAAATGATTCGTCCTTATATTCAGATGTATTTATATTGATCTTGTATTTTTTTTGAAAATCAGTCGCAATTTTTCGCCATTTTTTTTCCAAATAATCGCCACCACTGCCCGAATCTTCTTCATTACTATTTTCTGGATTTTTTACATAACTTTCTTCGTCGGAATGGTTATGGTGCTCACTTTGCGCACCTTTGCCCACACTATGTTTTGGATTTCCGCTTTGCTCACTCATAATTGAATATATCCTTGACACAATTGCCAAATTATTAAATATTACTATATTATATTAACGCATATTGTTTAAATAATACCACATTAAGCATAATTTTATCTAAATTTATCAACCACATTTCTATTTTATATCCCCGCAATTAGAAACCCCTTTCTCATTCTGGTGATTAAGGGGTTTCACATTATCCATTTGCACAGATAAAATTTTTTCAATTTTCTTAACCTATTCTTCCTCCTCTTCGGGATGACGCTGGTTTTGAGGTCTGTTTTGCGGATTCCTCTGTTGGTTTGGCTGTTGATTTTCAGGATTCCACTCTTGGTTTTGATTTTGTGTACTCATAGCAAACTTGTTTTAAATTAATAAATCATTTTCTTTTCACATTTAAATTTAGCTAACCAATAAACTTCTGAAAGCCAACAAAACCATAAAATTGAAATGGCATACGTTTTTTTAACTATACATTATCCTAAAAAACCAATTTGTTGGCAGTTCTTTAATAAAATAGCAAAACAGTTGTCGCATTTTAATAATCAAACCCTTTCGGTATAACTCAACGGTGTTTTTGTATCTTTGCGGTTTTAAATTTTGAACCATGTACACTAACGCTTTACAAGCCATTTCCCCGATAGACGGTAGATACGCCTCAAAAACGGCAAGCCTTATCCCTTATTTTTCTGAAGAAGCCCTCATACGTTACCGTGTACAGGTAGAAATTGAATATTTTATAGCTTTGGTAGAATTGGAACTTCCCCAATTAATTGATTTTGATCGAAGCATTTTTTCCCAATTAAGAGACCTCTACCTTGAATTTACCGTTCAAGATGCAGTTAAAATCAAGGAAACCGAAAAGGTAACAAACCACGATGTAAAAGCCGTTGAATACTTCATAAAGGAAAAGTTTGATTCTTTAAACCTTCAGAAATATAAAGAGTTTATCCATTTTGGCCTGACTTCACAGGATATAAACAACACTGCCATTCCACTTTCGCTTAAAGATGCCATAAACAACGTGTACGTTCCGCTTTTGGAGGAAGTTAAAAATAAATTGAAATCACTTTCCGAAGAATGGGCAAAAGTTTCCATGCTTGCGCGAACGCACGGCCAACCCGCTTCCCCAACACGTTTGGGTAAAGAAATAGAAGTTTTTGTGGTGCGAATTGAGGAACAGTTTGATTTGATGAATGATATTAAAAGTGCCGCGAAATTTGGTGGCGCCACAGGCAACTTCAATGCACACAAAGTAGCCTATCCCGATATTGATTGGAGAGCGTTCGGAAAGAAATTTGTGCAGGATAATTTAGGGCTGCACCACTCCTTTCCTACCACCCAGATTGAGCATTACGACCACATGGCAGCTCTTTTTGATTGTTTGAAACGAATCAACAATATTTTGATTGATCTGGACAGGGATATTTGGACCTATGTTTCAATGGATTATTTCAAACAAAAAATTAAAAAAGGTGAAGTAGGCTCCAGCGCCATGCCGCATAAGGTAAACCCTATAGATTTTGAAAACAGTGAAGGAAACTTGGGGATTGCGAATGCGCTTTTTGAGCATCTCTCGGGAAAACTTCCTATAAGTAGATTGCAACGCGATCTTACCGATAGCACGGTTTTAAGAAATATTGGCGTTCCCATTGGGCATACGCTTATAGCTTTTCACTCTACTTTGAAAGGTCTGAACAAGTTATTGTTGAACCAATCAAAATTTGATGAAGATCTGGAGAACAATTGGGCTGTTGTGGCAGAAGCCATCCAAACCATTTTAAGGAGAGAAGGCTATCCTAATCCTTATGAGGCGTTAAAAGGATTGACGCGAACCAATGAACGTATTAACCAAACTTCCATTGCAAATTTTATTGAAACGCTAGAAATACCTGAAAGTGTTAAACAGGAAATGCGAAACATCACCCCATCAAACTACACTGGAATTTAGATTCTTGAATATAAAAAAGGCTTCATCCAAATTTAAGGAAGAAGCCCTTTCTTACTATTAATCAACTACTTTAATCTTTAAAAATTTCTCCGAAACCTTTTAGTTTAGAGACGTCCAAATCACCCCGCTCTGCAGATTTCATAAGTTTTAGCATTTGATCTGGACGCATATTATCTCCCAACAATCTAAAAACCGCAAAGCCACGTGTATCATCAATTGCAAAAACAATTACCTCGTCTATGGCGTCTTCTTCACCCATATATTTTAAGGTAGCATTCCAATCGTTGCTTTTTATCCGGGTCAATTCTTTGTATTGCTCTTGATCCAAAATTGCCTTAAGTTCTTGGCGCTCTTTTACATAATCTGCAGTGTCACCTTCAATAATAGGGTAAGCCACCACATTTACTTTTTTTATAGTGTTCAGTATATCCTTTTCTTCTTGGGTGAAATTGCTGGTGTTTCCTTGAAGCAAACTAGCAGCGATGTCCATCTTTACGAACTTGTCATCATCCTGTTTTTCTACTAAATACTTCTGCAAAGACTTGTCGCTACAGGAAGTTAGGGCTATTGCAGTTAGCGCTAAGACCATACAATATTTTACCAGTATCATAATTATTGTTTTTTCTTTTTATCGATATTCTTCAGTTCTTCGCTACCGGGAACCTTCAGGTCCTCAGTAAGCTTTGAAATTTGTTTTAAATCGATATTTCCAGTGATGCTCATTATAATGGTTGTAGGTTTTCCGTCCACAATTCCGTCCATATGCATCAATAGTTCGCTTACAAAGTTTTCGTTCTTACCTTCTTTGCTGTAAAATTTAATATTTCTCCCATCCTCCTTTACGCGCATCAATTCACCCAAATTCTTAGAGGTTGAAATATATTTTGCTACCGCAGCATCCATTTTTGAAGACACTACAGGGTTATCTGTTGTAAAAATCTTGATGTTTTCTAAATCGTTCACCATTTTCAGATATGCTTGTGCTTCCGGGTCGGTGGAATTAAGGTCCATTTTGCTCAAAAGTTTGAACATATTTTTGGTAACTACCACAGCGGTTACGTCCTTTTCGTTTTCAAAGGAATCAAACGCGTTCTGTGACCAAGAAACCATTGGTGCTATTGCCAGTGCTATTATTATTGCTGCTTTTTTCATCGTTTATAAGGGTTATTAAGTTATTGTTTGTTTTTAAAGGTTATTATTCAAAAATTCTATCTTTTGTTTTTTCAAATTGACTTACATGTGTTAGCTGTTGTGTCCCTTTGTTTAAATTTTCAGAAAGCAATAACATTGCTTGCTTGCTTTTTTCAAACGCTGCCAAAGCTTCTTTTTCTTCTTGTGAATACTGCGGTTGCGAAAAGAAGAAAGTACCCACGCCAAACGCTACCACAAGCATTGCAGCTACTCCATACCACCAGGTCTTGATTATTTTCTGCTTGGATGTTTCGGGTAAATTAAAAGCTCGGGTGGATTGTTCTGCTTTTGCGGCTTTCAATCCTGCGAAAAGGGGTTGGTACTGAAGCAAGTCACCGGAAATCTTTTCATTATTGAAATAGTTCTCCAGCAATTTTTCTTCTGCAAGGGTGGTTTCGCCTTCAAAATAGGCTTCAAGTATTTGTTTTATATTAGCTGATTCCATAATTATAATTTTTTATCATTGCATCCCTAACTGCTTTTCGGGCCCGGGATAGTGCCACTCGTATTGCTGTTTCATTACTATCAAGCATCTGCGCAATTTCAGAAAACTCAAATTGTTCTACATCGCGCAGTTGGAGTACAATACGCTGCTGTTCTGGCAGAGTTTCCATTATCTTAAAAACCATTTCAACCCCATCATTTGCCTCAATTTTTTTTTCAATATTTTCGGAAGTCTGATAATTGCTGTGCACAATTTTAAGGTTTGAGGCCTGTTTCGATTTCAAACGATCCAAGCAGTAATTCTTCGTCATTGTGATTGCAAACGCTTCAGGATTATTATAGTTTTCAATATTTTGTTTTCCATTCCACAATTTCATAAATACTTCCTGCACGGCATCCTCAGCTTCATCTTTTGATATTAAAATTCGCTTTGCCAAACGGTACAATTTATCTTTAAAAGGTATTACTAAAGCAATAAATTCAGTCTTTTCCATTTTTTGGTTTGGTCATTGGTTTTGGTGCCGTCTATTTAAATGACGAACAGGTTCTATTTTTGTTACATTGAAATTTTATCCATGAATTTTCGACAAAATTTGATACTGAATAAAGACTCGGATTACTTTCCACTAAAAAGCATATTTTTACCTTTACAATATAATCCCTAATTTACCTGTTTAAAAGAATACTTAATAAAACCTATCTATGAAAAGAAAAATTTTCATTTCCCTTCTAACTATCTCGGTACTTTTTGTTTCTTGTTTTGAAGATGCGGACGATAATTTTCGATCGGCATCCACCCTTGATATTCAAAATTTTATTTACCGAGGGTTAAATTATTATTACCTCTATAAAGCCGACACTCCTGAACTTGCTAATGATGCCTTTGCAAACCAGGAGGAATTGGAGGATTTTTTAAACAATTATGACACCCCAGAATCCCTCTTTGATTATCTATTGTCGCCACAGGACCGCTTCAGTAACCTTTACAGTGATTTTAGGGTAATAGAAGATGCCCTAAGCGGAATTAGCCTAAGCAATGGAATGGAATTTGGCTTAGTATATTATCCCGACGGTAGTGGGAATGTGTTTGGTTACGTACGCTATGTTTTACCAAATACTGATGCCGAAGCGCAGGGGTTAGAGAGGGGCGATATTTTCACAACCATAGACAACCAACAATTAACCGAAAACAATTTTAATGATTTGTTAGCGCCAAATAGCTATACAATTGGACTTGCAACATATGATGGTTCAAATTTTGTTCCAACCGGTGAGACGGCCTTGCTAAACAAAACCCAATATAACGAGAATCCAGTTTACAAAGTAAAAACGCTGGATATTAACGGTGAAAAGATAGGATACATAATGTATAATGCATTTACCCGAGATTACGAGGTGGAACTCAACAATGCTTTTGCACAACTAAAATCTGAAGGCGTAACCAATTTGGTTCTGGATTTGAGATACAATGGTGGTGGCTCGGTAGAAACCGCAACCGACCTTGCCAGCATGATTACGGGGCAATTTAACGGACAAGTATTTTACAAAGAATTTTGGAATGAAGATCGGCAGGCCGAAAACGCACAGGATGGTCTGTTTGATAGTACCATTAGCAACGGATCAGCCATAAACAGTCTTAACTTGGCCAATGTATATATTCTTACTACCCAAAGAACAGCTTCTGCAAGTGAGTTAGTCATAAACGGTCTCGATCCTTATATCAATACTGTCCAAGTGGGTGATACAACTACTGGAAAATTCCAAGCCTCGTTTTTGCTTTATGATGCTCCAGCACCTGCTTTTAGTAGACAATATGCAGACCCATCTCATTATTACGCCATGCTTCCTTTGGTTTTCAAGACTGCAAACGTGGCAGGGAATACTGATTACGTAGAGGGTTTATTTCCAGAGATTCCATTACAGGAAAATTATTTTAATTTGGGTGAATTAGGAGATGAAAACGAGCCTTTATTGGCCGCGGCCCTATTTGAAATAGCAGGAAAACCCTTTCCAGTAAAAAGAGAAGTTCCAAAACTTAAAGAGTTTACAGATAGTAATGCAAACTCCCCTATCGATGGAAAAATGATTGCTAATCAATAATATTATAATTAATTAGCGCCCATTAACCGTCGGTTAATGGGCGCTTTAAATTTATTTTATTCTAATGAATATTATTCATTAAAATAAATTCCTCCCGGCACAATTCCCGTTTGGAAATCTTGAATCTGTTGGTTGGTAGAAAGGTCATATATTTTTAAAGACCCTCTACTCGCAAAATCGTCTGCATCTGTAACATACAGTAATCCATCCTTTGCTTCCAAAGCATAGAAAAAGCCATTGACAATATCGTTTCCGGGTAAGGTTATAGAACCCATGTTTAGCTTATATACTTTTCCGTTTAAAGAGTAAAAAAGATTGCTTCCATCCATTGTTAAACTCGATGGATGGTCTGTATTTCCAAAAGTGTATGTATTTAAAACTTGGTTGTTTGAAAGGTTTATTTCCACAAGAGAACCGGCCGTTTCATTACCAGTATAACTTGGGTTTCCTCCACACAAAACAAACAAGGAATTACCTGAAACCCCCATGGAGTTTGGAGCATCACCTACCGTAATTGTACCTTCAAGTGTATTGCCAGAAATTATGGAAATTAAATTGTTCTGTCCAAATCCTCCGTGATGGGCTACATAAATTTTATTATTATAGGATACTATACGCTCTGGCCCAAAAGAAACTGGAATAGTGGATGACACTGTATTGTTACGCAAATCTACCACAGCAACAAAATCATCAGCGTTGTCGTTGGGATCTCCCCAGTTTGTTATATACCCTCTACTTCCATCGGCCCCCATAAAGTAACGTGGATTATTAATTCCGGTTTTTATTGAATCAACAGCTTCAAAGGAATACCTGTTAGCAATCATAATTTTGTTTGAATTGTTTACAACAATATAAGCGTTGTCATCCTGAAACCCCATGGATTGGACTACATTGCCCAATTCGGTACCATTTACAGTTCTGTAAATATTTTGCGTGACAGTACTGTAATCTTCAGAAATGAATGTGATATTTCCACTTCCGTTTCCAAAGGGCCCCTCATTGGTTACTAAAATTCCCTTTTCAAAAGCCGCGGGTACGTATTCTGCCTGGCCATCATCGTCATTGCTACAAGACACAAAAAATAGAGCTGTAATAGCTAAAAAAAGTATTTTATTCATCATTTTCATTTTAATTATATTTTAAAGTTTAAGAATATTTCGAAATTTCGCGAAGGCATGGGTCTAAAAGAAACATTTTCATAATAGGTGTTGAAAACATTTTTAAGTCTTCCTCCAAAAGTGATATTTGGTTCAAAAGGTAATTTATATTCTGCGCCAAAGTTGAAAACAGTATAACCCGCAACACTATCACTATTGTCGGTTGTGGTATAAGCTTTACCATTACACAAACCTTGAGCGTAAACAGCAAGCTTTTTATAATTATATTGTAACATTCCACTGGCTTTATGGAAGGGCACGTAGATTAGCTGTTTTTTCTTTTCCAAATCTTCCGCCTGCGTATAGGAATAATTTGCGTTGAAATCCAATGTTTGGTCTTTGCTTAATTTAATAAAATAACCAACAACTGCCTCAAGACCATAATTGGTTGTTTTTTGGATATTCACAGGTTGCCAATGGCCTCCATTTCCGGGGATCCATTTTATTAAATCCTCGGAAAAAATATAATAAGCCGCAACATCGACATTAAAATTTCCAAATGAAAATTCCTGTCCAAATTCCCCTTGATACGAAGTTTCCGGTTGCAATTCAAGATTTCCGCCTGCGTACCAATACAAATCGTTGAATGTAGGAACACGGTAGTTTTTTGAACCATTTAATCGAATTCCATAACGTGGAGAGATTTTCCACTTTGCATCTGCAGAAAAGAGCCACGGATTTTCAAAATCATTCAAAAACTCTTTCCGTAGATTCAATCCATAACTGAAATTCTTAGATACCCTATGATTCAACAAAAGTACTGTAGCCAGCGTTTTTCGGTCATTTTTTCCCACATTAGTCCCTTCAGCAGTGATATAATTATACTCCAACTTTCCATTAACGCGTAACTTCTTCAGAAGAAAAACCTCTGCTTGAAGGTAACTGACAAATGTATTGGCGCTTCCTTCGTCATAAAATGATTCTTCACTATCGGGGAAGTAACGGAACTGTTCAAAGAGATGTGCCGCAGCAATTTTTGTCTGAAATGCTCCCAATTTTTGCTGTATCTGCCAAAGATTCCGCGTAGCGATGTCTATATAGGCATCTTTCCCAACCGTATTTAAACTTCCTGAAAAGTTTCGATCGTTATAGATATATTCCGAATTCCAGGTTGCCACGCCATTCTCCAGTTTTCGGGCTTCATTTATTTTTGCTGAAAAACGTAAAAATTCTCCGTGATTGTTTTTTTGATTTTTTCCCACATAATCGTAATCGTTATCTGAACTGATAAAATCCACACCTACATTCAAATAATGATTGCCCCAGGTATGTGTAGTACTGACACTGCCCCCCAAAGTTGCAAAACTTCCAAAGCGAAGGCCAAGCTCCGTGGTATCTATTTTTTTAAAAGAAAAAGTATTATTTAAATGAATACTGCCACCCACGGCACCACTGCCGTATTGTACCCCACCACCGCCACTTCTTATTGAAATTTCATCATAGTTTAATGGAGAAATTATATTAAAATCGGTCTGCCCGGTGAAGACCGAATTTATATTGATTCCGTTCCAAATTATGGCAGTCTGGGCGGCATTTGTTCCTCGAAAGGAAGGAGAGGAAACCATACCATATCCGTTCTCCTTAAAATAAATTGTAGAATTATACTGAAGTGTTTCTGTTAGTGAACTAGCATTTCTCCCCACAATGGAATCATCAAGTTTTTCAAGTTTAAAACCTTTTGAAAAATGTACGAGTTTAGAATCGGTCAGCATAACTTCGAGCAAATGCTGAATACTATCCAATTGTGCATTCGCAGAAATGGAACACAGAAAAATAATCAAAATAATATGGAAACCTATTTGCTTCATAATTCAACCTTTATCCCGAAAGTTTGATATTTTATGTTATGAATAAGGCAGGTCTCCTGGCTTGTCTTTTGTGCAACCTTCCCATCCGCCAAATGCGAACAGTGGTGTTTGAAGCATGCACGCCCAAAAAAATCTTTGGGACGACTTACAGTTGCGGGAACAGCTTCGGATTTTAACCGAATTCCCTTTTAAGAGCTTTTCCCAATACGAAAAACAGCTCACCAAAATTCATTGCAAAAATAGGTTTTAAAAATTAGTTCGCCCAAACAAAACCATTATTTTTGAAGATGCAAAAATTTGTTTTCCTCTTAAGTTTTTTACTTTTTTTCGCGGCTTGTAGAAACAACAGCGACGCTCCCAAATTATCAAAAAGCGAATCTCAAAACCAAAGAATGGTTGAGGTTATATATGCAAAGGGATTTGAAATTGAAGATCAGGGAAATATAAAAGTAATAACATTGAAAAACCCTTGGCCGGGAACTGACAAAACATTTAAATATGCTTTAGTTAAAAAAAACAGTCCCCTAAAAAACCCTGAAAATTATGACGCCGTGGTTGAAGTTCCCGTGAAACGAATAGTGGTCACCTCTACTACCCACATCCCCTCTTTGGAAATGCTCAATGAATTGGAAACCATAATCGGTTTTCCAAATCTGAATTATATTTCTTCAGAAAAAACACGAACAAAAATTTCTGAAGGAAAAATTTCTGAGATTGGTAAAAACGAAGATTTAAACAAAGAGATTTTAATAGATTTGAACCCCGATGCAGTGATTGGTTTTGCCGTGGAAGGAAACAATTCTGCCTATTCAACCCTTCGAAAAGCGGGGATTCCCGTGCTTTACAATTCAGATTGGACGGAAACTTCACCATTGGGAAAAGCAGAATGGATCAAGTTTTTTGGCGCTCTTTTCGACAAAGAAAATGAAGCAGACAGTATTTTTAAAAATATTGAAACTGAATATCTTTCTGCAAAAAAAATAGCTTCCGAAGCCAAGGAAACACCTACTGTAATAAGTGGCGCAATGTATAAAGATGTGTGGTATATGCCCCAGGGCGGCAGTTGGGGAGCACAGTTTATAGCTGACGCAAATGGCGATTACCTTTGGAAAGACTCTGAAGGTACCGGTAGTTTATCATTAAATTTGGAGTCTGTTTTAGAAAAAGGCCACAACGCCGACATTTGGATTGGGCCGGGACAATTTACCAGTCTGGGTGAGATGAAAAACGCAAGTCAGGCCTATTCTCAGTTTAAAGCCTATAAAAATGGAAAAGTGTATTCATATAGCATGAAAAAAGGTGAATCGGGTGGAATTGTTTATTATGAACTGGCGCCCAACCGCCCAGATTTGGTATTGAAAGACCTCATTAAAATTTTACATCCACAATTGTTGCCCGATCACGATATTTTCTTTTTTGACCAACTTCAATAATGCAAACAACAGCAGCATATCGGGTTCAGTTTATGTTACTATTGTTAGTGCTCATTGCAGCTTTTTTGCTGAATTTAAGCATGGGCTCGGTCTCTATTCCATTAGATGAAATAATTTCAGTTTTTATAGGAAATGGAACCTCAAAAGAAACTTGGCGCTATATTTTAATGGACTATCGCTTACCAAAAGCAATTATGGCAATGATTGCCGGCGGTGGCTTGGCAATTTCTGGATTATTGATGCAAACCTTATTCAGAAATCCTTTGGCTGGCCCTTTTGTTTTAGGATTGAGTAGCGGCGCAAGTTTAGGCGTCGCATTTTTAATTTTGGGAGCCAGTGCATTTGGAGGTTTTTTTGGAACATTACTATTAAGTCAGTGGAGCTTGGTAATCGCTTCCGCATTGGGGAGTTTTTTGGTGCTGCTTGCTGTGCTTGCTGTAACTTTCAGAATAAAGGATACTATGGCAATATTGATCATCGGGTTGATGTTTGGCAGCGTAACAACTGCTGTGGTTTCTGTTCTGTCCTATTTCAGCAATGCAGAACAGCTGCAACAATACATTTTTTGGAGTTTTGGAAGTTTGGGAAACCAATCATGGCAAGGTGTTATGACTTTAGCAATTTGTTTTTTGGCAGGTTTGGGGTTAAGTATTTTTAGCAGTAAATCATTGAACGCATTACTTTTAGGTGAAAATTATGCAAAAAGCATGGGGCTTCATATTAAAAAAACCACTTTTATAATAATTCTCGCTACGAGTATTCTTGCCGGAAGCATTACGGCCTTTGTGGGACCCATTGCCTTTGTTGGGCTAGCGGTACCTCATTTGGTACGGCAATTTTACAAAACCTCAAACCATTTGGTCTTAATGCCGGCCGTATTGGTCTGTGGTGCTTTATTAATGTTAATTTGTGACACGGTGGCGCAATTGCCGTTCAGTGAATTTACATTGCCTATAAACGCTATCACTTCGCTTATTGGCGCACCAGTTGTGATTTGGCTTTTGGTCCGTAAACGAAAACTTTTCTTCTAAATGGATCCAAAGGAAAAAAATATAATTCTGGAAGCACGAAACCTTTCTGTGGGGTATGTGAAAAAAGCAGGCAATCTGATAGTTGCCGATACAATCGATTTTTCAATTGAAAAAGGAGAATTAGTCGGTTTGGTAGGAGCGAACGGAATTGGCAAATCTACATTACTGCGAACCTTAACGGGAATGCAAAACCCATTAAAAGGTGAAATATTTTTAAATGGAAAAAATTTAAACGAATATCCCTCATTTCAATTGGCGACACAATTAAGTGTGGTTTTAACGGAAGCGCCAGCCTCCAAAAATCTGTCAGTTTTGGAAATGGTCTCGTTGGGAAGACAACCTTATACCAATTGGATTGGCTCACTTTCTGAAAAAGATAAAAACGCAATTCAATTTGCGTTAAATGCAACGGAAACTGAAGTTTTGGTTAATAGAAAATGTTTTGAACTGAGCGACGGCCAAATGCAACGTGTGGCAATAGCGCGGGCATTGGCACAGGACACGCCAATAATTATATTGGACGAACCTACAACGCATCTGGACATTTATCACCGTGCCTATATTTTAAAATTACTGAAGAAGTTAGCTTCCGAAACACAAAAAACAATTCTATTTTCAACCCACGAAATAGATCTGGCCATTCAACTCACCGATAAAATGTTGATAATGGCAAAAGAAAAAACATATTTTGACGACCCCTGCAAACTGATTGAATCAGGTAGATTTGACTCACTTTTCCCGAAAGAAACCATAGATTTTGATGCAAAAACCGGACGGTTTACCATTCGGAAATAAGTATCTTTACTTTAAAATTTATTGCAATGAACGAAACATTTCTTTTCCTATTACTCGCCGCTATTTGCATTTTAATTGGTGCATTTTTGGGTAATTATTTTGCGCGTTTAAAAAGCAAAACCGAAACAAGTAAACTTGAGGAGCGCCTTGAGAATGCACAACTGCAAGCGGAAAAACTCAATGAACGTTTTGAAACCACTCTACGCGAAAAAGACGAAATAAGGCACGAAAAAGAGCAAATTAATATGTTGCTCACGCGCCGCAATTCAGAATTTGAAAATCTTGAAATCCGCAACCGTGAACAAAAGGAAGAAGTGGAAAAACTTCAGAAGAAGTTTACAAAGGAATTTGAAAACCTTGCCAATAAAATTTTGGATGAAAAATCGACCAAATTTTCAAAGCAAAACAAAGAAAGTCTTGAGATAATTCTGAATCCACTTCAGGAAAAAATAAAGAGCTTTGAAAAGCGCGTGGAAGACACCCACAAAGAAAGTATTGATCGCCATGCGATGCTTCGCCAGCAGATTATTGGGCTAAAAGAACTAAATGAGCAAATGAGCAAAGAGGCTACCAACCTGACCAAAGCACTTAAAGGTGACAGCAAAATACAAGGAAATTGGGGCGAACTGGTTTTGGAACGTGTACTCGAAAAAAGTGGTTTGGAAAAAGACCGTGAATATTTTGTGCAAAACAGTTTTACTACTGATGAAGGGCGCCGTGTTTTACCGGATGTGGTATTGCATTTGCCCGATAACAAAAAAATGATTATTGACTCCAAAGTGTCATTAGTTGCTTATGAACGCTTTGTAAATGAAGATGACGAAGACCAAAGAGCTCGTTTTTTAAAAGAACACGTTAACTCACTTAAAAAGCACATTGAGCAATTGAGCGGCAAAAACTATCATACTCTCTATGAAATAGAAAGCCCTGATTTTGTTTTGCTCTTCGTACCCATCGAGCCCGCATTTGCGGTCGCGATTAACCAGGACAACAATCTTTACAATTGGGCTTTTGAAAAAAATATTGTAATTGTTACTCCATCCACGTTATTGGCAACCTTGCGTACAGTAGATAGCATGTGGACCAACGAGAAACAACAACAGAATGCTATTGAAATCGCAACACAAGCTGGTAGATTGTATGATCAATTCGTAAATTTAACTGAAGACCTCATAAAAGTGGGCAACCAGTTAAATACGGTCAAAGGCAGTTATGATAGTACGATGGTAAAGCTTACGGGAAAAGGAAATTTAATTTCTAAAGTAGAACGATTAAAAAAATTGGGATCCAAAGCGAGCAAACAAGTAAATGAGAAACTACTTAAAAAGGCAGAGGAAAATTTTGACAACAAATAATTTATGAAAAAAATATTATTCATTATCCTCGGCAGCCTTTTAGCGCTTTATTTGCTTTATTTCGCTTTTGTGTACTTTGTTCCTTATAGTGAAGGAACCAGGGCTGGAGAACTTATTAAGTTTAGTCATAAAGGCGTAGTGGTAAAAACCTGGGAAGGAGAAATCAGTCAGGGCATTAGTGGTGCTCAGATTTTTTCGTTTTCAGTTTTGGATCAAGAAAAAGATGTAATTGAAAAACTAAAAGAGTATCAAGGCAATTATGTTAAAGTAAGTTATGTGGAACGCTTTACCACTTTCTTTTTTTGGGGCGACACTAAATATTTTATTAACGATGTTGTAAAAGAACAATCCCCACATTTTAATCGTCAATAGAATCTAAAATTTTATTTTTTTGCTATTTTCAGCGTAGTCTGCAGATTATTTGAAGTGACTTTTACAAAATACAACCCGCTGTTCATGCGGCTCATATCTACTTGGGTTATATTCCCAGAGCCTTTTCCTTCTATGACCAAACTTCCCAACACGTTATATATTTGGTAGCTATCCACTTTAAACAATGAAGAAATAGTAAATTCATTCTTTACTGGATTGGGATAGAAATTGAGGTTTTTTACAAACTTATCAGAAATTGACATTGTCGGCTCCACACTAATCGTCCCAAACATAGACCCTGGATGAAAGTTGCATCTGTATTCATTGGCTCCCACAACGCTAAATGTAAAAGAATACTGAGTACCCATACCGCTCAGGGTGCCACTATCAAAAGTTTGAACACTACTGCCCGGTACGCTGCTGACTGTATGAGAGACATTATCTGTTAAAGTCCATCTAACAGTATCACCCGTTTCAATAGTTACACTTGCAGCGGAACCATTTATACCTATTGCCCAATCCAGGTCGAATGTGGCTTGGGAGTACAAACAATTAATTACAAAAAAAGCAATCAAGGTTGTAATTTTATTCATAATTGATAGTATTAGCAGGTTATAGTATAAATTTACAAAAAAAATTAACGACTTATAGGCAATATTCGCAAAAACAGTCTATTACTTGCTAAGATACATTTTTCTTCTGGCGTAAAGATCATAAAAAGCATCATCCTTAAGGCTATCTATAAAAAGGATACTTTCGCCCGTACTTTTCATTTCGGGGCCTAATTGCTTGTTTACATTTGGAAATTTATTGAAGCTGAAAACCGGTTGCTTTATGGCAAAACCCTCCAATTTTGGATTAAAGTCAAAATCTGTAACCTTGTTATGTCCCAGCATTACTTTTGTGGCGTAATTCACATAGGGCTCGCCGTATGCTTTCGCTATAAATGGAACCGTTCGCGAGGCACGTGGGTTGGCTTCAATAATGTAAACCTTATCGTCTTTTATAGCGAATTGAATATTGATTAGTCCAACAGTATTTAAGGCTTTTGCAATTTTCTGTGTATGGTCTTTAATCTGTTGCATCACAAATTCACCAATATTGAAGGGAGGCAAAGTTGCATTCGAATCACCCGAATGTATTCCGCAGGGCTCAATATGTTCCATTATTCCTATAATATACACATTTTCACCATCGCAGATAGCATCGGCTTCCGCTTCAATGGCGCCATCGAGATAATGGTCAAGTAATAATTTGTTATTTGGAATTTTACGAAGCAAATCAACAACATGCTCCTCCAATTCCTTTTTGTTAATCACGATTTTCATTCCCTGTCCGCCCAAAACATAGGAAGGACGAATCAAAAGAGGGAAATCCAATTGGTCTGCGAGCGCCAAAGCCTCCTCGGTTGATTCAGCTACGCCAAATTCCGGATAAGGAATGTCGTTCTCTTTCAAAAGTGTGGAAAAACTTCCGCGGTCTTCTGCTAAATCCAGTGATTTATAGGTTGTTCCAATTATATTTATTCCGTAACGATCTAGCTTTTCAGCAAGCTTTAAAGCCGTTTGGCCACCCAACTGAACGATTACCCCTTCGGGCTTTTCGTGGCGGATGATGTCGTAAATATGCTCCCAGAAAACGGGCTCAAAATAAAGTTTGTCGGCAACGTCAAAATCGGTGGAAACAGTTTCTGGGTTACAGTTTATCATTATGGTTTCGTAACCGCACTCCGCAGCGGCAAGTACGCCGTGCACACAGCAATAATCAAACTCGATGCCCTGACCAATTCTGTTCGGGCCCGAACCGAGGACAATTATTTTTTTCTTATCGGTTACTACGCTGTCGTTTTCCGAATAGGCTTTTTCGCCTTCTTTTTGCATTTCATTTTCAAAAGTGGAATAATAATACGGTGTTTCCGCCTTAAATTCCGCAGCGCAGGTATCCACCAATTTATACACGCGCTGAATATTCATTTCCTCACGTTTTTTGTAAACTTGGCTTTCCAAACATTTCAGCATATGTGCAATCTGGCGATCTCCGTAGCCTTTTTGCTTTGCTTCAAGCAATAATTCCCGAGGTAGTGTTTCAAGGGTATATTTTGAAATTTCCTTTTCCAATAGAAACAGCTCTTCATATTGACGAAGGAACCACATATCTATTTTTGTGATTTCGTGAATTCTACTTAGCGGAATTCCAATCTGTATCGCATCATAAATTACGAAAACGCGGTCCCAACTTGCGTTTTTCAGTTTATCGAGAATCTGCTCGTAATTCGTGTAACTTTTTCCGTCGGCACCAATTCCGTTTCTTTTGATTTCAAGAGATTGCGTGGCTTTGTGAAGCGCTTCCTGAAAGGATCGACCAATACCCATCACTTCCCCCACCGATTTCATTTGAAGTCCTAAAGTACGGTCGGAACCTTCGAATTTATCAAAATTCCAACGCGGTATTTTTACGATTACATAATCTAAAGTTGGCTCAAATAAAGCCGAGGTTGATTTTGTAATCTGGTTGCTTAATTCATCCAATCTATAACCAATTGCCAATTTCGTGGCGATTTTGGCAATAGGATATCCCGTTGCTTTTGAAGCCAAAGCCGAAGAGCGCGACACACGAGGGTTAATCTCAATTGCGATAATATCTTCTTCTTCATCGGGGCTAACTGCAAACTGAACATTACAGCCACCAGCAAAATCCCCTATACTCCGCATCATATGTATTGCCATATCACGCATTTTTTGATACGTACGGTCGCTTAAGGTCATTGCTGGCGCAACTGTTATAGAGTCGCCCGTATGTATTCCCATCGGGTCCATATTTTCTATTGCGCAAATAATAACAACGTTATCATTATTATCACGGAGAAGTTCAAGTTCATATTCCTTCCACCCCATCATCGCTTTGTCGATCATCACTTCATGTATGGGTGAAATTTCCAATCCGTAAGATAGCAACTCGTCAAAATCTTCTTCTTTATAAACAATTGAAGCTCCCGCACCGCCTAAGGTGTAAGACGCCCTGATTACTAATGGAAAGCCAAACTCCTGAGCAATTTCCTTTCCTTGAAGATAAGAATTGGCTGTTGCCTGTGGCGCCATTTTTACCCCTATTTTTTCCATTAACCCTCTAAATTCCTCTCTGTCTTCTGTAATGTTAATTGCGTTGATGTCAACACCTATTAACTTTACTCCAAAATCTTTCCAAATTCCTTTTTCATCCGCTTCAATACATAAATTGAGTGCTGTTTGCCCGCCCATCGTTGGAAGTACTGCATCAATCTGCGGGTGTTCTTTTAAAATTTTTACAATTGATTTTGTGGTAAGCGGCAAGAGGTAAATATGATCAGCCATTGATGGATCCGTCATAATTGTTGCCGGGTTGCTATTTATCAAAATGGTTTCAATTCCATCTTCACGTAAGGATCGCAATGATTGTGAACCAGAGTAGTCAAACTCACATGCTTGCCCAATAACAATAGGGCCTGAGCCAATAATAAGTACAGATTTAATGGAGGGATTTTTCGGCATTTTTTTTATTTTTTCAGTGTTGCGAAATTACGAACCAATAGGGTATAAAAAAAGGTGTTGCTCAGTTAAACAACACCTTTTATATATAACTTATCAACATTATTTTTTGTGACGGGATTCAGAAGATACAGAAAGTCTCTTTCTACCTTTCGCTCTGCGGGCAGCCAATACTTTTCTTCCGTTTACAGAAGCCATACGCTCTCTAAAACCGTGTTTGTTTCTTCTTTTTCTTTTTGATGGCTGAAATGTTCTTTTGCTCATTTTAGTATTCTTTAACTTCCGTAATATCCTTTTTAAGAACCTTTGGGTACTACCTCAAAAGTCGGGTGCAAAAATACAACAAGTTTTTACTTAGGCAAACCTTTTTTTGAAAAATATCTAGATTTTTTTTTGGTCTCAAAATTAATTTTAGCCCATCTCTTTTAGTTTTGAAATTATTTCTTGCAGAAGTCACAAAACCTTAAAAAAAGTCTTTAGATTTCATACCTTTGCAGCCCATTATAAAGATGAGACATGTTCAATAAAAATATAAAATTAGTATTGGCTGCATTAGTTATTGGCGCAGCGGTCTGGCAATTCATCGAGACAAATATTGGCAATGGCATTATGCTAATTCTGCTTTCTTTAATTTTTGTTTTCCTCTATTTTAAGAATGAAATAATATTGCTCGCTTTTCTGCGCCTTCGGAAACAGGATTTTCCCGGAGCTAAAAAATGGCTAGATAAAATAAAGAACCCGAGTGCGGCATTGGTCCCAAAACAGGAAGGTTATTACAACTACTTAAATGGTTTGATGATTTCGCAAACCAATATGGTAGAAGCTGAGAAATATTTCAAAAAAGCCGAAAAATTAGGTTTAAACATGTCTGCAGATATGGCAATGACAAAATTGAACCTTGCCGGAATCGCAATGACCAAAAACCGCAAGCGTGAGGCGGAACAGCTTATGGGCGAAGCTAAAAAACTGGATAAGCACAATATGTTGGACGACCAGATAAAAATGATGAAGCAGCAAATGAAAAAGATGGGGCAGCCCAGACAGCAATTTGGAAAAGGCGGTCGTGGAGGCAGAAGGTTTTAATGAATTTCTCAAAAGGCTTATTTTGCTTTCATACACTTAAACGATTTTAGAGAGCCTTTTATCGAATACAACACTGTTAATCAACTAAATAGACTACCTTTGCCCAAAGCTTTTGCTTATGGGTATAAAACTACTTTATCTCTTCTTATTGGTTTCCTTCTCAGCACAATCACAGATTGGGCAAGAAAGCTATTTCTCCGAAGCGATTGGAAAAAACATAAGAAAATATACGAAAAATTCACAAATGGCCTATGCCGAACAGGATTTTGAACGTGCAGAGTTTTTATTTGATTCCCTTATAAATAATGTAATTAATGGAAGTTATCTGGACAATTTTAAAGTTCGAAAACTTTCCGGCAGAAAGATTGAGCTTTATAAATTTGAGAAGCCAATTTTTTTGATGACGTATGCTTCTTGGTGTACCCCTGGGGTGGGTGAAATTCCAGCCTTGAACGAAATAGCTGAAAAACATTATAAAGACATTGACTTTGTGGTGCTTTTTTGGGACTCAAAAGAAAATGTTCGAAAATCTACCCGCGACTACTCCAAGAGGATCAATATAATTTACGTGGATGAAAAGGAAAATACCAATGACCACATTGTGGAAATAATGAAGCACAGTCTTGGCTTTCCCACTTCGTTTTTTATTGATGAAAATAAACGCATTGTAGATGTAAGGCGTGGCGTATTGCATCCATATAATGAAAAATATGAAATTTCATTTGAACTTAACTACAATTCGTTTTTAAATGGCATTTCGCTTCTGAAGAACTTAGGAGACGAAGAGAAAGAGCACTTCGCTTCAAAACAAAACCCATAAAAGAATAAAACTTTTATGGGTTTCGATTATTGCAATAAAATACTGTTTATTGATAATATCCTTTCTCTGGAATTTCGATAAAATATTCCTTCCCCGAAGCATTTTTCAAATAAGTGTCCCTAAGCCATGGATTGTGAAGTTTTAAAATTTTATAATTTATTCCGTAAGGCTTTACCCATTCAGACCAATCCTCTACCGGCGTATCTACTTTTACGGTGTAGGTTGGGATATTTGTGTACAAATCCTTTTCCCTAAAGTTGAAACCATATTTTTGGGGGTTGCTCATGATTTCTTTCAAGGCCAAAATCCTAAAAACGTATCTACTAGTTTCGGTATTCAACAATAAGTCGTAATAGCTTGTTTCTTTCTGTCGGTCGATCTGCTTATTCATACCACCAACACCTGCATTATATGAAGCTGCGGCCATAGTCCAACTTCCAAATTTCTCTTTTGATTTTTTTAAATATTCAGCTGCTACCATCGTGGCTTTTTCTAGGTTGTAGCGTTCATCCACATAATCATTGATTTCTAGGCCATACTCCAATCCAGTTCCTTTCATAAAATGCCAAATTCCTGAAGCTCCAGCTGGAGAACTTTGGTATTCCAAACCGCTTTCTGCTACCGCAAGGTATTTGAAATCGTCCGGCAGTCCGTATTTTTTCAATAACGGTTCTATCTGTGGGAAATATTTATGGGCGCGCTTAAATAGCAGCAATCCATTAGATTGCCAATATGTATTTACCAATAATTCCCTATCAAAACGCTCCCGAATATCGGGATTATTAAGCGGTACCGGTTCACCTGCGAAATCTAGCTTTTCGGGAATTGGCAACGCATATACATTGTAATCATTAACTAATTTCTTTTCAAGATTTGCATCTGTGGGGGTATCCTGCACTGCATGAATGCTAAGGGCACTAACCACAACAATCATTACTCCCAACCCTATCTTACCTATCATTTTCATAAAATCATATTTTCAATAAAGATACTTAATTCATCAATTTTTTTATTGATCAAAGAATAGATTATTTTTAAAAAATTTCCAAAAGCTTATGCGAAATTTCCCTTCCTTTATTTAAAATCATTATATGCGTTCCACCTTTTATAACCTCACACCCATCAATATATTTTATGGGAAACACCATATCCTTATCGCCATGGATGTGGATCACATTTTTTAATTTATCTTTTCTTTCCCAAGTTATCATTTTTTCGAGCGCCCAATCCAGATATTGCTTATTGCGAACGTGCAAATATTCCTGATAGAGAGACAAGCGCTTTTTGGTTTTGGGACCAATGGAATATTTGGTCAAATCGTCTGCACTTAAAACCAAACTTGTGGGGATTAATTTATAAGCCTTTGTAAAACTTGCGAGCTTCATACGTCGAGGCAGTTCATTTTTCGATTTTACACTGGAAATAATTATAAGTTTTCTCAACTTTAAAAACTGGTTCATTTCCTGTACCACCACGCCACCAAATGAAACCCCTATCAAGACCGCATCTTTCTCCTTTATTCGGCGCGCCATTCTTTTGGCATATGCTTCCAAACTTTCACTTTTCTCTGGAATCAACCATTCCAGAATGTGGACTTCATAGCTCTCAGGAAAGTTAATATTCCGAAAAATTTCACTTCCAGCCGCCATACCTGGAACAAAGTAAACATGTGTTTTTATAGAATTCATAAGTCTTTTGTGAAGAAAATGGCAAAGCCCAAAGATTATTCGTAAATTTACGGGTACAAAGATAGAATTATAAAACTGTTTCTTTACAACTGAATAATTTCAGTCATAATTTGCTTTGAAAACAAACCAAATATCAAAAAGTAGCGTATATAATAACACTTTAAGTTACCCTATTCCGTATCTTGAAAATGAACATTCCATATCACTGCATTCTAAATATCCCTTTTAAATTAAAATAACTCCCAATGATTGAAGATGTAGAAATTACCGACAACGAATTTTTGAGACAGTTCGAGCTCGAAATTGGCGACAATATGGCCCGCATTGAATATGCGCTGCAGGACCGAAAAATTTTCCTAACAAAATATGAAATGCCCGAAGATCTCGAAGAGCAGGGCTTTAGGGAGATATTCATAAAAGCTGTTTTTGAGGAAGTGAAAAACCGAGGTATAAGCTTGGTTCCCACCAGTCCCGAGATTGCAGGGTTTATGCGAAAAAATCGCAGAAAGTACAAAGATCTGCTACCTGTGGGAATTAATATTTAAGCCAAAACTGTTTCAGCAACCTTAAACCGTACCAAGCCATCTTCATCAATTTCAGTAAGTGTAATTTGCTCTAAAGTATTTACCAATTCCGGATTCCACGGAGCTTTTACCTTTACGTAATTTTCGGTAAAACCGTGAATATACCCTTCTTTGTTTTCTCCCTCAAAAAGAACTGTTCGGGTTGTGCCAAGCTGACTTTCATAAAAAGCCCTCCTCTTTTTTGCCGAAAGGCCTCGAAGCATTTTGCTGCGCTTATTTCTCACTTTCATTGGCACTACGCCTTCCATCTCAGCGGCTGGCGTATTATCTCTTTCAGAGTATGTGAAAACGTGTAAGTATGAAACATTAAGTTCGTTTAAAAAATGATACGTTTCCAAAAACCGTTCATCCGTTTCACCCGGAAAACCAACAATTACATCAACGCCAATGCAAGCGTGTGGCATCACTTCCCTAATTTTTGAAACTCTTTCCGTATAAAGTTCCCGCATGTAGCGACGGCGCATCAATTTTAAAATTTCGTTGCTTCCACTCTGTAATGGAATGTGAAAATGTGGCACAAAGGTTCGTGATTTTGAGACAAAATCTATTGTTTCGTTTTTTAACAAATTCGGTTCAATTGAAGAAATGCGAAGCCTTTCAATGCCTTCTACCTCATCCAAGGCTTTTACCAATTCCAGAAAAGTGTGCTCATGTTTTTTATTTCCGAACTCTCCTTTTCCGTAATCGCCAATATTTACGCCAGTTAAAACAATTTCCTTTATCCCTTGTTTTGAAATTTCAAACGCATTTTTCAAAACGTTTTCCAACGTATCGCTTCGCGAAATACCTCGCGCCAATGGAATAGTGCAATACGTACATTTATAATCGCACCCGTCCTGCACCTTTAAGAATGCACGGGTTCTATCACCAATGGAGTAAGACCCTACATAAAAATCAGCCTCTTCTATTTCGCAGGAATGCACTTCGCCAAAATCATTTTTGGAAAGGTCATTTAAATAATCAGTTATTTTGAATTTTTCAGTAGCTCCAAGTACCAAATCTACCCCATCCACATCTGCCAATTCGTGTGGCTTCAGTTGGGCATAACAGCCAACGGCTGCAACAAAAGCTTCGGGATTTACTTTCTGTGCTTGCTTTACGATAGTTTTAAATCGCTTATCGGCATTTTCGGTAACGCTACAGGTATTTATTACATAAATGTCGGCCTTTTCAGAAAAATCAACACGGTCAAATCCCTCACCCTCAAAACTCCGTGCAATGGTAGAAGTTTCACTGAAGTTGAGTTTACAGCCTAAAGTGTAAAATGCGACTTTTTTTGATGCGTTCATTATTGTATTTTTGGCAAATGAGGGCACAAAAATACAAACTTAAATCGGTTCCCGAAAAAACTTGATAATGCCTTTGAAAAATCTAATCTTAAGAATTTCAACATATTTCGTACTCTTCTTTTTACTTTCCTGTGGAAATAATAAAGAAACCGAAAATGACCACCTTGTTTTCCGCTACAACGAACACGGAAACATCCCCACGCTCGATCCTGCTTTTGCAAGAAATCCGCAGGCCATTTGGCCGGATAACCAACTTTACAATGGTTTGGTGCAATTAGATGACTCTTTAAATATAATTCAGGACATTGCAAAAAGTTGGTCTGTCAATGATTCTACAAACACCTATACTTTTAATCTTCGGAATGATGTATATTTTCATCAAAATATAGCGTTCGCCCAAAAAGGACTTCACAGTCCACCCCGATATACACGAAAGGTTGATGCGTCAGATTTTGTGTATAGCTTTAACCGTTTGACCGATGAAAAAGTTGCCTCTTCCGGAAGTTGGGTAATGAATTATGTTGAAAAATATTGGGCTGAAAACGATTCCACTTTTGTAATTCAACTGAAACAGCCCTTTCCTGCATTTTTAGGATTGCTTACTATGAGGTATTGTTCCGTTGTACCAAAGGAGGCTGTGGAATTTTATGGTAATGAATTCCGAAGTAATCCTGTGGGCACAGGGCCGTTTCAGTTTAAAATGTGGGAAGAAAACGTGAAACTCGTTTTCAGAAAAAATCCACTTTATTTTGAAAGGGATGAAAATGGAAACAAACTTCCTTATTTGGATGCCGTTTCAATTACTTTTTTACCCGATAAACAGAGTGAGTTTCTTCAATTTGCACAGGGAAAGCTTGATTTTATTTCAGGTTTGGACGGTAGTTACAAAGATGAACTTTTAACCACTCACGGAAAACTGCAACCAAAGTATGAAGACTTGGCGTATATGATTACGGGACCGTATTTAAATACGGAATACCTCGGTTTTTTTCTCGGTACAAATACTCCGGAAATACAGAGCAAAACATTGCGGCAGGCAATAAATTATGGTTTTGACCGTGAAAAAATGGTTACCTACCTCCGCAACGGCATGGGCATTCCAGCCACTCACGGCTTCATTCCAAAAGGTTTGCCGGGTTATGCAGCGATTGACGGTTACACCTATCAGCCTGAAAAAGCAAAACAATTAATTGAAAAATACAAAGCTGAAACTGGCGATCAAAATCCAGAGATAACCATCGGCACAAACAGTCAGTATTTGGATTTGTGCGAATATGTGCAGCGTGAACTCGAAAAACTCGGGATTGCCGTGACAATAGATGTAATGCCGCCTTCCACGCTTCGGCAGATGAAAAGTAGCGGAGAACTTGATATTTTTCGCGCTAGCTGGATTGCCGATTATCCAGATGCCGAAAATTATTTATCGTTATTTTACAGTCCCAACTTTGCACCAGATGGGCCAAACTATATGCACTTTCGTAATACTACTTTTGACAGCATTTATGAAAAGGCGCTTTCAATTTCAGAAATTGAGGAACGAAAACTTCTTTATACTAAAATGGATTCCATTATTGTTGAAGAAGCGCCGGTAGTGCCTTTGTTCTACGATATGGCCGTGCGTTTTGTAAATAAAAAGGTTTCGGGTCTCGGGATCAACCCGCAGAATTTTTTAGTTTTGAAACACGTAAAAAAGTCGAAATAATTTGTAAATTACAGTTTAAACTTCAAAAAAGTAAAAAATGGATTTGGAGGTTCTGCTCTGGCAATGGCACAAACGCTTCGCAATAATGCAAAGCAACTTGTAAAACGTGATAAATACTTTGAAAAGGACATCACACCTTCAAATAGTAGCTATGGAAAAATCATCGATTACAAAAAAATGTCCCCCGAACAATTTGAGGCATTCAAACAAAAACTGCGTCAAAAAGAAGTAGAGCGACAAAAACGGCTAACCATTGTCTGTGGAAGCGTTATGGTAGTGATTGTTGCAGCCCTGGTTTATCTTTTATTTTTTTATTAAGCCTTTCGCCACTTAGCGGTTTCCTCAAAAACATGTTCCAAAATCTTGGCGTCCACTTCTGAAAATTCAATATTTCTTCGACCCATCACTACTTTTGCCACTTCAAAAGCCTTGTCGGTTTTATAAGTTGTAAAACCCCCGCTTCCGCCCCAACTGAAGCTGGGAACAAAATTTCGTGGAAAACCGCTTCCGAAGATATTTGCGCTAACGCCAACCACAGTTCCAGTATTAAACATGGTATTGATGCCACATTTGCTGTGGTCGCCCATCATCAGCCCGCAGAACTGTAATCCGGTTCTTGCAAAACCTTCAGTTTCGTAATCCCAGAGCCGCACTTCGGCGTAATTGTTTTTTAGGTTGGAATTGTTGGTATCTGCCCCCAAATTGCACCATTCGCCCAACACTGAATTTCCCAAAAATCCATCGTGGCCTTTGTTTGAATATCCAAAAATCACACAATTGTTCACTTCACCTCCTACTTTACTATGTGGCCCAATAGTAGTATTGCTATAAATTTTTGCGCCCATTTTTAAAGTTGAATGTTCACAAAGTGCAAAAGGCCCACGAACAGCACACGCCTCCATAATTTCGGCATCTTTGCCAATATATATAGGGCCATCGGAAGCATTTAATGAACAAAGTGGTAATTTGGCCCCTTCTTCAATAAAAATATTCTCAGGATTGCTCGTCCAAACAGCTTCGGGAATGGGTTGCGATTCACGGCCTTTGGTAAGCATTTCAAAATCGCGTTTTATCGCTTCGCCATTTTTTGAAAAAATATCCCAAGCGTGTTCTATTCTTAATACATCATCGTGCGCATATTGGATTATATCAAAAGTTTCAAAATCTACTTCCTGTCCTTCCGAAGTAAAAAAAGCAATAGGTTCATCATCAAAAAAAACGGCTTGGTTTTCCGTCAAACCTTTTATGATATTCACCAAATTCTCCGAAGGCAAAAAGGAAGCATTTATAAATATGTTCTTATCAAGTTCTAAAAACGGATATTTTTCGGAAAGATAATCTTCTGTAACCGTAGTTGTAGTAAAGCCCAGCAGATGCTCCCATTTTTCGCGAATGGTTAAAATACCTATTCGAATATCAGCCACGGGGCGGGTAAATGTGAAAGGTAAAAGCTGGTTGCGGACGTTACCGTCGAAGAGAATATAATTCATTTTTAAGACTTCTAAATTTAAATTCAAAGCTAATAAAAAAAGCCCTCGATTTCTCGAAGGCTTTTATATGTTTTACTAAAAAGTGAAGACTACTCTTCAGCCTTAGCTTCTTTTGCTGCAGGTTTTTTAAACTTGTCGTATTTGTTCTTGAATTTGTCAATACGTCCAGCAGTATCAATAAGTTTTGCTTTTCCAGTATAGAAAGGGTGTGAAGAACGTGAAATTTCCATCTTAACCAAAGGATACTCAACACCATCAACCTCGATAGTTTCTCTTGTATCTGCAGTTGATTTAGTAAGGAAAACATCTTCGTTGCTCATATCCTTAAAAGCAACTATTCTATAATTTTCTGGGTGGATACCTTTTTTCATCTCTCTAATATTATAATTTAAAATGCGCTCTTCCGACCTTTCGGAATTGAGTTTGCAAATTTAAGTATTAATTGGAAACTAGCAACAAAAATATCCACTTTTTTAATTCGTTACTAAATCGCCTGCAAATGTAACGTTTTGCTATCTTTGTTTACTAACCAACCGAACCAAAAAAACATTTAAAAAATGGAAACGCAACCTATTTCAATTAAAAAAACTGCAGCCAATTACGGCCTTATTTTAGGTGCAGTGCTTGCACTTATGACCACGCTTATGTATGTTCTAAACCCAGACCTCTTTACAAAATGGTGGGTGGGTATTATTAGTTTTTTGATAATTATCGTTACGGGAATTGTTTCAGTTGCCAAAGCAAAGGGATTATTGGGAGGAATAATGAATTTTAAACAAGCCTTTACAGTGTATTTTATTACTGTTGCAATCGGGCTGTTGATAAGTACTGTCGTTGGAATTTTAATATTCAACATCATCGATCCGGAATTAGCTGCTTTTTTACAGGAAAAAACTTTGGAAATGACCGCTGAATTCTTACAAAAACTAGGCACTCCTCAAGCTGAAATAGACAAGCAAATGGAAAAAATGGCTGAACAGGATAACTTTGCGATTGGCACACAGCTCAAAAATTACGTATTTAGCCTTGCGTTTATGAGTGTTATCGGTTTACTCGTTGCGCTTATTTTCAAAACAAAAAATCCAAATCCGTTAAACTAATTAATGAATATTTCCATCGTCATACCTCTTCTGAACGAAGAAGAATCGCTAAATGAATTGTACCGTTGGATTGCAGATGTTATGCAATCCAATGGTTTTTTATACGAGCTCATCTTTATTGACGATGGCAGTACCGATGAATCCTGGAATATAATTGAAAAATTATCCCTTGAAAATTCTGAGGTTAAAGGAATTCGTTTTCAGAAGAACTACGGAAAATCGCAAGCCTTGCACGCGGGCTTTGCAATGGCAAAAGGCGACGTCATTATTACGATGGATGCCGATTTGCAGGACAATCCCGAGGAAATTCCCGAACTCTATAAAATGATTACCGAAGAAGGTTTCGACCTTGTTTCGGGCTGGAAAAAGAAACGATATGATTCAGTGCTCAGCAAAAATATGCCTTCCAAATTGTTCAATTACGCAGCCCGAAAAACATCTGGGGTAAAACTGCACGACTTTAATTGTGGGTTGAAAGCTTATAAAAAAGATGTTGTAAAAACCATAGAGGTTACTGGCGAAATGCACCGCTACATTCCAGTATTGGCTAAAAATGCTGGTTTCAGCAGAATTTCAGAAAAACCTGTTTTGCACCAGGCCCGAAAATACGGAACCACCAAGTTTGGCGCCGAACGTTTTATCCGCGGGTTTTTGGACTTGATTACCATTTGGTTTTTGTCGCGTTTCGGCAAAAGACCCATGCACCTTTTTGGCGCTTGGGGGGCATTAATGCTGATAATAGGTTTCTTTTTGGCGCTTTACTTGGGAATTGACAAACTGTTTTTAAATCCCTTCGGAAGACTTATCACAGAGCGTCCGCAATTTTACATTGCACTTACTGCGATGATTTTGGGAACGCAACTTTTCCTCGCCGGATTTTTAGGAGAATTGATCCTGAGAAGCAAAAAGGATTCCCGAAACTACATTATTAAAGAACAACGAAACTTCCACGATTAACCATTCAGATTCGTTATTTTTGCACTTTAAATTAAGCGAATGATTTACGTAGATCCGAAAATTTTAGACCGCGTTAACCAGTGGCTCACTCCCTTTTTCGACGAAAAAACCCAGCACGACATCAAAGAAATGATTGCTTATGATCCCGAGGGATTGGAAGACAGCTTTTATAAAAACCTAGAGTTCGGTACCGGTGGTATGCGAGGCATCATGGGGCTTGGCGACAACCGAATCAATAAATATACTTTAGGAAAAAACACCCAAGGGCTTTCAAATTATTTAAAAAAACAATTTCCAAATAAAGAAATTAAGGTCGCAATCGCCTATGATTGTCGCCACAACAGCAAGGAATTTGCAAAAATTGTAGCCGATGTCTTTTCGGCAAACGGTATAAAAGTTTTTCTTTTTTCAGAATTAAGGCCCACTCCCGAGCTTTCCTTCGCAGTAAAATATTTAGATTGCCAAGCTGGAATTGTTTTAACGGCTTCGCACAATCCACCCGAATACAACGGCTATAAAGTGTATTGGAAGGATGGCGGACAGCTTGTTCCACCGCAAGACGGCAAAATAATTGCGGAAATAAATTCACTGAAATACGAAGACATAAAATTTGAAGCGAACGAAAATTTAATCCAATTTATAGATTCGGAAGTTGACGAAGCATTTGCAAAAGCTTCAGTTGAAAACGGTACTTTTAATAGTTCACAAGAAGCGAAAGACCATTTGAAAATTGTTTTTACTTCGCTTCACGGAACGTCAATTACAATGATTCCGAAGGTTTTGGAACAAGCGGGCTATAAAAATGTTTCCATTGTTGAAGCACAGGCTGAACCGAACGGCGATTTTCCAACGGTAAAATCTCCCAACCCGGAAGAGCCTGCAGCTTTAAAAATGGCTTTGGAACTTGCAGAAAAAGAAAATGCAGATATCGTAATTGGTACCGACCCCGATTGTGATCGTTTGGGTATTGCCGTTCGTAATGATAAAAACGAAATGGTGTTGCTCAACGGAAACCAAACTATGGTTTTGATGACGCACTTTTTATTGGAACAATGGAAAAAAGCTGGAAAATTGAACGGAAAGCAGTTTGTGGCTTCCACAATTGTTTCAACACCAATGGTTGAAAAAGTTGCGGAACATTTCAACGTAAAATATATGGAAGGGCTCACGGGCTTTAAGTGGATTGCCAAAATGATAAAGGACCATCCCGAACTTGAGTTTATTGGCGGAGGCGAAGAAAGCTTCGGTTATTTGGTGGGCGATTTTGTTCGTGATAAAGATGCCGTTACCGCCACCCTACTCGCCTGCGAGATTGCCGCGCAGAAAAAACATGCTGGCAGCAACATGTTCCAGTATTTAAACGAAATTTACGACACTTACGGAAATTACCGTGAACATCTTATTTCAATTACAAAAAAAGGGAAAAAAGGTGCTGAGGAAATTTCAGCGATTATGAAAACACTTCGTGAGAATCCTTTTAAGGAAATTGCAGGCAGTAAAGTAATTAGAATGGACGATGTTTCAAAAAACGAAACTACAGATTTCACAAAACAAGAAACTTTGTCATTAAACCTGCCAAAAAGCAACGTTTTAATCTATTATACTGAAGACGGCAGCAAAATTGCAGCGCGGCCTAGCGGCACCGAACCGAAAATAAAGTTCTACATTAGCGTGAATACTTCCGAAAAGGATAATTTTGAAGAAATACTTCAGAAAAAAATAGACGCTATTGCCGCACAACTAAACGTGAGTTAATGAATTATTTCAGAAAAATACTGCGCTACGCGTATCCTTATAAAAGATTTGCTTTTTTAAATATCTTTTTTAACGTGCTGTATGCTTTGTTCAGTACGCTTTCGTTTGTGGCGCTCATCCCTGTTTTGGAAATTATCTTTAGCGACCAGCGCACGCTTGGGCCACGGCCGGTTTATAAAGGAATATCAAACGTAAAAGATTTTTCACAGGAATACCTAAATTACTTTATAATTGAAAACATCAACAAATACGGGGAGTTCAAGATTTTGATGTACATGGTTGGGATTATAATCGCTTTGTTTTTGTTGAAGAACTTAAGCAATTATTTGGCGATGTTCTACTCAACCTTTCTTCGGAACGGAGTATTGAAGGATCTTCGGAACGATCTTTACAGCAAGGTAATACAGTTTCCTCTGGCGTTCTATTCCGAAAAGCGAAAAGGAGATACTATTTCCCGACTTAGCGGTGACGTAGACGAAGTAAAAAATTCGGTGCTTTCGGTCTTGGAAATGATTGTTCGTGAGCCGTTGACCATTATCTTTTCTTTAGTTACAATGCTTTTCATTAGTGCAAAACTTACATTATTTGTATTTCTTTTTCTACCTATTTCCGGTTTTTTAATTTCTAAAGTGGGAAAATCACTTAAAAAAGGCTCTTTAAAAGTGCAACAGGAACAAGGGGTGTTTCTTTCCATTCTGGAAGAGACCATGGGCGGTCTGCGCATTATTAAAGCTTTTCATGCAGAAAACCTCTTTCAGAAAAAATTTGAGGACAGTAATGAACGATTTTATAAATATTCAAATTCAGTATTGAACCGACAAAACCTTGCTTCACCGTTAAGTGAGCTGTTGGGAATCATTACCATTGGCGTTCTTTTGGTGTATGGCGGTTATTTGGTTTTTGTTGATAGAACACTGGAGGCCAGTTTCTTCATTGGCTATATTATGTTGGCCTATAATATTCTAACCCCCGCTAAGGCTATTGCAAAGGCTAGTTATTCCCTTAAACGCGCTGATGGTTCCGCACACCGGATTTTGGAATTGTTAGAAGCTGAAAATACTATTGTAGATATTAAAAATCCTGTGCAAAAGGAAGGTTTTGATGGAGTTATTTCAATCAAAAATATTTCCTTTAAATATGAAGACCAATACGTGTTAAAGGATTTTTCACTTGAAATTCCAAAGGGAAAAACCGTTGCGCTTGTGGGCCAATCTGGGAGTGGAAAAAGTACAATTGCGAATTTGCTTACCCGTTTTTACGATGTGAACCAGGGAAGCATTGAAATTGACGGCGTGGATATAAAAAATATTTCAAAAAAATCCCTTCGCGGCTTAATGGGTATTGTTTCACAGGATTCCATTCTTTTTAATGACTCCGTTGCTAATAACTTAAAGCTTGGAAAACCCAATGCTTCCGAAGCTGAATTGATGGAAGCTGCGGAAATAAGTAATTCCTATGAATTCATAAAAGATTTGCCCGAAGGTTTTGAAACCAATATAGGCGATAGCGGCAACAAACTGAGTGGCGGCCAAAAACAGCGATTGAGCATCGCCCGCGCCGTTTTGAAAAATCCGCCGATTATGATTTTGGACGAGGCAACTTCGGCTTTGGATACCGAGAGCGAACGTTTGGTGCAGGATGCGTTGGAGAAAATGATGAAAAACAGAACTTCCATCGTCATTGCCCATAGGCTTTCTACCATTCAAAATGCCGATAATATTGTGGTGCTTTCCAAAGGAAAGATCGTAGAACAGGGCAAGCACCAAGAGCTTTTGGAGAAAAAAGGCGTGTATTACAGTTTGGTGGAAATGCAGTCTTTGGCGTAACGGAAATTAAAAATTCCGTAACAAATTAAACCTTTCCGAAATATTTCCGTCATATAACCGATTGCGCAAACAATGGTTGAAGAACAAGAACTGGTAACGGCATTGCAGACCGATGGGGCCAAAGAGGCTGCGTTTCGGGAACTGGTGGCGCAGTATAAAGAGCGACTCTATTGGCAAATCAGGAATATGGTCTTGGATCATGATGATGCAGATGATGTGCTTCAAAACACCTTTATAAAAATTTTCAGAAATATTAAATCGTTTAAAGGTGAAAGCAAGTTGCACACGTGGATGTACCGCATTGCCGCCAATGAATCCATTACCTTTCTGAACAAAAAGGCACGCCGCAACAATGTATCAATAGACAATGTGAAAGACAATGCGGTGCGCAAACTGGAAACAGATGTCTATTTTGAAGGAGACCAATTGCAACTGGAGTTTCAGAAAGCAATTGCAACCCTCCCAGAAAAACAACGGTTGATTTTTACGATGAAGTATTTTGAAGACCACACCTTTGAGGAACTTTCAGAAATACTGGAAACCTCTGTGGGCGGTTTAAAAAGCAGCTACCACATAGCCGTAAAGAAAATTACCGAATTCATAAAAAATCACGATGAAACTCTTTGAGGTTTTTAAAGTCAGAGTTAAATAATGGAAAAAAATAAAAACATACCTACTTTTAAAACCCCCAAAAATTATTTTGAAACTTTTGAGGAGCGCCTTTTCGTTAAAATGGCTGAAGAAAACTTCCCCAAAAGCACAGGATTTAAAATACCGAAGCAGTATTTTGAAAACTTCGATGCAAGAATTTTAAAAGAAATTTCATCGTCAGAAAAACCAAAAAAAGTAATCCCACTTTTCCCTCGGAAATATTTTGGGTATGCCGCCGCTATTGCCGCTTCTTTGGTTATTGGCTTTACACTTTTCAATACAAAAAACAATACATCCACGCTTGATTCGCTTCAATTGGCAGCTATTGACACCTATATTGAAGAGGGTAACTTAAACCTAGACCTTTACGACGTGACTTCATATATAGAAAATGAAGACATTGCCAACATAGATTTGGACGCCAAGTATTTTACCGACAGTTCACTAAAAGAATATCTTTTTGAAATTATTGATACAGAAACCTTAATTGATGAGTAATGAATAAATTAGTCATGCTACTTTTCCTTTTGGCAGCAACCATGCAGGCACAAGATGGAAAACACGAAAAAATAAAGGCTTGGAAAACAGCTTATATTACTGAAAAACTTTCGCTCACCTCTGCTGAGGCAGAAAAGTTCTGGCCTATTTATAATAAATACGATGATAAATTTCACGAGCTTCGGAAAAAAGAGCGAACTGAAATTTTTAAAAAGTTGAGAGATGGACTTGAAAATCTTACCGAGACCGAAGCCAATGAATTAATAGACAAGAATCTTTCCATTGAATCCAGTGAACTGGAATTACGTAAGCAAATGACTGTGGAACTGAGAAAAGTACTTTCACCCAAAAAAATAATTATTCTCAAAAAAACGGAAGACGATTTTAAGCGGGAACTTTTAGAACGCTACCGTGGCAGCAAAGGCGAAAAAGGTCCCAAGTAACCAAAATAGAAAAAGCCCCGGCATGCTGGGGCTTTTTCTATTATTTAAATTATTAAATTACATTGCGCCCCATTCTTTTAATGACTTTTGATTTAAAGCCACATAATCATCATTACCTGCTGCCTTTGCAAGTTCTATCGATTTTTTTGCGGCTTCAATAGCGCCTTTTTTATCTCCCGCTTTTGCGTAGATTAAAGACTTTTGTCGCAACTGCCAAAACTTGGGCTCTTTGTTCATTTCAACTGCCTTATCAATCCAAGCCTTAGCCTGATTTATATCTTTTCCAGCCTCTAAATAATACACGGCTGCTGAATAATAATCGTTTGCCGAAGGGCCGTTCATCACTCTTTGGATGCTCTCTGAAACGGTTTTGTCAGTTCCAAATTTAATGGGTACGCCCACATAGGTTTTTTCCCAAAGTAATCCCAGCATGGCAGAATCATTTTTCAACTCATCAAAAGACATTGTAAATGTTTCTATATTCATAGGCATCGGGTACGCTGCAGCAGATACTTGTGCAGCAACTTTACTATCGTCCCATTTTTCAGGAGTTCCCCAATTAGTAGTGTCCTCATAAAAGTATATCTCCCAGTTTGATGTTCCTGGTTTTGTGTAAATAGCATAACTGCCTGCCTTAACTGTTTTACCTCCTATCTCCACATCGTCGCTAAAGGTTATCTTCGTATTTGCATTTGCCCCTGTACGCCACATTTTGTCATAAGGAACCAAGCCCCCGTATATAATTCTTCCTTTCATGGACGGCCTAGAGTATTCTAAAGTTACATCTGTCAAGCCCACTTTTTGCTCAATTTTTTGGAACGGGCTAGGTTGGGGGGTTTCTATTTGTGCCTGTATGCCAAATGTTAACATGAAGGCAGAAAAAAGTAAAAAAATTTTTTTCATTGTAATGGTTTTAAGGTGATTATAATTTTCACGAAGTTACTGTTTGGTTTTTTTTAAATAGTTAAGGAAAACCTAAAATCTTACTTTTTTTGAGCGAAAAGAAAGTCTGTAATCAATGAGTATAGCTTAAACACAGCACAACTGTTAATTTTTTGTTTAATCTTTTTATACTATCTTAAAACAAACTATTTTTAAGAAAAAAATTGAATCCATGTTTAAGTTTTTAAAAAGAATATTTAAAGTTCGTTTCCGAAATGGCGCTGTAGAAGCAAATACTTATAGGCTTTTGCGCATGAACAGTAAACTTTCGTTCAAGCAAGTAAAATAAGCTTTTAATGAAAATTTACACTCTACAGGCCAAACAAAATTTGCCCATATCTAAGGAGGAGGCTTGGCGGTTCTTATCAGATCCTAAAAACCTGAAAATAATTACGCCAGATTATATGGGTTTCAATATCCAGTCCGGAGCAGACAGACCTATGTTTGCAGGGCAAATTATTGAATATTTAGTCACCCCAATTCTGGGAATAAAAACTAAATGGGTTACAGAAATTACCCACGTTGTAGATAAGGAATATTTTGTTGATGAGCAACGCTTTGGGCCTTATGCGCTATGGCACCATAAACATTTTATAAAAGAAATTGATGGCGGGATTGAAATGGAGGATTTGCTTCACTATAAGCTGCCTTTTGGTTTTTTGGGCCAATTGGCGCATCCTTTTTTGGTGAAACCCAAACTCGACGAAATATTTGAATATCGAAAAAATAAATTGGTGGAACTTTTCGGTCCCTTATAATTCACAACATAAGAATTATGCAAAAAAACATACTATTAATAGGTGGTTCTTATGGAATTGGAGCTGCTATTGCTGCAAAATTGAAAGAAAATCATAATGTGATCATCGCATCACGAAGCAGTGAAGATATTCCAAAGGGCATAACACACTTTTCTTTTGATGCGTTGAAGGATGATATTACAACATTGGATTTGCCCGAAAGAATTGATGGTTTTGTATACTGCCCGGGCAGTATTAACCTCAAACCTTTTAAAATGATGAGCCCTGAAACGTTTAGCCAAGATATGGAACTTAATTTCCACTCGCTTATGCGGGTGGTTCACGGTTTGTTGCCCAATCTGAAAAATTCAGATCAGGCCAGCCTTTTATTTTTCAGCACCGTTGCTGTTAAGATAGGGATGCCTTTCCATACCAGCGTGGCTGCAGCAAAAGGTGCTATTGAAGGATTTGCAAAAGCTCTTGCCGCGGAATACGCCCCAAACTTTCGAGTGAACGTAATTGCACCATCATTAACCGATTCGCCTTTGACTTCAAAACTTTTGAATAACGATGCAAAAAAAGAAAAGATGGCGGAGCGTCACCCACTGAAAAAAGTAGGCAACACTGAAGATATTGCTGCAATGGCAACATTTCTACTAAATGATGAATCAAAATGGATTACGGGTCAAATTTTTGGGGTAGATGGCGGACTTTCAACCTTAAACGTAAATTAATTTGGCAGAAAAAGTAAATATATTTTGGTTCCGACGAGACCTTCGACTCGATGACAATGTGGGCTTTTACAAAGCACTTCACGGAAAATTTCCGGTACTTCCTCTATTTATATTTGATACAGAAATACTCAACGAGCTTCCCAAAGACGATGCCCGTGTTACTTTTATTTTCGAAACGCTCCAAAAAATGCGCAATGAATTGCAGAAGCAGGGAAGCAGCATTGCAATATACCACGGCAAACCAGAAGCTATTTTCAAAAAAGTAATTTCAGAATTTGAAGTGCAAAACGTAATTACCAATCACGACTACGAACCTTATGCAAAGAAGCGTGATGCAACTATTGAAAAGCTACTTACAGAAAAAGAAATAGGTTTTTACACTTATAAGGATCAGGTTATTTTTGAAAAGGATGAAGTAGTTAAAGATGATGGCGATCCATACATTGTCTATACACCTTATATGAAAACTTGGAAAGCAAAGTTTAAAAAGGAATATGTGGAAAAGATTTATTACACAAATGAATTTTTAAATAATCTGTACCAAAATTCACGATTGTCAAATCTATCACTAAGTGATATTGGTTTTAAAAAATCTAAAATTGAAATTCCAGAATATGATGTAACCCCCACGACTATTCAGGAATATGAAAAGAGACGAAATTTTCCCGCAGAAGATGCCACTTCGCATTTGGGGCCGCACCTTCGTTTCGGTACGGTAAGTATTCGCAAAATGATTAAAAAAGCAACTGCAGAAAGAAACGAAGTGTTTTGGCAGGAACTTATTTGGCGTGAATTCTTTATGCAGATTCTTTGGCATTTTCCGGAAACGGTAGAAAATGCCTTTAAAAAGAAATATGACCGTATTGAATGGAGAAACAATGAAGAAGAATTCAAAAGATGGAAAGAAGGTAAAACAGGTTACCCATTAGTTGATGCAGGAATGCGCCAGCTTAATGAAACAGGCTATATGCACAACCGGGTTCGAATGGTTGCGGCCAGTTTTTTGTGCAAACATCTTTTATTAGATTGGCGCTGGGGCGAGGCCTATTTTGCTGAAAAACTATTAGATTATGAAATGTCCAGCAATGTGGGTAATTGGCAATGGGCAGCGGGCAGCGGGGTAGACGCAGCGCCCTATTTTAGGATTTTCAATCCCACCACACAGATTGAAAAATTTGATAAAGACTACAAGTACATCAAAAAATACGTTCCAGAATTCGGCACTTCAAGCTATCCAGAAAAAATGGTAAACCACAAGGATGCCCGTGAAAGATGTTTGAAAGTCTACAAGTCAGCAGTTTCTTAAAAATTGTTAAATTTTGTGCGATTATTCCTATTTTGTGTATTATATCGATAAAATATGTAGTTTTGTCGATGTTTTAATAATGGATTTTACAAAAACCCCAAATTGTAAAGTAATGGAAACCTACAAACACGTATATAGTAATGGTGAAGTTATCATAACATATGAACCCACCCGGTGCATTCATTCAGAAGCCTGTGCCAAAGGTCTTTCCGAAGTTTTCAAAACTTCAGTGATTCCATGGATAGATTTAGATGGCGCCAGTACAAAAAAAATTATGTCACAAGTAAAAAAATGTCCTTCAGGAGCATTATCATGTACCAAAATAAAATCGAGGGAGTTTGTTAAAGATTTTGTAATGTGAAATAAAATTTGGGTGGTTGCGTACAATTTTTCTACTCTTGCACTGTTAATTAAAGCATTGCAAACAAACCCGAAAACATGAAGAAGATTTTAGTTATAACCCTTCCCCTATTTCTATTCACGCTCTGCGCGACAGCCCAGGACTCTATCCAAGTTCGAAAAAATACACTCAACGAGCAAATGACAGATGCTTTTGATAAAAGCAACAGTTATCAGGAATATAAAGTCATCAAAAAGAACCAGCTCGCTACATTAAAACGAAATATTCTTGATTCAGTTTCTTCTTTGGAAAAGAAAATAAGCACTCAGGAAATTGAATTGCGGGAGAAAAAAAATGAAGTTGATTCCCTACGTCAAAATTTGGTAAATACAAAGCAAAATCTTGAAATTTCCAAAGAAAAGGAAGACGGAATTGAAATTTTTGGCATTCTCACTTCAAAAGCCACTTATAATACTATTATGTGGAGTATTATCTTTATTTTATTATTGATTAGCGGCTTTTTATTCTATAGGTTTCTAAACAGCCACAAAATTACCAACGCTGCACAACTTAAAATGGCAGAGATGGAAATTGAGTTGGAAGATTACCGAAGAAACAGTTTGGAACGTGAACAGAAACTTCGCAGAAAACTTCAGGACGAGATTAACAAAAACCGAAAGGCTTAATATTTATGCCTCTGAACGCGTAATTTTTGCGCCAATGGCTCTAAGTCTTTCATCAATATTCTCATAACCACGATCTATCTGTTCAATATTGTGGATGGTACTTGTGCCTTGTGCAGATAGCGCTGCAATCAAAAGTGAAATTCCCGCTCGAATATCTGGTGAAACCATAGTTGTAGCTTTCAGGTTTGATTGAAAGTTATGGCCGATTACAGTTGCCCGGTGCGGATCGCAAAGAATGATTTTGGCACCCATATCTATCAGTTTATCTACAAAGAACAGACGGCTTTCAAACATTTTTTGGTGAATAAGCACGCTACCCTTTGCTTGGGTACAAACTACTAGTACAATACTCAACAAATCTGGGGTAAAGCCAGGCCACGGCGCATCGGCAACCGTTAGTATGGACCCGTCGATATAGCCTTGTATTTCGTACTCTTTTTGAGATGGAATGTGAATATCATCTCCTTTTTTGTTCAGTTTAATTCCGAGTTTTCTAAAGGTTTCAGGAATCAATCCTAAGTTTTCCCAACTTACATTTTTAATGGTTATTTCACTTTGCGTCATTGCCGCAAGGCCAATCCAGCTACCAATTTCAATCATATCTGGCAGAATACGGTGTGTACAGCCACCAAGGCTTTTTACACCTTCAATCACCAATAAATTCGAGCCAACGCCTGAAATATTAGCGCCCATGGCGTTCAGCATTTTACAAAGCTGCTGGATGTACGGCTCGCATGCTGCGTTATAAATGGTGGTGGTGCCTTTGGCTAAAACGGCAGCCATAATAATATTGGCCGTTCCAGTAACCGAAGCCTGGTCTAAAAGCATATAAGTGCCCTTTAAACCTTTTGGGGCTTCCACGCCATAGAATCGTTCTTCCTTATTGTAGCGAAACTTAGCTCCAAGATTTATAAAACCTTCAAAGTGGGTGTCGAGTCTTCTTCTGCCAATTTTATCGCCTCCGGGACGCGGAATGTATCCTTTTCCAAATCTGGCCAACAAAGGACCTACAATCATAATGGAGCCGCGAAGGGAGCTTCCCTCCTGCTTAAAAAGTTCTGATTCTAAATATTCCAGATTAATTTCATCAGCGATAAAGGCATATTTACCTTTTGCCAATTTCTGAATTTTAACCCCAAGATTTTCTAGAATTTTTATGAGTTTATTAACGTCCAGAATATCCGGAATATTTTCAATGATTACCTTCTCAGGCGTTAACAATACTGCACAAAGAATTTGTAAGGCTTCGTTTTTGGCACCCTGAGGCGTTATTTCGCCCTTTAGTTTATGCCCGCCCTCTATTTGGAAAGTTCCCATAGATAATGGTTGAAATTTTAATAACGCTTGCGGTTGCGGTTATTTGATTTGTAATTTTTCTTGTTGGAAGAGTTGGTGTTGAAACGCTTTTTATTTTTCATCAAATCGGAAGCGTTGCTCAGATCTTCATCGCTGTTCTTAAGATTTATCTTACCGCCGGAAAGTTCAAAAAGATGTTCAAAGATAACCTCGTCCTCTACTGTGTCCTTGTTCCAGTTTAGAAAACACTTTTTCATGTGATTGGCAATGGTAAGGATAAGTCCCTCTTTTTTATCGCCATCCTCCCAACTGTTTGCCACATCAATCATCCGCTTTATATTGTTTCCATAAAAACGATATTTAGGATGGTTTTGCGGATAGCTTAAAGGTTCTGGCCTTTCCATCAATTCTTCACGGGAAGGAATTGGGAAAGGAGAATCTACATCAAGTTTAAAATCTGAAATTATAAAAAGTTGGTCCCAAAGCATCGGTTGAAAGTCTGGCACATCGCGAAGGTGCGGGTTAAGGTTGCCCATAACCGCTATTATGCTTTTGGCAATTTTATTGCGCTCTTCTTTGTCTTCGGTGGCGATGGCGTGGTCTACCATTTTTTGGATGTGGCGGCCGTACTCAGGAATAATCAATTTTGGGCGCTCTGTATTATATTCTATTTGTGCTACTTCTTGTATCAAAATGTTTTAATTAAGGGAAGAATATTTGTGTATTCGGAAAGATTGAAAATCATTTCGCTCGCAAAATACTAAAAATTAAAGTGAAATAACACCTTCAACCTTGGAAACTTCAAGATATTTTTTTACGACGTCATCGGGTGAATCCATCGTAACTTTTATTGAAATGCTGGAATAGGTTCCTTTTGATGAATCGCGGGTTGTTATTTCGGCGTCGGTACCGTCAAAAATAGCTTCTATTTCCGCTATTTTTTCCAAGCTGGCGGGTACTATAAACTTAAACAGATAAGGGGAAGGCCAGGTGGTATCTTCTTCAAGTTGTTTTTTTAATCTATCGTAAAATTCTTCAGTATTTTTTTCTTGATCCATGAAATTATTTTGCTCTGTGGGTAACAAAGATACACTTTCACCACAAATATTTATTTACTTACTTTGTAGAAAATTGAAACTTTTGGACACGAAAAGAATTGTAATTACCGGCGGGCCCGGCTCAGGAAAAACGGCACTTATTAATTATTTGGAAAAAGAAGGTTATCCAGTAATGCACGAAATTTCAAGGGATGTAATTCTTGAAGCACAAAAGGAAGGGATTGAACAATTGTTTTTGGAGAACCCTATTCTATTCAGTGAAAAATTACTGGAAGGCAGGTTGAAGCAATTTCACGAAGGAAAAAAATTTACAGCCCCCATCCTATTTTATGACCGCGGTATGCCTGACGTCACAGCCTATATGGACTTTGTGGCTACCCATTATCCAGAAAACTTTTGTGAAACTTGCAAGAAGTACAGATATGATGAAATATTTGTTCTCCCCCCCTGGGAAGAAATATATGAACAGGACAACGAGCGTTACGAATCCTTTGAACAGGCCGAGAAGATATTTAATTTCCTTAAAAAAGGTTATGAAAATTATGGCTATAAAATTCACGAAGTACCCGTGGGCACTATTAAAGATAGAGTTGAAAATATTCTGAATCACCTTAAAAATACGCCTTGATAAATGTCCGCGACATCCTAACCAAATACTGGGGTTATACTTCCTTCAAACCAATGCAGGAAGAAATAATCGAGTCTGTAATTGACGGGAAGGATACTGTGGCACTTTTACCCACAGGCGGCGGAAAATCGTTGTGTTTTCAAGTTCCTGCTTTAGCAACTGATGGCCTTTGTATAGTTGTTTCACCTTTAGTGGCATTGATGGGCGATCAGGTAAATGCATTGAAGGAGCGCGGAATAAAGGCGCTTAAATTAACTGGCGGAATTTCTTTTGAAGAACTGAACACACTTTTGGACAACGCGCTTTACGGAAACTATAAATTCCTTTACCTCTCTCCAGAACGACTTCAGCAGGAAATAGTCCAGAATTACATCAAGCAGATGAACGTGAATTTAATCGCAGTTGATGAAGCACACTGTATTTCGCAATGGGGAAATGATTTTCGGCCGGCCTACAAAAACATTACCTTGCTTCGGGAAATACATCCCTTAGTTCCCATCATAGCACTTACCGCTACAGCAACACCCGAAGTTTTGGAAGATACCATTTCAGAATTAAAAATGGAGTTTCCGGCGGTTTTCAGAAATTCCTTCGTTCGCGAAAATCTATCCTATCAAGTTTATAAGGAAGAAGACAAACTCTACAAAACCGAACAATTGCTAAAAACAAACAAAGGTGCTGCAATTGTGTACGTACGGAATAGAAAAGGAACCATTGAAATAAGCGAACAACTGCATAGTTTAGGCATTTCGGCTACATTTTATCACGGGGGAATTTCCGCAAAGGAAAAAGCACAAAAATTACAATCCTGGCGCAACGGTACTGTTTCCACAATGGTCGCCACCAACGCTTTTGGAATGGGCATTGATCATGCCAATGTGCGCTTTGTTATCCATCTTCAAATTCCCGAAAGCCTGGAGAGTTATTTTCAGGAAGCGGGACGCGCGGGACGCGATGGCGAATATGCCGCTGCGGTGCTTCTATATAATGAGTACGACAAAATATATGTAAAGCAGCAATTTGTGGAATCGTTGCCAACAACTTCAGATTTGAAAAATATTTACCGAACGCTGAGCAATTATTTTCAAATTTCCTACGGCGAAGGGGAATTCACAAAACACAATTTTGGTTTTTCAGAATTTTGCAAAACTTACAACCTGAATACTCTATTGGCATACAATGCACTCAACAGTTTGGACCGCTTGGGAATTATTCAACTTTCGCAGGAGTTTGGACGAAAATCCATTGTCCAGTTTTTGATTTCTTCTGAAAAAGTGCTTCAATATTTTGAACAGGACACAAAGGTTTCTGTCATTGGCAAAACAATACTTCGCATATACGGAGGAATTTTTGAAATGCCCACAGCTATTAATCTGGATTTAATCGTGACCAAAACGGGACAAACCATTGAAACCGTAATTTCAGTCCTAAAAAAGATGGAGCGCGACCAGGTTGTGGAAATGGCGCTGCAAATAACCGACGCCACACTCACCTTTTTGGTTCCGAGAGAAGATGATAAAACCATTAACGTAATTTCACGCGAGGTAGAAGCGCTAAATCGTAAGAAAAAGGCACAGGTTAATTCTGTTCTTAATTATATTGCGAATACAAAAACCTGTCGAAGCGTGCAGCTTGTTTCCTATTTTGGTGAAACCACTGCTTCAAACTGCGGCATTTGTTCGGTGTGCAAAACGCAAACTTCAAAATTTTCAAAAACGGATATGCAACAATTGGCAGGACAGATTTTGACCTTGCTTGAAGAATCGGAATTAACTTCGCGAGAGATTTCAGAAAAACTTACTTTTGCCGAAACTGATATTCTGAAAGTACTCCGTTTACTTATGGACACCGAGAAAATCAGTGCCAATCCAAAAAAACAGTATTATTTAAATTGATAAAATGCAGAACGATTTAAGAATAGTATTTATGGGAACCCCTGAGTTTGCAGTGGGGGTTTTAAAAGAAATGATGGGAGCCGGCAAAAATATTGTGGGAGTAATCACAGCACCAGATAGACCAGCTGGCCGTGGCAGAAAACTGATGGCCTCTGCAGTGAAGGAATATGCTGTTTCCCAAAATTTAAAAGTATTGCAGCCCACAAATTTAAAAGACGCGTCATTTATAAAGGAATTAAAAAAATTAAATGCCAATCTTCAGGTGGTCGTAGCTTTTAGAATGCTTCCCAAAGTGGTTTGGCAGATGCCGGAATTGGGCACTTTTAATCTTCACGCATCGCTACTTCCACAATATAGAGGTGCGGCACCTATAAATTGGGCCATTATTAATAATGAAGAGAAGACGGGCGTTACCACTTTCTTTATTGATGAAAAGATTGACACGGGTTCCATTATTGCCAACAAGGAAGTAACTATAGAAGAGAATGAAACCGCGGAAACGCTTCACGATAAACTAATGGGCAAAGGAAGCAAGCTGGTTTTAGAAACACTTGAATTGATTGAGAAAGGAAAAGCAAACCCAGTACCTCAGCCCGAGACAAGCAATCTGAAAGAAGCACCAAAACTCACTCCAGAAAACACGCGCATTGACTGGACAAAAAAAGGAGAGGAAATTGATGCTTTTATTCGAGGGCTTTCCCCCTATCCTGTTGCGTGGACTATTCTTCATAATAATAATGAAGAATTAAAGACAAAAATTTATAGCGCAAGCTTTGAGAGAAGTGAGCAAAATTTAAAACCTGGCAGGATTCTAACTTCCAAAAAAGAGGTAAAGGTATCCTGTGCAGATGGATTCATTATTATTAATGAAATACAACTTCCCGGAAAACGCAAGATGGAGATTTCTTCACTTTTAAATGGTTATTCTTTTGATGAAGATTCCAAGCTATCGTAAACCCTTGTCAGTACTGATTTCATTAAAAACTATAAAAAAACGACCATGTTTATTAACAAACGGTCGAAGTTATCAACAAAAACAGTGATTTACAGCGTGGTTACTTGCCTGAACGGATATTCCTGTTAAATTTGTAGGGCAATTAATCGAAGTTTAACCAACAATTTAATTTAAAAAAATTATGAACAAATCAGATTTAATCGATGCAATGGCAGCTGATGCCGGAATTACAAAAGCTGCTGCTAAGAAAGCTTTAGAGTCTTTCTTGGGCAACGTTCAAAAATCCCTTAAGAAAGGTAACAGAGTATCACTTGTAGGATTCGGATCTTGGTCAGTATCAAAAAGAGCTGCTAGAGAAGGTAGAAACCCTCAAACTGGTAAAACCATTAAAATTGCTGCTAAAAAAGTAGTTAAATTCAAAGCTGGTTCAGATTTACAAAACAGCGTAAACTAATTGTAAAATATTTTACAACATTTTAGGTCCTTCCTTTCATTCATTTGAAAAGAAGGGCTTTTTTTAATCTTATTGATAGTAAGCGCTTTATAATTCAGTAGATTTTGTTGCACTTTATTAAAAAAAACTGACGCAAATCATCAATTCAGTAATTTTTTGGTAATTCTAAAATTATTACTTAGATTTAATTTACCAAAAAAACTTTATGACCACCTTAAAACCAGCCAAAGGACTTTTATTGGTCGCAGAACCTTCTATTATTGGAGACGTTTCCTTTAATCGTTCTGTGGTGCTTTTGGCAGAGTATAATGAAAGTGGGTCTGTGGGTTTTATTCTCAACAAACCCTTGCCGTACAAGCTTCGAGACTTTGTGCCAGAGATAAATTCCAAACTTCCCGTTTTTAATGGCGGCCCTGTTGAGCAGGATAATTTATATTTTATCCATTGCATTCCAGAGATTATTCCAGATAGTATTGAAATTTCTAATGGTATTTATTGGGGTGGTGATTTTAGCGCCATAATCGATTTATTAAAAGACGACAAATTGAATAAAAACCAGATACGTTTCTTTCTCGGTTATTCAGGTTGGGAAAGTGAGCAATTGGAGCAGGAACTGGAAGTAAACAGTTGGGTGGTAGTCCCCAATAATTACAATAATGCAATTATCGGCAAAACGAATATTAATTTTTGGAAAGAAAAAATGATTGAGTTTGGGGGAGATTACATTTTGTGGTCCAACGCTCCCGAAAACCCAAGTTTTAATTAACCCATTCTAGCCTTTAAATTCAGCTTTTGCAGTAATACCTTCGCTGTTTCCTTTACAAATTCCTTTTTTCTATATTTTGTTACCGGAACAATTCCCTGAATGGTATTTGTGATAAAAAATTCATCTGCTTTTTGTAGTTCAAAAGGCGAAATGGAGGCTTCCTCAAGTGAAAAATCTGGGATTAATTTTATGATAGCGATAAGCTGTTTGCGAATAATTCCGTTTAAACAACCATCCGTAAGTGGCGGAGTTTTAATTTTATTGCCTAAGACTATAAAAATATTTCCGTTCAGCGCCTCAACAATTTGCTTGTTTTCATTCAGCAATAGACAGTTTTCGTAATCGTTTTCTTTGGCGTAAATACTTCCCAAGATATTTATTAGCCTATTGTTTGTCTTCAACGTTGACAATAAGCCCGAATTAATGTAATGGTCTTTAAAAAGTTCAATTTCACAATTTGCTTCGTTTAACTCATAAAATGGAGTTTTAAGTTTTTCACAAGAAATAACATATTGCACGTCATTGGTTTTTGGGGTATACTTTCCCCCGGTTTGCCTCCAAACAAGTAGCTTTATACGAAATGAATTCTTGTGGTTCTGTGAAGAATTGATGGTCCGCAATAGTTCTTCCTCTAAAAATTCCATCGTAAAATTCATGGGAATTTCCATTCGCAGAATTCGCATGGACGCCATCAACCGAAAATAATGGTCTTCCCAAAAACATATTTTTCCTGAAGAAAAGCGCACGGTTTCAAAAACGGCATCGCCGTAGTTTAACCCTCTATTATCTATAGCCACTGATGCCTTAGCGGCAGTTATTAACGTTCCGTTTAAATTTACCATAAAAAAACCGTCCTTTTGAGGGACGGTGCAAAGGTATTATATTTTAAAGGGATTTTAGACTGAACCCAAAATTGACTTTAAATTGGAGATCATGTTTTCCCAAAGCATTTTCCCTTCTTCTACTTCGTCTTCTTCGGCAAAATCGGTAACCATCAATGAAACATCTTTGGTAATTTCGTCAACCTGAATGCGGAGTTCAAAATAGAAGTCTTCCCCTTCATCTTCTACCCACCTAAATTTAATTCTCTCAGGGCTTTTTTTGCTCAGCAGCTTTGCCCGTTCCTCGCTTTCAGCCCAAATAAAAGTGTAATATTCACCCCGGGAATTTACATTGTCTGCGTACCATTCTGAGAGGCCGGACGGCGTTGATATATACTGATATAAAAGCGAAGGGGAAACCTGAATGGGAAATTCCATTTCATATTTTATTTTATCTTCCATAGTTCCTTGTTAGTTGATGCCCAATATATATATATTAATTTTAACCTCAAATGAAAGATTGAAAATTTTTCATTCAAATGAATTTGCTAAAAAGAGGAAATAATTTCAATAAAAACAGAAACTAATATTTGCGACAGATAATTTTGTTTCTATCTTTGCAGCCGCTTAGACATAAAGTTTGGGCAAAATAAATACGGCGAGGTAGCTCAGCTGGTTAGAGCGTCGGATTCATAACCCGGAGGTCGCGAGTTCAAGTCTCGCTCTCGCTACACATAAATCCCCCAGGATTAACTCCTAAGGGGATTTTTTTTTGGATAAGTTTCAGATTGTAAAATTTATTAATTCACTGACGTAAGAAATCCCTTTCGAAAACGATAAAATCTTCCTTTTGGTCGAAAATTTCTTGCGAGTATGCGCATAATTCTTACATTTGTTAAAATCTAGTTAATAAATAATTGAGCGACAGCCTTATATAGGCACTTTAAAGGTTTAACTTTACCCTTGAACTTTTAAAACCTATTATATGAAAAATTATTTATTTGCATTAGTAATGCTAGCAGGTCTAGCTTTTAGCTGTACCCCAGAAAACCAAATTAGCGATGAGCAACAAATCGACAAAGTCAAAATATGTCCGCCCGGAGACCGAAACTGTAACGGGATTCCTGATAATCAAGAAGACTAAAATAAGTTTTTACTTATTATTCCTTGCAATTGTAGCGGTCTTATCACCTTTCTTGCACATTTTTTATATATTTAATGATAGAGAGGGCATATTTGGATTTACCTATATGTCCTCTTTTATGTACTCTCTTAGTCTTCCTCTTATGGCGATTTGTTCCGGATTACTTTTAAAATTTGTTGCGCAACAAGTTTTGGAGTTTAGAATGTTTTTGACCTTTATAAGCCATTCATTTCTTTTCGTCGGAATATTTTTTATAATTTATACTTTAGTTCCGTTAACAGATTTTTCCACATCAATATATTTCATCTCTCTATTTATTCTTTCAGTAGCGCTTACTTTTGCTGCTCATTTTTTACACAGGGCTATATTTACCACAGAACAGCGCCTCAAAAAAATAATATCCAAACTTTTTGATTTTATAATTCTTGAAACTCCCCGCAAACACGTTTCAGAGGAAAAACAGATTGATTATGTTATTTCCTATGAAAAAATCATTAACGAAATTGGGGACGAATGAAACATACATTAATCAACCTTACCAAACTCCGAATTGCCGGTATGCTTTCCGAAGCCGCACGACAAGAGGTGGAACAAAAAATTCTGGAAATTCCGGAAGAGAAAACCACCAATACTAATGATCCAACAATTAGTTTTGGTTAAGACTAAATTTCTATTCCGAAAGTATTTGACTTAATTCTGTGAAGCTTACTTGGGATTGGTCACCGCTTTTCATGTTCTTAAGCGTGAAAGACTGAGCGTTCATCTCTTTTTCGCCAGCCAGTACAGTAAATGGAATATTTCTTTTATCGGCATAGCCCATTTGCTTACCCATTTTAGTGGCATCGGGATACAATTCAGTTTTTATCCCAGCATTGCGCAAACCAGTTATTGCCTTCATAGCGTACAATGCTTCCTTCTCTCCAAAATTTATAAAAAGTGCCTTACTGTTTTGTGAAACCGTTTCGGGAAAAAGATTCAACTCTTCCAAAACCAAATAAATACGGTCCAACCCAAATGAGATTCCCACCCCACTCATCTCCTTCAATCCAAAAATTCCGGTTAGGTCATCATATCTTCCGCCGCCGCCAATACTGCCCATACTTACTTCGGCAGGAGCCGCGACTTCAAAAATAGCACCCGTGTAATAATTCAATCCGCGCGCAAGCGTAACGTCAATATTCAGAGAGGCTGTCTGTAGGCCGAGCACTTCAATATTTTCTGTAATAAACTCTAACTCTTTTACGCCTTTCATTCCCATTTGTGAGCCCCTAAGTAAATCTTTTAGGGAATTCAACTTTTCTTCATTGTTTCCTTTAAAAGAAAACAATGGTTGCAGTTTTTGGAGTGCTTCATCAGAAATACCTTTTTCGCGCATTTCCCTTTTCACGCCTTCCTCCCCTATTTTATCGAGCTTGTCCAAAGCCACCGTAAAGTCAATCAATCTGTCTTCGGCGCCAATGGTTTCTGCTATACCACTCAATACTTTTCGGTTGTTGATTTTAATGGCCACATCCTTTAGACCGAGTTTGTTGAAAACAGCATCGTACAATTGTACAAATTCTACTTCCTGCCAAAGTGAAGTGGAGCCCACCACATCTGCATCACACTGAAAAAACTCACGGAAACGACCTTTTTGAGGTCGGTCGGCACGCCATACAGGTTGTATTTGGTAGCGTTTAAAGGGAAAGGTGATTTCGTTTTGGTGTTGCACTACATAGCGAGCAAAAGGAACTGTTAGGTCGTAGCGGAGGGCTTTTTCAGAAATTTTTGAAGTTATTTTATTACTATCTTTTTCGGAATATAATTTCTCGTTTACTTTGGAAAGAAAATCGCCACTGTTCAAAATCTTAAAAATCAATCGGTCGCCCTCTTCGCCATATTTTCCCATCAAGGTTTCACTGTTTTCAAAGGAAGGCGTTTCAATGGGTTGAAACCCGAACAATGAAAATGTTTCCTTAATTACATTGAAAATATAATTGCGACGCGTAACTTCTTCAGGATTGAAATCGCGCGTACCTTTTGGGATGGATGGTTTTTTAGACAAGATTTTCAGGTTTTTATTTGATTAGGCAAATATCCTAAATATTAATGAAGTTTGCCACAATAAGATTGGTGTAAAAAATTAATTGACTCATGGTTATTCTGTAACTTTATTGCCCATTTGCTGTCTAACGGTTAACACAAATTAAAAATATGTTTTCACTTTTCCGGGAAAATGTTCGAATTGCGTTGGATTCCATTAAAAGCCAACTCTTAAGGACCATTCTTACTATTGTTATTATTGGAATTGGCATCTGGGCGCTTGTTGGCATTTTGAGTGCCGTGACGGCGCTTGAAAATACTATTTCGGGCAACTTTGCCTCCATGGGCGCCAATACTTTCAATATTCAGCAATACGAATTTTCGGTACAAACGAACAATAGTGGAGAAAGAGAAAAGATAAATCCTATTATTAGTTACAACGATGTTCGGGAGTTTATTGATAAATATGAATTTCCACACACCCAAACCTCCCTTTCTTTTCAAGGAACATCAACTGCCGAAGTAAAATACGGTTCCGAAAAAACCGATCCCGAAGTACAGATTTACGGTGTAAATGAAAACTATTTGGAAAACACCGGAACGGAAATTGACAAAGGTCGAAATTTCACCATTTTTGATATCCAGAATAATAATAAAGTATGTTTAATAGGCGCTGATTTTGTAAAAAACCTATTCGAAAATGAAGACCCCATAAACAAGACCATTAGCATTCGCGGGGTTAAATTTAAAGTAATCGGTTTGTTGGAATCAAAGGGGTCTACTTTTGGGAACAATCAGGATTTAAAGGTTTTGATTCCAGTTCAGGTGGCTCGCGGCATTTTTACACAGCCCAATATTAATTACAACTTAAGTGTAAAGGTTGACGACAAACAAATGATGGAAGCCGCACAGGATGAAGCCATCATTACTTTCAGAAATATTCGCGGTTTGAATCCTGTGGAAGAAAATAATTTTGGCATTGAGCGTAGCGACGATTTAATAAACCGTATTGCAACGATTACGGGCTATTTGGAAGCAGCGGCTTGGATAATTAGCATTATAACCATTCTGGGATCTTCCATAGCATTAATGAATATTATGTTGGTTTCGGTTACGGAACGAACCCGGGAAATTGGTGTTCGCAAAGCTTTGGGAGCAAAACGTTCTACCATTTCTACCCAATTTTTTATGGAGACAATTGTTATTGGCCAATTTGGAAGTGTCCTCGGAATTATCCTCGGAATTTTAACCGGATTTGCATTTGCAAAAATCTTCAAATTTGATTTTACACTCCCGTGGGCCGCAATTATCTGGGCTACCATCATCACTTTTATAGTTGCAATAATTGCAGGCTCCTATCCTGCTTCCAAAGCGGCGCGATTGGACCCAATTGAAAGTTTGCGTTATGAATAATATAGAAAATTACAAATAACAAATTCCAAATCCCAATCATATTCAATTTTGGATTTGAGGAATTTTAACCGGTGCTTTTTATTATTCGCTCAACAAGTCGCTGAAATACGTATAAAGCTCTCCTTTGGTTATTACCGAACCTTGCTGTATCAAAACGAAAATATCTTTGTTGCGGTCATCAGTAATTGCTTTTGTGGATGTATATAAGTTTACCGAATCGTCGTGGAGATTTTGCTGAAGCCATTTGTAACCGTATTCTGTGGTAATGTCAATACTATCATCATCAATCTTTATTGCGATTAATTCCATAAATGCTTCGGAAACATGGAAAAGCATAAGTTGTTTGGGTGAAATGTGTTCCAAATACTTCACTTTATTTATTACTCCTTCCCAAATTAGGTCACTGAAAACATCAAGCTCCTGTTCGGCGACATCTGGTTTTTCAATCTTTAACTTCTTCCATTCATCAGCGGTGATGGACTGTGTGGCCAAGAAATTTATGAATTCTTGGTGCAGTTCTTCAAACTGCTCTTTTGTTAATCTTGCATATTTCATCATTAAATAATTTTTTGATAAAGCGGAAGATGGAATGCCCAATATAAGTATTCTGTTTGTTTATTATTTTCAAAGGGCATTTCATGAAGTTTATAAAAAAATAAAACCTTTCCCGTAAACGGGAAAGGTTTATAAACAATTAATCGTGTTACTTAGTTTACTTCTTCCGAATTAGCTTCTTCAGAAGTAGTCTCTTCAGATTTAGCTTCTGCCTTTGGCTTCGCTTCCGGTTTTGATTTTGCTACAGGTTTAGCTTCAGCAACCACTTCAAAAGTGAAGTTGCTTATCACATCTCTGTGAAAGCGAATAGTGGCATCGTAAGGCCCGGTACGCTTAATGGCCCCGCCGGCAATCGTGATATACTTTTTCTCGATGGAAACACCTTCTTTTTCAAGGGCATCTGCAAGGTCAGCGTTTGTTACAGAACCAAACAATTTATCGCCTTCGCCTGTTTTGGCGGTAATTTTAATTTCAAGGCCGTTGAGTTTCTCAGCCTGGGTTTTGGCTTCGTCCACAACTTTCTTTTCTTTAAAGGCACGTTGCTTCAAAGTTTCAGCCAATACTTTTTTTGCCGAAGGGGTTGCAAGTACTGCGTGCCCTTGTGGAATCAAAAAGTTTCTTCCGTAACCGTTTTTTACAGTTACCACATCATCTGTAAATCCCAGATTTTCTACGTCTTTTTTTAATATAAGTTCCATACTGTTCTCTGGTTTTTTATTTTAATAAATCGGCTACGTAAGGCATAAGTGCCAAATGGCGTGCTCTTTTAACGGCCACGGCCACTTTGCGCTGATACTTTAATGAAGTTCCGGTAAGTCTTCTTGGAAGGATTTTACCTTGCTCGTTCACAAATTTCAATAAGAAATCTGGATCCTTATAATCAACATATTTAATACCAGACCTTTTGAACATGCAATATTTCTTGGTCTTGTTGGTCTCTATGTTAAGCGGGGTAAGATATCTTATCTCTCCGTCTTTTTTTCCTTTTGCTTGTTGTTGTAATGTAGCCATAATTTAAGCTGATTTTTTATTGCGGTTTCTTCTTTTTTCTGCCCACGCAATTGCGTGCTTGTCGAGGCTCACTGTAAGGTAACGCATAAAACGTTCGTCCCTTTTAAATTCAGTTTCAAGTTCGTGTACTACTTCACCGTCAACGGTGAATTCAAAAAGGTGATAAAACCCACTTTTTTTGTTCTGGATTGGGTAAGCAAGTTTTTTCAAGCCCCAATTTTCTTTGGATATCATCTTAGCACCTTTAGAAACAAGAAGATCTTCGTATTTCTTTACTGTTTCCTTTATCTGATCTTCAGATAAAACGGGATTTAAGATGAAAACAGTTTCGTAATGATTCATAAAAAATCTATTAAAATTAATGTTTAAAACCTTGGCTTTCTGCCAAAGAGGGTGCAAAAATAATACTTTATTTGGTATAATCAAACCTTATTTTGAATTGTCTTCAGAAAAAGCAATTATAGACGAAGTGCGCATTTATTTCGATTAAAATCAAAAAAAGTTGCATTTCATCGATTATTTGCATATCATTGCCTTAAGCAAAACCTACTATTGTGGAAAAAACAATTTTGAAATGTGCAATTGTAGATGATTCTACATTGCAAAGGCTTTCCATCGTGAAGCTGATACAAATGCATCCATCCCTTGAACTTGTGGGGGAGTACAAAAATGCTATTGAGGCCAAAATGGGCCTTGCCTCTACTGAAATCGACCTGATCTTTTTGGACATAGAAATGCCCATTCTTTCTGGATTTGATCTGCTGGACGACATCCAAAGAAAGCCACAAGTAATTTTTGTTACCGGAAAAACAAAATATGCTTTTAAAGCTTTTGATTATGATGCCGTAGATTATCTACGGAAACCTATCGCAAAGGATCGTTTTTTAAACGCAGTTCACAAAGCAATTACAAATTATAAGCTGAAAAATGAAGAAGGTTTTGACGATGAAGATTTTATCTTTGTAAAAAGCAACCTGAAAAAAAGAAAAGTTTTTCTGAACGAACTTCGCTATATCGAGGCTCTAGGTGATTATGTGAAACTGGTAACCGAGCATGAGTCCCTCGTGGTGCTTTCCACCATGAAAGCCTTTCAAGCACTGCTACCGAATGAACGTTTCCTGAGAATCCACAAGTCTTACATAGTGAATTTAGACAAGGTGCAACGCTACAATAGCAAAACTATAGAGTTGGACAAAGACCAGTTGCCGTTGAGCAGAAACAGAAAATCTGACTTGGTTGAAGCTTTGGCCGCAACGCAGAACGCCTAATAATTATCTACATCTATAGTGACGCGAACGCTTGAAAATTCTTTAATAGAATTAAAACTGCGCTGTACATTATCAATATACTTTTTCGTCTTTTCCAATGATTGGTTTTTAGGAATTTTTACCAAAAGATTCATAATGTACTTATTCTTTATTCTACCTACTGGCGGTGGCTCGGGGCCTAAAATATTTTCCTTGAACTGTAATTCCAAAGCCTGTCCAAACCAGGCGGATGCTTTTTGAACACGTTCTAAGTTCTTGTTTTTGAAAGTAATTTTCAAGGTTCTGTAAAAGGGAGGATACTTGTAATTGTAACGCTCTTCCAGCTGTTCTTTATACATCGCCTCATAGTCGTTAACGCTTACTTGCTTTAATATTTGATGGTAGGGATTGTAGGTCTGTATTAAAACCTTGCCGCGCTTTTGGGTGCGCCCTGCCCTACCCGAAACTTGCTGTAGCAACTGAAAACTGCGCTCATGCGCACGAAAATCGGGGAAGTTTAAAAGATTGTCTGCATTCATAACTCCCACCAAACTTATATTCCGGAAATCCAAACCTTTGGCGAGCATTTGCGTTCCCACCAAAATATCAATCTCTTCATTTTCCAGAGCTTCAATCAATTTGGCGTACGCATGCTTTCCTTTGGTTGTATCCTGATCCATCCGAGCAACCTTGGAATTTGGAAACAGTGACTTTAATTCGGTTTCTATCTGTTCGGTCCCAAAACCTTTGGTGTCCAGTGTTTCGCTTCCACAGGCAATACAGCTTTGCATCATCGCCATATGATAACCACAGTAATGGCAACGCAATTGGTTTTTATGTTGGTGAAAAGTTAAGCTCACATCACAATTGGGGCATTGGGGGGAGACTCCGCAGGTAGTGCATTCCACAACGGGTGAAAAACCTCTTCTGTTTTGAAAAAGGATAATTTGTTCCCCATTTTTCAAAACCTCATGCATTTCTTCGAGCAATCGATCGCTGAAATGGCCGGTCATTTGTTGTTTCCGGGTTTTTTCTTTTATATCTACCAGTTCAATATCTGGCATTAACACATTTCCAAAGCGTTTATTCAAGGTCACCAATCCAAATTTTCCAGATTTTGCATTATGGTAACTTTCCAATGACGGCGTGGCGGAGCCCATCAAAAGTTTTGCATTTTGCAGATTGGCCAAAACTATGGCACTGTCCCGTGCATTGTAGCGTGGCGCCGGACTGTATTGCTTGAAAGAAGGCTCGTGCTCTTCGTCAACAATTATAAGTCCGAGGTTTTTAAAAGGAAGAAATAATGACGAGCGAGCGCCAATAACAACTTGGGCTTTTGGTTTTCCAGCAAGTACATTGTTCCAAACCTCAACCCTTTCATTCACTGAAAACTTTGAGTGATAGACCGAAATCTTTTCTCCAAAATACTTCTGCAGCCGCGTAATGAGTTGGGTAGTCAGGGCAATTTCGGGAAGCATATAAAGCACCTGTTTTCCTGTTGCAAGTACTTCTTCAATAAGGCTGACATAGATTTCGGTCTTTCCACTGGAGGTCACACCGTGAAGTAATACTACATCATTTTTTTCAAAAGAAGCGTTTATTTCTTCATATGCTTTTTTTTGTACTTCGCTCAAGGATTTTATTTCAGAAGAAGCTTCGCCGGAAAACTCCACGCGATCGTGCTGAATGTAATATTCCTCCAAAATGCCTTTATCAATCAATGCCTTTATGGTGGCGGCAGAGGCTTCACTTTTCTTTTGTAAGGCCACGCTGCTGATTGGTTTTTTGGTCTGCGTATTCAACATAAAAAGATGCATAAGTACTTCCCGTTGTTTGTGCGCACGGGTCAATGAATCTAAAAGCGCGCGCAGTTTATCTTCGGCAGTGTATTTAGGCGCAAGTTTTATGTAGCGCTTCATCTTGGGGACGTATTGCTCATAAACCGTTTCTTCAACCTCAATAATATTTTTTTCAAACAATTTCTGGATGACTGACACTATATTTTTTCTTTCCAAAATGGAACGCGCATCATTTATATGAAGTGATGATTGGTGCTGCAAGGCTTCGTATAAAACGAACTCATCATCGGTTAAAGATTCCTCGTCTTGAAAATTTCGGGAGGAAAGTTTGATGATGGTTTCGCTCTCCAAAAGAAACGCACTCGGCAGTGCCGCTTTAATTACTTCACCTAAAGAACACATATAATAACCGGCAAGCCACTCCCAGTGTTTTAATTGAAACTGTGTGATGATGGGCTCTTCATCCAAGATATGGTCAATGGATTTTGTTTCATAACCTATAGGCGGTTGGTCATGTATTTGATACACTATACCTGTATATACCTTTGATTTTCCAAAGGGCACAGCAACGCGCATACCTTGCAGTAAAAAAGCAGCTTCGTCTTTATTCACGCTATAAGTGAAAGCTTGCTTTAAGGGGATAGGAAGAATTACATCTATGAAGTACAAAGAAATTGCTGTTTATAAGGATTAGGAATTTAATAGATTTTTAGCCGTTGAAATAAAAAAAGACCACCATAAATGGTGGCCTAAAGATACTATTTTTAATATTTTATTAATCAACGCGCGTCCAGGTTTGTGTTCTTCCCAAAAGCGAAAACCCTATATAACCGCGCACATCCAGTTTGTTTGGACCATCCAGTTCAATGTAGCATTTATAGACCTTTCCGTTGTTGGGGTCCATAATAGTACCGTCGTTGTATTCATCGCCATCTTTTTCAAGGCCTTTGATGATTACTAGGCCCTGGATTGGTTTTCCTTTATCGGCACCGGAACATTCCTCGCATGTAGCATTCTTTTTGGCGGGATTTAAAATTTCTACCACTTTTCCATAAACTTTTCCGTCCTGCTTGTATATTTCGACAATAGATTTTGCTTCGCCAGTTTCATCGTCAATGGTTTTCCATTTACCGGTTACATCTTGCGCCATAGTAGTGAGAACTGTTAAGACAATCAGGGAGCATGTTAAAAGTATTTTTTTCATCTGTTTAAAAAATTAAGTTTATTGTTAAAGTTTTTCTTTTAGTCGCTTTATTGATACGTTCAGCTCAAAACCTAGCAACAAGAGGTTTGCATTTATCCAAATATATAACATCAAAATTAAAAGGGCACCAATGGAACCGTATAACTCGTTGTAATTTGAAAAGTTATTTATGTAAACTCCAAAAAGGTAGGTGGTCAACACAAAAAGTATTGTTGTGGTTACTGCCCCTATTGAAAAAAACCGTGATGATTTTCCTTCCTTAGTACCATAATAATACAAAGTGGCTATTACCACATATATCATCATTAGGAATACAATAAACTGAAAGAACGAAATCCAGAAAACATCATTATCTATATATGCCCTAGATTGAAGGTCCCGAATTATATATTCAATATAAAGGATGACTCCTACTGAAGTTAACAACAACAATGCCAAGAAAATAGAAACCACCACAGCTACCATATACTGACGTAAAAAGCTTCTGTTTATAGTTACGTGAAAAGAATATTCAAAAGCGCTGAAAATAGTGTTCACACCATTTGCAGATAAAAAAATGGAGAGAAAAAAAACAAAAGATATTAATCCAGCTCTTGGGTTTACCGCAATATCTGCAATGATGGGATAAAAGAATTCGGTAGTCTTGGCGGGCAGCAAAGCTTCAATAAATATTAAAAAACGGGTCTGGAAACCGTCTATGGGAATGTATGGAATGAGGTTAAGCAGAAACAATAAAAAAGGAAATAGTGCCAAAAAGAAACTATAAGCAATAGAACTGGCACGGAATGAAAAAGTTCCATTTATAATGCCTACAACATATACATCCAACAGATTGTACAATGAAAACTCGCCCATACCGGGAAGTTTTATTTTTTTGCTGAATCTTACCAGATCCCGAACAATCGGGATTTTTATTTCCTTTTCTTCCTCTTTGTTCATTTAATGGCTTTTAAGCTCAAATCCATATTATAAACGGAATGCGTCAAAGCACCGCTGGAAATATAATCCACACCACATTCAGCGTATTTTCTTGCGGTTTCTAAAGTAATACCACCACTGGATTCAGTTAGGCATTTTCCGTTTATTAAACTTACCGCCTTACGCGTATCTTCGTAGTTAAAATTGTCTATCAATATTCTATACACGCCTTCTGACTGCAATATTTCCGCAATCTCGTCCAAGTTTCGTGCTTCGACTATAATTTTAAGCCCCAACTGGTTTTCCTTTAAGTAATTCTTAGTCTTTTCAATCGCCTTTGTAATGCCTCCGCAAAAATCTATGTGGTTGTCCTTGAGCATTACCATATCATAAAGTGCAAAGCGGTGGTTCTCCCCGCCCCCAATCTTTACCGCCCACTTTTCCAAAGCGCGTATTCCGGGCGTGGTCTTTCGGGTGTCCAGAATTTTAGTATTGGTTCCTTCCAGTAATTTTACATATTCATTGGTCTTGGTAGCAATAGCGCTCATACGCTGCATGGCGTTTAAAACCAATCTTTCCGATTTTAAAATGGATTGTGAAAGGCCCGAAACGTAAAAGCACACATCGCCATACTTTACGGCGCTTCCGTCCTTTATCTTTATATCCAACTCTAAACCAGGGTCCACATATTCAAAAACCTGTCGGGCAAATTCTACCCCAGCTATAATGCCCGCATCCTTCACCAAAAGTTTTGCAGTACCCCTTGCGTCCTCGGGAATACAAGCCAGCGAGCTGTGGTCGCCATCACCTACGTCCTCTCGGATGGCGTTGGCAATGATGATGTCTATTTCTTTGTTGAATTGTTTTTGTGAAATCATAGCAAGGAAATTTTAGCTAAAATACTTTAAAAAGTTTGAAGGACGAAGTGGGAAGTGGGAAGTAGCAACTTTTATCTTTGTATTTTTGGCATCTGAAAAGTTTTTAATGAAAATTACACTTCTCGCCATTGGCAAAACTGACAACAAGCAGCTGCAAACCTTGATGGATGACTATACCAAGCGTCTCGGTTTTTATATTTCTTTTGAAATGGAAGTGATTCCCGATGTGAAGAACGCTAAAAATCTTTCCGAAGCACTTCAAAAACAGGCCGAAGGGGAAGAAATTTTGAAACGAACTTCTACTGCTGATGTCTTGATTCTGCTTGATGAAAAGGGAAAAACTTATACTTCGGAAGGGTTTGCACAGTTTCTTCAGAAGAAAATGAACAGCGGCTTGAAGAACCTCATCTTCGTAATTGGCGGTCCTTATGGGTTTAGCGATGCGGTTTACGTGCGTGCTAACGGGAAGGTTTCACTTTCCTCAATGACCTTTTCGCACCAAATGGTTCGGCTTTTCTTTATTGAGCAACTCTATCGTGGGTTTACTATTCTTCGGAATGAACCGTATCATCATCGATAGGAATTAGCGAAAAGCGAAGAGCGAAGAGGGTTTTCTACCATTGGCAATCTATGAAGTCTGTTAGCAAGTGGAATAGTAGGCCTACTGCTATGATTCTGGTTTTTTTAAAGAATAATAATACTACGTAAACCGCCATTGCCCAATAGGTGTGCAGCGGATGGAAATTTATGCTGCAACGGCCGGGATCAAATATTGGATTTGCGAAAAGATGATCCAAATCTACCACCATTGTGGCTACCATAATGAGCCACGCTTTTTTCCATTCTTTTCTGAAAAAAACATACGCAATCAAGCCCGGAACCAGAAAATGCAGGCTGTAGTGTAGTACCGTTTGAAGCATTTCCTTTTAATATTTTACCATTTTTGCCAAAAGCACTATTTGCCCCAAGTGATAGGCGTCGTGCTGGATGATGCCGTGAATGTGCTGATAATAGGTGAGTTTGTTAACTGGGTATTCGTTTATAAAATCTGCTTCGTTAAAAGTGCTGAGAAAATAAAGCCATTCCTTTTGGGTAGTTTCCAAGGCATCTAGCGTTTGGCGCCACGCTTCATCTGAATCATCTTCTATTTTTACTATATAATTGTTTGAAGGTGTTTGGATCACTTCGCCCTGTACTCTTTTCAGTACGTTTTCACGCCAAGAAATTATGTGGTTTACTATTTCCCAAATGGTATTGCCGTTTTTTATGGGGCGTTGAGCGGCTTGCTCTGGGGTGATTTGCGATAGTGTGTCCTGCAGGGTAACGTCCAGCCACGGATGACCGTGATATAGGTCTGTGAAAAGGGTTTGTATGCGATGCGACTCGTTCATTTTTTGGTTGAGGGTTGATGGTTTATTGTTGATGGCCAATCAAAGATAACGAAATATTTTAGGAAGTTTTGATGGGTCTTTAAATGCGAATCGCAATTGTAAGGATATGAGCGGAAAACTCGAAATGGCTTGGGCAAATATTTATTCTAGCCTTGCAATTCCACAATAAAGTAACATAAATATTTTGATTATAAAGCGCTGATTTTTATAATTATACATAACAAAGCCCAGCAGAAGGTCAATTTCTCCCCCTTGCAGACCTTCAGCGTTTTTTTGCAACGCTCGGTTTCTTGCCAAGCTACATATTTACACAAACGCCTTGCGGGCATTGACTGTTTTTGTTTTAGGATCTTTTAATTTATTTATTAATCTTAAATCTATTTAATATGGCTATTAAGTACAAATTAGTAGAAAAAGGGGAACCCGGCGTGGTAGGCGGCGGGACCAAAAAATGGTATGCCAGATGTATAACAGACGGCGAACTAACAATTGACGATCTGGTGGAGCAAATTGAAAAATTTAGCGCCCTGAGCGAGGCAGACATCAAAGGTGTAATTATTGCCTTAGAGAACGTTATCCAAAACGCAATTGCCGATTCAAAGATTGTGCGCTTGGAAAAACTAGGGTCACTCTACCCCTCCATTAGCAGTAAGGGCGCAAACCGGGAAGAGGATTTTGTGGCAAACACTATGATTGAAAAAGTGAATGTGCGCTACCGTCCCGGTAAGCGGATAGCAGACAGTGTGCGCAACGCAGGCTTCAAGAAGCAGAGCTAGTGCAAAACTGGTGCGCACCAACCGAACAACTGGTGCGGAACAAATGGTTAACTGGTGCGCACCAATCTGTAGCTTGGTGCGCACTAAATTTTTAGGGGGGGGGTGGGGACACACGAGCGGGACGCTCGCGCTAGCTGGGTACAACGGGATGGTTGTGGTGGCTGAGGCATTATAGTTAACTATAAAAAACAAATTCTGTTATCAAACCAATAGCAATCAATAAAGTTATAATTATTGCAGCCCACACATACACTTTATAAAACTTCTTTTGATTGCGGAAATCATAATTTGAAATGGTTTCGGTGCTGGCTATTATATCATTTTCGATAAGTAATTTATCTACTTTTCCACGGTCTGTGTCTAAAATGAAATATCTTATTCCTTCTGCTATATCGGGCTGTTCGTTGATTTCTGAATAGAATGGTATTTGTTTGCGGTTCATCACATCTTCAAACCTTATTTTATCCTTTAACAAAACATATAATTTTAGATGGTCTTGATGTTTTATGTGGAAGGGTTTGTTCATTTAAAGAGATTGAGGCACGAGCGGGACGCTCGCGCTAGCTGGGGTCAAATTTAAATTCTTTCTACTGATATGTAATCTCTTTCACCAAAAATAATATCTCCTTTTAACTCTCCATTATTGTAAATTAATTTTATTGGATCATTTAATCCGTAAAGAATTACATTGTGATAGTCATGATTAACTAAATCATCTTTACTAGGGAAGCTATTATATAATATTCTATTATAATCTGGTTGTAAATGTTTTATTAATGCCTTCTCAGCGTCTAAGGATATAGTTTTTTTTGATGGTAACATATAATCCAATAAATAATTTGACATTTCTGTTGGGGTGGCATCATCTCCCCATTTTACAATTGTGTTATTATCCTTAATTCTAAATAACATTATCATAATTTCATTAGAAGGAATGTTTTGGAAAGATAAAGGTTCTTGATTAGTTAAGATTTCTTGAAAAGTAGAATGGCTAGATAATCTTTCACAAATATTTTGCTCTGTAGATTTACCTACATAATGAACTTTATACTCCAACATTTTAGAATAGTCTCCATTAAATTTAGCTCTAATATGCCCTTTCCAATAATTTTGAAGAAGTTTATCAGGAGTGAATTGCGCTAACCTTGATACTTCTCCCGATACTTTATTCTTTGATTGAATAGTAAATGCTTGAGTGCCTTTAAAAGGAGCTCCTATTTTTTTTTCAGGGGTGCTTTTACGATTATGTAATCTTAATTCTATAGACTTTGATAAATCTGTCGCAATATTATCCTGAATAAGAGGTAGCATGCATCTAACAATCTCGGGATTACCTTCTTGCTCGATATCAAAGCTGAGTTCTAAAGTATCCTCCCAGAGAAAAAAATTACTGAATGTAATTTCTTTACGTTGAATAATCATATAAATATGACTATCGTAGACATTTTCGCGAAATTCTTTATCCTTAATAAATTTTGCAAAGTAATAAGCACTTAATGGAGCATATCCTAATTCCAAATCATTTATTAGAATACCTTTTGTCATTCAGTGATTTCTTTGTATTAATATTTCTACTCCACCCCCTCAATCAAAACCCCCAACATCTCAATAGCAGCATCACTAATGCGGGTTCCTGGACCGTAAACGGCCACTGCGCCGGCATCAAAAAGGTATTGGTAGTCCTGCGCGGGTATTACGCCGCCCACGATAACCATAATGTCTTCGCGGCCATACTTTTTTAGTGCCTCTATAACCTGTGGCACGAGGGTTTTGTGCCCCGCGGCAAGGGAGGAAACACCGAGAATGTGTACGTCGTTTTCCACGGCCTGTTTGGCGGCTTCGGCGGGCGTTTGGAAGAGTGGGCCTATGTCCACATCAAAACCTACATCGGCATAGCCGGTGGCTACTACTTTGGCGCCACGGTCGTGGCCGTCCTGCCCCATTTTGGCAATCATAATACGGGGGCGGCGGCCTTCCAGTTCCGCAAACTTATCGGCCATTTGTCTTGCTTTTTCAAAACTTGGATCTTTTTTCATCTCTTTGCTATAAACGCCGCTAAAGGAGCGTATTTGTGCCTTATACCTACCGAATTCCTTTTCCATCGCGGTTGAGATTTCGCCAAGGGTTGCTCTGTGGCGAGCGGCTTCTACGGCTAAAGCTAACAAATTTCCTTCACCTGTCTTTGCACATTCGGTAATTGCTACCAATGCCTTCTCCACCTTTTGGGTATCGCGCGCTGCTTTTATTCGGTTTAAACGTTCAATCTGCGAGGTGCGGACTTTTTGGTTGTCTACATCCAGAATTTGTAGCGGATCTTCCTTTTCAAGTCGGTATTTGTTAACGCCCACGATAATATCCTGCCCGCTGTCAATGCGTGCCTGCTTGCGTGCGGCGGCTTCCTCGATGCGCAGTTTGGGGATGCCGGCCTCAATGGCTTTGGTCATGCCGCCGAGTTCTTCTACTTCTTCTATGAGTTCCCAGGCTTTGTTGGCGATTTCGTTGGTAAGACTTTCCACATAATAGCTGCCCGCCCAAGGATCCACGGTTTTGGTGATCTGGGTTTCGGTCTGAAGGAAAATCTGGGTGTTTCGTGCAATGCGTGCGGAGAAATCGGTGGGCAGTGCGATGGCCTCATCCAAAGCATTTGTGTGCAATGATTGCGTTCCGCCGAAAACTGCTGCTGCTGCCTCAATTGCGGTTCGGGCTACGTTGTTGAATGGATCCTGCTCGGTAAGGCTCCAACCGCTGGTTTGGCAGTGGGTTCTTAAGGCGAGTGATTTTTCGTCCTTTGGATTGAACTGTTTTACAATCTTTGCCCAAAGCATTCTGGCAGCGCGCATTTTTGCAATTTCCATAAAATGGTTCATCCCGATGGCCCAAAAGAAAGAGAGTCGCGGGGCGAAAGTGTCAATATCCATTCCCGCCTTTATTCCGGTGCGGATGTATTCCAATCCATCTGCTAAAGTGTAGGCAAGTTCAATATCTGCCGTGGCTCCCGCTTCCTGCATATGGTAACCGGAGATGGAGATGCTGTTGAACTTGGGCATATTTTTCGAAGTGAATTCAAAAATATCGCTGATAATCTTCATCGAAGGCGTGGGCGGATAAATGTAGGTGTTCCGCACCATAAATTCCTTCAAAATGTCATTTTGGATAGTTCCCGCCAAATCCTTTGGCGAAACGCCTTGCTCTTCCGCAGCGACAATATAGAATGCCATAACGGGAAGCACGGCGCCGTTCATTGTCATGGAAACGCTCATCTTGTCCAACGGAATTTGGTCGAAAAGGATTTTCATATCCTCTACGCTATCTATGGCTACCCCTGCTTTCCCTACGTCGCCTTCTACCCTTTCGTGGTCGCTGTCGTAGCCGCGGTGCGTGGCGAGATCGAAAGCTACCGAAAGCCCCTTTTGGCCTGCGGCGAGATTCCGTCTGTAAAAGGCGTTGCTATCTTCAGCTGTTGAAAAACCTGCATATTGACGGATGGTCCAGGGACGGCGAACGTACATAGTGGAATATGGCCCGCGGAGGTTTGGCGCGATTCCGGCAACAAAGTTTAGATGCTGTAGGTGGGCTATGTCTTCAGCCGTATATTCTTTTTTTATAGGTATTTCTTCGGCTGTTTGAAAAGTTGAAGAGTTAGTCTCGTGGGAGTTCTTGAGTGCGCTCGTACTGACATTTGAGTCATTCGAGTTAGTTAATCGGATGTTTTGTAAATTTTTTCTATCCATATAGATAAATGCTTTGTGTTGCTAAATAAATACCAAAGCCTATCAACAAAATTGCTCCAGCAAGAAACAGGTAACGGTAATATTTAGATTTGCTCAATTTTTTTAATCTAATCAAAATTGCAAGTCCTAAAATTGAAAAGATTATTCCCAATAAAATTTCAAGTTCTTCTGTCATGATTCAAGTTTTAAGCGTTCTTGTTCAGTGATTTCAGATAATCTTCTTTCAACAATTGGTGGGATGAGGGTTTTTACGGGATTGTGTTTTACGAAGGGAAAAAGTTCCAAATCGTGTTTCATTCTATCATTTTTGTTGGGATGGTAGTTGGTTCCCAATAATTTCAGTTTGCCGCTATCGAAAAGTTGCTGTTCCTTTTCAGCGCTTTCCTTTATTTTCTTTTGAATGGTACCTTCCTTTAGTTGCTGAAGAAATCCGCCGCCTTTTTCTATTTCCTTAAAAAGCTGAAGCGCTTTTTCTGCAAGTGCTGCCGTCAAGCTTTCAATATAGTATGCTCCGTCTGCAGGATTGCTAACCGTATCAAAATAACTTTCGTGCTTTAAAATAAGCAATTGGTTGCGGGAAATGCGTTCGCCAAACTCGTTGCTCTTGTGGTACAACGCATCGTACGGCAAATTGCAGACGGTATCTGCCCCGCCAAGGATTGCGCTCATACATTCTGTGGTGCTACGCAATAGGTTTACGTTGTAATCGTAAAGGGTTTTGTTGCGTTTTGAAGGCGTTGCTATGATGTGGCAGGTTTCGGTTGTTCCGTATTCTTTTGCCAGGGCTGCATAGAGTTTTCGCAGGGCGCGGATTTTCGCTATTTCGAAGAAGTAGTTTGGGCCAGTTGTGAGTAGAAAGGTTAATTTAAAATTCTGCTTATGAAGCCCCTCGAGACGCTCAGGATGACATACGTGGTTTAAATATTCGTTAGCATGTGCCAAGGCGTAGGCTAATTGTTGTACTATGTTGGCACCTGCATTTTGGTATAAAGATGCATCAACTGAAAGAAGTTTTTCGGAAGGATATTTTTGAAAAAGGGAATCAAGCATTTCATGATCTTTTTTCAAATTGTTAAACCAATTTCCGGTGCGGGCCAAATTTCCTATTAAATCTATATTGTAAAAGACAGTTGCCTTTTTTTCTGAAAAGAATTTGATGAGTTTACCGTAAAAAGCTTCGGAAAGAAATGATAGTTTAAAATAAATGGAAGCCTGATCCAATGGAAAATCCTTAAAAACGGTCTTTGGGTCAAAATCTTCCGCAGCTGTAAAAACAATAGCCTCTGCGCCTCTTTTTAAAGCATCCAAAGCAATATGGTTTGCTATCTTTTCATCATCTATAAAAATCTCTTGGGCTATTTTCCAGGTTTTTGGCTGGCCGGGAACGGGCTGAAAACCTTCCTTAAAATCGTCTTCGTGGTAAAAAGGTTTTACGTTAATACCTTCGGGACTTTGCCAAACCAAGGTTTCGTTGTAATCGGCGCCTTTTAAATCGTACTGTATTTGTTGTTTCCACTGTTTAGCGGAAACTTCATCAAAATCTTCAAATAGAAATTTACTCATCGTTTTTCTTCTTTTTTGATGCTGTCTTCGTGTTCAATTATATAAATATCTTCGTTTTCCTTTTTCAAATAATATTTTTCGCGGGCGAATTTCTCCATCTCGTTGCTGTCCTCCATTTTTTTGATGAAGGTTTTATCTTTATCTATTTCGTTTTGATAAAACTCTGCGTTTTCTTCCAAGGCATTGATATCGCTGTCCAATTCGTGATGGATTAAATAGGAATTGGCATCAAAGAAAATCATCCAAACTACAAATAGAAGAAGGATAAGCACATATTTATTGCTTATAAATCGAATCCACTTGTTCTTTTTTAGCTCTGATAGTTTCACGATTCGGTATAGCTTAGTTTTTGATGGATGATGCTTCTTATAACGTTTACAGCTACCGTATTGTATCTGTTTGTAGGTATAATGATGTCCGCAAATTCCTTGGTAGGCTCAATGAACTGCTGGTGCATCGGTTTTAGGGTGTTTTGGTAGCGGTTGAGCACTTCTTCCAGATCACGGCCACGTGTGGCAATGTCGCGTTTTAAACGACGAATTAAACGTTCGTCGCTATCTGCATGCACGAAGATTTTTATATCGAACATTTCGCGAATATCGGTATGCGCCAAGATTAAAATTCCTTCAACAATAATAACCTTTTTTGGAAAGGTAGTGATTGTTTCTCCAGTTCGGTTGTGCTCCACGAAGGAATATACAGGTTGCTCAAAAGAATTTCCGTCGCGAAGTTCCTTTAAATGGCTCACCAATAAATCAAAATCGATTGCCTTCGGGTGGTCGAAGTTTATTTTTGTACGCTCCTCAAAAGAAAGATGGCTGGTATCGTGATAATAGGAATCTTGTGAAATAACGCATACTTCATCAACAGGAAGCTCTTCCACAATTTGGTCTACAACGGTTGTTTTTCCAGAGCCGGTGCCGCCGGCAATGCCAATTATGAGCATATTTTAAAGGTTTTTACAAAGGTAGGGAAAAGGGTTGCAGGTTTCAAGTTTCAGGTTTCAAGTTTTAAACATCCCCCCAGTCCGCTAAAAGAGGGGCAATTTCGTTTTAGATTTTGTTTGCATTATCAATTTCTTACCTATTTTTGAAGTCTTTAAATTTTGAATGAAAACAATCCTCCTCCACCCCTCTTATTTTCCGTCCATTGAACAGATGGCTGCGGTAGCACAGGCCGAAAAGGTTGTTTTTGAAGTTGAGGATAATTACCAAAAACAAACGTATAGAAATAGAACCTTTATCGCCCACAGCAATGGAAAACTTTTGCTGAACATTCCCATAAAGCACACCAAAACCGGAAAACGCCAAAAAACTAAGGATGTGATTGTTGAAAATGACTTTCCGTGGCAGGAACAGCACTGGAAAAGTTTGCAGAGCGCTTATAGAACTTCACCTTTTTTTGAGTATTACGAGGATGATTTGGAGCCATTGTTCACCGAGACCGTGGGTAATTTGATGGAGCACAATCTAAAAATCTTTGACTTGCTTTGCGAATTGTTGGGGATTGAAGTTGAAGTTACAAAAACAAACTCTTTTGAAAAAAATCCCGGGGTAACAGATTTACGCATTTTGGTAAACGCAAAAAGAAATTCAGCTTTCCAACCCGAAAACTATATACAGGTACACGAGGCAAATCATGAATTTCTCCCAAATCTTTCGGTACTGGATTTACTTTTTAACGAAGGGCCGAACGCCTTGAGTTATTTGGAAAAACAACAGTTAAATATTACAGAATAAAATCGGTTTTTGCTAATTGGTAATTGGTAATTGAATTCACCACCCTACAGTAGCCCGAACAGCGTAATGATCGGAAAAAGTTTTTTTCAGAGTACCAAAAGAGACAATATCAAGGCCTTCGGAGGCAAAGATATAATCGATGCGCATGGGGTATTTCTCAAACTTGAAGGTTGTTCCCAAACCGTTTCCCCGCTCACGGAAGGCGTCTTGCATACCGTTCTTTAATTTTCTATAACTGTACGAAAAGGGCGTATTGTTGAAATCCCCAGCAAGAATAACTGCGTGTTTGGTTCCCGATTTGTGCTCCAAAATAGCCTCCACCTGTCTTTGTTGCATTTCAAAAGCGCGCGATACCCGTTTTCGGAGTTTTTCATTATCGCTTTCCTGCAAAAAGCTTACCCTCGGTATAATACCAAGGGATTGTAAATGTAGACTGTAAATACGAATCGTGTCAGTGCCTTTAACAACATCGGCGTACAGGGTGTTATTGTAGGTCTCTTCAAAGTCAAAAGCACCTGTATTGACAAGGGGATATTTTGAAAAGATGGCATGGCCCAACTTTGCCTTTTCAGATTTAAAGTGAATGTATTGATACTTATAAGCTGAAAAATCAATTGTATTGGGTTTATAATATTCCTGCACGCAGACCACATCAGGGGATTCTTCAAAAAGCATTTTAGAAAGTATTTGCGAAGCATCCGTTTGTGGGTTCTTTTCGTATGCGTTGAAAAGGCGCACATTGTAAGACAATACACTGAGGGTGTTTTTATATTGGGAAGCATCGCCTTCCGAGGAAATTTCGTAAAATACGTTGAAGTAAAAATAGGAAATCAAAAGTACGGTGAACGACACTAAGAATCTTCGCCTAAATTGTACGGCCCAATAGATTGCGAAGATAATATTCACAATTATTAGCAAGGAAACTATCAGGCTGAGTAATGAAAGTGTGGGGAAACTTTTAGGCGGTAAATAAGGCAAAATGAAGGAAATCAACAATAAAAATGCCGCGAGCAAATTGCCCCAGTAAATCAATTTGTTGAGAGTTTTCCGCATGGGCTAGTCTTCTTTTCCGGCTTTAAACAGAAAGTCCTTTTCTTCCTTTGTGAGACTTTCGTAGCCGCTTTTTCCTATTTTGTCAAGAATACTGTCCACCTTTTTTTGGTTTTCAGATTTTTCGGTTTTGGAGGTAGAACGCCGTGGAGTGGGTTGTGATGTACGGTGTACTTTTTTAAACGGTTTTTTTGTTCTGGGCTTAAAGAGATTTGCAATCCAATCCATAAAGTTCTCAAACCATTTACCAATGTCGTTTCCTTTGGCAAGTTGTACTGCGTAAATATAGCCGAAAACAGCTCCCCCCACGTGCGCCATCAACCCACCCGCATTCCCCGAAGAGGGAATTCGCACCAAATCAAAAAGGAAAAGAAACAGCGCAATATGCCAAAGCTTAAGGGTAAAGGTGAAAAGCCGTACTTCGGTGTTTGGTGTGTAGGTAGCAATAAAAACCATAATAGCCGTTACCGCTCCCGATGCGCCAATAAGAAACCCGCGTTTCATTTCAAAAACAGGGAAGAAATTGTATGAGAGCATAAACAATAGTCCACCCACAGCGGCTCCAAGCAGATAAACGGTAAGCAATCTTTTTCCAGTGAAAAGGTTTAAAATAAATTGCCCAAACCAATATAACCATAGCATATTAAACAAAATGTGGAAAAAACCAAAATGCAGAAAACCATAGGTAATTAATGTCCATGGACGAAATAAAAGGGTATCGAAATCATCACTAAGTACAAACCATCGCGATAAATATTGTGGGCTCATACTCAAGAAAAAAGAAGCCAGGTACACTACCAAAAACACAGCTACATTTATAACAATGAGCTTTACCAAAATACTGGCGGTTTTATATTTATATGAAAGGTTAGTTGCTGCCATAATTAGTTCCAGCGATGGTTATCAAAACTATTCTTTTTCCAGTACCAAGCCATGATAAAGCCAAAGAGTGCTCCACCTATGTGTGCCCAATGCGCAATGCCTGTAGGGGTTCCGGTAATTCCAAAAACTATGTCCAATAGAATTATTCCAGGAATAAAATATTTTGCTTTTATCGGTATGGGGAGAAAAATAAGCATAAGCTCTATGTTTGGGAAAAGCATTCCAAAAGCTACCAAAACACCATATACCGCACCCGAAGCTCCCAAAGCCACACCATTGTAGGTATTGTACATTCCCTGTATGGTATCTTGCGAGACATAATCTAAAATGGCGGTGTTATATTTACCAGAATTCAAAAGATCCATAACCTGCTCTGGGCTCATTCCCGCACTTATTAAGGCGTCCATTCCATTATGCAGTTGAAAATAATTTACCAACGTATAAATTAAAGCTGAACCAAGCCCTGCCGAAAAATAAAAAAACAGGAATTTTTTTTGTCCCCAACGTATTTCCAACGGTGAGCCAAAGGCCCAAAGCGCATACATATTAAAAAGTATATGGAAAAAATTGGCATGCATAAACATAGAAGTTAATGGCTGCCATAACTGAAATCCCGGATTTTCAAAATAGTACAAAGCAAAAAGACGCTCCGCCGTTCCACCAGTAAACTGTGTTCCTATAAAAAAGATCACATTCAGTATTAATAGAAATTTTACGGTATCGGTTATTCTTCCCATTTACATAAATTTTTTATCGAGATCACTCACATCCATGGTTGTAAAAATCAGTTTATTCCTTGGAGACACAGATGGTTCTTTGCAAGCAAAAAGTTGGTTGATCAAATGCTCACGTTCTTCGCTATTCAACGAAACCCCAGTCTTTATAGCCATACTGGCCGCCATGGATTTTGCCAACATATCGTTCTGGCTAAAACCACTATCAGGTACTTCCTCTTTTATATCGTGCACCAATTGGCTGAGCAAATTTACAACATGGCTTTCCAATATCAGCACTGGAATTCCGCTAATCTCAATCGTTTCATCTTTTATTTCTGAAAAGATAAATCCGGTGTGCTCCAATTGTTCTCGTACTTTTTCAATAATTTCAAGATCGGGTTTTGAAAAATGCAGCTGCAATGGAAATAATAATTGCTGGCTTACCGCTTCTTTTACGGTGATGTTTTTCAGTAATTCCTCGTAAAGAATCCTTTGGTGTGCAAGGTTTTGATGAATTATCATCATCCCGTTTTTCAAGGGACTCACAATGTATTTATTTTGAAGCTGAAAAGTTAGTTGTCCCGATTCGGTTTCGGTATTTTCAAAAAGACTGCCGGTTACTTCCTCACTTTCGAACTCAATATCTTCCAAATTTGAAACAGCAGCATTTTCATCCTTTAATCCAACGTATAATGACTCCCACGAAGCAGACTGCTCCCTTTTGAAAGGAAAATTGATGTTACCCTGTTTGGGTTTTTCCTTAAAAGGATTAAAGTCGCGATCCACTTCAATGGAAGGCGCAGTTGGTGATTTTTTGCTGTATTCATAAGGCGTATCAAAACCTTTGTCTCTTTCAAAATCGAGCACTGGCGCAATGTTGAATTGCCCTAAACTGTGTTTCACCGTAGCGCGAAGCATGGCATAAATAGAATGCTCGTCGTCAAATTTAATTTCGGTTTTTGTGGGATGAATGTTGATATCGATGGAATGTGGATCTACGTCCAAACAAAGAAAATAGCCCGGATGCACGTCATTTTTCATCAAACCCTCAAACGCAGCAGAAACAGCGTGATGCAAATACGGACTTTTAATAAAGCGGTGGTTTACAAAAAAGAACTGTTCTCCCCTACTTTTTTTTCCAAATTCAGGTTTTAGCACAAAGCCTTCAATTTTTAGGATTTCGGTTTCTTCGTGAACGGGAACCAGTTTTTCATTGGTTTTGCTGCCGAAGATATTTACAATTCGTTGCCGAGAATTTGAAGAAGGGAGGTTAAAAACATCGCTCCCGTTGTGGAGCATTTGAAATGCAACATTTGGATGTGCCAAAGCCACACGGTGGAATTCGTCAATTATATGACGGGTTTCCACGGGATTGCTTTTCAGAAAATTTCTACGCGCGGGAATATTATAAAAAAGATTTTTAACTGAAATGGTCGTGCCCTTTGGAACCACTGCAGGATCTTGTGAAATTACTTTACTACCTTCAATAGTGAGGTGGGTTCCAATTTCAGAATCTTCTGTTTTGGTTTTCAGCTCAACATGTGCAATTGCTGCAATTGAAGCAAGTGCTTCGCCCCGAAAACCTTTTGTGTGAAGGTTAAAAAGATCTTCCGCCGATTTTATTTTTGAAGTAGCATGACGTTCAAAACTTAGCCGGGCATCGGTAACGCTCATCCCTATTCCATTATCAGTAACCTGCACAAGAGTTTTACCGGCATCTTTTATTACCAGTGTAATTGAGGTTGCTTTGGCATCAATAGCATTTTCAAGCAATTCCTTCACTACCGAAGCGGGTCGTTGTACAACTTCCCCAGCTGCAATCTGGTTTGCAACGTGATCCGGTAATAACTGAATAATGTCTGCCATTAAAATTTATGCGTAGAAAATAGATAAATCGAAATCAATAATAAATAGGAAAAGTAGGATAAGAATTGCTATTATTATAATAAGTCTACGGTTTGCGTTTCTGTCCGAAGATTGCCGTAAATCTGCCCAAGCGGTTTTGAATTTTCCTTTCAAACCTTTATTATCGCCAACAGTAGTTCGAAATTCATCAAATTTATGCCCCATTGAAAAGGGGCTACCGTCACCGTCAAACTCATAATGACGAGGTTTGTAACTGTACTTTTTGTTTTTTCTCTTACCTATTAGTCCCATAATTGACGTGCTTCAAAGTTACTGAAAATAGTATGTTTTCTAAAGTGTTTCTGAAGCTTGTTTTAAACAATTATGATGCCGTTTTTCTGAAGTATTCAGTATTCGGTTGCAGTTGGCAGTAGTTGAAATTTGGAATTTGGGACTTGGGATTTGAAAATAATTACTTTTCCATTTCGAAAATCCAATTTCGTATTTAAAACTTAGAATCTTTCCGAAGTTGTGCCATTTTAATCGCAGCAATCGCAGCCTCAGTACCTTTATTACCGTGTTTTCCACCGCTGCGGTCTATAGCCTGCTGCATATTGTTATCGGTAAGAACGCAGAAAATGACGGGAATATTACCTTGCACGTTTAGGTCCTTTATGCCTTGCGCAACAGCCTCACAAACATAGTCAAAGTGTTTTGTTTCACCTTGGATTACGCTTCCTATTGCAATTACGGCATCCAGCATATCATAACTTTGCGTCATTCTTTTACATCCGTAAACAAGTTCAAAACTGCCGGGAACATTCCAACGCACAATATTTTCATTGATGGCACCACAATCTTTTAGAGCATCAAATGCACCTTGAAACATGCCTTCAGTTATATCGTGGTTCCATTCTGAAACAACAATCCCAAACCGAAAGTCCTTCGCGTTTGGGATTGTTGTTTTATCGTAAGCCGATAAATTTGTATTTGCTGTCGCCATTTATTTGTTCATTGCTTCCGCGCGGCCGGTATATATTTCAGCCTTAGTAGCTTCTGTAGATTTTGGATATTCTTCAGCTATTTTTTTGAAATGTGACAATGCTTTATCATTTTGGTCTAAAGACATTGCTGCAATACCCGCTTTTAATAGAAAACGCGGTGTTGTAAAATCATTGGTACGCATTGTAGCGGCTTCCTCGTAATATTTTAGAGCATCCTCGTTTTGACCCAATTGTACGAAAGCATCGCCAATTGCGCCTTTTGCCAAAGGCGCCAAAATATCATCATCACTGCTGAATTTATCTAACTGGGCAATTGCATCTTGATATTTGTTGGTATTCAAGTAAGCCATTCCAGCATAATAATGTGCAAGGTTGGCTGCATTTGTACCGCCGTAGTTTTCAATAATGTCCAAGAAACCGTATTTGCCTTCACCACCTTGTAAGGAAAGATTGTAAAGCGAATCTTTTGCCGGTGCTGTCAACGCCTGTTCCCAATAGCTCTGTGCTTGGAACATTTCGTTCATTGCCTCTGTTTCTTTTGGGGTTTTAATATATTGATCGTATGCAAAATACCCCAACACGAGAACGGCCACAACGATGATAAAGCCCAAAATTCCCTTTTGGTTTTTTTCAACCCAAGCTTCCGTTTTTGATGCGCCCTCGTCAAGCGTGTTAAATACTTCTGCTGTTGTGCTGTTTTCTTCAAGCTGTGTTTCTTTTTCAGCTTTTGTAGTTGGTTTGCCTCCGCGTTTCTTGTACGTTGCCATATTGTTACTTATAATTATTAAGATTCCCGCCTTCGCGGGAATGGCGCAAAAATAAAATTTTTAATGGAATTTGAAAGGATAAATATTTCTTATTTTTTAATAATTTGCAAAGCGGTTATTCATCACAGACAAGCCGTCAATATTGAAAATTGCTGCAGAAATTTTAAATTTTGACAAAAGACTAAAGACTAAAGGACAAAAGATGTAAGACATAATCATAACAAACAGCTTATTTTTACACCTTTTTGAAATGCTTTCCGAATGAAATTTTTAATACTTTAATCTTAAGTCCTATCTCAAAAAGTCTTAAGTCCTTTTTTATATGATTTTACAAAAACTATCCTTACTCAACTATAAAAATTTTGAAGCTGAAACTTTCGACTTCGACCCAAAAATAAATTGTTTTGTGGGAAATAATGGTGTGGGAAAAACTAACGTGCTGGATGCAATCTACCATCTTTCCTTCGGAAAAAGTTATTTTAACCCCATTACTATCCAAAACATAAAACACGGCGAAGATTTTTTTGTGGTGGAAGGTTTTTATGAAAGAAAGGAAGCGCCCGAAAAAATTGTAGTCAGCGCAAAAAAAGGACAGAAAAAAATTATAAAACGAAACGGGAAAACCTATGATAAATTCAGTGAACACATAGGTTTTTTGCCCTTGGTAATTATTTCACCGGCAGATCGGGACTTGATAATTGAAGGAAGCGATACGCGCCGAAAATTTATTGACGGGGTAATTTCACAGCGCGATTCTAACTATCTCAATACGTTGATTAAATACAACAAAGTACTTGCTCAGCGTAATTCGCTTTTGAAATATTTTGCGGCAAACAATACTTTCAGTCAAGACACGATTGATATTTATAATGAACAGCTTCACAATTACGGAACTTCAATTTTTGGAAAACGTACTGCCTTTTTGGAAGAGTTTCTACCAATATTTTTAAACCGTTACAAAAGCATCAGCAGCGGTGAGGAGAGCATCAATTTGGTTTATGAAAGCCAATTGCAGGAGAATGATTTGTTGACGCTACTTCAAAAAAATATTACGAAAGATAAAATTACCCAATACACCATCTTCGGAATACACAAAGACGATCTCGTTTTTGAAATTGATGGCCATCCGATCAAGAAATTTGGCTCTCAAGGACAACAAAAATCGTATCTTATAGCTTTAAAATTGGCGCAGTTCGATTTCATAAAAAATCATTCAAAAACGAACCCGATTTTGCTGTTGGATGATATTTTTGATAAATTGGACGAAACACGGGTAGAACATTTGATTACCCTGGTTGACAATGAAAATTTCGGACAGCTTTTTATTAGCGACACACACGCCGAACGTACTGAAGAGGTGATTAAAAAAGTACATCAGACTTATAAAATGTTTCCGTTGTCCCCCTAACTCTGTGTCCTCTGCGCCTTTGCGGTAAAGTAGCACCGCAAAGGCGCAGAGAGCGCAAAGAACTCAAAAACCAAAACCCATGAATTCAAAAATTATAATTATTGTAGTTTCGCTTATCGCCCTTTCCTGCGAAAAACCCAATCCCGAGGCACAAAAACAAAACCTAAGCGGCTATTGGGAAATAAAAACGGTGGAAATGCCCGATGGTGAAAAAAAGAAATTTGATGTAAATACTGTTTTAGATTATATTGAAGTGAAAGGCGACAGCGGGTTACGCACTAAAGTTTCGCCAAAAATTGACGGTACCTTTGAAACCAATGGCATTTCGGAAGATTTCACTTTAAAAATTGAGGAAGACAGTTTGCGGATGTATTACAAAACCCCTTTTGACGAATGGAAAGAAACTGTAATTGAAGCAAAAGATAGCACGTTAAAAGTGAAAAACAGGGACAATAAAATTTACACCTATTCAAAATTCAAAAAGTTTGATTTTGAAAAACCGACAACTGACAACTGAAATCCCCCAACAGAGAAATGGCAAAAAGACACGCAGAAAACATATCAATTGGAGATGCTTTAAAAGAATTTATTGGCGCAAACCGCTTGGAAAAAGGTTTGGACAAAGTGAATGCCAAAGAAGCTTGGGATGTGGTAATGGGCGCCGCAATATCAAAATATACAACAGATATTAAATTGGACTGCGATACTTTATATGTTCAGCTTTCATCTTCCGTTTTGCGAGAGGAATTAAGTTATGGGAAAGAAAAAATCATTAAACTTTTAAATGAGGAATTGGGCAAGGAATTGATTGCTAAATTGATTCTACGCTAAAAACCTTAATTCACAAAAAACAAAAACGCCTCCCAAAATGGAAGACGTTTTCTGTTAAAATATGTTGTAAATGCTTAAAACATTTCGCGACCTGCAAAATGGAAAGCACCTTCAATAGCTGCGTTTTCATCGCTATCACTTCCGTGAACGGCGTTTTCACCAATAGAAGCTGCGTATAATTTACGGATGGTACCTTCGGCAGCATCGGCTGGGTTGGTTGCACCAATTAAAGTGCGGAAATCCTCCACCGCATTTTCTTTTTCAAGAATAGCCGCAACGATTGGACCGCGGGTCATATATTCTACCAATTCGCCGTAAAATGGGCGCTCACTGTGCACCGCGTAAAATTCTTTTGCGTCTGCAGTAGTCATTTGGGTAAGTTTCATCGCTACGATTCTAAAACCTGAAGCGTTAATTTTTTCAAGAATGGCGCCTATGTGTCCTTTTTCGACCGCATCTGGCTTTAACATTGTAAATGTTCTGTCTGTTCTCATTGTGTTTTTAAAATTTCGGCAAAAATAACCATTTGAAAATGAAAAGCAACTATTTACGGAATGTTTAATGATTTCTTAAGATTTCCACAGAAATATCTTCGCATAAGCCTTTCTTTCATAATTTGTATTTATTGTATCTTCGCCAACTATGAATAAAGACACTACTGAAGCAGTTAGAAAACTCTTGACTTCCCCACAAAAAGTTGTAATTGTGGGACATAAAAACCCTGATGGGGATGCGGTTGGCTCGTGTTTGGGACTTTCCTTTTTTCTGAAAAGTTTGGGCCACAGCACAACGGTAATAATGCCGAACGATTTTCCAGATTTTTTAAAATGGCTGCCAGGTTGTGATGAAATCATTATTTATGAAAAAGAAGTTCAGAAAATTGGCGGAATATTTGACAAGGCCGATTTAATTTTCACTTTGGACTTTAACAGTTTAGACAGAGTGGGCGGCGAATTACAAGCTGTTTTGGAAAACGCAACCGCAAAATTTGTGATGATAGACCATCACCAACAACCTGCAGATTATGCTATTGCAACTTATAGTGATGTAAAAATGAGTTCCACTTCCGAAATGGTCTATCATTTTATGGACGCATTGGGAGAGGCTGATAAACTTTCAAAGGAAATTGCCGTAAATCTCTACACAGGAATCATGACCGATACGGGTTCATTCCGCTTCTCGTCCACCAGCCCCACCACGCACAGAGTAGCTGCCAAATTGATTGAAGCCGGTGCCGAAAGTGCCATTATAAACCAAAATGTTTATGATACCAACAGTCCAGAAAGGATGAAGCTTTTAGGGGTAGCTTTAAACAATTTGACAATTCTGCCTGAATTACACACGGCTTATATAACTATGACCCAAAAAGAACTGGACGACCACAATTTTAAAAAAGGCGATACCGAAGGTTTTGTAAATTATGCGCTTTCTGTAAAAGGGGTTGTTTTTGCGGTTATTTTCATAGAAAATAAACAGGAAAATATTGTAAAAATTTCCTTTAGGAGTAAAGGAAATTTCTCTGTGAATGATTTTGCGCGTAACCATTACAACGGCGGCGGTCACATTAATGCTGCGGGCGGGAAAAGTTCACAGGACCTTAACAAAACAATATCTGAATTTATTAGTATCTTGCCCCGTTATAAAAACGCACTCAAAGATGCCTCTTAAGCTGTTTAATATTTTATTTTTTTTAGCAATAATTGTTTCCTGCAAAAGCCCCGAAGCCAGACGCCCCGTGCAAAGTAACTCTGGAACTTTCATTAAGGAATCTGCCGAACGCAATAAGAAAATCTATGACGAGGAGAAAATTTTTATTGAAAAATTAATGGCCAAAGACTCCACCAACAACTATATTTCTTCTGAGCAGGGATTTTGGTACTATTACAACACACGGGATACCACAAACACCGAAATGCCAGATATGGGCGATATTGTAAAATTCACTTATGATATAAAAGACCTTAATGGCAGCGTAATTGTTTCAGAAAAAGAAAATGGCCTTCAACAATATAAAGTGGACCAAAGCAACCAAGAGTTAATATCAGGAGTTCGTGAAGGCATAAAACTCATGAAGGAAGGTGAGACAGTAACCTTTCTTTTTCCATCCTACAAAGCTTTTGGCTATTATGGGATCGAAGAAAAACTCGGCACCAATATTCCGGTGCAGAGCACTATAACTTTACACTCAATTGAACAATCAAACGAAAATTAAATTAAAACCATGAAAAAATTAACATTTCTATTCTTATTTCTTACGCTTGCGTTTGCATCATGCCAGGAAAAATATCCTGAACTTAAAGATGGTGTTTATGCCGAATTCATTACAAACAAGGGAACTTTTGTTGCGAAGTTGAAAAATGAAAGCGCGCCCCTTACCGTTTCAAATTTTGTGGCTCTTGCCGAAGGTACCAACGGGATGGTAGATTCTATCTACAAAGGAAAACGTTTTTATGACGGCCTTACCTTTCACCGTGTCATCAAGGATTTTATGATTCAGGGAGGTGACCCAAAAGGTGACGGCACAGGCAGCCCGGGCTATGCATTTCCAGATGAAATTACCGACACCATTCGCTTCAACAAAAAAGGACTTTTGGCCATGGCAAATTCTGGCCCTGGCACCAACGGAAGCCAATTTTTCATAACATTGAAAGATACACCGTGGTTGGATGGGCGCCATACTGTTTTTGGCGAAATCGTAATTGGCCAGGAAGTGGTTGACTCCATCGGAAATGTTGAAACCGAAAAACCCGGTGACACACCAAAAGAACCAGTTACAATCCAGACTGTGAATATTATAAATAAGGGAAATGTAAAAGTTCCGTATTTCACTGAGGAAATGGCAAAACTTGAAAAAGAAAAGAAAGAGAAAGAGGAGCGAATTAACAAAGTAGCTGCAAAACAAGCTGAAGAGCTTAATGCAATAAAAGCTAAAGCAGATTCACTTCCCTCCGGAGTTAAAATTTATTTCAACGAAAAAGGAGAAGGCCCACAGCCTAAAGAAGGCGACAAAATATTGATGAACTATGCTGGTTATCTTGCCGATGGACATATGTTTGACTCAAACATTCTTGAAAATGCCGAAAAGTTTGAAATGGTTGATGATATGCGCAAAGCAGCGGGGCAATATGTACCGGTACCAACAGATTATAGCTCTGAGGCAAAATTAATCCCAGGTTTCCGTGAAGGACTTTTAAATATGAAAGTTGGCGACAAGGCAACCATTTTTATACCAGCCCATTTAGCATACGGCAAGAGAGGAATTCCAGGGGTAATTCCTCCAGACTCTGAATTGATCTTCAACCTTGAAATAGTTGATTTAGCACAATAAATCTAAAATATTATAAATGCAAAAAGAGGAACCAGGTTTAAAATTGGTTCCTCTTTTTTTTAATCAACGCACAGTTGACAATCAATCTTGATTCTTGGCTTTTGGCACTTTTTTATTTCTTCGGAATATTTCTCAAGATTTCAAGTACAAACTCCCAATATTTTTGCGCAGATGAGATGCTTGCGCGTTCATCAGGAGAATGCGCGCCTTTAATGGTTGGCCCAAAGGAAATCATATCCATGTCGGGATAATTCTGACCTAGAATACCACATTCCAAACCAGCGTGGCAAGCAGCCACATGTGCCTTTTCACCATTCATCTTTTGGTAAAGATCGTCCAAAACCTTTAAAATAGGACTTTCCATATTTGGCGCCCAGCCAGGGTAATCGCCAGCAAGTTTTACATTGTAGCCCGCAAGTTCAAAAACAGATGTCAAAGCGTTAGCTAATGCTTCTTTGGAAGATTCCACAGAGCTACGTGTTAAACATTCAATTTTAATAGTTCCATTTTCTGCTGAAACTTTCGCGATATTGTTTGAAGTTTCCACCAAATCGGCGATATCCGGGCTCATTCTATAAACACCGTTGTGGGCAGCATTCATAGCGTTTAAAAATATTTTTTGATCATTTTGGCTCATCGCTTGAGAGAAAGTCTCGTTGCTTTTTTCAACAGTTATGGAAAGATTGGGTTCCAAGCTTTTGTATTCTGAAATGATTGCTGCTTTTATTTTTTCAAAACCAGCAAAAAATTCTTTTTCAGAAGAAACCACGATCTGCGCCACACTTTCCCGAGGAATGGCGTTGCGAAGACTTCCGCCTTCAAGTTTTACCAATTGCATAAAATCTTTTGTTGCAAAAAGCAAGCGGTTCATCAGCTTGTTGGCGTTGCCCAAACCTTTTATAATGTCCATACCGCTATGGCCCCCATTCAATCCTTTCACTTTAATAGTAAAAGTGGTCGAATTTTCTGGCGCATCTGTTGAAGTGTAAGTTCCTGTTGCAGTAACATCAACGCCTCCGGCACAGCCCACGCCTATTTCGTCATCTTCTTCGGTATCAAGGTTCAAAAGAATGTCGCCTTTCAGCAAACCTCCTTTTAACCCTTTTGCACCAGTCATTCCGGTTTCTTCGTCTATTGTAAATAGCGCTTCAATTGCAGGATGCTCAATTTCACTACTTTCAAGAATCGCCATGATCGTGGCTACCCCCAAGCCGTTGTCGGCGCCAAGGGTAGTTCCCTTAGCACGAACCCAGTCTCCATCAACATACATTTCAATTCCTTGTGTGTCGAAATTAAAATCGGTATCGTTGTTTTTTTGGTGAACCATATCTAAGTGGCTTTGCAGGACGACCATTTTTCGGTCTTCCATTCCCTTGGTTGCGGGTTTGCGGATTATCACGTTGCCCACTTCGTCCTCTAGGGTTTTCAAGCCGAGACTTTTTCCGAAATCTTTCATAAACGCAATAACACGTTCCTCCTTTTTTGAAGGGCGCGGTACGGCGTTCAGATCGGCAAATTTGTTCCAAAGGGCTTTGGGTTTTAAATTTCTTATCGCTTCGTTCATCATTTTTAAAATTTTAGGAACACAAAATTACCTTTTTTCATCTGCTATAAAAATTATGCGGTGAAAGATTTCCTTCGTATGTTTGGATTATGGTAAAACGGACCTCAGCTTTCCTCACCATTTTCCTGTTTGTGCAGATAATAGCACTTCAGGTTTTAAAGTTTTTCCCAGAATTTGTTGAGAAATATTACAGTCTCGGGATATATCCATGGATTTCAAAAATTTCGCGTTACATTTTTGGTTGGATCCCCTTTTCTATAGGCGATTTGTTTTATCTGCTCATTGCCATTGTAGCCATCAGGTGGCTTTATAAAAATGTGAAACGCCTTAAGAATGATCAAGTGGGTTTTGCCGTAGAGATTTTGGGAGCAGTTTCAGTTGTATATTTTATGTTTCACGTGCTATGGGGATTCAACTACTATAGACTTCCCCTGCACAAGTCCCTGCAATTGGAAAGTGATTATACCCCAGAACAATTATTGGAAACCACCAATCGGTTTATAGAAAAAAGCAACACCATGCATCGCCAACTTGGTTTTGCCGATAGTCTAAAGATTGAATTGCCCTACACGCAAAAGGAAATGTTCAAGAAGACCTTAAACGGCTATAAAAACTTAGAAAAAGAGTTTCCGCAACTTGCCTATTCGCCTCGAAGCATCAAAAAAAGTGGTTGGAGTTTGGGGCTTACCTATATGGGCTATAGCGGTTATTTAAATCCTTTCTCGGGCGAAGCACAGGTTAACAATCTGATGAAAACCTATAAGTTTCCGGTAGTAGCCTGTCACGAGGAAGCCCACCAAATAGGCTATGCTGCAGAAAACGAAGCCAATTTTATAGCTACGCTTTCCACGCTGCATAATGATGACCCATATATACAATACGCGGGCTATATTTTTACACTTCGGTATTTGATAAATGAAGTGGCGCGGCGCGATGAAGCTAAATATGAAGAACTTTTAACTCAAATAAATCCAGGCATTTTGGAAAGCTATAAAGAAATGCGCGATTTTTGGGAAAGCTACCAAAACCCCTTTGAAAATTTCTCAAAAATGTTTTGGGATAACTTTCTAAAAGCAAACAACCAAAGCCGCGGAATCATGAGTTATGATTATATGGTGGCTTTGGTCGTTAATTATTTTGAGGATAAGCCGCTGTAATTTGAATTTAATAGCGAGATTCAATTTCTATTTTTTTACATATTCAGCTTCAGCAGGTTTTGCAAAAACCTCAGCGTCAAGCATGGTTTCAGTTGCTGTTACCTTATCAAATTTTATATCCATCTTTTCCCCTTTGGGTTTCCCGTTTTCTACGTTCCACCACGTAAGCTTTTCAGGTAATAACAACCCATTTACATCTTGCCATTTGTCATATTTAATATAATGATGCCAATCATCACTCTTCTTTTGGTCTTTAAAGGTTACGGTATATGCCAGCCAGACCATTTTATTGGTATCTGGCTCAAAATATAGTATGTACTCATCTTCAGGTGAATCGCCCACGCCCTTGTCATAGGAAACTTTTAAACCATTATACAATTTGCCATCAAGTTCGGTTGGAGCTACAGCTTCATAATTTGTACCTGGGTCTGAAATAATAAAAGGCATTGCATAGAAATAGAACATCAAATTGTGGTAAAAAACCGGATTGCCTTTATAGCCCAAATCGTGTTTCAGCAACCACACCCCTTTTCCGTCATAACCTATGGACCAATCTTTGGATTCAATTTTTGTTTTGCGGTTTGGCAAGGATACGGTGTGGGTTTCATCGCCATTTTTTCCTTTCATTTCAAAACAAAGGTTGTTCATCTTTTTCCAAAGATCCAGACCACCGTGGGCGGCAAATACGGTTTGCAATGTTGCGGGATAGGTTTTCTCGGTATTTGTTTGGGTATTCTTTGGATCGCCTCCTTGGGCTTCCACTCCCGTTGTGTCAAACTCGGTGCCTGCCACCCGCGGATCTTCGCCCGTATTTTTTTTATCGTTCTTACAAGCGGAAAGTGATGCTAAAAAGATAACCAAGAGAATTATTTTTTTCATAGTAATTGGTTTTTAGTTGTTTAAAAGTAAAAAAGCTTCCCGTGGCGGAGAAGCTTTTTAGAAAGGTTTATGATTTTTAAGCCTTCAGCAGTAGGCTCTATGCCGTAAGCTTAATTCTTCAAAAGCTTTTTTACAACTGAATTTCCTTCGGAAGAAATCTTAACGAAATAAACACCGTTTTCTAACGAAGAAACATTCATCGTCAACATTCCGTTCTGCGGAATTATTTTTTCCGTTAGCAATACTTTACCTTGAATGTCATACAATGAAATTGTTGTTTCCGAAACCATTTGTGATGATTGGACTGTAATCGTTTCAGACGTTGGGTTTGGATAAATATTTAAATCATCAAAGGCAAAAGAATTCATCGAAAGAAAAACCTCTTCATCTAGAAAATCAGGAATGCCATTTGTGTTTGTATCATCGTCAATTGGGTTTCCGTTGTTGTTGTAATCTTCATCAATTGTCAATGTTCCATCACCATCATCGTCATTGTCCAGATAATTTTCAATGGTGTCGCCATCGGTGTCTATATAAACATAGCTAGGTGCAACGCCAGCACCTATTCCGGTTGTTTCATCAATTGTTTGCACGGTGTCGCCATCGTCATCAGAATCGTAGTAATTAGGAATTCCATCTCCGTCAGTATCATCGTCTGCCAGATTACTATTGCCGTTCAAATCTTCTTCAAGATTAGTAATTCCATCTTGATCATAATCCAGAGTTATTATGTCCACATTAAAATTATTATTCAACCATGAAATATCCAAAGTACCGTTAATTATATAATCGTCAACACCATCGCCATCCATATCAGCAAAAATCATATCGAGTACATAATCGCGTTCTATATAACAAAATAGCTCGTCGTCAATTAATGTTTCTTCATTTCCAAATGTCCCATCTGAGTCTTGTAAAAAATAGGTAACAGCGCTATTGTAGGTTTGAAGTACCACATCGATATAGCCATTATAGTCAATATCCTTAAAATAGGTTTTAGGTAAATTGAAGTTAGAGTTTAACACAAAGATTTCTTGGGCTGGAGAGAAAGAATTAGTGCCAAGGTTATAACTTATCATTAAAACATTTCGGGATGGATATTGTAAGCGTGTAGTGAAGAGTATATCTTTAAGCCCATTCATATCATAATCTAAAAATTTCACGTAATATACATTTGGTCCTGAAATAATGGTTTGATTGATATAGTTATATATGTCAATACTTGAGTACACTTTTAGTTCATTATTGTTGAGGGTAAAATAATCCAAAATACCATCATTATTTAAATCTTCATAAACAAAGCCCTGTGAACTAAAATTACCAAAATAACCTTCATCTGTAAAATTTCCCGCACCATCATTTATAAGACCCAATGAAAGAATATCGATATCTCCATCTCCTTCATAATCCTGCACGGTGATATAATTTGACGGTTTATCCAGAATTTGAACTGTTTCACTGCCATCCGTAAATCGGTAATAAATTGCTGTTTGGGAGGAACTAATCGGTTTTATGAGATCCATAATTCCATTTCCATCAAAATCTGCCACTTGAAAATTTTGATTATATACAAATGTTTTCTTTGAAAATAACTTTGGGTTCAAAAAAGCACCATTTCCCATGTTTTGGTACAGTAAGTAGAAAGAACCGCTTCGCAACACCATATCATTATCGCCGTCACTATCAACATCTTTAATTAAAAAATAATACTCATCAATAACCATTGCATCCCTTCCCCAAGCTACAATTATATCACCTAGGATAATTTCTCCATTATCATCCAATGTACTCCATAATATATTGTTTGAATGCCAAGTTGAATGTTTACTTAAGATATCGATTTTACCATCTGTGTTTATATCAATGCATTCCATAATTTCATTTCCCAGAAATGGATTAAAAGACAGGAGATGTGCAACCAAACTTCCATTATCATTTTCAATCAGACTGCTCTCGCTGCCTATATGAATTATGTCATCATCACCATCGCCATCAAAGTCGCCGGTTTTAAATTTAACAGAACTTTGGATTGGAAGATTGGCAATAGGCAAAGGCTGCTTGGCATCAAAGTGATCTGTCATTCCTAAAGAACCATTATTGTGATAGTATTCATAACCTATTTGGGGATCGGGATTAGCGCCATAGGTAATTATATCAGGCCTATCATCCCCATCAACATCTATTACCGAATATAGTACGCTTTGTGAAACTGAAGTAAATTTATATGAGTTTGCAGAATAATCTATAATACCATTATCATTGGGAATCACGAGAATTTTAACTTCTCCGGTGCTAATATTGCGATTGGAGACCGCAAAAAAATCTTTAAAACCATCACTATTTATATCAACTGCTTTTAAATCACTATAATTCACTTGAGAACTTATGACACTAAATGTCGGCGCAGAAAAATTACCATTATAAATATGTTTTAATTGATATATCCTTCCCAAATACATAAAGGCTATATCTATATCCCCATCATTTTCAAAATCGAACGACAACATATCAATTGCAACAGTTCCATTTACAATGGTATTCGAACGGAAAATTTCAGTACTCATTTGAAACGTTCCATCCCCATTGTTACGAAAGAACTCAATAACATATCGTTGCAAGATAAATGAGGGAGCATTAGGATCTGGAGTGTCGTATTCAATTGAAACAGTAATATCTACATCTCCATCATTGTCATAATCAGCTGTATTAATTTGGAATATTTTTGAATTTACATATTCGCTAGTGTTTACATATTCCTTAATTAAATGATCGGTTTCAAAAGCACCTTTACCATCATTATTTGCCCATACTAACTTTTTATTGCCAAAAAAACAGTCTAAATCATTATCTGAAGTAATTTTGACTACATCATTAAACCCGTCATTATTAAAATCCGAGAATGCTACTACATCCTCTGGTCGCAAATCTTCCAAAATATTACGATCGGAATGAGTTAATTGAGCAAACAGTAAATTGTTTATAAAGACAAATACTATAATAAGTAATAAATTTTTCATTTGTTATTATTTGAATTAAAAAAATAATTTTTGAAATTTTAAGATAATATTAAAACTAAATTTATAAAGATCGAAGCTCTCCTAAGTATGTTTTAACTCTGTTTAATTTTTTATCAATTTCTTTATAACATTATTCTCTTCCGAAGAAATCTTAACGAAATAAACACCGTTTTCTAACGAAGAAACATTCATCGTCAACATTCCGTTCTGCGGAATTATTTTTTCCGTTAGCAATACTTTACCTTGAATGTCATACAATGAAATTGTTGTTTCCGAAACCATTTGCGATGATTGAACGGTAATGGTTTTATACGTTGGGTTGGGGTAAATATTTAAATCATCAAAGGCAAAAGAATTCATCGAAAGGATTTCATCTGTTTCAATTTCAAAAGAAGTTTCAGTAAAGCAATTTGTCTCTACATTTTCCACTTTCACAAAAATAGTTTGCGGATTTATAAAGTTTATATAGTTTGAGGGATCGAGAATTAGAATATTATTCTGCAAATCCAGTTCAGTTGAGAAATAAGAAACAATATGTTCTGAAGGGTCTAACCCCGCAAGCATTACGGCGTTATTTAGTGTAAGGTTAAAAATTGCAAAACCATCGCCATCACCTTCATCTATGAAAATATCATTGGGCTGGGCTATTTCCGGATAGTTATTTATTACCAAAGGAAGTGTTACAACTGCAAAACTGCTTTCATCAGAATTCACGACTCTGGCGAAAACCTCATCAAAAAAAGGACTATCATTAATATAAGGATCGGAAAGCACATTCAGGTTGTTTTCGGCATCTGTAGCTGACGAATGGTATGTAATGGTTAGGCTTGGATCGCCCAATGCTATATCTGAATCTGCTTGATGTAATTGAAAACTTGTAAAACCATCATTGTCGGTATCGCAAACTACTAAGGCATCGGGGTTTTGGTTAACAACAATTGGAGATACTGAGATTAAAATTTCAAAATCATTGTTAGTGCCGTCTGTTTCAGAAATAGATCCATCGGCATTAATAGTAGCCTTTAAAGAAAAATTTGATGGTGTTCCAATTGGAAGTGCTATGGTCGCAACTTCACTAATTGTTCCACCTATTGGTACAATTTGATTGGTTTGTACTGTTCCAAACTCAACACCATCTGCATAAAAAGTGATGGGCACGCCAGAAGGTAAGATAGCTGTGCTGTTTACGTTACTTACCGTGTAGGTTATCTGTATCTGGTCTTGTTGTGGAAAAGCTGTGGCGCCATCTATTACAATGGTTGGGTCGGGCAATTCAGAATTTACAACGGTTATTATATTGTTTATCATTATAAAATCCTGTTGCGAGCTAAGTTGTATAGCCATACTGGTATCGCCAGGCTGAACAATTCCAATTAAATCATAATAATCCATATCCATATTAAACAGTTGGTTGGAATTTGTGTAACTGTTCGTGCTATTAAAAGCATTTATTCCTGGATTTAGTGGAGGATTATCAATTAGCACATTATTGATAAACAAACTTTCACCATTTGCTATTGCCGCATCGCCTTCCCACGCTAAAAAGCCAATTTTTGCCAATAGATCACTTGATATATCTATATTGTTAAGAATTATATTTAGCGTAGTGTTGTTGATTGAAACAGATTCCAAACCGTCAAAAACAGCAATTTGATTCAACAATAATGCGGGATCTTCAAACACAACAATAATAGACCACCCGCCGTAATTGGTGCCGCAATAAGTGGGTAAAGTGCCAGAAATATCCATATCAGAAAATGTATAAGTTCCATTGCCATGAGCCTCTACAATAGATGTAACATCAGCATAAGCTGCGAAGTAAGGCAAACCGTTATTCACATGCGAAAATGTTCTCTGTGCAGAAACATCAATTCCATTCAATTTTACATCAAAATCGCCCGCTGCAGAACCAGACCAATATAACATTGCGGAAACCAAGGTTTGGCTAGGCAATAAAGTTAAATTTGCACTGCTTTCGGTTAGAATTGTGCAAAATCCTCCACCATTATTATTCTCACCTTCATTGAGCGTATTTCCAACAGCAATATAATCGTACCGACCGTTTAATTGACGGAATTGCTGAATCTGTTGTGCAAAAAACGAAAAGGAAAAAAGACCAAAGACCAATGGTAGAAGTAAGTTTTTCATCAATAATTTTTTTTCCGCAAGATATAAAAACATTCCAAAGCATTAAGAAAAATTTAACTTTTGCGCTTACTATTTGATTCATTGTCAATTTTTCCCTAATCTTGTCTTTAAAAAAACAAATGAAACAGACCCTATTCAAACTTTTGCTTTTAGCAATTATGGTTTTATTTACGGCATGCCTGGGAGATGATGTGGACATTGATAACAACCGCCGCATTTTGGTAAAAGGGAAAATTGTGGACAAAGAAGGCAATCCGTTGCCCGATATTATTATTGTAACGAGTGCTAATAGCGATCCATTGGGGCAAACCCAAAGTGATGCATCCGGAAATTTTCGACTTATTTCTTTAGATGAGGAATTTGACCCTTTGGATGTTTTCATTAATATAGATCCCTACTTTTCCTTAAATGTGGATTACGATTATTCTAGCCTTGCATATCGGTCATCGGTTCACAACGATAGACTTTTATATGATTTGGGGACAATAATTCTTGGGGATAAGGCAGAACTTAATCTCACTTTCAATAATTTGTTAGGTGATGAAAATACTCTGAGTTATACAATAAAGTATACCCCTGCCAACTGCGAGCTTCCTTTAAATGTAGCCAATTCGCCTGACAATTGTGATCTTGCCGCTATACGTGAAGGAAACCTGAGCCCAATTTCAGAAAACACAACAGTCTCCATTGAAAGTATTTTAAGAACTACAGTCCTTTTGGAATATTCCCTAAACTTTGAACCTGTGCAAACCATTGAAATTCCCTTAACCAACTTAGATACAAATTATGTATTCGAATATTAGATTCTTTCTTATAGTCCTATTTATTTCAACTACCACTTTTGCACAGGAAACCCATTCGGAAGAAACCGAAATTGAGGAAAACGGGCATAAAGTGGGCAATGTAATTATCGGGGCATATTTTCCTATTGCTTTTGGAGACAACTTTGTTAATAACGGAATGGACCTGAAAGGTGGCGGAAAAATTGCTTTAAAAGTAAATACCTATAAAACCTTTTTTGTAGGGCCCTACCTCAGCTTTTTTAAAGGCTCTGTTACCGACCAAGTTTCGTTGGGCAATTATGAAAGTACTACAAACATACTAATTGGCGGGGTAGTTGGTTATGATTTCTATATCAGCAATTTTGATGTTTCAATTGGTGCGGGAGTTGGCTATTCTGTGTATGCAAACAGAGGTCTGGGCGACAAGTTCAACGATACAGCTACCGCTCTTTGGTTTAGCCCAGAAGTAAGTTATAGATTAAATACCTATTTGGGTATTTTTATGGCACCCGAATTGCGCCATGATTTTATGAATATTGATGTTCCTTCCGAACTCGAAGATTCCTTTGGCGGGGTAAATTACTTCAACATTAGTTTCGGGCTTCGCATTAATTTGGGCAGCGGATATAAGTTTCAGTAACGTATCTTTGTAGGATGTACAAAAGCATCACAAGTTTTCATAACCCGCTGATAAAACAGATTGCGCTATTACAAGAAAAATCGCGCGAACGCCGCAAAACGCAACTTTTTGTAATTGAAGGGCTGCGCGAAATTTCATTAGCAATAAAAGGGGGCTATCTTTTGAAAACCGTACTTTTTTGTCCTGATATTATTTCAGAGGAAGAAGTTTTTATACTGAAAGAAACTTCAAACAGTGAAGCCGAATTCATTGAAATCGCTTCTGATATTTACGAAAAGCTCGCATACCGAAGTTCAACGGAAGGCGTTTTGGCTATAGCACATTCTAAAGCCTTAGAACTTGCCGACCTACATCTAGCAACCAAAAACCCTTTAATTTTAGTAGCCGAAGCCTTTGAAAAGCCTGGTAATATTGGCGCGCTACTTCGTACGGCAGATGCAGCAAAAGTAAATGCCGTAATCATTGCCAATCCAAAGACCGATATGTTTAACCCAAACATTATCCGCAGTAGTGTGGGGTGTTTGTTTACCAATAAAATTGCAGTGGGAAGCACTTCGGAAATCATTTCATTTTTAAAAGAAAATAATATTAATATTTACTGTGCCGCATTGCAAGCTTCCGTTTCGTACGACACTTGTGATTTTACAAGAAGCACTGCAATAGTAGTTGGCACCGAAGCCACGGGACTTTCCGAGGAATGGTTACAAAACAGCACCCAAAACATCATCATCCCCATGCAGGGCGAAATAGACAGTATGAATGTTTCCGTAGCCGGGGGAATCCTTATATTTGAGGCAAAGCGCCAGCGTGGATTTTAGTATTCAGTTGCAGTCGCAGTTTGCAGTAGTAACTTGAAACCAGAAACTTGAAACCGGAAACTCTTTTCTTTATAATTATAGCAATCTTGGTCATCAGCTTTGTGATTGACCAAATATTAGATTTCCTCAATGCAAAACACTTTAACGACCCACTTCCCGCAGAATTACAGGATGTTTTTGATGAGGAAGAATACAAGAAATCGCAACGCTACAAAAAGGAACGTTACAAATTCGGAATACTTACTTCAGCAATTTCGCTCATCGCTACCCTCCTATTCTTCTTTTTTGATGGCTTTGCCTTTGTAGATAGTTTTGCGCGTTCCGTATCAAGCAATGAAATTATAATCGCCTTAGTTTTCTTCGGAACCATAATGATTGCAAGCGACATCCTGAGCACGCCCTTCAGCTATTACAGCACTTTTGTTATTGAAGAGAAATACGGTTTTAATAAAACCACACGTAAAACTTTTTTCCTTGACAAACTAAAAGGATGGGCAATGGGAGCCGTAATTGGCGGAATTCTTTTGGGTGCCATTATTTGGTTTTACCAAAGCACGGGCAAAGACTTTTGGCTCTACGCGTGGGGAATAATCACGGTTTTCACCATATTAATGAACCTGTTTTACGCGAGATTGATTGTTCCGCTTTTCAACAAACAAACCCCGTTGGAGGAAGGGTCGCTTCGTTCACAAATAGAAACTTATGCTTCAAAAGTAGGTTTCACACTAGATAAAATTTTTATAATCGACGGAAGCAAACGCAGTACAAAGGCCAATGCGTATTTCTCTGGTTTTGGCAGTGAAAAGCGCGTCACGTTGTATGATACGCTAATAAAAGATTTAAACGAAGAAGAAATAGTGGCCGTCCTTGCTCACGAGGTAGGCCATTACAAACGGAACCATATTATCATCAACCTTTTCGCAGCTGTCGTTACCACAGGTTTTACGCTTTGGCTGTTATCGCTTTTTATAGGAAATCCGCTGCTTTCTGAAGCATTAAATATTTCGCAACCCTCATTCCATATTGGATTGATAGCCTTCGGCGTACTTTATAGCCCAATTTCGGGCATCACAAGTTTGTTGATGAATTACTTAAGTAGAAAATTTGAATACCAAGCAGATAATTTTGCCAAACATACTTACGCTGCACTTCCCTTAATTTCAGGCCTTAAAAAACTCTCGAAAAACAACCTTAGCAACCTCACCCCACATCCGTTGTATGTGTTTGCACATTACTCACACCCTACACTTTTACAGCGCTTTCGGAATTTGAAGAAATGATTTTTATCATTTTAATATATTGTAGGAAAAAGCTACTTTGCGCACTGTTAAAAAAATTCCAATGAAAACAAAACTACTATTCCTATCAACACTATTCTTATCTTTTTCAATTAACGCCCAAATAGATTTTGAAGCGCATATTACTGTGGACGATACAGGCGGAACAAACAATCCGACATCAGTCTATGCCGCCGACCTTGATGGTGATGGCGATATGGATATGATATCTTCTTCCATAAACGACTCTAAATTAGCTTGGTATAAAAATACAAATGGAAGTTTCGGAGCACAACAAATAATTACAGAAAACGCAATTAGAACCAACCAAGTAATTGCTATAGATATTGATAATGATGGTGATATAGATTTAGTTAATGCTACCTATTATGGTATCTTTTGGTATGAAAACGTAGACGGTCAAGGAAATTTTGGAACTCCGCAAACTGTTAGCGCTCCAGATACACAAGCCAGAGAAATTCAAGCAGCAGATATGGACGGCGACGGCGATTTGGATATAACTGCAAATTCTAGCTCAACCAATTCAATTGCATGGTTTGAAAATATGGATGGGCAAGGTACTTTTTCTGTTGAGCACATTATCGCAAACAATTCAGCTAGCTATAATAATATTTATGTGGAAGATCTTGATAGCGATGGCGATATGGATATTTTGGTCTCAGACTATACAAATGATAATGTTTCTTGGTTCAAGAATATCAATGGTCAAGGAGATTTTGGCTCAATACAAGTTATCTCAACAAATGTGCAACGTCCAAGAGGGGTTTCGGCGGCAGATATTGATGGCGATGGAGATAAAGACGTTCTTGCCACTTCCCTATTATTCGACCAAAAATTAGTTTGGTATGAAAATTTAAACGGACAGGGCAATTTTGGTCCACAGCGTTTTGTAAGTGCTGATGTACAAGGTCAATTTTTGGTCACTTCTGCAGATGTGGATAATGATGGCTATTTAGACGTAATATCAGGATCCGATGCCCAAGGAATAATTTATTGGTACAAAAATCTGGATGGCCTTGGTAATTTCGGACCAAAACAACAAATAACAAACCAAACAGAATATCTTAGGGAAATGAACTTGGCAGATTTGGATAGCGATGGCGATTTAGATTTAATTTCCGCCTCTGCTACAGATGACAAAATAGCCTATTACATAAATACTGATGGACAAGGAAATTTTGGTACTCAAAATGTTGTGGTGGAAATTAACGGTACCAACAGACCATATACAGTTATGTCTATTGATATGGATGGTGATGGCGATAAGGATGTAATTTGTGCATCCAGTGGTGATGACAAAATATCTTGGTTAGAAAATATGGATGGTATAGGAAACTTTTCTTCACCAAAAACCATTTCTTTACAATTGAATTATCCAATCTCTATTGACGCGGCAGACATTGATGGCGATGGAGACATGGATGTAGTTTCTCAATCATATTATAATAACACAGTAGCGTGGTTTGAAAATATGGATGGGCAGGGCACCTCTTTCACAGCTCATATTTTTAGTCCGCTTATTTCATCTCCTTACGTAACCTATCCTATGGATGTAGATAATGATGGTGATATTGATATTGTTTCAGGTGGTGATTTTGGACTCTTATGGTATGAAAACGTTGATAGCCAAGGAAATTTTAGCCCAACCCAAGTTATTAATACCACAGGCATGTGTATAGAATCTGTTAGAGCTGCAGATATTGACAGTGATGGACTTTTAGATTTAGTTGCAGCAGACTGGTGTAATGATGTCCTATTTTGGCATAAAAATAACGGGGGAGGTAACTTTGGAGCACAACAAACAATTTCAACAGAAATAAGTGGTTCATTTTCCGTGGATATAAAAGATATGGATAATGACGGCGATCAGGACGTCCTTGCTTCCTCATTCGGCGACCATTCCGTAATTTGGTTTGAAAATTTAGATAACCAAGGTACTTTTGGCCCATTGAGAGTTATAAATAATAATACAGAGGGCGCCTATGAAGTCTATGCTAAAGATTTAGATGCAGATGGAGATATGGATGTACTTACAGCTTCTTTTTCTAGCAATACGGTCTTTTGGCATGAAAATCTTGGTAGTGGGAATTTTGGTTCAGAACAAATAGTCTCCTCCCAAGTTGACAATACAACTTGTGTATTTGCAGATGATTTTAACGACGACGGAAAAATGGACGTACTAGCATCGTCATATTCCTTAGACGAAATAATCTGGTTCGAAAACCGCGGCCCACTCGGCACCGAAGAAAACACAACTAACCTTTTCAGCATCTACCCAAACCCAACAAACGGTTTTTTAAATATTAAATCCGCTACACCGCTTTCCGAAATAACCGTTTATAACAACCTCGGGCAACTGCTTTTCATTTCACAAAAGAAGAATCAAGTAGATATTTCAATTTTAAGCAAGGGAATTTATTTCGTAAAAATAAAAGGTGAAAACGGACAAACAGAAACTAAAAAAGTGATTAAAAATTAGATCTTTAAAAGATGAAACAAATATTACTCCTTCTCGCATTATTCTCTATAAACACATATGCCCAAATAGATGTAGAACCGCATATCATTGTAGATTCAAATCCTGAAGTAGATGGCCCGTATGCTTTAACTTCCGCAGACATTGATAGTGATGGAGACAAAGATTTGTTCGCTACATCCACAAAAGGCGACAGAGTTGTTTGGTTCAAAAATCTGGACGGCCAGGGCAATTTTTCCGAACCAATTTTTATCTCCGCTACAATGGACTATCCAATGGGTCTATCCATCGCCGATATAGATAACGATAATGATCTGGATCTCATTGCAATTTCAAACAACGATCATAAAATTGCGTGGTTCGAAAATTTGGACGGGCTGGGGAATTTCGGCCCCCTAAGACTTGCAGGTAGTTTTACCTATGTGCAAACAGTGGATGTAAAAGATATGGATGGAGACGGCGATATCGACATTGTTGCGGGTGGAAATTTCAAGATCAGTTGGTTGGAAAACTTGGATGGGTTAGGCACCTTCGCCCCAGAAAAAATAATTTCGGAGGAAGCATATACAGAATCCCTCCAAGTGGGTGATATTGACGGAGATGGCGATATGGATGTAATTATGGCAGACTGGCCAAGAAATATGGTTGCTTGGTATGAAAATATAGACGGGCAAGGTACTTTTGGACCCGAGCTGGTAATAACTGTTGAAGCTTTTTGGACCAATACTGTGGTTTTAGCAGACTTTGACAATGATGGCGATTTAGATGCTGCTTCCATTTCAGATAGCGAATACATAGCGTGGTATGAAAATACCGATGGGCAAGGCAATTTCGGTCAACCTATTATCATTGTTGAAGATATATCTCTAGCATACAAAATGCATGCTGCAGATATCGACAGTGATGGGGACATAGATCTTTTTGCTTCACTCTATTTTGATGGTGATCTTATATTACTGGAGAATGATGGCGCAGGAAATTTCAACGCCCCTCAAGTTTTTTATTCAGATGAATTTAGCCCTGTATCCATTATAGTTGATGATTTTAACGGAGATAACAAAATGGATGTTGCGGCCGGAATTTATGTAAATATTGTTTTTGAAGACGATCAAATAATCTGGTTCGAAAACCGCGGCCCACTCGGCACCGAAGAAAACACAACTAACCTTTTCACCATCTACCCCAACCCAACAAACGGTTTGCTATACATAAAATCTACAACCTCAATTACTGAAATAACCGTTTACAACAACCTAGGCCAACTACTTTTCACTTCGGAAGAAAAAAATCAAGTGGATATTTCAACCTTATGCGAAGGAATCTACTTCATTAAAATCAATGATAAAAACGGACAAACAGAAACTAAAAAAGTGGTAAAAAAATAAATTGAAGTATCTTTCAAGGTAATTTGTCCAAGCCCTTGAAACCAATTACCCGCACCGTCTGGATCCTATCCCTTGTCAGTCTGTTTACAGACATGGCAAGCGAAATACTCTATCCAATAATGCCCATCTATTTAAAAAGCATTGGGTTTTCAATACTCTTAATAGGTATTTTGGAAGGTTTAGTTGAAGCTGTGGCAGGATTGAGCAAAGGATATTTTGGCCAACTTTCCGATAGTAAAGTAAAGCGAGCGCCCTTCGTGCAATTAGGTTATTCGCTCAGCGCCATTTCAAAACCGATGATGGCATTCTTCGTTTATCCGTTGTGGATTTTCTTTGCAAGAACCACAGATCGTCTCGGCAAAGGAATAAGAACCGGCGCACGCGATGCCATGCTTTCCGCAGAAACGAATAAAACCAACAAAGGAAAAGTTTTTGGTTTCCATCGGTCCATGGATACGTTTGGTGCCGTCCTCGGCCCAGCCTTAGCTTTGGTGTATCTCTATTTCTATCCCGAAGATTATATCAATTTATTTTACATCGCCTTCATCCCGGGGGTTTTAGCTGTTGTTGCTTCATTTCTTTTGAAAGACAAAAAAATAGAAACTACTTCTCAAAAAAAGAAAATAAATTTCTTCTCCTTCATAAAATACTGGAAGCAAAGTTCTGCAGAATACCGAAAAGTAGTTCGTGGACTTCTGTTTTTTGCCCTCTTCAACAGCAGTGATGTTTTTCTGCTTTTAAAAGCGAAAGATGCAGGACTGGACGATACTTGGGTAATCGGCATCTACATTTTCTACAATTTAATTTACGCCCTCACAGCCTATCCGCTGGGAAGCTTTGCAGATAAAATCGGTTTGAAAAAAATGTTCCTATTCGGATTAATAATATTCAGTTTGGTTTACTTCGGAATGGGTTTAACCACTAACCTATACACCATCATAGCCCTCTTCTTCGGCTACGGAATCTATGCCGCCGCTACTGAGGGCATTTCAAAAGCTTGGATTACAAACATTTGCAAAGATGAAAACACCGCAACGGCCGTGGGAACCTACACCGCTTTCCAAAGCATACTGGCAATGGCGGCAAGTGTAATGGCGGGACTGTTGTGGTTCTATTTTGGTGCAAACGTTACTTTTTTTATAACAGCCATAGCAACTATTTTCGTGGTTTTTTATTTTCTTCAACTAAAACTTTCAGCTTAAAACTTTAAACTTTCAACTTTCAACTTTAAAGGAAATAGTATCTTTGCCCACTGTTAAGATTTTTACACTTATGACAATTTCATACAACTGGCTAAAACAATTTATAAACCTTCCTTGGGACGCAGAAAAAACTGGCGAATTATTGACAGACCTAGGTCTTGAAGTAGAAGGAATAGAAGATTTTTGTTCCGTAAAGGGCGGTTTGGAAGGTGTTGTGGTTGGCCACGTGTTAGAATGCACCCAACATACCAATGCAGATAGATTGAAAGTAACCAAAGTTGACATTGGTACTGGCGAACCTATACAAATAGTTTGCGGCGCACCCAATGTTGCTGTTGGTCAAAAAGTTCCGGTAGCCACAGTAGGCACTACACTTTATGACGCTGAAGATAAAACTTGGCAAATAAACAAAGGTAAAATCCGTGGTGAGGTTAGTGAAGGAATGATATGTGCCGAAGACGAACTGGGGCTGGGAAAATCACACGACGGAATTATGATTTTGGACGCAAAAATAAAAGCCGGGACATCTTTAGCCAAAGTGTTGGAAATTGAAAACGACAAAGTTTTTGAAATTGGCCTCACCCCAAACCGTGCCGATGCCATGAGTCATTGGGGTGTAGCGCGCGACTTAAAGGCCGGCTTGCTTCACAAGGATATTTCCACAAAATTAAATACCCCTTCTACAAGTAGTTTTAGAATAGACAATCGTACTTTAAAAATTGATGTAAGGGTTAAAGACAACGCTTTAGCACCCCGGTACTGTGGAATTACCATCAGCAATTTAAAGGTTGGGGCTTCCCCTGCCTGGGTTCAAAATAGATTGAAAGCTATCGGGCTTTCACCTATTAATAATATTGTGGATATCACCAATTACGTACTCCACGAACTTGGCCAACCGCTCCATGCCTTTGATGCCTCAAAAATTGCGGGAAATGTTGTAAATGTGACAACACTTCCTTCGGGCACAAAATTCACCACGCTTGACGGCATTGAGCGTGAGCTTCACGAGGAAGATTTAATGATTTGCGATGCCGAAAAACCCATGTGTATCGCTGGTGTTTTTGGCGGAATTAATAGCGGGGTCACAGAAAACACAACCAGTATTTTCTTGGAAAGTGCTTACTTTAACCCTGTCAGCATCCGCAAAACCGCGAAGCGCCATAACTTGAGCACTGATGCTTCCTTCCGCTTTGAAAGAGGAATAGACCCAAACATAGCTGATTATGCTCTACGCCACGCGGCCATTTTGATTGTGCAGATCGCTGGCGGACAAATAACCAGTGATTTGATTGATGTGTATCCAAAAAAGATAGAGGACCATCAGGTATTTTTAAATTTTGAAAAAGCTAATAAATTGATTGGGGAAGAAATTCCGAAAGAAACCATTAAGGAAATTCTTACTTCGCTTGAGATGAAAGTGAACAATGTAACCGAAACTGGCATCGGGATGACCATTCCCGCTTACCGAAACGACGTTACTCGCGATGTGGATGTAATTGAGGAAATACTGCGGGTGTATGGTTACAACAACGTAAAATTTACACAAAAACTGAATGCTTCCATTTCAACCATTTTGCCGGGGGAAGATTATTCCGTTCAAAATAAAATTGCCTCACGGCTTACGGCCATCGGTTTCCACGAAATGTTGAACAATTCCCTTACCTCCTCAAAATATTCAACGCTGAGTGAAACTATAAAGAAAAATTACAACGTTGCCATGCTCAATCCGTTGAGTCAGGATTTATCCGTTATGCGGCAATCTATGCTTTTTTCTGGTCTAGAAGCTATTGAATACAACAGCAATCGTAAAAATAACAATTTAAAGTTTTTTGAATTCGGGAAAACCTACCACAACTTTCCGGGCGGTCGAACCGAAACCAAGCATTTGTCGCTCTTTGTAACAGGTTTAAAAAACGAGAGCAACTGGGCAACTCCGGATGCGAAAAGTAATTTTTTCTTCGGAAAAGGTGTCATTACGACAATCATGGAAGGGTTGGGACTTGATAATTACACGGAAGAAACCCCAGAGAATGATGTTTTTTCGGAAGCTATCGCCTTTAAAAGAAATAAAGATATACTTGTGGAATTTGGAATTGTAAAGACCAAAATCACCAAAGAACTTGATGTTGAGGCCGAAGTTTTTTACGCAGATTTCAATTGGGATTTGGTTTTGAAACAAATACCGGCAGGCAACTTCAAGTTAAAACCGATTGCTAAATTTCCTGCTGCCCAGCGGGATTTCGCACTTCTTTTGGACGATTCAGTAAAGTTTGGAGATTTGCGCAACGCAGCATTTCAATCAGAAAAAAAATTATTGAAAGGTGTTACACTTTTTGATGTGTATAAAGGTAAAAACCTGCCCGAGGGCAAAAAGAGTTATGCCATAAGCTTTACCATTCAAGATGAAGAAAAAACATTAACGGATAAGCAAATTGATAAGATAATGGGCAAACTACAGCAAAAATTTGAAAATGATTTTGGGGCTGTCCTTCGCTAAAAACATATACTACAAAAAAACAGCGACTTTTGGGTCGCTGTTTTCTTTTTAAATAATTGGGATTTGGAGACAAATTTTTATTTAGGCAAAACAACACTGTCAATAACGTGAATTACACCATTTGATTGGTTTACATCTGCTATTGTTACAGTAGCCATTCCGCCGTTTTCGTCCATTAGCATTATATTTTTGCCTTTCATAGTTGCACTTAAAGTTCCACCACTCACAGTCTTATAGGTTGCTTTTCCATTAGCTTTTGTTATGTCCTTTTTAATATCTGAGGCGCTGTGCTTTCCTGAAACTACGTGATACGTTAGGATGGTCTGCAATTTCATTTTATTTTCAGGTTTAAGTAAAGATTCAACTGTTCCCTTGGGTAGTTTTTCAAATGCTGAATTGGTTGGGGCAAAAACAGTAAATGGCCCATCACTCTGTAGCGTTTCAACCAAATCTGCTGTTTTTACCGCTGCAACCAGTGTTGTATGGTCTTTTGAGTTTACGGCGTTTGCCACAATGGTTTTGGAGGGGTACATTTCGGCACCCCCCACCATTACTGTTTTTTCATTTTTCATCATTTTGTCCTGTGCAATAATTGATGTTGTTCCGGCCACCAGGGCAATAGAAAATAATGCTGTTGTAATAAGTTTTGATTTCATAATGTGTTTTTAGTTTATGTTATGTACCTATAAACGAAAGTCTGGAAACTGCGGTTTTGCAATTTCCAGACTTTAAGGTTTATTTAACTTTTATAAACTAATCTTCCTTAGGTGGAAAAATCACTTTATCTATAATATGGAAAAAACCATTTTTATGGTAAAAATCTGAGGCGATAACCGTTGCTGTTCCTTTTTCAGAATCTACCAGTTGCAACTGCCCATTTACTTCTCGAACCCCTAAACTTTGACCATCTAGTGTTTTCAGATAAATGGTTCCGGCATTTTTGGCTATTTCATTTTTTAATGCATAACTATCTACCCTGCCTGGCACTGCCAAGTACTTAACTACCGAATTTATTACCAATGTATTGTCTAAAATGGAATCCCGATTTTTTTTTGATAAATTCAAAAAGGCTTCATCCGAAATAGCAAAAATTGTTACCATTTCTTGATTTTCCAGTTTCTTTCTTAAGGATTCGTTTTTTAACACCTTAGCCAAAACTGTAAAATTTGGGGCCTTTTCGATATTTTCATAAAAAGTTTTATTTGATGTAAAGTTACTTTCACCAAATATTTTGGAAACTTCATCACTTTTAGTGGATTTGTATTTTTGTGCAGAAACATTTGCTCCACAACTAATTGTAAAAAGTATCAGAAATATAGTGTTGATTTTCATATAAAAAAATTAAGATTGTAAATATAACAAATACAAAGCCAATATTGAGAGAAAGCCAAATAGGTTCTACATATTTAAAATTTCAACCAAACTGTGTTAAATTGTTGTTTTGGTGAATTGTACTATGTAAATTTAGTTTTTAAAAAAAATGCAGCCCATGTTTTCGCGAACAAATATTGAAAAGCAGTTACTCAAATACCGCTCCATACGGATTGGTGAAGCGTCTGTTATGACTGAGGTAAAGAGGATTTTTTCTGAAAATGAAACCCAGCGCGAAGCTATCCTTTCTAATTTAAACGAAAAATCTGAAGAAATTGAAAACAATTTCAATTTTGATCTGCTAGAAAGTTCGCAAATTTTTCATCTTGCTGATATTAAAAATCTTTGCGTGAACTACCGTTTACGCTTTTTGGATTCACGTTACTTTAAGGCAGGTTTTCCCGAAGAGGCCATTTCAGAAATAAGAAACTTAGAAAAAAAGCACGGTATTGCCCTTAAAAATTTCAAAATTTTGGCTCCAGCAAAACTACTGAAGCTTGAAAACGCAGACGATCCGTTACTTTTTGCGCCCATGGGAAATGATTATTTTTACCTTATTCACAAATGGGGAAATGATCTGCATCCCTTTAGAAAATTGTTGATGTGGCCATACAAAAGTTTTGAGAATCTAGTATTTATGGTTGCCGTGCTCAGTTTAATAATAACAGCGTTAATGCCCATGCAATGGTTTACTCCTATGGGGAGTTTTCAGGAGTATTTGTTTTTGTTTCTTATTATTTTTAAGGGTGTGGGTGGAATGGTCATTTTTTATGGCTTCTCCAAGGGAAAAAATTTCAATGGCGCCATTTGGAACAGTAAATATTACAATGCTTGAGTTTCCCAAGTCAGTATTAAAAAAAATCTTTTAAATAAATTAAGCAATAACAAACTATAAAAAGATGTCAGAAAACACAGAAGAAACAATTAGAATATATACTGGATCCGATATTATGGCCGAGGCGCTCGTAGGAAGATTGGAAGAAGCAAATATTACCCCAATCCTCAGGGATGACCAGCAGAGTGGCGTTATGTTTGGTTACGGAAATAAATTTGATGATCAAGTGCGGGTATTTGTGCGCAAGGACGAGCTTGCCATAGCCCAGCCAATTGTCGATTCATTTTTAAAAGAGACAGAAGAATAAGTGTATGTCTGAAACAAAACGAATTTACACGGGCCCAACATTAATAGCCAAAGGTCTTGTAGCCAGATTGAATGAAATTGGCATTAACCCTATTGAAAGAAACGATCATGACAGTAGTGTACGTGCGGGTTTTACAATGAGCATTGCCAACCAAACAATGATTTTTATACGAAAGGACGAATTTGAAAAGGCAAAAGAAACCATTGAAGAATTCTTAAAAGAAATTGGCGACCACTAAATTGGTCGCCAATTTTTTAAGCTTCAACTGCGTACATTTTATCGCGCAGTTCCTTAATTTTTTTATCACCCATATATTCGTCAAAACTCATATAGCGATCAATCGCACCGTTGGGGGTAAGTTCAATAATGCGGTTACCTACCGTTTGGGCAAACTCATGATCATGCGTGGTCAATAAAACCGTTCCCTTGAAATTTTTTAATGAATTGTTAAAAGCTGTAATGGATTCCAAATCTAAGTGGTTTGTAGGCTCATCAAGCATCAAAACATTAGCGCGTAGCATCATCATCCGGCTTAGCATACAGCGCACTTTTTCGCCTCCAGAAAGCACACTGCTTTTCTTTAAGGCCTCTTCACCACTGAAGAGCATTTTTCCCAAGAAGCCCCGAAGAAAAACTTCTTCGCGCTCCTCCTCTGTTTTAGCGTATTGACGCAACCAGTCTACCAACGAAAGATTGTTTTGAAAAAACTCTTCATTGTCTAAAGGCAAATAACTTTGGTTTGTGGTAATTCCCCATTGAAAGGAACCCGTATCCGGTTTTGCGTGCCCATTCAATATTTCATAAAATGCCGTGGCAGCTCGGGAATCTCGTGAATAAATAACCACTTTATCGCCCTTCGCCAAGTTGATGTCCACATTTTTAAAAAGTACTTCGCCGTCAATAGAAGCAGAAAGGTTTTCTACATTTAAAATCTGGTCGCCTGCTTCACGCTCGCGTTCAAAAATAATTGCCGGATAACGGCGGCTGGAAGGCTTTATTTCTTCAACATTTAGCTTTTCGAGCATTTTTTTTCGGGATGTTGCTTGCTTGCTCTTTGCTACGTTTGCACTGAAACGCATAATAAATTCCTGTAGCTCTTTGCGCTTTTCCTCGGCCTTTTTATTTTGCTGAGCGCGCTGACGGGCCGCAAGTTGGCTACTTTCATACCAAAAAGTATAGTTACCGCTGTAATGGTTAATTTTTCCGAAGTCAATATCACTAATGTGTGTGCAAACGGAGTCTAAAAAGTGACGGTCATGTGAAACCACAATTACGCAGTTATCATAATTTGCTAAAAAGTTTTCCAGCCAACTGATCGTTTCATAGTCAAGATCGTTGGTAGGCTCATCCATAATAAGCACGTCTGGATTTCCAAACAGTGCCTGTGCCAAAAGCACACGTACTTTTTGTTTTCCGTCCAAATCCTTCATCATGGTATAATGCAAGCTTTCGTCAATGCCTAAATTTGAAAGCATTGCCGCGGCATCACTATCAGCGTTCCATCCGTTCATTTCTTCAAAAGCTACTTGAAGTTCGCCAATTTTTTCAGCGTTTTCATCTGTATAATCTTCGTAAAGTTTATCTATTTGGGTTTTTATGGAGAATAATTCCTTATTGCCACGAACCACTGTTTCCAAAACATTATAATCATCATATGCGTTGTGGTTTTGCTCCAGAACAGACATGCGCTTGCCCTTCTCTAAATGAACGTGGCCGGAAGTAGGATCCTGCTTGCCTGAAATGATTTTCAAAAAGGTAGATTTTCCGGCTCCATTGGCACCAATAATGCCATAAATATTGCCACTTGTGAACTGTGTGCTCACTTCGTCAAACAAGACTCTTTTACCAAATTGTACCGAAAGATTTGAAACTGAAAGCATAAATTTTTAAATTTTGCGCAAAAGTAGGTATTTAAGCGACACTCTGAAAACATTAACGTTTTTATAATCCTTTTAACTACCATTTAACAAATTGCCATATACGGGTCGGCTACATTTGTTCATAAATCTTCAACTAAGTGCTATTGTTTAAAAAATTACTCCCATTTTTAATATTTATTCTAGTACTATCCTGCAAAGACAAGGAAGAAAACGCTGTACAGACTACCTGGATAGGAGGTCAAATAGTAAATCCAACGCTAGATTATATTATTTTTTCAAGAGGAAAGGACATTCTGGACACCGTAAAATTGGACTCCAACAACTTCTTTTTATACAAGACGGATAAAATATCTCCAGGACTCTATAATTTAAAGCACAGTGAATCGCAGGTGTTCTACATAGAACCTGGCGATAGTTTGTTGATGCACATAAACACAAGGGATTTTGATGAGTCTTTGGCATATTCCGGAAGGGGCGGAGAACAAAACAATTTATTGATGTATCTGTATTTGAGGAATGAGTCTGAAAACAATAATCTGACCAAGTGGTACACACTACCTTCAGAGGAATTTACCCGCAAAATAGATTCACTTAAACAAATAAAGCTTCAGGAATATAATGATTTCATTGAAAAGAATGAGGTTTCAGAAAATTTTAAAAATGCTGCACTGGCTAACATTACCTATGATTATTTCATTAAAAAAGAAAAATACGCCGCGGCCAATAGAAACAATGTAGAAAAATTTGACAAAAACTTTTTTGATTATAGAAAAGATATAGATTTTGAAAGGGATGAACTGAAATTTTATTATCCCTATTATCGTTTTATGAACCGTTATTTTGAAAACATGGTTTTTTCAGAATATGGCATCAATTCAAATGTTGATCGCAATTCATTCGATTTTAATTTCAGAAAAATCCAGCTAATTGACAGCATGATAACTTCTGATACTTTAAAAAACAGCTTGTTGCGTTATAACGCGTTGTGGTACTTGATAAACGCGACCGATGCTAAGGAAGAAAGTAAGTTTTTTGAGGAATTCTCTAAAATGAATACCGACAAAAAACATGTTGAAGAAGTGGGAAAAATGTATGAAGCGACCATTAAACTTACCCCGGGAAATACAATTCCAAATGTGGCGCTAGTAAATACCGAAAATGTGGTGAAGGATTTATTGAGCCTAATCAAAGCGCCCACGGTAATTTATTTCTGGTCTGGGCAATCACCTGCGCATTATAAAAATATTCACAATCGTTCCGCCGAGTTAAAATCAAAATATCCCGAATATGATTTTTTGGGCATAAATACCGACACTCATTATAAAAAATGGCGCCAGACCATTATTAACTCAAGCTATAACCCGACACAAGAATTCCAGATAGAAAACTTGAACGATGCCGAAAAGAAACTCTTACTGAAATACATAAACGGCGCAATAATTCTGGATAAAAATGGAGTAATTCTTGAGGGAAAAACAAATATGTTCAATGCAAATTTTGAAGAACTGCTTTTAGGTTTTCTTAATAAATAATCCCTCCCGAACACTCCAATAAAAAAAACCAACTTTTTATTCCGTTACAAATAGCGCTTCCGTTCCATTTAATTGCCCTTGTTATAATCTTCTAAAAACTGTTTCAAACCACTATCAGTTAAAGGATGTTTTAACAAACCTTCAATTGACGATAGAGGCCCGGTCATTACATCAGCACCTATTTTTGCGCAATTTATAACGTGCATGGTATGGCGTACGGAGGCTGCAAGAATCTGGGTTTCGAAACCGTAATTGTCATAAATCAAGCGGATGTCTGCAATCAGTTCCAGTCCATCTGTTGAAATATCGTCTAATCTTCCAATAAAAGGGGAAACGTAAGTTGCTCCCGCTTTAGCAGCCAATAAGGCTTGGCCTGCCGAAAAAACCAAGGTACAATTGGTACGGATTCCGTGGTCTGTGAAGTATTTAATTGCCTTTACCCCTTCTTTTATCATTGGTACTTTTACCACAATTTGTGGATGAAGCTCTGCAAGCTCCTCGCCTTCTTTTATCATTCCCTTTAAATCGGTTGCAATTACCTCTGCTGAAACATCGCCGTCCACAATATTGCAAATGTCCACATAATGTTTCAAGATATTGTTGCGCCCGGTAATGCCTTCCTTTGCCATTAACGAAGGATTTGTGGTTACACCGTCGAGTACACCCAAGTCTTGGGCTTCTTTTATTTGGTCAAGGTTTGCGGTATCGATAAAGAATTTCATATTGGCACTTTCAAATTAGATTACAAAAATAAGTAAGTTTTCACAGATAATACTTAAATATCATAATCACTTCAACCCATAATGCCGTAAAAGCATACGTTCATAAACCTTATCGGGCAGAATTCTTTTTAGCACAATAGAAATTTTCTGCAATGAAGAGCCCACCTTATAATGAATTCGGGGGTTTTCGGTTTCAATTATTTTATGGACCGCTTTTGCCATTTGCAAGGGATTTCCGCCATTATCTACATGCGTGTTCATCATTTTCAGTGTATTTCCGTAGTCATTTTTATATGGAGAATTTTCCAGAATTGGTGCGTGATAGCGACTAGCGGCAATATTGGTGGCAAAATCTCCCGGAGCGATGTTGGTCATTTTTATGCCAAACTGAAGCGTCTCCATTCGCATTGCCTCAATGGTAATTTCCAGCGCAGCTTTGCTAGCTGAATAAATACCCCGGTACGGAAGCCCCATATATCCTGCGATTGAAGTAATATTCAAAATATACCCAAAACCCTGCTTGCGCATTTGGGGCAATACGGCTTTTATTACGTTTATAGGGCCGTATAAATTGGTTTCGAAGGCTTTTTTAATTTCTGTTTCCGGCGTTTCTTCGATGGGTCCGGTAATACCTACCCCAGCATTGTTGATTACAACGTCAATTTTTTCTACATTCTTCAATACTTCAGCAATAGCAGCGTTAATAGAGTCTATATTGTTGACGTCCATTTTTAGAAGCGTAAACACAGAATTTGTAATTTTTTCTGGATTTCGGCTGGTTCCAAAAACTTGGTAGCCTTTTTCAGTAAGATAGTCGCCAATGGCTTTACCAATTCCTGAAGAACCGCCTGTGATGAGTACTGTTGTTGGCATAAAAGGTTGTTGAGAAGCAAAGGACGAGAAAAAAGAAAAGAGAAAAAAGAAAAGAGAGGAAATTTTGGAGCTCAACGAAAGTTTAGCGCACAAAAAATGGCAAGCTACCTACATCACACCGCTACGACCGTATACCCTTGCTGCGTTCCCGCCCTGGGGGATTCAACAGGAGCTGGTTGTGTAGGACTTGCCGCTGCAAAGATAAGGCTTTTTAAGGTTTTCGCAAGCATTTTTATAGTTCAATTTTAATAAATACCTTGCAGAAAAATTATAGTTCATAATGAAAATCCATAACATTTTAGTTGCTACCTTATTAGGGCTTTTAGTGGGCAGCTGCGGTAGTAATTCGGAGGAAAAAAAAGATATTTTTTCTCTGAAAATCAACAACCCCAAAAAAACGTACACCACAGAAGATGTGCTAAGTATTTCCTTAAACAACAAAAAGAATATTGAAATTGATTCCGTTCTTTATTTTTTAAACAATGATAGGATTGGGATTTCTGGCGATAAAATTTCCCTTTCGGGAAAAAAGCTCGGTGAAAAAACATTAAAAGCTCAAATATTTAGTGATGGCGAAGCATATGAGGCTTCTCAAAAAATTATGCTCCTTGCTTCCATAAAACCAAAACTATACACTTATAAAGTAATTGAAACCTACCCGCACGATATAAAAGCCTACACCCAAGGTTTGGAATTTGAAAATGACACATTATACGAAAGCACTGGGCAGTACAAACAATCATCGCTTCGGAAAACGGATTACACAACAGGCAAAGTACTTAAAAAAGTAAGCCTGCCCGATCCATATTTTGGAGAAGGACTCACCATTCTAAACAATAAAATTTACCAACTTACGTGGCGTGAAAAAACGGGCTTCATTTACAATCTGGAAACGATGGAACAAACCGGAACTTTTGTCTATGGTAAAAGTAAAGAAGGATGGGGGCTTTGCCACGATGCGGAAAAGAATATTTATAAAAGTGACGGTACCGATAGAATTTGGACATTAAATTCAAATACACTTGCTGAAAAGGATTATATTGAAATTTTCACCAATACCAGCAAAATAAATAGCGTAAACGAGCTGGAATGGGTTGAAGGAAAAATATACGCAAACGTTTACCAGCAAGGTTCCATCGCCATCATTGACCCTTCAAACGGTGCCGTGGAAGGGGTAATAGACTTAACCGATCTAAAAGACAAAGTGACCCAGCACCCAGAATTGGATGTACTCAACGGCATAGCCTATAAGGGTGAGCCCAACATTCTCTATATAACCGGAAAAAACTGGGACAAGCTTTTCAAGATCGAGATCTTAGAGAAATAATACAAAAAATTTCAAATAAACATTTCCCTCATTGAAACGACCGCTTTACTCAAAAGCGGTTTTTTTATGGTTTTATGTTTGGTTCCTTTGAATCAACAAAAACCAATTATTATGAAAAAATCCATCGTAATCAAAATTCCAGAGCCCTGCCACGAAGACTGGGCAAAAATGACCGCTACCGAAAAGGGGAAATTTTGTAATATCTGCACAAAGGAAGTTATCGATTTAACATCTAAAAACGATGAGGAATTGGTTAAAATTCTCACTAAAAGCAAAGATACCTGCGGAAGGGTAAAAACATCACAACTCAATCGCGAGGTGAATTTGGAGCGTAAAAGTAGGCAAAGCCTTGCCCCACTCGCAGCCTCTATGCTGCTCCCGTTGACGCTTTTTTCAAACAATCCCAATTCCGAAAAAATTTCAAGGTCAGAAAAACCAATGGTTTCTATGGGTATTGGCCGTTTCAGCAATAATGCAGATAGAATGCATGTAAAGACTACAGGAGTGGTAAGGGATGAAAATGGAAATCCGCTACAAAATGTTGAAATAACCTCTAATGAAACGGAAGCGCGTGCTTGGACCAACAAAAAAGGGGAATATGAAATTTATACACTGGACAAGGAAATTCTTACTTTCAGCAAAGAGAATTTTCCAAATCAAATAATTAGGTTGCGGAAAGAAGCTGTTGTAAATGTTTTTATGGACTCTGGGAGTCGTATCTATACAAGTGTTATGCGCAAGATTGTTGCGCAGCCGGAAAAGGAAATGGAAAAAGAAAAAGCGACAGTATTTACCCAAGGAACGGTAACCGACGATACCGGGCTGCCGCTCCCCGGAACAAACATAATTATAAAAGGAACCTCTACTGGCACCCAAACCGATTTTGACGGCAATTATAAAATTGAAACCAAAGCGGGCGATGTTTTGGTGTTTAGCTACGTGGGCTTTGAGACAAAAGAAGTAACGGTTTCAAATACTTCAAATAATATTGATGTAAATCTGGATATGGGAGATTTTCTTCTGGGCGAAGTGGTTGTGGGCGGTATTTATTGGGAAACTCCAGCAGATTACCAGCCTCCAAAAGATCCTGATTGGTATGAAAAAGCAAAAAAAGCCTATAAAAATTCAGTCGAGTTTATGAAAATAAAACGTGAACGAAGAAAAGCGGAACGAAAAGCCAAACGAAAAAACAAATAGGTGCCAGCCAATTGCTTCCCGTAAACTTCATACTATAAAGGCTCCCCAAAACTTCTTCACAATACAATAATTAGCTTCATAAAAAGTTATATTTTTACCAAAATTATAATTGAATGAGGTATTTATACGGTTTGGCGATTTTGTGTTGCCTAGTATTGTGGAGTTCTTGCCGCAACGATTTTGAAACAGTAGCCAGCACCGGAAACTTAGAGTTTTCAAAAGATACGGTTTATCTGGACACTATTTTTTCAAACATTGGATCCAGTACCTACAATTTAAAAGTTTACAACCGTAGCGATGAAGATATAAACATTCCAAGCGTGCGTTTGGCCCAGGGTGAAGGCTCCAATTATCGTTTAAACGTAGATGGTGTGCCCGGAAAGGTTTTTGAAAACGTACAGGTTCTAGCTAAGGACAGTATCTTCATTTTTATTGAAACCACTTTTAATATCAACAACCTGCCCACAAACCCGAAAGATTTTCTTTATACCGACCAATTGCTTTTTGACAGTGGCGGAAACGAACAAAAAGTTGAATTGGTTACCCTTGTGAAAGATGCCGTATTCTTGTTTCCAGAGAAATTTGCCGACGGTACTTACGAAACATTGAACTTAGGACAAGACGAAAACGGCGAGGATATCCTTGTAAAAGGGTTTTTTCTGGAAGATGACGAACTTACATTTACCAATGAAAAACCGTATGTAATCTATGGTTATGCAGCTGTACCCAGCAATAAAACCCTCACGGTTGAAGCGGGTGCTCGAGTACATTTTCACAATGGAAGCGGAATAATTGTAGCTGAAAATGGAAGCATGAAATCCTTGGGCGAAAAAAGCTTGGATAGGGAAGCGATGGAAAACGAAGTGATTTTTGAAGGCGACCGACTTGAACCCGGCTTTGCAGATGTTCCCGGCCAATGGCTAACCATTTGGCTCACCCAGGGAAGCGTAAACAATGAATTTAATTTTACCACGATAAAAAATAGCACGGTAGGTTTATTGATAGAAAATTGTGAAGTTGAACTTAAAAACGTACAAATTTATAATTCCACCAATGTTGGTTTGCTTGCACGAACAGGGTTTGTGGACGCTGAAAATATAGTAATCAACAACAGTGGCCAATCCTCATTGGCTATCCAATTGGGTGGAAGCTACGAGTTTAGACATTCCACTTTGGCAAACTACTGGACAGAGGGTTTCCGTTCTTTTCCTGCTGTTTCCATAGACAATAGTTTAGAAACGGAAGAAGCGATATTTGTGGCAGACTTGATAAAAGCAGACTTTAAGAATTGTATCATTTACGGCAACGAGCGCCGTGAGTTTTCACTTTTCCAAAATACAGAGGCCGCTTTCAATTTCAACTTTGAGAATTGTTTACTGCGTTTTGAAGACCCAACGGGGGAATTTGGCGATGACCCTTTATATGATTTTAGCGATAGTAATTTATACTCCGCCACTGTATTTAATGCAGACCCTGTTTTCCAAGATACCGAAATGAATAATTTTAATATTGAAAAAGACGCTTCTGGCGCCGAAGGAATTGGTAAAATAGGGGTTGGACCCGCAGAAGATTTGAATGGTAATCCTAGACCATCCCCTCCAGACACCAACCCAGATGCTGGAGCTTACGAAGCTACTGAATTTCCTGCCGAATAGTCAATCATACCTATTCCAAAACACATTCTTTTGAAAGGTTTTGTATGAAATTATTTTGTCATCAACCATTTCAACATTAGCTTGGAGTTTTTGCGCTCCACGGCTTGCATTACCCAGGTATCTCCGCTGAAATAAAACCTTCGCTCTGCGGTCAACCCAAATTTCGAAGGATTTGAGTGGGAAAGCTTGAAATGCGAAACAATGCTATCTTTTTCAGAAACTTTATAATTCCCCGTATAACAGTATGATTTTGTGATATATTTTAAAGTTTCCACAGGAATGGAATCGTTGAAATTCGGCAAATCCATTCCCGCTTTTTCATATCCCCTTTCATAAAGATGAAGTGCTACGTGTGCGTTTGCATTTTAAAGTAGATAGCCTTGCTAAAAATACCAATCGAAATAATAATCTTCAGCTTTTTCTTGAATTTCAAATTTAGTAATCAATTCTTCCCTCCTTCGCTTCCCACTTTTTAAAAACCTCTCGGCCTTCTTCCCGCTCTAGATTTATAAAATTTATATTTCGATGTTCAATATTCTTATCTATTTCATCATAAATAAAATTATCTTCAAAGCCTATTTCTGCCGCGTCTTCTTTTGTGCACGCATAATAAACAGCCTTTGGCCTCGCCCAATAAATGGCCCCCAAACACATGGGGCAGGGCTCGCAGGACGTGTAAATTATACAATCGTCTAATTGGAACGAACCAAGCTCATCACAAGCTTTGCGAATGGCAACAACCTCAGCGTGGGCAGTTGGGTCGTTGCTGGAAGTAACTTTATTGAAACCTTCAGCTATAATTTTGCCATTCTTTACAACAATTGCCCCAAAGGGGCCACCGGCATTATTGTCCATACCTTTTTCGGAAAGTTCGATGGCGCGTTTTATAAATTGTTTGTCTTTTTGGGTAATCATTTTTTTTTAATTTGAAAATAATAAAAGTTCTTCTCCATCTTCATAGGTATAAGTTCCCACTTCCAAAAGACCGAGTTTTTTTAAAAGTTTTATCGAAGAATTATTTTGTGGAATAGTGATGCCCACTATGGTTTCAATTTTTAGTTTTTCAGCAGCAAACTGCATCACGGCTTTTGAAGCTTCAAAGGCATAGCCTTTATTGCCAAATTCAGGCAAAAAAGCAAAACCCACATCTGGGTGCTCAAGATTGTCGCGCTTGTAAAGACCTGCCGAGCCAATTGGCGTGCAATCTTCCTTTAATACAACCAAATAAGGCCCAAACCCATGCTTTTCATAACTACTTAAATAATGCTTCTGAATATAGATTTCGGCGTCTTCAATGGTTATAATGTTTCTGTCACCAATGTTTTTAAGCCAGCCCTCGCTGTTCATCAACTTATAAATAAAGGGAGCATCGTTTAAAGTATATTCCCTTAATTCAAGTCTTTCCGTCCGAATCATTATTTTAATTTTTAAAAAGCGGTAGTCCAGCCATCATTTCGTTCACTTTTTCAGCTATACTTTCCAGCTTGTCTTCATCTTGGTGATTAGTGATAACCTCATCGATCAAATCCACAATTTTCTCCATATCCTTTTCAACCAAACCGCGGGTAGTAACCGCAGCTGTCCCAATACGAATTCCGCTGGTTACAAAAGGCGATTTATCATCAAATGGAACCATGTTTTTATTAACCGTAATATCTGCTTTGCCCAAAGCTTCTTCAGCTTCTTTTCCAGATATATTTTTGTTCCGAAGGTCGATAAGCATCATATGGTTATCGGTTCCGCCAGAAATAATATCATATCCTTTTTCTACAAATTTTTGCGCCATTACCGCAGCGTTCTTTTTCACTTGCACCATATAATGAAGAAAATCATCCGTCAAAGCTTCGCCAAAAGCAATTGCTTTTGCGGCAATTATATGTTCCAACGGCCCACCTTGATTGCCGGGGAAAATAGCGCTGTCTAAAAGGCTGCTCATTTTTTTAAGGTTTCCGTTTTTCAGTTTATGACCGAAGGGATTGTCAAAGTCCTTGCCCATCAAAATCATTCCGCCACGCGGACCGCGTAAGGTTTTGTGGGTGGTGGTTGTTACCACGTGGCAGTGCGGAAGTGGGTCGCCAATAATTCCCTTTGCAATCAGCCCGGCGGGATGGGCAATATCTGCAAACAGAATAGCGCCAACTTTATCGGCAATCTCTCGGAAACGCTTATAATCTATTTCCCTTGAATAGGCCGAGGCGCCGGCAATAATCATTTTCGGTTTTTCGGCAACGGCTATTTCCTCAACTTTATCATAATCAATTCTTCCACTTCCTTTGTCAACCCCATAAAAAACTGGTTTATAGAGTCTTCCCGAAAAATTTACGGGAGAACCGTGGGTTAAATGCCCGCCGTGCGAAAGGTCAAACCCTAAATATTTATCACCAGGATTTAAACACGCAGCGAAAACAGCGGTGTTTGCCTGCGAACCGCTGTGTGGTTGAACGTTTGCATATTCGGCCCCAAATAAAGCTTTGGCGCGATCAATAGCTATTTGTTCTGCTTCGTCTACCACTTCACAACCGCCGTAATAGCGCTTGCCGGGATAGCCTTCGGCATATTTATTGGTTAAAACGGAACCTGCGGCTTCCATAACTTGGTCACTCACAAAATTCTCTGAGGCAATCAGCTCCAGACCGTTCAATTGGCGTTGTTTTTCGGCTTCTATTAGTTCAAAAATTTGTTCGTCGCGTTGCATAATATCAGTAAAAGTTAATTAAATCCAAAAATAGTAATTACATTCGGTAACTATCATGAAATATATATATTTGATGAAGAAATTTACTAACAAAACCTTGGTTGTAACTAAATTGCACTAACGAATTAATTCTCTGATTTTGAAACTTTTGAATTTTTTTCCTTAGTTTTATTTGCAACTACAAAAGATTTTAAAAAATGCCCATAACAGCGAACGACCCCAAACGAAAAACCTGGCTGGATACTACGCCAGACACTGATTTTCCAATACAAAATATACCCTTTGGCGTATTTTTAACGCGCGACGATATTATTACCATAGGAACCCGGATTGGCGATTATGCCATTGATCTTGGCGCGTTGCACCAACTTGGATATTTTAATGGAATTGAACTTACTGATGATATCTTTCTGCAAGACACCTTAAATGATTTTATAAGTGACGGAAGAAAAACATGGCGTTTGGTACGAAATAGAATTGCGGATATTTTTGATGCGGAAAATCCTAAGCTTCGTGATAACAAAGATCACAGACAGCATATCCTTTTCACGATGGATGAAGTGGAGATGCAACTTCCCGTGCAAGTAGGTGATTATACAGACTTTTATTCCAGTAAGGAACACGCCACTAACGTGGGAACTATGTTTCGTGGAAAGGACAACGCGTTAATGCCCAACTGGCTCCACATTCCAGTAGGGTATCATGGAAGGAGTTCCTCCATAATCCCAAGCGGAATTAATGCACGGCGACCCTGGGGACAAACCATGCCCGACGGTGCGACGGAACCAGTTTTTGGCCCTTCAAAGTTGGTGGATTTTGAACTGGAGATGGCCTTTATAACCACAGATGCAAATGCTTTGGGAGAACCTATTCCGGTAAATGAAGCTGAGGAATATATCTTCGGCTTGGTACTCTTCAATGACTGGAGCGCACGTGATATTCAAAAGTGGGAATATGTACCGCTCGGCCCATTTTTGGCGAAGAATTTTGCCTCCTCAATTTCACCATGGATTGTAACACTGGATGCGCTGCAGCCCTTCAAAGTAGAAAGTCCGAAACCTGAAATGGAACAACTGCCCTATCTTCAATATAAAGGAAAGAAAAGCTACGATATAAACCTTGAAGTATATATTGCTCCTGAAAATGGAGCTGAAACAAAAGTTTCTACTTCAAACTTTAAATATATGTATTGGAACATGAGCCAGCAATTAGCGCACCATACTATCAACGGCTGCAACGTGAACAGTGGCGATATGATGGGAAGCGGAACAATTTCAGGACCAACACCAGATTCTTACGGTTCCATGCTTGAGCTAACCTGGCGCGGGGAAAAACCCATTACACTTTCAGATGGTACGGAGCGGAAATTTATAAATGACAACGATACCGTTATTTTGAAAGGTTTTTGTAAAAACGAAAATGTACGGATTGGTTTTGGTGAATGCAGGACAAAACTTTTACCGGCCATCAAACAATAATATTTGGCACTACTATTGTAATTTAGCCTTCATAACCAAATCAATTTCGGTATGAAGGCTTTTTATATTCTTCTATTTACGGCGCTTTTCAGCATTTCATGCAATAGCGTGAAGCGCACCCAAAAGTTCGTTGCACAAGGTAATTATAACCAAGCCATTGAACTTGCGGTAAAAAAACTTCAAAAAGATAAAGACGCAAAAGAATACGATGCACACATTCGTTTATTAGAAGAAGCTTTCTTGAAAGCTAAGGATGAAGATTCGCGCCACATTGCTTTTCTCAAAAAAGTAAATAGTCCAAGAGGCGCAAAAGAAATTTATTACACTTATTTGGATCTTCGAGCTCGCCAAGATTTAATCCGTCCGTTGCTTCCTCTTTACAGCAATGAAATGGGAAGGAAGGCAAATTTTGTATTTACAGATTATACAAATGATATTTTGGACGCAAAAGAGGCATACACTCAAGCTCTGTATCAGGAAGCCATTGTTTATATGCAGCACAATACCAAAAAAGACTACAGAAGCGCTTTCAATGTTTTGTGTGAATTGGATGAAGTGCAGCCCAATTATCGCGACGTGCATCAGCTTAGGGAAGATGCCCACTTTCGCGGAACAGATTTCGTTTTCGTTACTTTAAACAATCACACTGGCCAATTTATTCCTTTTAGGTTGGAGCGGGATCTGTTAGATTTCCATACGTACGGCCTGGATGATTTTTGGACCGAATATCATGGACAACGGGAAAACGGAATAAATTATGATTTGGGAATTGATTTAAATTTTCAAACCATTCAAATTTCACCTGAACGCATTTCCGATAGGCAATATACCCGTACACAGCGTATAAAAGACGGATACGAATATGGGCGTGACCGCAAAGGAAATATTGTAAGAGATAGTTTGGGCAACCCCATTAAAATTGATAAGTTTATTAACGTCTCAGCCCAAATTACCATAACCACTCAGCAAAAAAGTGTGTTCGTGGGCGGTACTGTTGTTTATAAAGATTTAAACAAACGGCGCCAAATAAACAGTTTTCCACTTTCTTCCGAATTTGTTTTTGAAAATACATTTGCAAATTTCCGCGGCGATGAACGCGCATTAACCGCTGAAGACCGTAGACTTTTGAATAATCATTTTATACCCTTTCCCAACAACGAACAAATGGTGTTTGATGCCGGAACAGATATAAAGGAACGGTTTAAGGAGATTTTAAGGGACAATTCTTTTTAAATCTTAAATATATCGCTCCAAGTGCGAAGCCTCAATAGAATGATGCGAATCATGGTGTACCACTGCCCCATTTTTAATAACAATCATTTGCGGGCTTTCGTGCTGCACTTTAAAACGAGCCGCTATTTCGTTTGAAATATCACGGTTTTGCAATAAATCCAAGAAATAAAGTTTTAACTGGTCATCAGTAAGTTTGTAGTTTTTCTCAAACAATTTTAAAACCCCTCGGCTAATGCCACAACGGGTAGAATGCTTGAAAATAGCAACAGGCTTGCTTTTAGACTGTTCTATAATTTCATCCAATTGATCCATTGTGCCCAACACATGCCAAGGCACTTCTACTATATCTTCCTTTACAATGTCTCTCGACGTTTTAAATATATCTAATAATCCCATGGTTTTCTTTTTTACAAAACTACAAGTTATAGCCGCGCTATTATCTAAAAGAAATTATAAAAAGTAAAAAACTTAAAATCAGTCATAATGTCTGTTAAATCAAAGGATTTAGCAGCCATTTTGTCTTACTTTTATAATGGCTTTAAATTTGAGATCACACAATCGCAAACAAGAAACAAAAACCTTAATATATGAACTTTAACAACTTTACAATAAAAAGCCAGGAGGCCATTCAGCAAGCACATCAGATTGCGCAAGGCTATGGCCACCAACAGATTGAAAACGAACACATCCTCAAAGCTATTTTTGAGGTGGACGAAAACGTAACACCTTTTATTCTTAAGAAACTTAACGTAAACCTCGCTACTTTACAACAGATTCTTGACAAACAACTGGAAAGCTTTCCAAAGGTTTCCGGCGGCGATATCATGTTATCCCGTGAAGCCAATAAAACTGTAATCGAAGCTAGCAATATTGCCAAAAAAATGGGCGATGAATATGTTTCCATAGAACATTTATTGTTGGCTATTCTAAATTCAAAAAGCGGTATTGCACAAAGCTTAAAAGATCAGGGAGTTACCGAAAAAGGAATGAAAACCGCGATTGATGAATTACGCGGCGGTGAAAAAGTAACCTCACAAAGTGCCGAGGAAACTTACAACTCTTTGAATAAGTACGCCAAAAACCTCAACCAACTTGCCCGCGACGGCAAGCTGGACCCTGTAATTGGCCGTGATGAGGAGATACGAAGAATTCTTCAAATACTCTCAAGAAGGACCAAAAACAACCCCATGCTGGTTGGTGAACCCGGAACAGGTAAAACCGCAATCGCAGAAGGACTTGCCCACCGAATTGTGGACGGAGATGTGCCTGAAAATCTCAAGTCGAAAGAAATCTATTCGCTGGATATGGGCGCACTGATTGCCGGTGCGAAGTATAAAGGTGAATTTGAAGAGCGACTAAAGGCAGTTATCAAGGAAGTAACTTCCAGTGAGGGAGATATTGTTCTCTTCATTGATGAAATACACACTTTAGTAGGCGCCGGTGGCGGACAAGGCGCAATGGATGCGGCGAATATTTTAAAGCCCGCACTCGCCCGTGGAGAACTTCGTGCCATAGGCGCAACTACTTTGGATGAATATCAAAAATATTTCGAAAAAGATAAAGCCCTGGAACGCCGTTTCCAAAAAGTAGTTGTGGACGAACCCGATACCGAGAGCGCTATTTCAATTCTTCGTGGAATTAAGGAAAAATATGAAACCCACCACAAAGTGCGCATTAAGGACGAAGCAATTATTGCGGCTGTAGAGCTTTCAGAACGATACATTACAAACCGCTTTCTTCCCGATAAGGCCATTGACCTTATGGACGAAGCAGCCAGTAAACTTAGGATGGAAATTAATTCCAAACCAGAGGAACTGGACGTTTTGGACAGAAAGATTATGCAGCTTGAAATTGAAATTGAAGCCATAAAACGTGAAAAAGATGAAACCAAACTGAAATCCCTTCACTCAGAATTGGCAAATTTAAAAGAAGAACGCAACGAACTCAATGCAAAATGGCAAAGTGAAAAAGAGGTGGTGGACAATGTACAAAACCTTAAAACCCAAATTGAGGAATACAAACTGGAAGCTGAACGTGCCGAACGTGAGGGCGATTTTGGAAAAGTAGCCGAATTGCGTTACGGTAAAATTAAAGAGGCACAGGAAGAGCTTAACAAACTTGAAACCCAGCTTGCCGAAAATCAAGACGGTTCTTCTATGATTAAAGAAGAGGTAACCCGTGAGGATATTGCCGAAGTAGTTGCAAAATGGACCGGAATACCCGTAACCAAAATGCTTCAGAGCGACCGTGAAAAACTTTTAACGTTGGAAGACCACTTGCACAAACGCGTAGTGGGCCAGGACGAAGCCATTCAGGCAGTGAGTGATGCCATACGCCGTAGCAGAGCAGGATTACAGGATGAAAAGAAACCCATAGGTAGTTTCCTTTTCCTGGGAACCACGGGTGTGGGTAAAACCGAGCTTGCAAAAGCCCTAGCAGAATATCTGTTTGACGATGAAAACGCAATGACCCGTATCGATATGAGCGAATACCAAGAGCGGCACAGTGTGAGCCGTTTGGTTGGTGCACCTCCCGGGTATGTGGGTTATGACGAAGGCGGGCAGCTAACCGAAGCCGTACGCCGCAAACCGTATAGCGTGGTATTGCTGGACGAGATTGAAAAAGCCCATCCAGATACTTTCAATATTTTGTTGCAGGTTTTGGATGAAGGGCGTTTGACCGACAACAAAGGGCGCTTGGCAGATTTCAAGAATACGATTATTATTATGACCAGCAATATGGGAAGCCAGATAATCCAAGAGCGTTTTGAGAGCGTGAAAGACCCTGAGACCGCTATGGAAGGTGCCAAGGTAGAAGTACTCGCCTTACTGAAACAAACCGTGCGCCCAGAGTTCTTGAACCGCATTGACGACATTATTATGTTTACGCCACTTTCAAAAACTGACATACAGAAAATTGTTGGCCTGCAATTGAAAGGCGTTTCCAAAATGTTATTAAAACAAAACATTGTGCTGGATGCAACTCCTGAGGCCATTGCCTATTTATCACAAAAAGGTTTTGATCCGCAGTTTGGCGCAAGACCTGTAAAAAGGGTGATACAGCGCGAAGTACTTAACCAGCTTAGTAAAGAAATACTTGCCGGAAAAATTACTACCGAGAGTGTTATCTTGCTGGATAGCTTTGATGACGGACTGGTTTTTAGAAACCAAGATGCCGTTATCGATGAAAAATAAGCAACAAATAAAGTGAAACTATAAACCCCTGGGCGTTTGCCTAGGGGTTTTGCTTTATTGGATTGAACAGAATAAAGTGGTTTTAAATAGTTCTTTTGTATGTTTCAGAGCTATAAATAGCGTGTGGTTTATTTTTCTGAGATTTCTTTCAGTTTGTTTAATGCGTTTGGGTAGGTCTTATCAAAGTAATCCAAGTATTCATCAACAACATCTACTTCTACGGTTACAGTAGTAACGCCATTGTTTTCGTTAAACTTGTAGTTTTCGTGTCCACCTGCCCATTTTTCTACCATTTCACCAGAGGTTATCTCTGTATCGCCATCTAAAATTCCATAGTGTCTGATTGAAACAAAACTTGCGGGATTATTTTCTACTATTTCTGCAACCATGCCCCCTCTTTTGCCATTTTCATCCTGCCCCACAAAAAGTATTTTGCTTCCTTCATTCCAGCTGCCCTCAAAAGTGGAGGTAGGATTGAAAGCTGCTGTCCACGACTCATAAGTAGCTTTATCTTTTAAGCCAAGCATCGTTTCATAGACCTTTTGAGACGATGCATTTATCTTTTTTTGGTATTGTATCTTTTTCATCGGTAGTTGTTTTAGAGGCCTAAATTTAGCTAATATTCTGAATTTAATAATGTTAGCTTTTAAATTTATTAATTCTTAAAAAATGCACTTCTTTCTTGGCCAGCCAAGGGTTGCGGATAGCGAGAAACAAATTGTTATAGGGTGTGCTTCAATGTATTTATTTGAGTACAATTTTGTCTACTAATATCCCCTCATCGGAAATCAACTTTATCACGTAAATACCTTTGGAAATATCGGATAGATCAATTTGAGGGTTAGCCGGCAATTCTCTAACTTTTTTTCCTGAAATGTGGTAAACTAAAATTTTGTTCAAGTTTTTATTTCCAATATTTATGATGCCATTTGAAGGATTAGGATAAATTATAGCTTTTTGATAATTAAAATCTTCAACATTTATGACTGCCCCTCCAACATACACAGTTTCAATATAGTCCGATTCCACTGGTCCAGGATTGTAAACGGCTGTTACGTGGGCATTAAATCCACCCCCACCATTATATAATAAAAAATCTACACCTCCGCAATTGCTTTCAATTCCATTAATGGTTTCAATATTATAAATAGAAGTTTCGTCACTTATAAATATATAAAAGTCGTCTTCTCTATAAATATTATAGCCCACGATTTCATCGTGGGGTTGTTCTGGTTCATCCCAATCGAGAATAAAAAAATTGTTGGGAAACTCATACCATTGTTCCCAGGTTAGGTTTTGAACTGGATTAATTTGTCCGAATGATTGAAAGGCGAAAACCAAAGAAATTGCAAATGTCAATGTAATTGTTTTCATAATGTCTCTTTTTTATATGTTGGGTAACGGTCTCTGGCTCTATGAACAGTTGCATGGGTTAGCACGGACTTTTGCAAGAATACTACAAGCTAAAAATTCTGCAGGAATTTTCAGGATAAGCCTGTAATAGCAATTGTTTACAGCCAATGTTGTACACCGTTTTTTTAGTAATTCCATTTATTAACCCACTTCGGTCTATTATTATTTACTTCATTAATTTCCTCTTCAGTTGGTTTTTCGCTTAAACCAATGTCCGATAAATTCAGATACTTTTCAGCGTATTCGTTTATGGAAACTGAAGTATATGAACCTGTCATCATAAATCCATTTCCAAGCTGTTTATTAATGACAAGAATCCGTTTTTTTAAAAGTCCACTCACTACAGGGTCATCGATTGGCATTTCGATAGAAGTCTGTTGATTTATAAGAAATTCTCTGATGACAGATTGTTCGTGTAAATCAAGATTTTTCAATCTTTCCTTAAAGCTGTTTTTAATTTTTTGGATTTTAAATTGAGTACGGATATATTTGAATAACCAGATAATGAAATTTACAATTACAAGTCCAGATGATGTAATAAAAACAAGTCCAACAATCCAATCGTAGGTTTCATTTAGTTTGTCAAGCTGAACTTTTTCTAAAATTGTATTGTCAGCGAAAAGTATAAAACCAGAAATAACCGCAAAAAGAAAGAAGAATTTTGCGGGCAATTTTGTTAAATCAAATAAGTTTTTTAAATGTTCCAAGGTTTGTTTTTAAAATGATTTAAGCTGTTGTAATTATTTTCCACTTTTTTTAAGTCGATGCGATACTGTATATTCTTTTCCTTTCGAATTTTCATACTTAATATCCACAATCGATTCCTTTTTTCTAAAGTCTTTTGTTATGTCAATATCTTTAAAAAATTCAGGTCTTTTTATATTCTTAAATTTTCCGAAAACCCTTTTGGCATATTCGAGTTCAATTGTAGCTTCTCCATCAGGCTCAATAGAATAGTCCTCTGGAAGATTTTTTCTAACTCGAATTCCATTACGCATTTTTTTAATCCGAACGTTAAATGCTCTTTTTTTTGAAGTGTTTCTTAATGATAAGGTGATAGTCGTTAGCATTTCTCTTGAGGCATTTGTTTCGTCTCCTACCATTCTATCGGAAGGGTCATCATTTCCGCGTATTTCTGTCGCATTTACTCCAGCCCACCTTGAATATCCTGTTATTTTTAATTTCGGTCTTTTCGGAAATAATTTCGCTAAAGTGATTATTAGAGTTAATAAACCAACGCAAAGAATGAAAATTCCGGTGTTGTTTTTTATAAAGTCAAATATTTCGTTCATTCAATAACTTAAATTGGTTGTTAGCTGGCTGTTCTTAAATGTTGCCCAACTGATTATATAGTAACATTTATCACTGATACCCCGTAAATAAGTCAGGATATGCCAAGTTTTTGTTACTGTTATCCTATAAAGATAAAATAATTTTTCGCTAGCTATGCAAAAAGTATTTTCTTACTTCCCCATCACCTCTTTCAACAGCTCCAACTGCCCGGCAAGTATCTTGTTTTCCTCCTCCAGTTGTGCAATGCGTTGTGCCTGGGTGGTGTCTTCGGGTACATGTGTGGTGTAGGTTTGCGGCAATTGCGCGGCCAGGTCTGCAAAAAAATTGTGCTCTACTGCCACACATATATCCCAAAGCACATTGCACTGCAAACTCTTGCGCTCCTCATAATCTTGAACGGTCGCCCTGTTCCGGTTCATGGCCCGCGCAAGTCCAGATTTGTTAATGCGGTTTGTTTTATAATAGGTTTTCAGTAAATTCCCTACATGTGGAGGTATTAATTTCTTCTGTGTTTTCATTTTTAGTAGTCTTTATAGTTAATTAGTGCTTTTTGTAAGATAAAATCCAACAGCTGTATGTTTTAGCCTAACACGTGTAAGGTATTTACTAACAGAAGTATGTTTTAACCTTACATTTGTTAGGTGTTTTCTAACAAGTGTATGTTTTATACTTACTTGTTTTAGGTTGTTTCTAACAGCTGTATGTTTTAACCTTACGGGTGTTAGGCAATTTCTAACAGCTGTATGTTTAAGGCTAACAAAATTCATCATTCTTTTGGCCCGCCCTTCTTTTTCTCCCTCTTTCCCTGCTTCTCAAACCGCCACGCCAACTCATCCATCGCGCTTTGTGCGTTGGCAACGCCCGCCTTTGCAGTAATCTTGTACATTCCATAGTGCGCTAGCCCCGTGCCGTAGGCCTCGTGCCCCACGATGCGCTCCACATCTTTCAGCAGATAGTTTAGCCCATCTATGCGGCTGCGCAGGGTTTGCAGTTGTTTAAATAGTTTTAGGTCTGTATCTGTGTTATCGTTGAGCAGTACTGGGGGCAAGATGCCCGCGCCAATGCCGTTCTTGAGCCGCACCACATCTTCCACAAAGGCCAGGTTGCGCACGTCTAGCGCGCGGTAGCGTTTGCGTTCGGCATCAGTGAGAGTGCCTTTGGGAAGCAGCTCCCTTATTTCCTGAATTTTTTGAAGTATAAGCGCCATGGTGGCCTCATCCAGCGTTTCATGGATCTGGTTGTAGCTTATGTTTGCCATACGTAATCAGTAAAAAAATTATACAATATACTATAAGCGGCAGGAGCCGCAACTGGGGAGAGTGCTAAATGTAATAAAAAAACAGAAAGACTGAAGCGGAATTTTTTTCAAAAATTGAAAACCAAAAAAAGACCCCTTAAAATCTCAATAACTTGAAATTTTAAGGGGTCCGGCTTCAAATAAAGCGGTAATTAAAGTTTAGGTGAAAATTACCACTTGTCAATCTTCTCTTTCAATTTTTCTTTAGATTCACCTGTCTTTTCTTGAAGGCGACCAAGCAATTCGTCAGATTTTCCTTCGGCATACTTTAAATCATCATCGGTAAGGTCTGCATATTCTTGTTTGAATTTACCTTTTACTTGGTTCCATTTTCCTTTAAACTGATCTTCGTTCATAGCTTTTTTGTTTTAAGTTAAATTAATTTTTCTTTTTCGTTTTATAAAATTACAACAGACGCCCCCCTATTTATAATAATGAAATATTAAAGATTCAGCCGTTTTAGTTATAACTTTGCCAATGAGTCTTAAAAAATGTTATTTAAAAAAATTTTTATGAAACATTTCGTCATCCTATTAACACTATTGCCACTTTTCACCTTTTGTGGAAAACAAAAAGAAAAAGAAGAAACTCCCAAAGCCCAGCAAAGCATCTCTGGCGACTATCATGCCACCTATTACCTAATACGCCACGCCGAAAAGTTACGCACAGACCCCAAAGACCCAGACCCTGCCCTAAATATAGACGGCATGGTGCGCGCCAAGCGTTGGGCCACCTATTTTGAACCCATCAAGATTGATGAAATTTACATTACCAAATACATGCGCACCAAGCAGACCATCTCGCTCATAGCACAGCAAAAACAGATTTCCCCAAAGCGCTATGATCCCAATACCCTTTATTCAGGAGATTTTTTAAAACACACAAACGGCAAGACGGTGCTTATTGCGGGCCACAGCAACACCACCCCGCAATTGGTGAACCAACTAATAGGCGAAGATAAATTTGATGATATGGATGATAGCGACAACGCTACACTCTTTAAAGTGACCATAAACGGAAAGGACAAAAATGTAGAGACCATTACGGTTGAGTAGTGAGTGGTGAGTGGTGAGCGGTGAGCGGTGAGCGGTGAGTGGTGAGCGGTGAGCGGTGAGTGGTGAGTGGTGAGTGGTGAGTGAAATTATTCTTTCTTCTTTATTCTCTATTCTCTATTCTCTATTCTCTATTCTATAATCTATATTCTATCATAATTATTCACTAAACATTATAAATTCTACATTAATCATTCTACTTTTGCACCTATGGCAATTCAGAAAAACGTAAAAATAAAAAACCGGAAAGCTAAGTTTGAGTATGAAATTCTTGATACTTATACAGCTGGAATTGTTTTGCGCGGTACTGAAATAAAAGCCATCCGCGAAGGAAAGGCCTCCATAGCCGAAAGTTTTTGCGAATTCAGCAACGGGGAGCTGTTTGTGATAAACATGACCGTTCAGGAATATAGCCACGCCACGCACTACAGCCACGCCCCAAAAAGCGAGCGCAAACTTTTACTGAACCGCAGTGAACTAAAAAAACTTGAAAAAGAGGTAAAAAACAGCGGGCTTACCATCATTCCCTTAGTGCTCTTCACCAACGATAGAGGTTTGGCAAAGGTAGACATTGCCCTTTGCCGCGGTAAAAAGGAATATGATAAACGTGAAGTCATCAAAGAACGCGACTCCAAAAAGCAACTCAGCCGGATTAAAAAAGCGTTTAATAATTAATTCATAAAAATTTTACAGGCACCCAAGCTTTTGGTATTTTGGTTGTTGAATAATTACAACAGCCATCGTTTTCTTTTATGAAAAAAATTCTCTTTGCCCTGCTTTTACTTTCAGCTTATGTAACGCAAGCCCAAATAGTGGGAAAAGTAACCGATACCAAGGGCCAGCCCCTGCCCTACGTAAACATCTATCTTCAAAATAGCTACATAGGCACCACCACCAATGACGATGGCAATTATGCATTGAGCGTTTCACAAAAGACGGAATACAAAATTATTTTTCAGTTCTTGGGGTATAAAACGCTTACCAAGACCATTGCCCCCAGTGCCTTTCCTTATATTCTGAATGTTTCCCTTGAAGAAGAAACCACTAGCCTAGACGAAGTGGTGGTAAACACCTCCGAAGACCCCGCATACCGCATCATCCGCAAGACCATTGCCCAACGAAAGGAAAACCTAGAAAAACTTAGTGAGTACACTGCCGATTTTTACTCGCGCGGCCTGTGGAAAGTAAAAAACGTACCCGAAAAAATTATGGGACAGGAAGTTGGTGATTTTGATGGGATGCTGGACTCTACACGTACGGGCATCATTTACCTTTCGGAAACCATTTCAGAAATAGCGTACCAAAAACCGGATAAGTTCACCGAAAAAATCATTGCCAGTAAAGTAAGCGGGAATGATAATGGCTTCAGTTTCAACAGTGCGCAGAGCGCCAACATTTCTTTTTATGAAAATACCATAGAGCTAAATGCAGCGCTCGTTTCGCCCATAGCAAACAATGCGTTGAGCTACTATAATTACAAACTGGACGGGGTTTTTTACGAAGGGCCAAAACTCATCAATAAAATAAAAGTTATCCCCAAACGCCCCAATGACAGGGTGTGGCAAGGATACGTGTATATTGTGGAAGATGATTGGCAGCTCTATGGGGTTGAACTTAATACCACGGGGGCCGCCATACAGGTGCCTTTTGTAAGCAATTTAATGGTAAAGCAGAATTACAAGTACGACACCACAAACGACTTCTGGGTAAAAATATCGCAGACTGTTGATTTTGGTTTTGGCTTTTTGGGAATGGAAGGCGATGGCCGTTTTATAGCCGTTTACAGCAATTATGACTTTAAGCCACAGTTCACCAAAAAATCCTTTACCAACGAGGTGCTATCATTTAAACCGGAGGCTAACAAAAAAGATAGCCTCTATTGGAAGGGCAGCCGCCCCGTGCCATTAACAGATGAAGAACTTAAGGATTACATTAAAAAAGACAGCATCCAGATTTTAAGACGCTCAAAACCCTATTTAGACTCCCTCGATGCGAAGTCAAACAAACCGGGCGTTTTGAGCATATTGACCGGCTATACCTATAAAAATTCCTTCGAGAAATGGTCGGTTGGGTATGAGGGTCCGTTGCCCAATATAAATTTCAACACCGTACAGGGTTGGAACAGCACGGCTGGATTTACCTTTAACAAATGGTATGACGACAACCAGACCAATACGCTTTCTGCAGCTATTCGGGCAGATTATGGCATTGCAGAAGACAGGCTTCGGTTTACCGCAAATATCCTTCGGAATTTCAATTGGACCAATAAATTGCGTATTTCACTTTCCGGCGGAAGCAAAGTGGCCCAATTTAACGATTCTGAGCCTATTTCACCCCTCCTCAATACCATTGCCACCCTTTTCTTTGAAAGAAACTATATGAAGCTATACGAGCTTAATTTTGGACAGCTGGGTTACAGTCAGGAAGTTTTTAATGGGCTTCATCTGTATGCAAAGGTCGCTTATGAGAACAGGAAACCACTTTTTAACAATACCGATTATGTTACCATTCCGTTTGACGATGTGAGCTATACCAGCAACAATCCTTTGGCTCCAAACAATTTCAACAATGCTGCAATTGCCGAGCATAACATTGTGAAAAGCAAACTTCGGGCGCGTATCAACTTCGCCCAAAAGTATTTTTCAAATCCCGATATGAAATTTAATATCGGCGACAACAAATATCCCGAATTGAACCTTTCGGTAGAAAATGGTGCCGCAATTACGGAGAGTCGTTACGATTACACCCAATTTGAAGCCAGCCTCAACCAGTCCATTTCCTTGGGAAATAAAGGTCAGTTTTATTACAATTTGAAAGGTGGGACTTTTGCGAACGGTGAGGGAATATCGTTTGTAGATTATAAACATTTCAACGGAAACCAAACACGGGTAGGCACTTCGCCGAATTATACCAATGTTTTTAACTTGATGCCTTATTATAATTTTAGTACCAACAAAAGCTACTTTGAAGGCCACGTAGAGCATGATTTCCGTGGGTGGATTTTGGGGAAAATCCCCGGAATCAATCAACTGAACCTCAACTTAGTAGCGGGCGCACATTTTTTAAGCACCGAAGAAAGAAAACCATATTCCGAAATTTCCGTAGGTATAGATAACCTTGGCTTCGGAAAATTCAGGTTGCTGCGCATAGATTACGTGCGTTCCTATTACAACGGCGGCAGTGACGGTGCTTTTATTTTCGGGCTGAAGTTTCTTGACCTTTTGGGTCTTTAATTAAAATTACTATGAAAAATATATTTAAAATTTTACTTGTCTGCTTGCTATTCACAAGCTGTATCCCAATGCAGAAAGTGCCTAAAGATGCAGTAATGACCGACTTTTTCCATTTTCAAAAAGCACAGGATTACGACGCTTCCAAATGGGCCGTATTTCTACCCGGAACTGGAGGCTTAAGGATTTTTAAGGATACCACCCATTATTATGATGTTGCGAAAAAGCTAAATGCTGAGGGCATTTCGGTTTTATTGGTTGATAATGTTGCAGCCTACAAAGCATCCAAAAGAGATGTGGATGAAGAAGAGCCCGCCCAAATTCTGTGGACGTTGGAAGAAGCCTTGAAATGGGCAAAACAGAAAGGAAAAATTGATCCAAATTCTGAAGGAAGTATTGTGGGCTGGTCGCGCGCGGGCCTCGGTTTAATTCCGCTTGCAAATAATGCTTCAGAACTTGAACGGCTTAATATTAAAAAAATAGCAATGTTTTATCCCGCAAATGGTTATGAAATACAGCTAAAGCCAAAAGTTCCAGTGCTTGTAATGACCGGCGGAAAGGATAAAATCGTTAAGGTTGACGATATTTTGAAGCATATGGTGGCCGAAAACGCAACTATTCAAGTGTACGATGATGCTTACCACGGTTATGATGTGGAAAGCCTAGAAAAAGGAAAGTATTATCGCTACATACCCTTCATCAGCAAAAAACATTATCTTTTGAAATACAATGAAGAAGCCGCAGCCGAATCCTTTGAGGAATTGATTAAATTTTTAAATTGACGGATGAAATATAATCAAGCTGAAATCAATTACAACCAATTACTCATCAAAGCAAATAAAAGCCCGCTTCTCATAAGGGCCACCCTAACTGTAATTTTGCTTATCTGCATATTGATACCTATAGCGGCGACCTATTTTTTAATTTCCGAAAGGAAGGGCCCACACATTGGAATTGTTCTTTCTTTCTTTTTATTCTGGGGAATAGGATTTTATTTATTGCGTATTATCCTATGGAACACCTTCGGACGCGAAATAATAATATTTGAAAAGGATAAAATCCTCTATGAAGCTGACTACCGTTTCTTTAAAGATGGTAAACAAACCATATCAACAGAAAATATTGAAGTTGTTGCAGTTCCTACTGAAGATAAAACAGATAACTTAGCTTTACTCAATTTTTCAAATGGACAGCAACACATAGACACCGTTCTGAAAGTTTCCCTAGATAAAATGAGGAACATCGCACAAGAAATAAACAGCAGATATTAAAAAATGGCAATCCCCTTCCCGATTATACTAACTGAAAGATTAAACCTGCGAAAAGTAGTCCCTAGCGATTTGGATAGGGTTCACTTTTTGCGTTCCGACCAAACAATAAACAAATACATAAAACGGGAGCCCCAAACTTTGGAAACCGCAAAAGCACACATTGAAAGATTGGACTCAAATCTAAAAACAGACAAAGCCATCGCTTGGGGAATAACCACCAAAGAATCTGATATCTTGATTGGCTCAATTTGCCTCTGGAATTTTTCAGAAGACAAGAAAAAGGCAGAGGTAGGTTACGACCTCGATCCAAAATTTCAAGGCAAAGGAATTATGAGCGAAGCCCTAAAAGCCGTTTTGGATTTCGCTTTCAACCAAAGAAGTTTTGAAACCATCGAAGCCTACACGGATTATAGGAATATTCCTTCAAAAAAGCTGCTAAAAATACATGGATTTATTCCAAGACAAGGTATTAAAGATCCTGAAAACCAAAACAATGAAGTGTATTATCTAAACCGTTAGTTTTTATCTTCCAAAAGCGGTACAAAACGGAACTCTCCGTAAGTTTCCTTCTGAAATTCAGTATCCGATTTACGTAAAAACACGGTCATTATTTGCACATTTTCACCTACGGGAATCACCAATCTTCCACCAACTTTTAATTGAGCCAACAACGGATTTGGAACAAATGGCGCGCCGGCTGTTACAATAATTCCATCAAAAGGAGCTTCTTCCTCCAGCCCAATATAACCATCTCCAAAAATCATGCGTTTGGGTTTGTATCCAAGTTTTGGAAGAAACAATTTCGTCTTTTTGAAAAGTTCGTTTTGCCGTTCAATAGTATAAAGGGTTGCGCCTATTTCCAAAAGCACTGCAGCTTGATAGCCGCTTCCTGTTCCTATTTCCAGAATTTTATCGCCTTTCTTCACATTCAAAAGCTCTGTTTGGCGGGCTACGGTATATGGTTGTGAAATGGTTTGGTCAGCAGCAATCGGGAATGCCTTGTCCACATACGCATGGTCCACAAACCCCGAATCCATAAAAAGATGCCGTGGAATCTTGCCAATAGCTTGTAAAACATTTTTATCGACAATCCCTTTTCTTTTAAGGGTTTCGACCAATCTTTTACGCATTCCTTGGTGTGTAAATGTATCTTTCACGGCTTATTTCTTTTAAACCACAAAGTAACCAAATTTGATAAATAAGCACAATTTACAATTGTATAAATATGAATTAATAACTTACAAACTCTAAACCCATAAACTTTTAAACTTTCCCCCGAAACCCTTACATTTGTGAAAAACACACGCCAATGCTAAAAGCGGGAGTTCTGGGTGCCGGGCACTTAGGAAAAATACATTTGAAATTGCTGCAACAATCCACAAAATATGAGCTTGTGGGTTTCTACGATGCCAGCAAAGAAGCTTCGGAACAAATAGAAACTGAATTTGGTTACAAGAGCTTTCCATCTATGGAAAGTCTTATAAATGCTTGTGACATGGTGGTTGTAGTAACACCCACTAGCACCCATTTTGAGTGTGCCGAAAAAGTATTGAAGGCCGGAAAGCATCTTTTTATTGAAAAACCCATAACACAGACCGTTGCCGAAGCGGAACAAATACGCGATTTGGCCAAGGAGATGAAAGTACGCGGGCAAGTGGGCCAGGTAGAGAGATTCAACCCAGCATTTCAGGCTATAAAAGATAAAATAAACAACCCCATGTTTATTGAAACGCACCGTTTGGCAGAGTTCAATCCTCGAGGAACAGATGTATCGGTAGTTTTGGATTTGATGATTCACGACATTGACGCCATTTTGAGCGTTGTGAAAAGCCCTGTAAAAGCAGTAAGCGCAAGTGGAGTTTCGGTAATAAGCGAAACGCCGGATATTGCCAACGCACGTATTGAATTTGAAAACGGCTGTGTAGCAAACCTTACCGCGAGTCGTATTTCCTTAAAGAAAATGCGCAAGGCACGTTTCTTTCAGCGCGATGCCTATATTTCCGTAGACTTTCTGGAGAAGAAATGCGAGGTGGTGAAAATGAAGGATGCTCCAAAAGAAATAGACGATTTCGCAATGGTTTTGACCAATGCCGAAGGAATCAAAAAACAAATCTATTTCGAAAACCCAAAAATCGAAGCCAACAATGCCATTCTAGACGAGCTGGAAAGCTTTTATGAAGCCATAAAAGCCGATAGAACTCCAGAGGTTTCGCTTAAACAGGGTACTGAGGCGCTTCGGGTTGCCATGTTGATAATTGAAAATTTCAAAAAAATATAAATAATATAAAGTTCATTTTAATGAAAAACGTAGCAGTAATAGGAGCAGGAACCATGGGCAATGGAATAGCCCACACCTTCGCACAGTTTGATTATAAAGTACAATTAATTGATCTTCACCAAGCATCACTTGATAAAGGAATAGCGACCATCACCAAAAATTTGGACAGAATGGTTGCAAAGGAAACCATTACTGAAGCCGATAAGCAACGAACCCTTAAAAACATAACCACCTACACCAATCTTGAGGAAGGCGTGGAATATGCAAGTCTTGTGGTGGAAGCCGCAACGGAAAATGTGGACCTGAAGTTGAAAATTTTTCGCGATTTGGACAAGTTCTGTCCAGATGATACCATTCTTGCTAGCAATACTTCGTCTATTTCAATTACGCAGATTGCCTCAGTAACGTCGCGCCCCGAAATGGTTATAGGAATGCACTTTATGAACCCGGTGCCGATTATGAAATTGGTTGAGATTATTAAAGGTTACAGCACCAGCGAAGAAACTTTCAAAATGGTGGAAGAGCTTTCAAAAAAATTAAACAAAGTTCCCGTTGAAGTTAATGATTACCCTGGCTTTGTGGCAAACCGTATTTTGATGCCCATGATAAATGAAGCTGTTGAAACACTTTATAACGGCGTGGCTGGCGTGAAAGAAATTGATACAGTAATGATGCTAGGGATGGCGCACCCAATGGGCCCTCTGGCTTTAGCAGATTTTATTGGCTTGGATGTTTGTCTTTCTATTTTAAAAGTAATGTACGAAGGATTTAAGAATCCTAAATACGCCCCTTGCCCATTGTTGGTCAATATGGTAATGGCAGGAAAATTGGGTGCCAAAAGCGGCGAAGGGTTTTATGATTACAGCCAAAACAGAAAGGCAGAGGATGTTGCAAAAATGTTTACAAAGTAATTATTGATGGCTGTACCCAGCAACTTCCACTGAACACGAAATAGAAATGGCAAAAATTATCCCCTTTAAAGCCGTCCGCCCTACGCGTGACAAAGTGAGCCTGCTTGCTGCACGATCGTATGACAGTTACACGGCAGCACAGGTGGAGTCGCGTTTGCGGGATAATCCTTTTTCATTTTTACACATTGTAAACCCGGGTTATAAATATCAAAAGGAAATCTCGGGGGAAGAGCGCTACGGCTTGGTTCGCAACCGCTATCAGGAATTTAAGGAAGATGAAATTTTTATTCAGGACAAAAATCCCTCATTCTACATTTATAAAATTGTTAACCGCGATGGACTTGAATTCAATGGAATTGTAGGTGCAGCAAGTGTACAGGATTATGAGGATGATGTTATCAAAAAACACGAGGACACGCTGGAATTTCGTGAAATAATCTTTAAGGAATACCTTAAAACAGTAGGCTTCAACGCCGAAGCGGTACTTCTTACCTATCCCGATAATTTAAAGCTGGAAGCTATAATTGAAGAGGTAATGCAAAGCCGGGCAGAGTATGAATTTACCACTACCTATCGCGACACACATTACCTCTGGAATGTGGATGATGAAATGCTGCTGAAAAAAATCCAGCAAATTTATGGTGAAATGCCCGCGCTTTATATTGCTGATGGTCACCACCGCTCCGCGTCCTCCTATTTATTGGCGAAGGATCTGAAAGAAGAAAACCCAAATCATACCGGCGATGAGCCCTATAATTTTTTTATGAGCTTTCTAATTCCTGAAAGCGATTTAAAAATTTATGAATTCAACCGTTTGGTAAAAGATTTAAACGGATTGAAGAAGGAAGAGTTTTTAATAAAACTCGATGAATATTTCCGCATAGAAAATCGGGGAATGGAATATTACAAACCTTCCAAAAAGCATCATTTCAGTATGTATTTGGACGGCGAATTTTATTCGCTTTACCTTCGTAAAAGCAAATATGAAATCAACAATGCATTGGATGCATTGGATACGCAAATTTTATATGTAACTATTTTGAAACCGCTTTTGGGCATTGAAGATTTGCGCAACGATCAACGCATAGAATACTCCCACGGCAAAAAAGATTTGGCTTATGTAAAGACGGCTGTGGATTCCGGAACTTTTGCGGTCGGTTTTGGGTTATTGCCCATCACCACGCAAGAAATGAAGATGATTGCCGACGAAGGCTTAAAGATGCCTCCAAAAAGCACCTATATTGAACCAAAACTAAGAAGCGGGGTGACGGTTTTTGAATTTTAAGAATTTAAAGGAAAAGATAAATGACGATTGCAGAAAATTTAAAGAAGTTTAATTCAGAATTACCCAAAAATGTTACCCTCGTGGCAGTTTCCAAAACGAAGCCCGTCAGCGATTTGATGGAAGCCTACAATGCGGGACAACGTGTTTTTGGAGAGAACAAAATCCAAGAAATGGAAGCCAAATGGCAGGAGATGCCAAAGGATGTGCAATGGCATATGATTGGCCATGTGCAGCGCAACAAAGTAAAATATATGGCACCGTTTGTGAGTTTAATTCACGCGGTGGACAGCTTCAAGCTTTTAAAGGAAATAAACAAGGAAGCAAAGAAAAACGAAAGGGTAATTTCATGTTTACTACAAATAAAAATAGCCAAGGAAGACAGTAAATTTGGAATGGACGAAGAAGATGCCGCTTCCCTCCTTGCTTCCGAAGATTTCAAAAAGTTTCAAAATATAAAAGTTATTGGCTTGATGGGGATGGCAACCTTTACAGATGATGAAAAGCAGGTTTCTGAAGAATTTCAGACATTGAAAAAAATATATGACCAGTTCAAAGCCCAGAATTCCGAATTCAGAATTTTAAGCATGGGAATGAGTGGAGATTATAAAATAGCAATTGCAAACGGAAGCAATATGATACGGGTGGGAAGTGCCATTTTTGGGGAAAGAAACTATAATTAATAAAAAATAGAGAATACAAATTTTTTGATGTACGCAATTTTAGATATAGAGACAACGGGCGGAAAATACAACGAGGAAGGAATCACCGAAATTGCGATTTACAAATTTGACGGCCACAAAATTGTGGACCAGTTTTCAAGCTTGGTAAATCCCGAAAGGCCTATTCAGCCTTTTGTAGTAAACCTTACGGGTATAAACAATGAAATGCTACGGCAAGCTCCAAAATTTTATGAAGTTGCAAAACGGATTATCGAGATAACAGAAGATTGTATAATGGTAGCTCACAATGCACTTTTCGATAATAGAATTCTCACCACAGAGTTTGACCGATTGGGCTACCAATTTGAACGGGAAACGCTCTGCACCGTTGAACTCGCAAAGAAATTGATGCCAGATATGCCCTCCTACAGTCTGGGAAAGTTAGTGCGCTCCTTAGGAATTCCGCTCAGCGACCGTCACCGTGCACAGGGCGATGCTAAAGCTACGGTGGCACTATTTAAAATGTTGCTTGCAAAAGACACTTCCAAAGAAATAATCACCGAAACCCTTCAAAAGGATCCAAAGCGCCTCATTGAGCCCAAATTGCTTGATATTATTGAAAACACTCCTTCTGAAATGGGGGTTTATTATATGCACAATGATGATGGGAAGGTTATTTATATTGGAAAAAGCAAGAATATTAAAAAAAGGCTGACACAACATTTTACGAGTGATAACAGAAAATCCAAAAAAATTCAGGCGGAAGTAAAATCGGTAACTTTTGAAAAAACAGGCAACGAACTTATTTCGCTTCTTAAAGAGTGTGAAGAAATAAAACAGACCAAACCCAAGTATAATAGGTCGCTCAGGCAAACGCTTTTTAGCCATCAACTCACTTCTTTTGTAGATGCGGCAGGTTATATAAATTTAAAAATTGAAAAAGCGGATGGCAGAAAAATGGCCATTACAACTTTCAGCAACTATCAACAAGCAAAGTCATCGCTTTTCAAAATAACGGAAGCTAACCAATTTTGCCAAAAATTGACCGGGCTGCAAACAAGTGGAAAAACCTGTTTCAACTATAAATTAAAAGAGTGCTATGGTGCTTGCATAGGCAAGGAACCAGTAGCTGAATATAACAACCGCGTAAAGGCTTTTTTAGAAAAGAATAGTTTTGAAAATCAAAACATGCTCATTATAGACCGGGGTCGCGATATTGAAGAGCGTTCAGTCATTTTAATTGAAAATGGAAGTTACAAAGGCTATGGGTTTTATAATTTGAACCATCAAATAAACAATCCTGAAATCTTAAAATCTATTATCAACCCTATGCAAAATAATCGAAATGTGCAGCATATTATTCAAAATTACCTTCGTAAAAACAAAGTTCTTAAAACAGTAAAGCTTCCCTCCGATAAGGTTAGTTAAGATAAAGTTGCTTATTTTTAGACATTCCAAATTTTAAATTTGAAACCAACCAATAAAAAATCCTGGCGTTACAGGCTTCACGAAATTATCTATGAAGCAGACACGCCTATGGGAAAACTTTTTGATGTTGTGCTGCTCTTCCTTATTTTACTGAGCATCGTGCTGGTTATGCTGGAAAGCGTTCGCGAAATAGACGCGAAATACCATGAAATACTTTACATTGGCGAGTGGATCATCACTATATTCTTCACTATAGAATATGTTGCACGCATAATTACAGTAAAAAAACCACGTGCATACATCTTTAGTTTTTATGGAATTATAGATTTTCTATCAACCATTCCGCTCTACCTTTCTTTTCTCTTTGCCGGGAGCAGCTTTTTATTATCCGTAAGGGCTTTAAGGCTGTTGAGGGTTTTCAGGATTTTAAAATTAGCCCGTTATATAGGCGAAGCCACTAAGCTACGTAAGGCATTAATAAGTAGTAGAGCGAAAATTTTGGTTTTTTTATTTGCAGTACTTGTAATTGCAGTAATCGCAGGTACATTAATGTACATTATAGAAGGACCTGAAAACGGTTTCAAAAGCATCCCAATTAGTGTATACTGGTGTATTGTAACTCTTACCACAGTAGGTTTTGGCGATATTGCTCCCGTAACTCCTTTGGGGCAATTACTGGCAACGGTCATTATGATTTTGGGTTATGGTATTATTGCCGTCCCCACTGGAATCGTCAGTGCTGAATACACCAAAAAAATGGACCAACAGGATGTATTAGGAGAAAATTACATACACGTTAACACACAAGCTTGCCTTCACTGTGGAGCCCAAAAACATAGGGACGATGCAAAATATTGCCATAAATGTGGTGAAGAATTAAATCCCAAAAACCACATAGAAACATAATGTCTTTAAAAAAACCATTGCTTATCTGTGTAGTGGGTGCAACGGCCATAGGCAAAACCTCCTTGGCAATAAAACTTGCAAATGCCTTCGGTGCCGAAATTATTTCAGCAGATTCGCGCCAAGTTTTTAAGGAAATGAATATAGGCACAGCCGTGCCTTCAAAAGAGGAACTGAAGTCGGCCACGCACCACTTTATTCAGAACAAAAGTATTTTTGAGGATTATTCGGTGGGTGACTTTGAGAGAGAGGCCATCACCTTCTTAGATCATTATTTCAGCAAAAAGAATATTGCAATATTGGTTGGCGGATCGGGCTTGTATGTAGATGCGGTTGTAAAAGGTTTGGATGATTTTCCGCAGGTGCCATCGCAAATACGACTACAACTTAAATCTAAGTTAAATAACGAAGGAATTGAAGCACTTCAAAATGAATTAAAGAAAGTAGATCCTCTCTATTTTAAAAAAGTTGATATTAATAACCCTCATCGCTTAATAAGAGCTTTGGAAATATATCGGGCTACGGGAAAACCATATTCAACTTTTATAAATGAGAAAACGCCCAATAGAAATTTTGAAACACTTTTTATAGGGTTGACTGCCAAAAGGGAGACTATCTACGAACGTATAAATCAGCGGGTGGATAAGATGATTGAGGATGGCCTAATCGAGGAAGCCAAAGCACTTTTACCACATAAAGAAAAAAATGCGCTGCAAACGGTGGGCTATCGGGAACTATTTGATTATTTTGAAGATAAAATCTCCTTGGAAGAAAGCATTTCAGAAATTAAAAAAAACACCCGTCGGTTTGCAAAGCGTCAAACCACCTGGTTTAGAAAAAATGAAGCAATCCATTGGTTTAATTTTGAAACTGACCCGACGAAAATTATCAATTTCATAAAAGAAAAAAACGCCCTTTAAAGGCGTTTTTTTACACTTATCTTAATATAAGAAAAATACTAATTGTCAACTTCGTCCTTTACTACCAAACGAAATCCTTCGCCGTGGATGTTGATAATTTCAACGCCATCGTCCTTGCTTAGGTACTTTCGTAGTTTTGCAATGTAAACGTCCATACTTCTAGAAGTAAAGTAGTTATCATCTCTCCAAATTTTGGTAAGTGCCAACTCACGTGGCATCAAATCATTCTTGTGAAGTGCCAAAAGACGTAACAATTCGTTTTCTTTTGGGGATAATTTTATTGGGGTTTCTTTATTGTAAGTTAAAAAGCGAAGTTTGGAATTTAAATGGAAATTGCCCACCTGAAATTCAAATTGCTTACTGTCTGCAATAGAGTCTGTGGCTTTTCTTTGAATTATGGCTTTAATTTTCATCAAAAGCACTTCGCTGTCAAAGGGTTTGTTCAAGTAATCGTCAGCTCCTACTTTATAACCTTTCAATACATCTTCTTTCATCGCCTTTGCGGTAAGAAAAATAATTGGCACATCCTCGTTTTTTTCACGAATCTCTTTTGCCAGTGTGAAACCGTCTTTATAAGGCATCATTACATCTAGAATGCAAAGATCGAAATCGTCTTTTTTAAATTTTTCAAAACCTTCCATCCCATTTTTAGCGTGTGTCACGTTATAATCGTTCATGGCGAGGTAATCTTTTAATACTGTTCCAAAGTTGGGATCGTCTTCAACAAGAAGGATTTTTTTGTTTTCTGTGTCCATAATTTTAAGATATTAAGTGTAGTTTTATAATAAAAGTGCTGCCTTTTCCTTTTTCACTCTCTACGTAAATTTCGGCATCATGGTCATCCAAGATACGTTTTACATAGGCTAGGCCAAGGCCGTGACCTTTCACATTGTGAATGTCACCGGTATGTTCTCTGTAAAATTTTTCAAATATTTTTTTCTGAACAGGTTTACTCATACCCATTCCCTGATCTCGTATTTTCAAGATAATACTGTTTTTTACATTTTCTGAATAAACATCTATCTTGGGTGCTTCTTCCGAATATTTTATTGCATTATCAAGTATGTTTACTATCACGTTACTTAAGTGTGACTCATTTGCGAGAACTGTTGATTTGAGAGCTCCATAGTGTGTGTTTATATAGCCTCCCCTATCTTCTACAATAAGACTGACATGTGAAATGGCGTCTTCAACAATATCTTGCAGGTTCAAACGCTCCTTTGGCAAATCCAATTCGTTTTTTTCAAGTTTTGAAATTCGAAGTACATTTTCAACTTGAGCATTCATTCTTCTATTTTCATCCCGGATCATTCCCAAATAACGATCCAAAAACTCCCGGTTGTCCTTTACTTTTGGATTCTTTAGTGAGTCCAATGCCAAATTAATAGTGGCTATGGGTGTTTTAAACTCGTGGGTCATATTGTTTATAAAGTCACTCTTGATCTGTGAAATTTGTCGTTGTTTGTATATCTGTGAAATTGCACTGGAATATGCTAAAATAATTACTGCCGTAAACACGAGCGAAAGTATAGCCATCCCTAAAATACTATTTAGTACAAGTTTTCCCTTTTCTGAAAAACTTACGTACAGTTCATAATTGTTTTTGTCCTCGTTTACAAATAGCGGAACTATATAAGTACTTCCTTCGTCATATTTAAAATTCTTTGAACGTACTTTAGTCTCAAGATTGTTGCTGTAAATTGCAAACTCAAATTTAGACTTTAGTCCCCTTTCATTTAATTCCTTTTCAATCAGTTCTGATACCTCTTTTTCATTTACCCTTTTATAGATGGGCACCATCGCAGTCACATTGGATACAAAATCCTCAAACTGTTTCCGTTCGTAATCCTTCATTCTTGAAAAAGACTCAACCCGTGTTTCTGGTATGGCTATGCCGTCAATTCCCTCAGAAACTTTGGTCTTTGTTTTTCTGCTTGTAAGTTTCCTAAACTGAATACTATCCATTTCAGAATCAAAAAGTCCTGAAGAGAGCTTATAATCTTGTTCTAAAATTCCATCGGTAAAAATATATGTCTCATTCGTCGTGTTGTTTTGGATTCTATAAGCCAACTCGGTAAAACTTTCGGTATCCGGTATTTGTATGCTATCTACATACGCACTATATACTTGATAATAAGCCTCATTCTCCCTAAGTTGGATTTCCTTTGCAACCGATATAAGAACCTGTTTGGAATTTATGGTGAACTGTTCTGCTTTTGTTCGGTAGGCATTTGATATCCAGTACCCCTGAACGAAAACTATTCCCAATAATGAGAGGCTCATGAGCGCTATAAGCAATACGAATAGCTTTTTGTTCATACTCCAAAAGTAAGATTTTAACATTTAGCCACTCGCCCATTTAACCAAATGTTAACAAAAGAAAGAAATACTTTATATCTGGTTTTTAACGAAGAGTTTTGTGTATCTCTGCAACTCTTTTTTTTGTTGCACTTAAATCTATATTTTCAATTATAATATCTGCTAATTTTTCTTTTTTTGCATCACTCCATTGGTTGTTTATACGTTGCTCTATTTCGGATTTTGATGCTTTATCACGTGCCATAATTCGTTTAATCCTTACAGATTTTGGAGCTGTAACAAGTATAACGGTATCACAATCTTTATAGCCTCCATTTTCAAAAAGAATGGCCGCTTCCTTTATTACATAATCCGCATTTTGTTTTGCAACCCATTTTTTAAAATGGGCTGCAACCTTTGGATGGATTATCTCATTTACTGCATTTAATAAATTTTTATCGTTAAATATCTTATTTGCAACATAGATACGATTTAGCCCATCCTCAGAATATGCTTCTTCTCCAAGCAATTTGATTAATTTTCGCCGAATGACTTTGGATGTATTGGTCAGTTTTTTGGCTTCAACATCAGCTATATAAACGGGCACGTCCAGCTCAGAAAACATTTTTGCCACAGTAGTTTTCCCACTTCCTATTCCGCCAGTAAGACCCACAATTTTCATCTTTGCTCTATTTATGAAGCTATAAAAGCTGATTATTTGAAAATAAAGAAGTCAATTTTTTTTGGTTCAAAAACTACATTGCGAATATTGGGCGGCATTTTATCCAAGGTAGGGAGCATAAAATTTTCCGTTTTGTTTCTTTTTGAATAATCACATATAACCCTAAAGTTTTCCTTTGAAATTTCCGAAAAATCATTTACTGAAACATCATACGTAACAGTTACGGAAGCCGGCACCAGTTTTATTTCCAAATCGGGAGGTAGGTTGATTACTTCAACCGGGAGAGTAAAACTTCCTTGTGAAAATTCTGCCACCCTTAGGCTCACTAAGACTTTGTTAGGTTTAACAGAAACAATGGCTGTGTTATTGTCATATAATTTTACAGTTTTTGAAATATCCTTTTCTATATTTTCAAGTGAAATCATTTCGGTTGGAATAGCATTAATATTTTTGAGGCTACCCGCAGGGCCAGAAATAATCACGGAATCTGGCTTTATTTTTAGACTATCAATCGGCTTAAAGCCATCCTTAAAGGTGATTTTGGATTTGGGCAGCACGCGAACTTTCTTTAGCACGATGGGGTCCAGTGCAACCTTCAGTGCTTCAACAGAGATGTTTTTTATAGCCAAGTTTCTATTAAAATTGGAAGAAACCATACGGGTCAACTCATTTTTTGTAATAATAAAATGATCTTTTTCTTTATCATAAAATTTACTTACCTGTATATCAATAGTAGGTTTTTTGAACTTATAAAATAAAATTTCAAAACCATTAGCGGTAAGATCAAAGGTAATATTCCGTAAGTTTTTATCAGCCAGGGCGGTCGTCTCTGGGATGTTTTCATATTGAATTTTAGCAACCATGCTAGTGGTAAATTCCCTGCTAAACTTTGTCAAAATCCAAAAAATGGCCGCGACAAACAAAAAGAAAAAAAACCGCTTTACTTTTAAATTTTTACTGCTTTTCATGAATCCTTTTGCCATAGTAGCTATTTTGAATGCCATTAAATTTACTTAAAAAATAAAAAGGGAAATTGTTTCTGTGGATCTTTCTTTAGAAAGTTCATTAAAAAGCTGGATTTGATGAAGGCAATACCATATCCAAAAAATTGTACGAAAACAGCTTTTACTGAAAGTATTCCTATGTAAAAACTCTTATTTTTTAAAGATGAATCTATTAAAATTAAAATTAAATATAATAGAAGTGGTACACTAAACCATAAGTTTAAAAAAAGAGAAAATAAAACAGAAAACAATACAAAGAATACAAAAAATGATGGAAACCAATAAGTGAATTTGGCTGCGGAAGGATGCCATTTATTTAAAATAGGGCGGACTAATCCAAATTTCTTTACCTGAAGGTAATATTTTTTCCAAGAAATTCTTCGCTTGTGGTACACAAAAGCATTAGGAAGAAAGGTTGTTTGGAAGCCGTTTTTTAATATGCGCTGGGAAAGATCAGGATCCTCTCCCGGATGAATTTTTGAAAAACCTCCCGTCTTTTCAAATGCTTCTTTTGAAATACCCATATTAAAACTTCTGGGCTCAAAATTATTAATACTTTTTTCGCTTCCTCTAATTCCTCCAGTAGTAAAAAAGGAGGTCATAGCATAATTTATAGCTTTCTGCAAAGGAGTAAAATTTTGATGGGCCGCATCTGCCCCGCCATAACAATGGAAAAAATTATTTTCCAAAAACGCATCTACAGTTGATAGGTAATGCGGCGGAAGAATACAATCTGAATCTAGAACAATAAAGTAATTTCCTTTTGCGTGTTTCATTCCAAAATTTCGAGAATCTCCCGGACCAGAATTTTTTTTAAAATAATATGAAATTGAAAGTTTTTCAGAAAATTCTTTAACTACACCTTCTGAGGTTTCTGTTGAACCATCTTCTATTATAACTATCTCATAATGTTTATGAAAATCCAAGTACATAAAACTTTCCAAAAGCTCCTTAACTTCTTGTGGGCGGTTAAAAACAGGAATTATAAAGGAATAACTTCGTTGCATCACGCAAATTTAATCAAATAAAAAAAGCCATCTACTTTCGTAGATGGCTTTTCATATCAATTATGAAAATTTAGTTTTTCAATACTTTGTAAGTACCAGTCTGGCCATTAACGGTTACCTTCATAATGTAGGTACCAGTGGTTAAGCCAGCAATATTTAAGTCTGAAGTAGTAGCACCAACTTTAGCGCTAAGTACTTGCTGACCCAATAGGTTATAGATAGCTACAGAATCAATACTGTTAGCAGCTTTTAATGAAATTACATCGTTTGCTGGGTTTGGATAGTAAGAAAAACCTTTTAAGGAATTTTCTGAAACACCTTGAGTATCTCCTATTACAGAAGACCAGGCAACTTGATCACTACCACCGTTAAACAATCCAATTAAAGTAGAACTACCATCAGTAACATCAAGTTCTCTCCACTGAGATTGACCGGCGTCTGCATTATAAGCAGAAAGATAATAACTACCATTTCCATAGCATCCACCTTGACCAAAGTTAGCGTTAAATCCAAGTGGACCAACAGGAGTAGCTGCACCAGTAGCTAAATCAATAAAGTATAGGTTATCATCTACAATATCATGACTATAAGCATCTCCATTATTGTCAATGATAAGAGATATTGCTCCTGCCATTCCTGTAAGTGGGCCAACAAGTGTTGACGATACTCCAGCAATATCAATTAAAGACAATGATGAAGTTGTAACATTTGTTGAAACTGCATATAAATCACCTGTTGATGGATCAAATTCGGCACCCGCCCAAGTTTCTGTACCTGGACCAGCAATAGTACCTAAGCTAGTATAAGTACCACTTGCAAGATCAACACTGTAGAAAGCCCCGCCATTGTCTAATACATAAGCTGTTCCTTCATCGTTAGGATCAATTGCTCCCGCATTTTCAAAACCTGCAGCAGGAGAAGCTCCTAAAGTAGTCAATGCAGATGGATCTGCTGGATCCCAGCTCACTAAAGAAGCTGCTGTATTGTTGATACCAAACGCCATAGCTGGGCCACCGCCTCCACCTGGCTCGTCATCACCAAGTACATTCCAAACCAAACCTTGTGTCAATCCTAAAGCGGCAAAGTCAGTAGGTGTAGCAGCACCACAATCAGGGGCTTGAATATAACTTGGTCCTGTTTGACCATCATTATTACATCCAAAACGCATAAAGTTAGTATCGGTACCATCATCTACCAATACAAGCTCCATAACCATAGCCTCCCCTGGAGGAATATTAGCTGTAAGTGGAAGCGTAATCATGGTAGCGGCATCAGCATTAGTGGCATTATACACTGCAGTACCCTGAAGTGTCAATGTACCACCTGGAAATGCACCTGGAGTTGCTGAATAGATATTTGCCGTAATTGGAAACCCAGTTGGGGTTGAAATAGTTCCAATTGCAAACTCTACAGCAGTAACATCCAAACCGTTCATAATACCATAATCTCCGGCAAGGTCAAAAGCACGGAAAACGTTATTATTTCTGAAGCTAGTTGGCGATGCACAAGCTATTTCTGCTCCTGCCTCAATATTCTGTGTATTGCTTTGTGTTATAACTACTGGAGCAATATTCTCAACACCGTTGAAGTGTACATTTAACATTCTCTGCTCAGCTGGAGTAAAATACTCGTTAATGTTTCCACTAACATTTCCAATAGTTTGGAGACGGGTCAATAAACTTTCAATTGTTACAGCTGGCTCTTGGGTAAGACCATCACCTGTAAATGAACTTTGCGCATTAATCAAGCCCACGGACCCGATAAAACAAGCTAGTAGTAAAGTAATTTTTTTCATTTGATTAAAATTTTTAGTTAAACTTCCATAAAACTATCACTAAAAAACGAAATGACAAAGAATATAGTAGTAATTTTTTAAATGTATGAGTAATACTACAAAAAACCACCCGCAAAATGCGGGTGGTTCCATAAAATCAAGGTTGACCTATACGCTATTGCTTTAGCACTTTATAGGTGCCCACCTGGCCGTTCACGGTGACCTTCATCAGGTAGGTGCCGGTGCTCAGCCCGGAAACGTCCAGACTAGCCTCCGCAGCGCCAACCTGGCTGTCCATCACGCGCTGGCCGAGAAGGTTGTAAAGCGAGACCTGCTCGATGTTGTCAACGCTCTTCAGGTTCAGCACGCCCTGGGCAGGGTTCGGATAATAGCTGAAACCGGAAATGGCATTGTCAGACACCCCAAGGTTGGTACCGTCTATAACGATATCGGTAACAGCCCCTGAGTTCAGCACAAACACATAGTAAGCCTGGCCGGCCAACGTAAATATGGACGCGGAGGTACCCGGGCCACACTGGTTGCTCTGCTGCCCCACAAGGGTAAGGTCCGTTTCCGAGGCATTCTCGTTGGGAGCCGTATAGAAAGTAACCGAACTGGCACCGCCAGGGGTCACGATCGTCGCATTGGCCGTACCGTCGCCGGCAGACACAAAGTTATACCAAACCCCATTTGCCCCAGTAAGGTCGCAACCCGCAGGATTGCCGTTCTCCGTAGTGGCGGCAGGCATTGCCACAGAGGGATCCGTATAAGGGAAGCCTACCTCGTCAACGTCAATAGAGTTCACGATCATATCGTTGGGAGGAGGGGTTGGGGTACAGGTAACATCAAGGGTGAAATTGCCCGTAGCCCCGCCAAAGCCGTGCACCAGGATCAGGTAGCTCGTGTTGCCGTCACTATTGAAGGTAATCTCGCTCTGAAGGCCACAAGAGTCATCGTTCCCGTCAACGCAGGTAAGCGGCGGCGCGCCGCAGTCGCCCGTATACACAGATATCTTGGAATCGTAATCCGTACCGTTGCAAAGCGAGAGCGTAATGGTCCCGGGAAGGCCACTGTTGTCGTCAAGACTGTACCATACCCCGGGGGAGGTAACCGCTGTGCCGCAATCAGGGGCCACGCCGTTGTCGACGGTAGCGCCATCGGTGGTACCGGCCACTGAATCGCCACAGCTCAAGGCTATCGCGCCGCTGCAGTCGTCATTAGGCAACGGCTCGGCACAGGTGACGTCAAGGCTGAAGTTGCCCGAGTTGCTGCCGAAGCCCTCAACCATAATGTAATATGTCGAGGTCCCGTCTGAGGTAAAGGTAAGCTCGCTCTGAAGCCCGCAAGAGTCATCGTTAAAGGCAAGCTCGTTGGCAAGGTCGCAGTCGTCGAAAACACGGAGCACAGAATCATAATCCGTGGCAGCGCAAAGCGAAATGGTAACCAACTGCGCAGAACCGTCACCGGTGAACTTGTAGAAAACGTCAGGAGCGGCGTTCCCGCCAGAATCCGTGGCCGTTAGCGTCTCGCCTACTACGCTATCCCCGCAGGAAAGATCATATGCATTAGAACAATCGTCATTTGTAATAACTGGAGGCACACAGATAGACATTGAAAACTGAAGTACTTGTCCTGTATCACCACCTGCGTCATCACAAACCTTTAAGTTCCAGTCACCCGTGATATCTTCACCGGCAAATGCGGCTGCAAAGGTGCCGCCCATTGGCTCATAGGGTCCAACTCCGAAAGGAGCAGTAGCCAATGTAATGTCGGCACCACCATCTTCAAACATTGTTCCGTTGTAACCATCGTCAATACCACCACCAAGATCATTAGCCAACAATAATTCCGTTCCATTGGGAGAAACTAGATACAGGTCAAGATCTGCAGTAAAAGTATGTGCGATATCTATAGTAATATTTTCAAGAATTGCATCTGTACCTATTGTTCCCGCGTCACTTACGGTAACGGGAATAAGGTTTGGAGCATTTGCACAATCGGCAGTCTGATTACCGCTTCCGTCAATGTCAAAAGGAACAGCTGTACTGTCATAGGCTGTACTTGTACAAGTAGGGCCTCCACCAATTGGTTCGCAAATTCCAGAAAATTCATAAACCTGATCGGAACCAGGTAAAGCTATTGCCCAAGTTACGCCCGCATCAGGAGAAAAAGCTCCATCATTACCAACTGTTGAGGCAGTACTATTTTCCCAGAAAGAACCATTTGCAGAAGTATTGTCAACATAAATACTTATCCAATATGTAGTAGGAGATCCGCTTTGCCCATTCAGCATTACAGGCGAAATATCAAAATTTAACTCTAACGCATCAAGCGCAGAATTCGCAGGGAAATCACCTATCACAGCTTGGGAAGTCGGAACGACCCCAGTAAGTGTGGCGACAACAGAAGAAGGGTCAGGAAGTCCGCCTAGGTCATTATATATAGTAATATCTGCTGAGATAATTACTTCACCATCAAAAACTAACCAATTAGCCTGAAGAGCATCCAAGTTAAAATCAGTATCTGCAGGTACAGTTATATCTGCAGCTATAACTTGAGGAGTATTATTTGATGAAGTAAATCCATTTTCAAAATTGTTTGAAGGATTGGATTCGCTACAGGCAGTTCCACCGCCACCGCCATCACAGCTATAGGTTCTAAAAGTATAATCAAAAGTTGGGAATGGATTATAACCAGCATTTGCATATACATTTCCATCGGGATAAGGATTGTTTGTAGACCCTGCTATACAAGGCAATGTGATATCTCCATCAATAACGATATAGTAAGTTGTACCCACCGTAACGCTAACTACTGGATCCCAAAACACATCAGCCCATTCTGTGCCATCGGTTTGGGTAATTCCACTTGCAAGCATGGTTCCGCCAGCATTTGGAAGACCATCCCATAAAGACAATTCCACATCAAGGCCTGAAGATACAGCAGTAAATTTAATACCTGCACCCGCAGCTTCTGATTCAAGAGGAATATAGGACTGCGCAAGGCCTGTTTGAGAAATGTTAGCCATACAAGTATCTTGTACATCCTGATTGATTTCCAGCATTGGATTTCCGCATACACCACCTCCGCCGCCACCCGCAGAAAGTACTTCAACTTCCCAACCACAGGTATTAACTACAGTAGTAGCAGTAAACTCAAAAGTTAATGCTCCAGAAGTGGAGTTAAAAATCGCCGAGCCATTAGCTGCAATCATACCTGCCAATGTATCTGTTGAAGCATTTAAGTTACTATCATAAATTTGGGGAGAGCTGGTATCGGGCCCATCATAAATATTCAGCACATCAAAATTTCCAAAAATATTAAATGACAAAAACTCTACAGAAAGACCGGTTCCAGTTAATGTAGTTGTAGTTGTACAACCGCAGTTAGGATAATCGCCTGGATCACCTGAAGAGGTTGTAGTACAATTTCCTCCAGGCCCACCGTTAACACCATCGGTTGGATCATAGAAAAAATCTCCTGTAACTACCGCAAAAGTTTCAGTAGCCCCTGCTGTAGGTATGATTGCAGCAAGTGAATTTACATACTGAATCTCGGGATTATATTCTACGTTTGTAGTTAGCGCTTCTTGTTCTGCAGCAAAAATTTCTGCTTCTTCAGCAACCGTTAATGCTTCATAAGCTCTAAATATTGGTTGCGTTTGCTGTATTAAGACGGCTGCATTTCTTCCCGGAAGAGCAATTTCTTGGTCATTAGAGTTATCATTGTGTTCTGGTGCTACAAATAAAGGAACATAATTTGAAGCCCTATAGCCGGTATCTGTTGCTGACGAACCTTCATACTTAAATTCGTTTTTCATTTGTTGAACAGCCTTATTCTCCTTTTGCTGTTTCAGAGGAGTGACAGAAGCCTTAGCTGCTGCCGATTTTGCATCAGTCTGACTATAACCTATAGCACAGATCATGAGCAAAATTAACATCGTAATTTTTTTCATAATAATATTAGTTTAGTTAGTAATTGATTTTGAGGATTAAAGCTATTCTAAAAAAAATAAAAATCAAAGTTTTTGATAATAAGATTTTACATTTTCTACTAATAATACATAAAATTAACACTATGGCGATAATTTATATGCATAAATAAAGTTTTGAGAAAATTTTCAGTAAATTCATTGAATATCGTATACAAAAAAACCACCCGCAAAATGCGGGTGGTTCCATAAAATCAAGGTTGACCTATACGCTATTGCTTTAGCACTTTATAGGTGCCCACCTGGCCGTTCACGGTGACCTTCATCAGGTAGGTGCCGGTGCTCAGCCCGGAAACGTCCAGACTAGCCTCCGCAGCGCCAACCTGGCTGTCCATCACGCGCTGGCCGAGAAGGTTGTAAAGCGAGACCTGCTCGATGTTGTCAACGCTCTTCAGGTTCAGCACGCCCTGGGCAGGGTTCGGATAATAGCTGAAACCGGAAATGGCATTGTCAGACACCCCAAGGTTGGTACCGTCTATAACGATATCGGTAACAGCCCCTGAGTTCAGCACAAACACATAGTAAGCCTGGCCGGCCAACGTAAATATGGACGCGGAGGTACCCGGGCCACACTGGTTGCTCTGCTGCCCCACAAGGGTAAGGTCCGTTTCCGAGGCATTCTCGTTGGGAGCCGTATAGAAAGTAACCGAACTGGCACCGCCAGGGGTCACGATCGTCGCATTGGCCGTACCGTCGCCGGCAGACACAAAGTTATACCAAACCCCATTTGCCCCAGTAAGGTCGCAACCCGCAGGATTGCCGTTCTCCGTAGTGGCGGCAGGCATTGCCACAGAGGGATCCGTATAAGGGAAGCCTACCTCGTCAACGTCAATAGAGTTCACGATCATATCGTTGGGAGGAGGGGTTGGGGTACAGGTAACATCAAGGGTGAAATTGCCCGTAGCCCCGCCAAAGCCGTGCACCAGGATCAGGTAGCTCGTGTTGCCGTCACTATTGAAGGTAATCTCGCTCTGAAGGCCACAAGAGTCATCGTTCCCGTCAACGCAGGTAAGCGGCGGCGCGCCGCAGTCGCCCGTATACACAGATATCTTGGAATCGTAATCCGTACCGTTGCAAAGCGAGAGCGTAATGGTCCCGGGAAGGCCACTGTTGTCGTCAAGACTGTACCATACCCCGGGGGAGGTAACCGCTGTGCCGCAATCAGGGGCCACGCCGTTGTCGACGGTAGCGCCATCGGTGGTACCGGCCACTGAATCGCCACAGCTCAAGGCTATCGCGCCGCTGCAGTCGTCATTAGGCAACGGCTCGGCACAGGTGACGTCAAGGCTGAAGTTGCCCGAGTTGCTGCCGAAGCCCTCAACCATAATGTAATATGTCGAGGTCCCGTCTGAGGTAAAGGTAAGCTCGCTCTGAAGCCCGCAAGAGTCATCGTTAAAGGCAAGCTCGTTGGCAAGGTCGCAGTCGTCGAAAACACGGAGCACAGAATCATAATCCGTGGCAGCGCAAAGCGAAATGGTAACCAACTGCGCAGAACCGTCACCGGTGAACTTGTAGAAAACGTCAGGAGCGGCGTTCCCGCCAGAATCCGTGGCCGTTAGCGTCTCGCCTACTACGCTATCCCCGCAGGAAAGATCAATAGCACCTGCACAATCGTCATAAGTTACTACAGGACCACCGCAAGAAGCCGTACCTACTCCAGTAATAGTAGTGGTAAAAGCACCGAAATCTCCAGCAGCAAAACCTGTAGTAATAAAATAATATTCAGTACCAGCGGTAAGGTTAACATCCAAAATTTGTGAAGTTCCAACTCCACCCGGTCCATCATCGTCAGCAGCTACAAAATTTGTAGTTGGATCTAAAGGATCAAAACAATTTTCATATAAAAATATAAAACCATCCCAAGCGCCACCATCTTGATCACTATCAATTGTGTAAAGTCCTGTTACATCTACTGTAAATGGGCCATACACATCATAAGAAACCGGGCCTAATCCTGAACAGCAAGTACCATCAGCAAAAGGTCTATCCCAAATTTCTGAACTAGTTGAATCATCAGGGGTTACATCAGTTAAGTTACAGTCACTCACAATAGAGCAACCACCTCCACCTCCACCTGTACCTTGGATTGCAACCAATCCCAATTCAGCACAGTCAGAATTTACAGAGCCCAATGTTGTAGCTACTCCAGTTGTGGTATCGACAGAGGCAAAAAAGTTTACTCCACCACCAACGTAAGCTGCCATGTATAGGGTATTTGAATCTGGATCAAAATCTGCATCTTGTGCAAAATTGATATTGATTCCCAATGCACCTATTAATGTTGCAGTACCAGTAGTTAAATCTACTGAATAAAGACTATCTAGCCCTATATCTGCCATAAATGCATTTCCATTATTGTCAATCGCCAACCAGATAGGTAGCCACCCAGTAATGGTGCTGCTTCCCACAAGTGTTGCTGCGGCAGTAGTAAGATCAATGGTGTAAATAGAACCTACTTCACCTTGTCCTGCTAATATATACATAGATCCATCAGCTTCATTCCAAGCCATTCCTCTTAGAGTTTCAGCGGGAAGTAATCCGGTAATAGGACCTACTATAGTTTCGGCTCCAGTACCTGGATCTAAAGTCAACAGGGTTGAGGTTGTACCGTTAAAAGCATATAATGTTCCTGTCCCGTCAAAATCGCCTCCATAAATAGAACTACTATTTGGTGCAATAGGTGTAAGATTATAAGGACCAGGCAGAGGGAATGTTCCAAAGTCAAGTCCACATGATGCTCTAAGGTTAGCCGCATATACGGTGGGGTCGCCACCGCCACCGCCAGCGCCTTCTTCAATCGTTAATGAATCAATACCAATATAATCTGAATTATTTCCAGCAGGTCCTGCGTCTGTAACCCAATATCTGAAAGCTACTCTTGTGTCAGTTGGCCCAGCAAGTCCGGAAACAGTTACGGTAAATTCAGTCCATACATCTGGATAAACCCCTGTTACCAAGGTAGGATTGATCTCTAACAATAATTCTGTATAAGAACCTACGCTAGAAGGGCCAGATGGATCAACATTAGAACCGTCTGGGTCTATTCTCACTTCCAATCTATCTGGAAAAGTACTGGCCGTAGTGGTGCGGGTCCAGAAGGTAATTTCATCACCATTTTCCAACGAAAGCACAGGGGTTATCAAGAAATTGTTAATAACGCTTCCGGCTGTGTTATTGAAATTAGCACCAATGTATGATGTGGGTCCCCCAGCGTGTGCTGGAAACACTAGATCATTTCCTTGAAACCAATCGGTCAATCCAGGGGCATCACTAACGTTTATTAGACTATACCCAGCTCCTGGTAAGGTGGTTATGTCATCAAACCCTTCTTCTAAAAGTGTTGCTTGCGGTGATCTATTCCCTTGATTTTGATCTCTAAAATGAGCTCCTAAAATCTCTCTCTCCCTTTGTGTAAAATGCTGGGAATCCAATCCAGTTTTATTCCCATTGCTTTGAAGACGTGCCAAAAGTTCTTCTAAGGAAGCTCTTGGCTGTTGTTGGTTTTCAACACCTGCGCTTCGTGCTCCATAGGCAGAAGGACTGGGTTGAATAAATTGTGCTTCCGTCGTGGATAAAACACCACAGAAAGCTAAAATTAATAGTGTAAATTTTTTCATAAATAATAATTTAGTTAATACAGTCTAAAAGTATCTAAAAAAATGTTAATGTCCAATATTTATTGAAATACTTTCCAATCATTCCATATAAAAAAGATCCTTTTTTATCTTTCCGATAAAAAAGGATCTTATATTCCTATTTTTTATTACAAATTTATTCTTTTCCTACAAAGGCTTCCATTACTGCGTCACTAACCCCCATGTTTGAAAAACCACCATCATTGTATAGGTTTTGAAGGGTTACCCGCTTTGTCAAATCGCTAAACATAGCAACTGTGTAATTGGCACAATCCAAAGCCGTTGCGTTGCCCAGCGGAGACATTTTATCTGCGTAGCTAATAAAGCCATCAAAACCTTTTACACCTTGTCCCGCTGTAGTTGGGGTGGGTGATTGCGAAATAGTATTAACGCGAACTTTTTTATCTCTTCCGAAAAAATATCCAAAACTGCGCGCAATACTTTCCAAATACGCTTTGTTGTCTGCCATATCATTATAATCTGGAAAAACACGCTGTGAGGCCATATAAGTAAGGGCTATAATACTCCCCCATTCATTCATTGCATCTTTCTGGTAAAGTACTTGCATAGTTTTATGGAAAGAAACTGCGGAAATATCCCAGCCTTTATGTGTAAAATCGTAGTTCTGGCTGGTATAGTGATTGCCTTTGCGAACATTTACAGACATTCCAATGGAGTGAAGCACAAAATCCAGCTTGCCCCCTAGAATTTCGGTTGCCTTTGTTACCAAATTCTCTAAATCGTCGATACTGGTTGCATCCGCTGGAATCACTTCAGAATTTGTTTTTTCGGCAAGTTCTTTTATTTGTCCCATTCGCAGCGCAATGGGCGCATTGGTAAGTACAAATTTTCCCCCTTCTTCGTGAACGCGTTCTGCGGTTTTCCAAGCAATTGAATTCTCGTCCAGCGCCCCAAAGATGATTCCACGTTTTCCTTTAAGTAAATTATAAGACATGTTTTAATTTATTTTATGGTTGAATAGATTTTCAGTTTCAATCTTAATTTTGAAAAGTAAAGATACGTTTTAATTCAATAATTCCTTTGCATTGGCTATAGCAGCTTGAGAAAGATTTTTTCCGCCAAGCATTTGTGCAATTTCAACAACGCGCTCTTCTTCATTCAAAAGTTTCAAGTGGGTGGCCGTAATTTCGTTTTTATCTTCTTTGTACACTTTTATATGATGGTCGCCTTTTGCGGCTATTTGCGGCAAGTGCGTTATGCTCAATAGCTGCATTGTTTTGCTCATTTGGTGCATAATACCTGCCATCTTGTGGGCAATTTCACCTGAAACACCTGTGTCAATCTCATCAAAAACGATGGTGGGCAGTTTTTTGTAGTCTGCCAAAACTGCTTTAATGGCCAGCATAATGCGGCTCATTTCGCCACCGGACGCTACTTTCTTTAATGGTCCAAACGCTAAACCTTTGTTTGCCGTGAACAATAATTGTAACACGTCGGTTCCATTGTTTTTAAATTCTTCTGAAGAGACAAGCTTAAAATAAAATTGTGCATTGGGCAGACCCAATGGAAAAAGCGTTTCCTCAAGCTTTTTCTTAAGTGTGGGTATTGCCTCCATTCTTTTTATATGAAGTTGTTCTGCGGTTTTTAAAGCAGTTTCGCGCAACTGAAGTTTTTGCTTTTCAAATTTTTCTATCTGCTCGTCCAAACCCAATGTAGTGCTTACTTTTTCTTCGAGCTTCTCTTCTATTTCAATTAATTCAGAAACCGAGGAAACACTATGTTTCTGCTGTAGTTTATATAAAATTTGAAGTTTCTCGTTTACCTGAAAAAGCATTTCAGGATCGGCTTCTATATTTTCCGCGGCAATGTTTATTTCAGCAGCAATGTCTTCCACTTCAATAATTGCACTATTCAACCGCTGCCAGAAATCCTCAAATTTTTTTGAAAAACCTTTTATTCTTCCCAATAAAATCCGTGCTTCCTTGGCAGTTTGCAAACTTCCTATTTGCTCTTCATCCAAAAGTTGGTTTGCATTGGCTAGCGCTTCCTGAATTGCTTCAGCATTATTAAGTGTTTCGTATGCTTCTTCCAACTCTAGCTGGTTTAGCTTTTTTAAGTTGGCCTGTTGCAATTCATTATAGAGAAAAGTATTGTAATCAAGTTCTTTGGAGGCAGTATCTTTTTGAAGTTTCAATTTTGAAAGTGCTTCAGAAGTTTTTTTGAAATCTTCAAATTGTGACTTATAGGTCTTTAAAAGTTCGGCATTTCCAGCCAAGGCGTCAATCACTTCCATTTGAAAAGTTTCGGAAACGATTTCCAAAGTTTCATGCTGACTGTGCACATCCACTAAATAAGGTGCAAGTGCCTGCAACTGTACCAAAGCAACGGGCGTATCATTCACAAATGCGCGTGATTTTCCGGTGGGCAATATTTCGCGACGTATTATGGTATTGGGGTCATAATCAAGATCGTTTTCCTGAAAAATATTTTGCAGCTTGTAGTTTTTTATTGAAAAATATCCTTCAATTATACATTTTTTTGAAGGATCCTTTACACTACTTAAATCTGCGCGTTTTCCTAAGACAAGCGCTAAAGCTCCTAAGAGGATTGATTTACCAGCACCTGTTTCACCAGTAATAATAGTGAGGCCTTCGCTTAAATCAACGCGAATATCTTCAATAAGCGCATAGTTTTTTATGGCGAGGCTGGTTATCACAATGAAATTTTAATTTATGGATGTTAGTATTTTCAAAATTCAAGGTCAGAATTTTGAAAGTATAAATTTAAAAGAAAGTAATTAACTGGTCTAGAGTTGTTGAAAGAAAATTAAAACTTGATTTCAGACCAATTGCTTCGTTTTGTTGGTGCAAGTCTGTTTAGGTTTTCAATTAATCTTGTGATATCAACCTGTGGCCCACCGCTAAAAATAGCCTGTATTTCGTCGCTTTTAGCATCAAAGAAAGTTCGGACCAAGAAAGAGTTAGGGCGACGGTCATTGATACCTTTCAGAATATTAATGGCATCGGCAATCTCCTGCTTCGCCTTTTTCTGGTCTGAGGCCATAATATCAAGCCCTTCACGGTGGTATTGGTACATCACATCGTGGAATTCTTTGTAAACTGAAGATAACAGCGCATCATTATAGCGAAATCTGGACTGGTTCCCATCCGTGGCTTTCCAGCCTTGAAAGTTACTGGAGGCAGCAGTATTTGTAATTTGCTTCGCAACTTCAAAATAAGGCGTTCCGCCATTAGGTGAAAAGGTATCCGCATCCAACCCGATAATGGTATAAACATGAAAGGCTATAATAGAAACAAGGTTTGAACCAAATGTGTTGATATTAAAGTTCAATGGCTCATATTCCTTATAATTGAATTGTACCTGCCTATCGAAATAATTATAAACAGGGCTATCGTAAGTAGATTCAAAAACGGGACGGGAAGACTGTATTTGCAAGGTGCCAGTAAAGGAGTCGCCATCATAATCGCTTACAACCAATGTCATGTTGCAATCTATGCGTTCTTGGTTTTTGTATTCCTTATCGGTCCATTTTGTATTGTTTACAAACTCCCGCAATTGTGTTTCCAGCGTTCGGAAAATTTGTAGATTGGGCTGGCCGGTCTGTTCGGCATCTATGGAAACGGTGCAATTAAGTTCTTGAGTCTGTGCAGAAAACACAGTAATAGCACATAATAAGAAAAGTAAAATTTTACGCATTTGTCTGTTCTATAATATATTCTAAAATATCTTTAGCTACTTCTTTTTTAGGTTTAACAGGAAAAGGAAGCACTTTATTGTCTTTGGTTATCAAAGTAATTTTATTGGTGTCGGTCTGAAAGCCCGCACCTTTGTCCCGAAGCGAATTTAACACAATTAAATCTAAATTCTTTTTTTTCAGTTTCAATTTTGCATTTTCTTCTTCGTTTTCGGTTTCTAAAGCAAAACCTACCAAAAACTGGTCTTCCTTTATTTCGCCCAGCGAAGCCAATATGTCTTTTGTTTTAGTAAGTTGAAGTGTTAAATCGTCAGTTTTCTTTTTGATTTTTTCTGAAGCAACTTCCGAAGGGCGATAATCGGCAACAGCGGCGCTTAAAATGGCCATGTTACATTTGTCGAAATATTCTTGCGCAGCATTGTACATTTCTTCCGCAGAAGTAACGTGAATTATTTTCACAAAATCATTTTCAAGTTTTAATGCCGTGGGGCCGGAAATCAAAACAACCTCAGCGCCAAGTGAAGCGGCAATTTCGGCAATGGCATAACCCATTTTTCCGCTAGAATGGTTGCCAATAAAACGAACGGGGTCAATGGCTTCATAGGTAGGTCCTGCAGTAATCAAAAATTTTTTCCCTTTAAGCGGAAGTTTTGATAAAATGTCATTTTCCAAAAAGGAAACAATTTCCTCTGGTTCCGCCATTCTGCCCTGCCCTACCAAACCGCTGGCCAATTCGCCAAAAGCCGCGGGGATTTGAATATTTCCGAAGCTTTCTAACTTCTTAAAGGTATCTGCAGTTGATGGGTGTTGGTACATATCCAAATCCATTGCAGGGGCATAATACACGGGGCATTTTGCCGAAAGGTAGCACGCAAGCAAAAGATTATCGCAGGCGCCATTTGCCATTTTGGAAAGGGTATTGGCAGTGGCTGGAGCAATCAAAAAGAAATCGGCCCACAAAGCCAATTCTACGTGGTTGTTCCATTTGGGCTCTTTAAAGCTGTTTTCTTCTTTTTCATCGGTAAAAGAAGAAAACACTTCGTTCTTTGAAAGCGTTGCGAGGGTAAGTGGAGTAACAAATTCCTTTGCTGAATCTGTCATTACAACTTTTACGTTGGCTCCTTTTTTTATAAGTAATCTAACTAAAAAAGCTGTTTTGTACGCGGCAATCCCGCCGGTAACGCCAAGCAAGATATTTTTCCCGTTCAAAACAGCCATTCTGTTAGTTTTTAAAAGTTATAAATATAACTTTTATTATTCCACTACTTCGTCTTTGGTGTTGCGGTAGTAGATTTTGTTTTCGAGCCATTCCTGTACTGCCAAAGCGTGTGGTTTTGGAAGTCTTTCATAGAACTTAGAAACCTCTATCTGCTCTTTGTTTTCGAAAATTTCTTCCAAACTGTCATTATAAGTGGCAAACTCGTCAAGTTTCTCAAGTAGTTCTTTTTTAATATCACCGTTTATTTGTGAAGCACGTTTCGAAATAATGGAAATAGCCTCATAAATATTATTCGTTGGCTCGTCAATTTTATTTTTGTCAAGCGTAACGGTATTGATTGGCGCATCTGAATTTTTAATATCCATAGTAAAAAATAATTAAATAGTGGGTTCTGTTTCTAAAGGTTCAATTCTACTCTCTATATCCTGATAATTTTCCAATGCTTCGGGAGCGAGGTCTGAATCCTTATAATATTTCATAAAATTATTGTAATAAACTTTTGCCTCGCGCAGACGTTCCTGCACCAAAACGGGAATACTGTTTATAGCCAATTTATAAGCGGCTACAAATCTTCCGTAAAAGGCATCCTTCCTGTAAATTGAGCCAGGATTATCTGTTATAAAATTATCGAAAGCACCAATGGCCGCTTTATAATCCTCTACCCGCAAATATTGCTTTGCGACCTCATATTCCTTTTTTTCCAATTTATTTCGCAACTCTGCCACCAATGTATTTGCCTCGGTGCGTTTGTCTGAGTTTGGATATTGGTTTATAAATTCCTGCAATTTTTCAAGACCTTTATCGGTATCTTTTTGGTCGAGGGAATATCTGGGTGAAAGCTGATAAAAACTTTTTGCAGATTTAAAAGCCGCTATTTCAACACTGTCACTCTGTGGATAGGCTTGGGTAAATCTTTCAAATTGATATCCTGAAAGATAGTAATCTTCCAAGTTGTAATATGTATTTGCGTAGATAAACATCAATTTTTCACCCTGTGGCTTTCCTCTGTATGCTGGCACTAATTGCTCCATCAATTTAAGGCCTTTTCTGTATTTTCCAATTCTGTAAAGTGAATCGGCGAAAGCGTATTTTTTTCCCATATCATCCTTTCGCAACACTTGCTGATACTGGCTACAAGACGAAAGAAGTACGGTTAAACAAAGTAAAATAAAAAGTGGTAATCGCATGGGCTTAAAAAACATCGTGCAAAAATAGGGAATTAAACATGATTGGACAAACTTATTCTTTGGCTAAAATATTGCGCTGAAGGCTATTATTTATAAGCCTTTTGAAATATTTAACGCATTAGCGGAAAAGAACTATTTTAGAAATTCTTGATAAAGGAATCTATTTTGGTCCTCAACCCATCGCTAACTCCCACCAAAGGAAGCCTTACGGTGTCGCCACAAATTCCCAATGATTTAAAAACTGTCTTTATTCCGGCAGGATTTCCCTCAGCGAAAATATAATCGATTGCAGGAGCTATTTTGTAATGGATTTCGTAAGCTTCATCTACTTTTCTATCTAATCCAAGTTTCACCATTTTTGAAAATTCCTTTGGGAAACCTTCGCCAATTACCGAAATTACACCCGCTCCTCCCGCAAGTACCATTGGTAAGGTTATCATATCATCACCAGAAATTACGAGAAAGTCTTTTGGGCAACCAGAAATCAATTTCATTGCCTGTACAATATCTCCGGCCGCTTCTTTAATCGCAATAATTTTTTCAAAATCATTCGCCAAACGGATTACCGTTTCCGGAAGCATGTTTGAAGCTGTTCTTCCGGGAACGTTGTATAAAATTATCGGTAGCGGAGCAGCATTTGCAATTGCAGCAAAGTGTTGATAAATCCCTTCTTGCGTAGGTTTATTGTAAAAAGGAGAAACCGAAAGTATAGCGGTAAAAGCCGATAGGTCACGGGTCTTCATTTCTGAAATTACTTCCTGCGTATTATTGCCGCCAATTCCTAATACCAAAGGTAAACGACCATTATTTGCAGAAACAATAGTATTGATAACCAGTTGTTTTTCCTCTTTTGAAAGCGTTGCGCTTTCGGCAGTCGTCCCCAGTACCACTAAATAGTCAATTCCGTTCTCAATGCTGAAATTCACTACATTTTTAAGCCCTTCCATATCTACGGAAAAGTCACTATTAAAAGGGGTGATCAATGCTACGCCAGTTCCAACTAATTCTTTCATATCAATCTATTTTTTTTAAGATTTTTAAATATTTTTTTACTTCACTTTTAAAAGCTTCGGGTTTTTGAAGGTCAACGATTAAAAGTAAATCAAAAAGTCGCTCATCGGCCCCATTAAAACCAATTTTGAATTTTGCTTTGCTTTGCGCTACCATTGCTCCCAAAAACTCGTGTTTTCCTTTGTAATACCCTATAAGCACATCAAAAGGAAAGTCTAGAAACTCCTGTGCGTTTTGGTTATGTATCTCTCCGCGCCACGTAAATTCCTTATTGGTTATTTGGTTTTGCCGAAGCGACGGTATTTTTCTTCGCGTTTCGGCAAATGTGAAAAGCTTAACGTCCTTTCGCTGCAGACCGAGTTCTTTCCCAAACTCATAAAGCATTTCAAAATCGTCAAAAAAAGCTTCGTCAACCACAAAGCCCAAATACTTTAAAGGCTCGTTTCGCTTTGAAAAATCACGCTCCGTCAGGTTTTTTTCAATGTGCTTTTTTAAGGAATGTCGCTTTACTTTTTTCAACATGGAATGCCCAATTCTTGAGTGGCAAAAATAGCTATTTTCAGCGCTTTTCTACTTTCAATTATGAAATCATTTGTAAAAAATCGTCTTCTGAAATGATGGCGACGCCCAAACTTTCGGCCTTGGTTTTTTTGCTTGGCCCCATATTCTCGCCTGCCACCACATAATTGGTTTTGGACGAAATGGAGCTGGAAACCTTTCCGCCGTTGTCCTCGATCAATTTTTTCAATTCGTCACGGGAAACCTTTGTGAAGACGCCGGAAACAACGAAGGTATTTCCATTTAAAGTATTGGTTTGGTTGGCAAGTTTTTCTGCGGAAATCTCTAATTGCACGCCATAACTTTTTAGCCGTTCAATAATAGCGATATTTTCTTCGGAGGCGAAAAATGAAACCACGCTTTGGGCGATTCGTTCGCCTATTTCGTCAACAGTTACAAGCTCTTCTTCGGAAGCGTTTTTTAAGGCATCTATTGTTTTGTAATGCTTCGCAAGCTTTTTGGCCACGGTTTCGCCTACGTATCTTATTCCCAAGGCAAAAAGGACTCTTTCAAAGGGAATCTCTTTGGAAGCTTCAATTCCATTAATCATATTTTCAGCGCTTTTCTGCGCCATTCGTTCCAAGGGAATGATCTGTTCTTCTTTTAAAAGATACAAATCGGCATAATTATTTATCAAACCGTTGTTTACCAAAAGTGCGACGGTTTCGCCGCCCAAACCTTCAATATCCATTGCCTTGCGGGAAATGAAATGCTGGATTCGGCCAATAATTTGTGGCGGGCACCCTTCGGTATTGGGGCAATAGTGCTGTGCTTCGCCTTCGGTGCGGACCAAAGTCGTTCCGCATTCAGGACATTCGGTTATGTAATTTGTTGGCAAAGAATTCGGGTCGCGCTGTGTAAAATCTACCCCGATAATTTTCGGAATTATTTCACCGCCCTTTTCCACAAAAACCGTATCGCCCTCGCGTATGTCGAGCTTTGCAATCTGGTCTGCGTTGTATAAGGAGGCGCGTTTTACGATGGTTCCCGCCAACTCTACAGGCTCCAAGTTTGCAACTGGCGTGATGGCGCCCGTTCTACCTACCTGATAAGTGATTTGATTTAAAACGGTGGAAACCTGCTCTGCCTTGAATTTATAGGCCATCGCCCAGCGGGGCGATTTTGCGGTGTAGCCCAGCTCTTCCTGCTGCTGCAGGTTGTTCACCTTTACTACTACCCCATCGGTTTCGTAGGGAAGTTGGTGGCGGTGAATGTCCCAATAATTCACGAACTCCAACACCTCTTCCAGATTTTTGGCGAGTTTGGCGGCTTCGGGAACTTTAAAGCCCCATTGCCTTGCTTTTTCGAGGCTTTCAAATTGGGTTTTTATGGGAAGCCGTTCGCCTTTCAAACTGTATAAAAGACAATCGAGCGGACGCTTGGCAACCTCTGCGCTGTCTTGCAATTTTAAACTGCCCGATGCTGTGTTACGTGGGTTTCGATAAGGTTCTTCGCCCAAATCTACTCTTTCTGCATTCATCTTTGCGAAGCCTTCAAAGGGCAAAACTATTTCGCCCCGAATATCAAAGAGTGGCGGATAATCGCCTTTCAATTGTAAGGGCACCGAACGTATGGTCTTTACGTTTGCGGTAACGTCATCGCCCTGAAAGCCGTCGCCACGGGTTACGGCTTTTTTCAGCTTTCCATTTTCGTAAGTCAAACTTATTGAAGCACCGTCGTATTTAAGTTCACAGGTGAATTCCACTTTGCCGTCCACCATTTTTTCGATACGCTTTTCCCAATCCTCCAGATCTTCCTTTGAATAGGAATTATCCAAGGAAAACATTCTATAGGTATGCGGAACGGTTTCAAAATTCTTGGTGATTTCGCCACCAACCCTTAAAGTTGGGGAATTAGCATCATAAAATTCGGGATGTGCCTTTTCCAGTTCCTGAAGTTGCTTTAGTTTTTGGTCAAACTCAAAGTCGGAAATTGTAGGTGTATCGAGTACGTAATAGTTGTAGTTATGCTCGCGGAGCTCGTTGCGGAGGGTTGTGATTTGCTGTTCAATGTTCATGAAAACAAATATAAAATTTTAAACCTCACAGCTTTTTAAAAACTATGAGGTTTGTTACTGAAATTTTCAACAAATTATTAGCAATTAATCATCAATAAAAATTTTACGAACCAGAGCGGCGCAAAGTCCGCCAGCAATTGGGGCTACAATAAATAACCATAATTGTTGTAAAGCCATACCGCCTGAAAAAAGCGCAGGGCCCAAACTACGGGCAGGGTTTACGGAGGTTCCCGTAATTGGAATAACAACCATATGTATCAACGCTAAAGAAATACCTATTGCAAGCCCCGCCATCATTGGCGCATTGTGTCTTTCTGAAGTTGTACCGAATATGACCATTAAAAAAAGGAAGGTAAAAACAAACTCAGCGATAAGCGCAGAAGTCATGTTGTATTCACCTCCATAACCAGCGCCCCATCCATTAGAGCCTAAGCCCCATTTGGGCATTACAAATCCAGCGCTTCCTGTGGCGAGCAGGTATAATAGTCCTGCGGCAGCAACAGCACCAATACATTGGGCAATTACATAACCCAACGTATCTTTGGCGGAAAGTTTTCCGGCAGCGAGCATAGCTATTGAAATGGCAGGATTAATGTGGCATCCTGAAATTGGCCCTATAGTATAGACCATTACCAAAACAGCAAATCCGAAGGCTAGGGCAATTCCTAAAACTCCAATACCAACAGGACCAGATTGGGTTACGCTGGCTATAGTAGCTGCACCGCAACCAAATAAAACTAATGCGAAAGTGCCGAGAGCTTCGGCAAAATACTTTTTTGATGCATTCATAATCAAATATTTAAGTATTTAGACTATTTAAATTTAAGAAAAGGAATGACCTAAAAATGATTTGTTAAAAAGGATGAAGAAAATGTTGATAACGTATTATGTCCTGTCGGAATTTAGCCACTTCGGTAACTGGGGTGGTTTGAAATTTTCCATTTTCTCAAGAAGAATTTGTGTATTGGAATCAACCAAAAGTAGATTGTAGTTGTCCATGGAAAGAAAGCCTTTGCGCACCATGGTTTCGAGCATTTTAATAAGATCATTATAAAACCCGTTGATATTGAGTAAGCCTATGGGTTTTTGGTGTAGCCCCAACTGAAGCCAGGTAATGATCTCAAAAAGTTCTTCCAAGGTGCCCATACCGCCTGGGAGTGCTATAAAGCCATCGCTCTGCTCTTGCATTTTTAGCTTGCGCTCGTGCATATTTTCTGTAGTAATGAGTTCGGTAAGCCCTAAATGGACCACTTCTTTCTTTTTTAGGAAATTGGGGATGATGCCGATAACATTTCCATTATTGTCCAGAACGCTCTTGGCGATGGTGCCCATTACGCCTATTTTGGCAGCGCCGTAAACCAAAGTGATGTTTCGCTCGGCAAAGCTTTCGCCCAGTCTTACAGCGGTATCGGTTATCGCGAGATCGTTGCCGTCGCTACTGCCGCAGAAAACGCATATTTTATCTAGCTGGTTCATTTAGGTTACATTTTATCATCCTATCCTTTCCAAAGATGTCTTTTTTTACTTGCATGTTTTTAAATCCTTGGCCTTCTAAAAGCGTGGTCAATTCAAAAGCAAGATACTCATTAATCTCGAAAAATAGTTTGCCGTTTTGGTTTAAATGGTTTTTTGCCAAGGAGGCAATTTTTTCATAAAAAAGAAATGGGTCTTCATTACTGACGTACAGTGCGGAAGGCGGTTCATATTTTAAAACGTTTTGCTGCATCTGTTTTTTTTCCAATTCGCGGACGTAGGGCGGGTTTGAGATTATGACGTCATATTTCTTTGGAAGTGTTTTCGTTTTTAAAATATCCATTTGGATAAAGTCAACTTCTACTTTATTTATTTCAGCGTTTTGTTGTGCAATTTTTAAGGCTTCTTCTGAAATGTCCAACGCCGAGGCTTTTGCATTGGGAAGATTTTTGGCAAGTGAAATTGCGATGCAACCGCTGCCGGTGCCGATGTCGAGAAATTGGTGATTGTTGATTGTTGATTGCTGATTGCTGAATTCTCTATATATCCATTCCACCAACTCCTCTGTTTCCGGGCGGGGAATTAGGGTGTGTTTATTTACTTTAAAAGGCAGGCCGTAAAATTCGGTTTTGCCCGTTATGTATTGAAGGGGTTCGTGATTTTGTAGGCGAAGAATTGCTTTCTGAAATTTTTCGATTTCCGTTTCTGAAACGATTTTTTCAGGGTTTAAAGCGATTTCAATACGGGACAGTTTTAGATATTCTTCAGCAAGAATGTGGAAAAACGATAGTATTTCTTCCGAAGGATATAACCCTTTGAGTGATTCGGCGAAGTGGGTTTTTAATTTTTTTAAAGTCAAAACTACAGTGTTTTCAGCATATGAACTGGGCAGGAATAATGGCCCGTATCGCCCAAGGCGCTATCTATATATTCAAATCCTGCTTGTTTATAAAGTTTCTGGGCGTGGGTCATATACTCCATGGTTTCCAGATATATTTTTTCAAACCCAAATTCGCGGGCTTTTGCCAAACAGAATTCCATCATCTGTGCGCCCACTCCCCTTCCGCGGGCCTGGGGCAGGAAATACATTTTTTGGAGTTCGCAGACGTTGCCTGCGTAGTTGTCTAACTTGGCAACCCCTGCTCCGCCTATTATTTTATTGTTCTCTTCTACCACAAAATAAACAGCCCTCGGTTTTTGGTAGGTTTCAAACATACAATCCAGTGATTTATCGGCATAGGCAGTACCTACTTTTGGCACGTTGAAATCTTCCAATACGTTGCGTATTACCTTGGCTATTTGCGGATTGTCCTTCTTTTCAATAAGACGGATAATTGGTGCGGTCATTCTAATTAAATCCTTGTATTTTTACGCGGTGAAGATACACGAAAAATATATGTTGCGGTGCATACAACTGGCCAAAAACGGGCTGGGAACCACTTATCCGAACCCTTTGGTAGGCAGCGTGGTTGTTCAGAATGATAAAATTATTGGAGAAGGCTGGCATTACAAAGCGGGGCTGGCGCACGCAGAAGTAAATGCCATAGCAAGTGTAAGCGAAACGAGTTTATTGAAAGAGGCAACCATTTACGTAAGTTTAGAGCCTTGCAGCCACTTTGGGAAAACGCCACCGTGCGCCGATTTGATTATTAAAAGTGGAATAAAAAAAGTGGTTGTTGGCAGCCTGGATCCAAACCCGAAAGTAGCTGGCCGTGGCATTAAGAGGTTAATGGATGCCGGATGCGAGGTTATTGTAGGGGTTTTGGGAGAGGAATGTAATGAATTAAACAAACGGTTTTTTACATTTCATCAAAAGAGAAGGCCGTATATTTTTTTGAAATGGGCGCAGACAGCTGATGGTTTTATCGCACCAAAAGAAGACGTTCGGAACCAAACCAAACCCGTTTGGATTACCAATAAATTTTCACGGCAATTAGTCCATAAAATGCGTTCAGAAGAGCATGCAATCTTGGTGGGCACCACTACTGTTTTACACGACAACCCATCCTTAACGGTTCGGGAGTGGGCTGGAGAAAATCCGACGCGGATTGTGATTGACAAAAGTTTAAGGATTCCACAGGATTTTTCGGTTTTTGATGCAAGTGCCCAGACCATTATTTTCAATGAAAAGGAAATGGGAACTTCGGAGAATTTAGAATTTGAAAAGATTAACTTTTCTGGACCGCTTCCCCAGCAAATTTGCGAGGCGCTTTTGCGAAGAAATATTCAATCTGTAATTATTGAAGGCGGCGCACAAACACTCCAAACCTTTATTGATGCAAATCTGTGGGACGAAGCTTTGGTATTTAAAGGAATAAGCAATTTTGGACAAGGTGTGAAAGGGCCAGATTTTAAAGGAGTTTTTATTTCTGAGGAAAAAATAAAGGACGATACATTGCAAATTTTTAAAAACCCCAACTCTTGATACCACTGGCGCTCAGCATTCTTTCGTCCACAATGATTTTTGTGGTTTTTAAACTTTTTTCAAGGTTTAAAATCAATACCCTGCACGCCTTAGTTGTAAATTATATAGTTGCCTGTTTTTGTGGTATAATTTTTCAAGAAAGCAAGATGAATATCTCTGAAATACCCCATTTTACTTGGTTTCCTTTTGCTTTGGGGCTAGGGGCAATGTTTATAATGGTATTTAATTTAATGGCCATAACCACACAGCGCAGTGGGCTCTCGGTTGTATCAGTTGCTACAAAAATGAGCGTTGTTATCCCTATTGTTTTTGGGTTGCTGTATTATAAAGAAAGTCTTGGCATCTTTAAAGTTTTAGGAATTATTTTAGCACTGGCAGCGGTTTATCTAGCTTCCATAAAAAAACAGGACGGTTTAAAAATTAAACCCGCCAATTTTATCTTTCCGATTTTGGTTTTTATGGGAAGTGGAATAATCGATACGACCATTAAATATTTGGAAGGCGAATATATTGCCGAAAACGACACGCCCATTTTTTCGGCAACCATTTTTGCAATGGCGGCATTGTTGGGAATTCTGTATTTGATAGTTCAGGCGATTAAGGGAAAGTTTAAATTTGAATTGAAAAATGTGCTTGGCGGCATTGCACTGGGAATCCCCAACTATTTCTCGGTTTATTTTTTGGTACAAGCCCTTCGGAGTGACATATTGGAAAGTTCGGGAATATTTACAGTCAATAATGTGGCTATAGTTATGGTATCAACATTATTAGGTATTTTATTGTTTAAAGAAAAGTTATTGACTAAAAACTGGGTCGGGATAGGCCTAGCCATTCTTGGGATACTGTTTATTGCTTTTGAAAAACTGTAAGATTAACAATTTGGAACTTGAAAAAGACACATACAAAACTATTTTAAAACCTTCCGAAGAAGTACTCTTTAAGGAGAAGGGAAGCAAGTTTTTCGGATATGCCTTTCCTGTTTCTTCTGAAGAAGATGTAAAGGAACACCTTGAAAATTTAAAAAAGCAACATCATACCGCAAGACATTTTTGTTATGCTTGGCAGTTAGGAAAAAGCTATGAAAGCTATCGCGCCAATGATGACGGTGAACCTTCAAACAGTGCAGGAATGCCCATTTATGGACAATTGCAGTCTTTCGACGTAACCAATGCTTTGGTTGTGGTAGTTCGTTATTTTGGCGGGACTAAACTGGGTGTGGGCGGATTGATACAAGCTTACAAAACAACTGCTCAAATGGCTTTGGAAACTTGTAAAATTGTGGAAAGGACTATTAATGAAACCTTCCTTTTAAAATTTGAATATCCGGAAATGAACACGGTTATGCGGATTATCAAAGATGAAGATTTGAACCTAGTAAATCAAAAAATGGAATTGAGTTGTGAGTTTGAAATTGCGGTTCGTAAAAAAGATGCGGAACGCATTTTTGAATTATTTGAAAACACATACAAAGTGGCAATAAAACGCTTGGAAAATTAACTATTCTTCTCTCAATTTTTCCATTAAATAATCCGGTGCCTTCACCAACTTTTTGGTAGTACTGTTCACAAAAACCAAAACTGTAGTCGCGGTAACCAAAAGTTGTTTGGACTCATTATAAATTTCATAATAAAATTCAATTTTTACATTGGGCATTTGCTTCAAAGTTGTCTTTACTGTCAGCAAATCATCATAAAAAGCAGGCTGCTTATAATCTATGCTAAGATGGACAACAGGCAAGTGTACATTGTTGGCTTCCATCCATTTATAGGAAAAACCGAGCTCTCGCAACCATTCTGTCCTGCCCTGCTCTAAGTATTGTGCGTAATTGCCGTAGTAAACCACCCCCATTTGGTCTGTTTCGCCGTAGCGCACTCTAACATGTGTAAGTGTATTCTTCAAAATTTTGTGTCGATTAAAGAAAGTTTTTTTGTAGTTTTATCGAAAGGGAAGTATGAGAAAAAAAAACTAAAAATTCAACCCTAATGTAGTTTTTTTTATAACTTTTTTGTTCACATATTTGCACTGTTAGGAAATAGCTCGGAAACTCTCCATCCCCTATTTTTTAGCCACACCTTTTAAAAAACAAAAAAACAGAATTTTTAACT